>DASRHC010000067.1:0-14218 GCA_035650715.1 Candidatus Methylomirabilota bacterium | reverse complement strand
GGAGCATTTTCTGCGGAAGTTTTCGGCGGCGCACCACAAGCGGGTGCCGCGGCTGACGCCGCGGGCGCTGGAGCTGTTGCTGGGGGCGGAGTGGCCGGGCAACGTGCGGCAGCTGGAGAACTGCATCGAGCAGGCGGTCGTGCTGAGCGAGCAGGACACGATCGACATCGATGTGCTGCCGCTCGGGGAAGTGCCTAGCAGGCGCCCGGCCGAGAGCGGCAAGCCGGGTCTGCCGCCCGGCCTCACGCTCCGCGACCTCGAGCAGCGGTACATCCTCCAGACGCTGGAGACGGTGGGGGGCAACCGCACGCAGGCGGCGCGCCTCCTCGGTATCAGCCTCCGGTGCCTGCAGTACAAGCTCAAGGCCTACCGCCACGCCGAGGCGCTCGCCCGGCCCGACGGATCGGCGGAACCGTCGCGCATCGTACCCCCGGGGGCTCGGCGCGGCGTCTCGTCGCTGAACGACGTGATGCTGGCCGATCGCCGCAACCTGCTGATGTCCTGATCCGGCGGACCGGGACAAGCAGGCGCGCCGCGCGCCGCTTGTCCCGCCCCGCCCGCGCGGGTATCCTCGGCGGCGGTGGCCCGCGCCGGACTTTCGCGCTCTCCTGATCCAGACGATACCGACGCGGAAACCTCCCGCGACGTCCGCCACAACACCGTCGCCCTCGGCATCGACTTCGGGCTGTTCCTGATCGGGCTGTCCTTCTCCTCGCAGAGCACGATCCTCCCCGCCTTCGCCGCGCATCTGGGCGCCTCCAACGTGCTCATCGGGGCCATCCCGGCCCTCATGACGCTCGGCTGGAACCTGCCCTCGCTGTTCGCGGCGGGCCACACGGAGTCGCTGCCCCGCAAGCTGCCGTTCGTCCTCCGCTACACGATCTGGGAGCGGTTGCCGTTCCTGCTGCTGGCGGCGGTGGCGTTCTTCGTGGCGCCCGCCGCCCCCGCGCTGGCCCTGCTCCTCACCCTCGCGATGCTGCTCGTCATCACCAGCGCGGGTGGCCTGCTGATGCCCGCGTGGATGGACATCGTGGGCCGCGCGGTGCCGACGCGGCTCCGCGGTCGCTTCTTCGCGGTGTCGAGCCTGCTGGGCGGCCTGGGCGGGGTCGTGGGCAGCGTGACCACCGCGTGGGTGCTGGCGCGCGTGCCGCCGCCCCGCGGCTACGGTGTCTGTTTCGTCCTCTCCGCGCTCTTCATGGCGCTGTCCTACGTCGCCCTGGCCCGGGTGCGGGAGCCGCGCGCCCCGGCGGTGCAGGCCGCCGCGCCGCTCCGCACGTACCTGCGGCGCGCCGGCCGCGTGCTGCGCGAGGACCGCAACCTCGCCTGGTATCTCCTGGCGCGCGGCCTGGCCTTCGTGGGCACGATGGGCTCCGCGTTCTACGCGGTCTACGCGCTGCGGCGCTTCGATGCGCCCGACTGGTCGGTCGGCCTGTTCACCACCGCGCTGCTGGTCGGGCAGATGGGCGGCAACCTGGCGCTCGGCGCGCTCGCCGATCGATCCGGACACGTCGCGTCGCTCGCCATCGGGATGGGGGCCCTGGTCGGGGCCAACGTGCTCGCGCTGTCCCTTTCCTCGCTCGAGGTCTTCGCGCTCGTCTTCCTGCTGCAGGGCATCCAGCTCGCGGCGGTGAACGTCTCTGGCCTGAACGTGCTGCTGGAGTTCGCACCCGGCCCAGGGGCGCGTCCCACCTATGTGGGGCTCGGCACCACGCTGACGACCCCGGTGGCGTTCGGCGCGCCTCTGCTCGCGGGACTGATGGCCGATGTCCTGGGCTTCGCCGCGGTGTTCCTGGCCGCGGGCCTGGGGGCCCTGGCGTCCACCGCGGTCCTGCTCGGTCGCGTGCAGGAGCCGCGCCGGCGGCCCTTCGGGGCCTCCTGACCGGGGCCCGGGCCCCGGGCCGTGGTATTTTCGCCCCGCGGGAACCCATTCCACGCGCGGAGAGTTTGATGCGACGACGCCAGATGTATGTCTTTCGCCTCGCGCAGTTGGCGGCGGTGCTGTTCCTGACGCTGGCCGCGGCCTCTCCCGCGGTGGCCCAGAGCCGGGAGCAGATCGCGCGCGGCAAGTACATCTTCGGCGCCGCGGCCGGCTGTGGGTGCCATACCGAGCCCAAGGGGGTCCTCAACGCGGGGGGACGAAAGTACGACGGCCCGTTCGGCACCGTGTACTCCTCCAACATCACCCCGGATCCGACGAACGGCATTGGAAAGTGGACCGACGAGCAGATCATCACCGCGATCCGATCCGGTCGCCGGCCGAACGGTGAGCGGCTCATCCCGGTGCATCCGTACACCGTCTTCAACGGCATGGCGGAGCAGGACCTGAAGGACGTGGTGGCCTACCTGCGGTCGGTGCCGCCGTCCAGCAAGCCGACGCCGCCCAAGAAGATCACGGTGCCCATGTTCGAGAGCGTGTTCCTGCCCGCGTGGCTCGCGACGTTCGCCCCGCGCGAGAACCCGCCCCCGTCGGCGCCCACCGCCGGGCTGGCGCGAGGGGAATACCTGACGCGCGCGGTGAGCCACTGCGGCGAGTGCCACACGCCGCGCACCATGACCATGGCGACCGACAACAGCCGCTTCCTGGCCGGCGCGCCCAAGGGCAAGGGGCCCGAAGGCTCGGCGGTGCCGAACATCACGCCGGACCGCGACACCGGCATCGGCAACTGGACCGAGGAGCAGATCGCGGACTATCTCGAGACCGGGAATCGCCCGGACGGGGACGTGGCGGGCGGGCTGATGATGGAGGTGATCCAGGGCTCGTCGGCGGGCTACAAGGACTTGACGAAGGCCGATCGTCTGGCGATCGCGAAGTACCTGAAGTCGATCCCGGCCGTCAAGAACAAGATTGACTAGCAGCGCCACTCATCACCAGCCGGACCGGAAGCCGCACGATGCGGCCCGGTCCGCCACAGGAGGGACGATGAACGCTCGACTTACCCTCAGCGCCAGCGTGATCGTCATCGGCGGCCTGTCGCTCGGCCTGTTGGCCGGATGCGCGAGCAAGTCGATGTCCAAGATGGGGAGCGGTGATCCGGTCGCCGACCGGCAGCGGCTGATGAAGTCGGTGGGCGCCAACTGGGCCGACATTCAGGCCAAGGCGAAGGCGGGCAACATCGAGGGCATCGCGGTCAACGCCGAGACCCTGGCGCTCTACGCCCCGCACATCCCGTCCTACTTCCCGGAGGGCTCGACCTCCGACAAGTCCAAGGCGAAGCCCGAGATCTGGCAGAAGTGGCCGGAGTTCCAGGCCGCGGCCAAGAACCTCGAGACCCAGGCCGTGAAGCTGCGGGACGCCGCCAAGGCGAAGAACGAGCAGGCGACCCAGGACATCGTGAAGGACTTCGGCCGTAACGCGTGCGGGACCTGCCACACCCCGTTCCGCGTGCCGCCCGCCCGCTCCTAGCGGGCCCCTCCGCGTCGGGCCATCGGGGCCGGTGCCGTCTCAGGGTGAGGCGGCCCGGCCCCGACGTATGTCTGCTACACTCCCCCGCCGATGACGCAACTGCTCAAGGTCCTCGTCGTCGACGACGAGCCGGACATCGTCCAATATCTCGAGCACGTCCTCCATCGGCTCGGCTACCGGACCGCCAGCGCGGGGGACGGAGGCGAAGCACTCGAGAAGGCCCTGAACGATCCCCCGGACCTGATCCTCCTCGACGTGCTGATGCCCACCCTGGACGGCTTCGCGGTGTGCCGGACCCTCCGGGAGCGGCCCACGACCCGGCTGATCCCGATCATCGTCATGACCGCGCTCGCGGGCATCGACGACCGGATCAAGCTGCTCGAGCACGGGGCGGACGACGTGCTCACCAAGCCGGTGGACGAGCGGGAGCTGGTGGCCCGCATCCAGAGCGCGCTGCTCCGGAAGCGGGCGCTCGACGAGCGCCTGGGCGAGCTCACGCGGGTGCGCGATCACTTCGCCAAGTTCGTGCCGGAGGCGGTGCGCCGCCTCGTGCTCGCCAATCCATCCGCGCCGGATCTCGACAAGCAGGAGCGCGACGTCACCGTGCTGTTCGTCGACATCAGCGGCTACAGCCGCCTGGCCGAGAGGGTGGCGCCCGCCGATCTGAACGCGCTGGTCGAGCGGTACTTCGGCAGCTTTCTCGACCGCATCACCGACGCGGGCGGTGACATCAACGAGACCTCGGGCGACGGCTTCATGGCCATCTTCCAGGACGGCGACCCGGTGGCCCACGCCGCGCGGACCGTGAACGCGGCCCTGATGCTGCTGGCCCTGACCGAGGCCCTCAACCAGCGGGAGCGCGATCACCCGCTGGCGATCCACGTGGGGATCAACTCCGGTCCCGCGCTGGTCGGCTCCACGCGCTTCGAGGGCCGGCGCGGCACCCGCTGGACCTTCACGGCCAGCGGCATCGTCACCACGCTGGCGGCCCGGCTCGCGAGCGCGGCGCGGGACGGGGAGATCCTCGCCGGTCCCGAGACGGTGCGTCGCCTGGGCGGGCGTTACCGGGTGGAGCGGGTGGGAGCGGAACGGCTGAAGAACATCACGGAGGCGATCGAGGTTCACCGCATCATCAGCCCGCCGTCGCGGCGGTAGGCAGAGGCGCCGCGCTCGAGATCCGGGGTGTCGGGGGTGGTGGAGGCCGGGGTGGTGGGGAGGGCGATGACGCGGAGGCGGACCGCGAAGGTGCCGGAGCCCAGGGCCCCCAGCTGGCGGGCGGCGGCGTAGGAGACGTCCAGGATGCGCCCCTTCACGAAGGGGCCGCGGTCGTTGACCCGCACCTCGGTCGTGCGGTTGTTGTCGCGGTTGGTGACCAGCAGGCGCGTGCCGAACGGGAGTGAGCGGTGCGCCGCGGTGAGCCGGTTCATGTCGAAGATCTCGCCGCTGGCGGTGCGCTTGCCGTGGTGCTGGGCGCCGTACCAGGAGGCGATTCCGACCTCCTCGTAGCCTTCGGCGGGCGCGGGGACCGAGGCGCGAGGCGTGGCGGTCGAGCAGCCGGCCAGGAGAGCCAGCGCGGGGGCCATCGCCGCCATCCAGGGCCAGGCGCGCGACATCGCCCTATCCTGCCATTCCGGGGCCGGATAGGGCCAGGGGTTGCGCGGTGCGCGGCGGCCCCTTGTCTTGTCACGGGTTTCCTGATACTTGAGTAGCCAGTCCATCCCCCGCGCGAGGAGGGCACGCGCATGCTACAGGTCCTTCGGCATCGCCCGCGGTCCCGCCGAGTTGCCCCGGCCCGGAGCTGATCGTGCGCCTCAAGCGTGAGGAGGTGGAGCGCCTGATGGAGGGCCGCCCGGCCGGCAGCACCCTCGAGGAGGCCCTCGAGGTCTTCGAGGTGTTCGCGAGCGGCACCCTGGCCGACGAGGTGTACGTGCTGGACGACGTGGCCGGCAAGCGCATCGCCATCGCCCCCGCCGCGCTCAAGGCGAAGTACCGGAAGGAGTGACATGCCATGGCCATCGTCACCATCTCCCACGAGATCGGCGCGGGCGGCCCGGAGATCGGCCAGCAGCTGGCCGATCGCCTCGGCTACCGCTACGTGGATCACGAGCTCATCTCCAACGCGGCGACGCGGTACGGGCTGCTCGAGGAGAAGCTCTCGCACCTCGATGAGTCGAAGCCCTCGCTGTTCGAGCGGTTCGACGCGGAGACGCGGCGCTACATCACGGTCATCCAGACCGCCCTCTACGACTTCGCGGAGCAGGACAACGTGGTGCTGATGGGTCGCGGCGGGCAGTGGCTGCTGCGCGGCATCCCCCATGTCTTGCGGGTGCGGATCATGGCCCCTTTCGACGTGCGGGTGAAGCGGCTCGCCAAGAAGCTCGCGGGTCCGATGGGCGAGCAGACCAATCCGCGTACCGTGAACGAGCTGGTGCGCCGCGACGACGCCGAGAAATCTGGCCGCATGCGCTACCTATACGAGGTGAGCATCACCGACCCGTCGCTCTACGATCTGGTGATCAACACCGAGAAGCTGAGCGTCGGCGCCGCGGTGAGCCTGCTCGCGGGAGTGCTCGGCCAGCCCGAGCTCGCCACCACGCCGGAGAGCGGCCAGCTCGTCGCCGACCGCTCCCTCGCCTCCCGGGTGCAGGTCGCGCTCGCCACCCACCCCGAGACGCGCAAGTACCGCATCACGGTGGAGGCCAAGAGCGGAGTGGTGACCCTGGAGGGTACCGCCGCGATGGACGAGGCCATGGACGTGGCCCGCACGGTGGACGGCGTGCGCGACGTGAAGGCGCGGCAGGTCGACGTACCCCCCATCCCGCCCTTCGTGGCCTAGGCGGGCCCGGCGGGCCGCCGCGGATCAGTTGTTCCGGGCGGGGGGCCCGGCCGGCCCGCGCCGCCCGATGTCCTCCGGGGTCTCCGCGATCATGACCGTCACGTCCATCTTCTGCTTCTTGCGGACGATCTGGAGCGTGACGCTCTTGCCGACCCGGGTCTCGGCGACCAGCCGCTGCACGTGCCGGTAGTCTTCCACCGGCGTCTTGTCGAAAGCCACGATCACGTCCCCCTGCTCGAGCCCGGCCTGGGCCGCGGGGCTGCCCGCGATCGTCGAGCCGACCACCGCGCCGTTGGTGCCCTCGAGCCCGAGGCTCTGAGCCAGGTCGGTGGACAGCGGCTGCAGCGCCACCCCCAGCCAGCCGCGCACCACCTTGCCCTTGTCCACCAATTGGTCCACGACGCGCTTGACCATGTTGATCGGGATCGCGAACCCGATGCCCTGGCCGGCGGCGACAATGGCGGTGTTGACCCCGATCACCTGGCCCTTGAGGTTCACGAGCGGGCCGCCCGAGTTGCCCGGGTTGATGGAGGCGTCGGTCTGGATGAAGTTCTCGTAGGTGGCGATGCCCACGTCGGAGCGCCCGGTGGCGCTGATCACCCCCACCGTCACGGTCTGGTCGAGCCCGAAGGGGTTGCCGATGGCGATGGCCCACTCACCGACCCGCAGCGCGTCGGAGTTGCCCAGGCTCGCCACCGTGAGGTCGTGGTCCGGCTGGAACTTGACCAGCGCGAGGTCTGTTTTCGGGTCGGTTCCCAGGATCTGTCCGCGGTATTCTCGTTTGTCGGAGAGGCGGATCAGGATCTCGTCGGCGCCCTTGACGACGTGGAAGTTGGTGAGGACCAGGCCGCGCTTGTCGATGATGACCCCGGACCCGAGACCGGGCCGGCGGAACTCGGAGCGCGAATCCGGGCCCTCGGAGCCGAAGAACTGATTGAAGAAATCGCGGAAGAACGGGTCGTCGTTGCCCTGGGGCAGGTTGGGCCCGCGCCGGGACTTGGCCCGCTGGATGGTCCCCAGGTGAACGACGGCGGGCCGCACGTGCTGAGCCACGTCGACGAAGCCCATCTGGAGGTTCTCGGCCAGCGCGATGCCAGCCGCGGCCTGCGGGCTCGACGGAGTCGGGCTGCTCCCACCCAGGTGACCGCGCACGAGGTAACCGCCGCCCGCCGCGGCGACCAGCAGCACGGCGACCACGGCGACCAGCACCAGGCGGCGGCTCATGTCTACACTCTAGCAGGGAGCCCCCTCGGCGGCCCGTTGCGGAAGCGCCGTGACGGCCATTGGATGATAGCGACCGCGGCCCCACACTGTCAAGGAAACCGGTGAGATACCGTCACGTCTGGCCCGGTCTGCTGCTGCTGGTGTCACTGGCGCTGCTGCTGGTGGCCCTGCTGCGCTGGGGCGACCACTTCCTCTCGCCGGGGCCGAGCGGGGGCATTCATCGCCTGCTGCAGCTATGGGCCGCCTCGCGCCCGCCCGACGAGCCGGCCTCTCCGGGTACGCCTCCCACACCGACCGGCTCTCCGACATCGCCGGCCGCCCACACGCCGGTGACTGCCTCCGCCCCGGCCGGGACCGCCGACGCCTCGCCCTCCGCGCCCGCGACGCCGGCTCCACCCGCCGCGCCGCCGCCGGCTCCGAGCACACCGCCCGTCGCCGCGGCGCCCGCGCCCCCGGCGACTACCTCCACCCCGCCCGCTTCGCCCGAGCGTATCGAGGAGCCGCGCGAGGCCGTCTCGGAGCCGCCGCGCGAGCCCGCGGCGCCGAGCGCGTCCTCGGCGGGGGCGCCGACCGCCCCGCCGGTCCGCTACGCGCTCGCCCTCGGCACGTTCGCGGTGCCGGAGGACGCCGAGCGCGTGGAGACGAGGCTGAACCAGGCCGGCTTCTCCACGGTGCGGTTTCGCCAGCAGGTGCCCGCCAAGCTGTTCTCGGTGGTGATCGCCTCGCTCAAGGATGCGGAGGAGGCACAGGTGGTGGTCGAGCGTCTGCAGAAGGACGGGTATGGCTCGGGCGTGCTGCTGGTCGGCCGCAACGGCGTCACCGTCCGGGTCGGCGCGCCCACGCCCCTTCGCACCGCGGTCCAGGTGGCCGAGAAGCTGCGAGCCGCCGGCTACGACGCGCGCGTGGTCACGGACTCCGCGCGGGCCGGGCAGGTGAGCCTGCGCCACGGGAACTTCGCTTCCCGGGCCGAGGCGGAGGCGGCAAGCCGCGAGATGGCGCAGCTCGGCGTCCCCAACGAGGTGATCCAGATCCGCGGGGATCCAGACGCGCCGACCGGGAGACCGCCCGCCGTCCGCCGGCCCCGAAATTGACCGAAAAAGCAGGCGAAGGGTACTATCGACCATGCCTCCGAAGAAGATCCTCGTGATCGACGACGAGCCCGAAGTCCGCCAGCTGATGGAGCATTTCCTCACCGGCAAGGGCTTCGAGGTCCGGGTCGCCGAGAACGGACGCACGGGGCTCGCGACGCTCGAGACGTTCTGCCCCGACGTGGTCCTGCTCGACATGCACATGCCCGAGCTGGACGGGATCGGCACGCTGAACGAGCTCAGCCGGCGCTGGCCCGCGTTGCCGGTGATCATGGTGACGGTCAACGAGGACGTGGAGACCACCTCGCGGCTGCTGCAGGCGGGCGCGGCCGACTACGTCCCGAAGCCGTTCGACCTGGAGTATTTGGAGCAGGCGATCAGCATCCAGCTGTCCGCGGCGGGGGGCTGACGTCGGCTTCGGAGCGGGGCGGGGGCGGGAGGGGGGCTGCCTCCCGGGAACACGCAGCCGCTTTCCCGTTGCGCCGTCTCAATCGAGCCACGAGATGGACGCGGTTGCGCTTCGCCTTCCCGCAGAAGACACGGTTCCCGGGAGGCAGCCCCCCTCCCGCCCCCGCCCCGCTTCAAGTCGACGGTCAGCTAACTAAACTAAAGGGTTGCCGGCAGCGTGCTGCTGCTGGTTGCTGCCTTCGGGCGGGTTAGCTGGGGGTGAGGTGGTCGAGGGCGGTGCGGGCGGTGGGCGAGACGTCCACGAAGCGAAGGCCGGCGGTGTCCTTGCGGGACCACACGACCTCGGCGCGGTCGATGACAATGGGGTCGGTGCCGGGGGCGAGGTCGAGCTGCAGTGACACGACCTCTCCGGGCTCGAGCCTCCGCGGTACCGAGTGGACCGCGACGCCGGTGCGCGAGAGGTCGGTGGCCTCCGCGCTCACGGTGAGCTCTCCGTCGGAGATCGACACCCGCCCCGCCTGCCGACGCCGGGGCGCGCGACGGGAGTTGAAGCCGGCCGGCGCCGCCTCCGTTTCCGCCGACGCCGGCGCGCGCTCACCCAGCACCGCGTAGATCTTCACCGGGATGACCTTGCCCTTCACGGTCACCTCGCCCAGGTCGCGGGTGCCGACGTGCTCGCGGACCTCGGCGTAGGTCGCCTCGCTGATGATGATGGGCACGCTGAATTCCTTGGTGAGGCCCTCGAGCCGCGAGCCCAGGTTGATGGTGTCGCCGATCGCGGTGTACTCGAGGCGCTGCTCGGATCCGATGGTTCCGACGACCGCGTCCCCGGTGTGGATGCCGACCCCGCAGGCGAGGTGCCCGCCGTGCCGGGCCGCGAACCGCTCGGCGAGCGGGCGCACCCGCTCCTGGAACTCGAGCGCGGTGCGCACCGCGCGCAGCGCGTGGTCCGGCGCCTCCAGCGGCACGTTGTAGAGGGCCATGATCGCGTCGCCGATGTACTTGTCGACGGTCCCGCCGTGCTTGAACACCGCCTCGGTCATCACGGTGAGGTACTCGCGCAGGAAGGTGACGACCTCTTCCGGCTGCATCTTCTCGGACATCGAGGTGAAGCCCCGGATGTCGGAGAACAGCACGGTCATGCGCCGCCGGCTGGCGGCCAGGGCGCTGTCGTCCTTGTGCCGCACGATCTCGGCCACCACGTCCGGAGAGAAGAACCGGGACAGCCGCCGCTTCTCGCGCTGCTCCTGGGTGAAGTTCTTGGCCACCGTGCCCGCGTAGGTCACGAGGAGCGCGAGCGGGACCGGCACCACGCCCACCCAGTAGCGCGCCCACGCGAACGCGGCGTGGGTGCTCGCAAGGTATGCCAGCACCGCGACCGCCACCAGCCCGAAGGCGGGGAGGGGACGGAAGACGGTGGCGATCCAGACCGCCGCCGCGCCCGCCAGCACCGCCATCACCGGCACCACCAGCGCGGGCGCGCGGCGCACCGGGATGCCCTGCAGCATGGTCTCCAGCGTGTGGGCGTGGATCTCGACCCCGGCCATGCCGGACTGCGAGGCGAACGGGGTCGGGAAGATGTCGTGCAGGGTCGGCGTGGTGGCGCCGACCAGCACGATCTTGCCCGCGAACACCTCGGGTGGCACCTCCCCGGTGACCACGCGGTGATACGCGACCATCGGGAACGAGCCGGGGCCGCCGCGGTAGTTCACGATCAGCTCGCGAGCGGTCGGCGCGGGGCCGACCGCGAGCCCCGCCTTGTGGGCCAGCCGGTAGATGAGGAGGTCGAAGCCCGGCCACTCGCGGTCCTGGAAGTCGCGGCGGAGGGTGGCCCGCCGCACGAACGCGTCGGCGTCCGAATCGTAGTCCGCGGAGCCGAAGCTCGCCCGGCCCCGGATCGCAGGGATGGGCGGATTGAGGGCCTGCTTCACGAAGGTGGCGTCGCCCACCGTGGTGAGGGCGGCCGCGAGCACCAGACGGTCCCGCACCCGGTCGACGGCGGCCCCGAGCGCCCGATCGTCGTCCGCCCCGTGCAGCGACGGCTCGGTGAACAGGATGTCCATCCCGATCGCGGCCGGCTGCCCGCGCCCGACGATGTCGAGGAACTTGGCGTGCAGGGCCCGCGGCCAGGGCCAGGACAGGTTCAGGCTGTCGAAGTCGTCCTCGTCGATCGTGACGACCACGATGGGGGAGGCGGGCGGCCGCGGTCCTCGCAGGGAGAACTGCGCGTCGAGCGCCTTGAGCTCCGCCACCTCGAAGAAGCGGAAGGGATTCACCACGGCCAGCACCACCACGGCCAGGCCGGCCAGGCTTCCGGCGAGGAGCAGGCGCCAGGAGGCGGCGAGGGAACGCACCGATTTCGAGCGTAGCACAACGGAAGTTGCTGCCGCGACGGGGAAGCGTCTACACTCCATGTATGCGGGTGCGCTCGATCCTGGTCGCGTCCTTCTGGGTCGCGGCGTTCATCTGGGTCGGCTACAACGGCATGCAGGCGATCTCCTCGTACTTCACCACCAACAGCGTCACCGAGGATGCGTTCCGCGACGCGGCCGACCGCCAGCGACAGCGCAATCCGAACGAGCTGTTCTCCTCCGACTTCCTGGCCGACCTGCGCAGCACCGTGCTCGCGGGCGCGCGGCGCCAGGGGGTGCTGCTGGACGCGTCGAGCGTGAAGGTGGTCGCGGAGGGCGGGGTGGTGCGGGTCCAGCTCGGCTGGACCTATCACACGTGGCCGCTCACCATCGGCGGCTTCGAGACCGCGGTCCCGGTGCCGATGTCCCTCAGCCGGACCTTCGACGCGCAGATCGGCATCCGCCGATCCTTCTGATCGCGCGGGGAGCGAGCCCCTCGCGGTCCCCCGACGGGCCCGCCCGGTTTTCTTTCCGGGGTCCGTCGTGTATTGTCCATCTCGATGAAGGTCCGCAAGGCCGTGTTCCCCGCCGCCGGTCTCGGCACCCGCTTCCTGCCCGCGACCAAGGCCCAGCCGAAGGAGATGCTGCCGCTGGTGGACAAGCCCACCATCCAGTATGTGGTGGAGGAGGCGGTGGCCTCCGGCCTGGAGGAGATCGTGCTGGTCACGGGCCGGAACAAGCGCGCGATCGAGGACCACTTCGACGCGGCCTTCGAGCTCGAGTACTACCTCCAGGATCGGGGCAAGATCGAGGAGCTGACCCTGATCAAGAGCATCTGCGAGCTGGCGAACGTGTCCTACGTGCGCCAGAAGGAGCCGCTCGGGCTCGGTCACGCGATCCTCTGCGCGCGCTCGATGGTGGGGGAGGAGCCCTTCGGGGTGTTCCTGGGCGACGACATCATCGTGTCGAGGGTGCCCTGCATGCGGCAGCTCCTCGACGTCTTCGAGCGCCACGGGGGCCCCGTGCTCGCGGTGATGCGGATGCCGCGCGAGGAGATCGGACGCTACGGCGTCATCGCGGCGCGCGGTCTCGGGGCCAACGTCTACGAGGTCCAGGACCTGGTGGAGAAGCCGGACCCGCGCGACGCGCCCTCGGACCTGGCGATCATCGGACGGTACGTGCTGACGCCGGACCTGTTCCCGATCCTCCAGGACACCCCGCCGGACTCCCGCGGGGAGATCCAGCTCACCAACGGCCTGCGCGTGCTGCGGGGCCGCCGCCCGATCTACGCGGTCGAGTTCGAAGGCAAGCGGCACGACACCGGGGAGAAGCTCGGGTTCCTCAAGGCCACCGTCGAGTTCGCGCTGGCCCGGCCCGATCTCGCGGACGCCTTCCGCGAGTACCTCAAGAGCCTTCGCCTCTAGCCACCTGGCGGCGAATTGCCTTGCCGGGCAAGGGTTTGTCCGACGCGGCAGCCGCTCCATTCATTGACTTCCCCTGGGGTTTCTGGGACAATCCGTGCACTTATTTCAGGGCCGGGAGGTGTCGGCACCGATATGAAGAGCCCCAAGCGCGCCTTCCACACGGCCTCGGATTCCGAGATCAAAGCCGGCGAGGTCTCGGACGTCTACTTCGATCGCACCGTCGAGATCCTGCACGCCCGCGGTCTCAACAAGCGCGTCAAGGCCGAGATCCGGCTCAAGAGCTTCCCCCAGCCCGACTGGACCTTCGGCGTCCTGGCCGGCATCGAGGAGGCGGCCGCATTGCTCGAAGGCCTGCCGGTGAACGTCTGGGCCATGGACGAGGGCACGCTGTTCGGGCCCGAAGACACCGTGCTGCTCATCGAGGGTGTCTACCCCGAGTGGGCCAAGTACGAGACGGCGCTCCTGGGCTTCCTCTGCCAGGCCTCCGGCATCGCGACGAAGGCGGCCCGCTGCAAGCGCGCGGCGGGCGCGCGCCAGGTGATCTCCTTCGGGGCGCGCCGCATGCACCCGGCCCTCGCGCCGATGATCGAGCGCAACGCGTTCGTGGGCGGCTGCGACGGGGTGGCGGTGACGAAGTCCGCCGAGCTCATCGACGCGGATCCGATGGGCACCATTCCCCACGCGCTGGTGCTGCTCTTCGGCGACACGGTCGAGGCGCTCCGGGCCTTCCACGAGGTGGTCGATCCCAAGGTGCGCCGGGTGGCCCTGATCGACACGCTGCAGGACGAGAAGTTCGAGGCGATCCGGGTGGCGGAGGCGCTCGGTCGTGATCTCTACGCGGTGCGCCTCGACACGCCCTCCTCTCGCCGCGGCGACTTCTTCCGGATCCTGGAGGAGGTCCGCTGGGAGCTCGACCTGCGCGGCTACGAGCACGTGAAGATCCTGGCCTCGGGCGGCATCGACGAGTACGAGATCCTGAAGCTGAACTCGCTGGTCGACGGCTACGGGGTCGGCACCTCCATCGCGAACGCGCCGGTGCTCTCGTTCGCCCTCGACATCATGGAGATCGAGGGCGTGCCGATGGCCAAGCGCGGCAAGCGCTCGGGGGCCAAGCAGGTGTGGCGCTTCCCGGGCGCCATCCAGAACACGGTCCTGCCCGCCTCGGCGCCGGCGCCGGTGGGGCCCGACGGTCGTGCGGCCGAGCCGCTGCTGAAGCCGCTCCTCACGAACGGGCGCCTGGTGCGCGATCTCCCGCCCCCGCGTACCGTGCGCGAGTACGTGATCGAGCAGATGTCCCGCATCGACATCACGGCGGCGCGCAACTCCGGGCTGCGCGGCGACTACTAGCGTGTCCAGACCCGGAATGGTGTAGACACCGTGGCCATCCCAGAGTGCGGTATGAGGTCATCCCCGCGCGGCGCCCCAGAAGAGCGCGGCGGGGGTGCGGCCGCGGACTCGGTAGCCCTGATGGGGCCGCTCGTGAT
>DASRHC010000066.1:0-106978 GCA_035650715.1 Candidatus Methylomirabilota bacterium | reverse complement strand
ATAGCGGCGGCGCATCACCGCCGCGTATTCCCGGCGCGCTGGCTCGGTCACAGGGCCCCCTTTCCGGTGCGTGGTTCGGTAACACCGGTTTTGAGGCAACCCCTTCCGTTTCGGTAACACTTGTTCTGAGGGTGATCGCCGGCTTGACTCCGGTCCCCGCTCGCGGCAGCATCGGGCCGGGCCACGCAGCGAGGCGATCGAGGCTGGACGGGCCCGGGAGGAATGTCCGGTGAGCATCCAGATGAGCGAGCCGCGGCTGGAGCTGGAGCAGCACCTGCACATGTACCGGCAGATGGCGAAGATCCGCGCCTTCGAGGAGCACGTCAACGAGCTCTACAAGAGCGCGAAGATGCCCGGCCTGGCTCACCTCTACGTGGGCGAGGAGGCGGTGGCGGTCGGCGTGTGCGAGGCCCTCAAGCGCGACGACTGGATCACCAGCACCCACCGCGGCCACGGCCACTGCCTCGCCAAGGGCGCGGCGGTGCACCGCATGTTCGCCGAGCTGCTCGGCAAGGAGCCGGGCTACTGCCGCGGCAAGGGCGGCTCGATGCACATCGCGGACCCGGAGACCGGCAATCTGGGCGCCAACGCCATCGTGGGCGGCTCGGCGGGCATCGCCACCGGCGCCGCGCTGTCGGCCAAGATGCGCGGCACCGGGCAGGTCGCGGTGTGCTTCTTCGGCGACGGCGCGCTCGGGCAGGGGCTGCTCTACGAGTCGATGAACATGGCCTCGCTCTGGAAGCTGCCCGTCATCTACGTGTGCGAGAACAACCTCTACGGCGAGTACACCCCGGGCAGCGAGACGGTGGCGGGCGACATCCTCGCGCGCCCGCGCGCCCTCGGCGTGCACGCCGAGAGCGTGGACGGCCAGGACGTGCAGGCGGTGTACGCGACCATGAAGCGCCTGGTCGAGCGCGCCCGCCGCGGCGAGGGCCCCGCGTTCCTCGAGTGCAAGACCTACCGCTACTACGGCCACCACGTGGGCGACGTGAACCGCGAGTACCGCACCCGCGACGAGGAGCGGGAGTGGATGACCAACCGGGATCCACTGCAGACGCTGGCCGCGCGGCTCATCAAGCAGGGGCTGGCCGACCAGACGGTGTTCGACCGGATCCAGGCCGACGTGAAGACCGAGATCGAGAAGGGCGTGCAGTACGCGCTCGACGCGCCCTTCCCCAAGCCCGAGCAGGTCACCGAAGACGTCTACGCCTGAAGGGGTCAGGTCTTACATTCCGACATTTTCGTGGCGTCGCTTCGCCACACGCGTAAAAAATGTCGGAATGTAAGACCTGACCCCGCCTAGACGGCGCCGTCCTTCTCCAGCTGGCGGATCTGGTCTTCGGAGTAGCCCAGCTCGGTCAGGATCTCCGCGCGGTGCTCGCCCAGCAGGGGCGAGGGCGTGATCCGGGTCGGCGAGGCGGAGAGCTTGATGGGGTTGCCGACGGTGAGGAAGCGGCCCCGGGTCGGGTGGTCGACCTCCACGATCATGTCGCGGGCGCGCAGGTGGTGGTCGGCGAGCACCTCGCCGGTGTCGAGGCAGGCGCCGCAGGGGACGCCGGCGCCGGCCAGGATCGTCATCACCTCGTGCTTGGAGCGCTGGCTGGTCCACGCCTCCACGAGCGCGTCGACCTCCGCGCGGTGCTGCCAGCGCGCCTCCGGCGTCTCGTAGCGTGGGTCGCCGACCAGATCCTTGCGGTCGATGGCGTCCAGCAGCGCGTGCCACATCTGCTGCTGCGCGAACACGAACACGTAGTCGTTCGGGCCGCCCGGCCGGCAGCGATACGTGGTGCCGGGCACGCCCGCCCCGAGCTGGTTCCCGGTCCGCTGCATGACGCGCCCGTAGCGCTGGTGGTCCCGCAGGCTCACCCGGATCAGGTTCACCACCGCGTCCTGCATTGAGACCTCCACGCGCTGGCCCAGGCCGGCGGCGTGCCGCTGCATGAGCGCGGCGAGGATGCCGATCACGCAGTGCATGCCGGTGCCCGAATCGCCGATGGACGGCCAGGTGAAGGTGGGGGGCCCGTCCGGGAAGCCGGTCACGCTCGTGGCCCCGCCCATCGCCTGGGCGATCGGCTCGTAGCTCTTGAAGTCGCGGTAGGGTCCCCACGAGCCGAAGCCCTTGATGGAGGCGTAGACGAGTCGCGGATTGAGCGCGTGCACCGTCTCCCAGCCGAAGCCCAGCCGCTCGATCACGCCCGGGCCGAAGTTCTCCAGCAGCACGTCGGCGCGGCCCAGCAACGTGCGGAAGACCTCCCGGCCGCCGGGATGCTTGAGGTTCAGCGTGAGGCTCCGCTTGTTGGCGTTGAAGGCCAGGAAGAAGAGCGCGTCGGCGTCGGGATGCTCGCGGTCGCGCTGGGAGTAGCGCGCCACGTCGCCCTTGCCCGGCTCCTCCACCTTGATCACGTCCGCCCCCAGCCAGGCCAGCATCTGGCCGCACGAGGGTCCCGCCTGGTTGTTGGTGACGTCCACGACGCGGATGCCGGTCAGGGCCTGGGTCATGGCCCCATGGCTTATCACAGCGGCCCGCCGCCGGTCGAGCGGGCGTCCGCGCATCGGGTGCGACGGCCGGCCCGCCGCGCGGCGGCCCGCACGCCGGGGCCAGGGCCTTGACGAGCGATGGGCGACGGCGCACTCTCCCCGGCATGACGACATCGACCATCGGCGCGGTGCGCTTCCGCCAGGTGGGCCCCTGCCTGGCGGCCGAGGTGGAAGGCCTCGACCTGACCCGGCCCCTGTCCCCGGAGGAGGTGGCCGCGGTCCACGCGGGCATGGACCGGTACGCGGTGCTGGTGTTCCACGACCAGCCGCTCACCGACGGGCAGCAGCTCGCGTTCACCCGCAGCCTGGGCGAGATCGAGCACGCCGTCGGCACCGGGCTGCGGGAGCAGTACCGCCTGCCCACCACCTTCGCCGACGTGTCGAACCTCGACGTCAACAACCAGGTGTTCGCGCGCGACAGCCGCACCCGGCTCTTCTCGCTGGGCAACCGGCTCTGGCACTCGGACAGCTCGTTCAAGGTCGTCCCGGCCAAGTACTCGCTGCTCCACGCCCGGGTCATCCCGTCCCGGGGCGGCGACACCGAGTTCGCGGACATGCGCGCGGGCTACGACGCCCTCGATCAGGAGACGAAGGACCTGTGCGAGGGCCTCATCTGCGAGCACTCGCAGCTCTACTCGCGCTCGCTGCTGGGCTTCACCGACTTCACCGACGAGGAGCGCGAGCGCTTCAAGCCGGTGCGGCAGGTGCTGGTCCGCACCCATCCGGTCCACAAGCGGAAGTCGCTCTACCTCTCCTCCCACGCGGGCGGCATCGTGGGCTGGCCGGTGCCGGAGGCGCGCGCGTTCCTGCGCGATCTCAACGAGATCGCGACCCAGCGGCAGTTCGTGTACTCGCACCGCTGGCGGGTGGGCGACCTCGTCATGTGGGACAACCGCCAGACGATGCACCGCGCGCGGCCCTTCCCCCACCACGAGCCGCGCGACGTGCGGCGCACCACGATCATGGGCGACGGGCCCACCACCGCCCAGGTCGCGGCGTAGCCGGCTCCTCGGGTGAAGTTCGGGCTCTTCTTCCAGGCCCCGGAGGCGCCCGGGCAGAGCCACGCCCAGCGCTACCGGGAGATGATCGACCTGATCGGCCTGGCCGACACGCTGGGCTTCGACGTGGCGTGGCTGGCCGAGCTGCACTTCGGCGGGGCCTTCTCGCTCCTGTCGAACCCGCTGATGGCGGTGCCGGTCATCGCCGAGCGCACCCGGCGCATCCGCATCGGCACCGCGGTGACGCTCCTGCCGCTGCACCACCCGCTGGCCTGCGCGGAGCAGGCCGCCACCGCGGACGTCCTGTCGGGCGGGCGGCTCGAGTTCGGGGTGGGGCGCGGCTCGATCCCGAGCCAGTTCCACGGCTTCCGGATCCCGGTGGCGGAGAACCGCGCGCGCTTCGGCGAGGCACTCGACATCATCCGCCTCGCCTGGACGCGGGAGCGCTTCTCCTACGACGGCGCGTTCTACCAGGTCGAGGAGGTCGCGGTGGTGCCGCGGCCGGTGCAGCAGCCGCATCCGCCCATCCGGGTGGCGGTGCACTCGGGCGAGAGCTTCGCCCACATCGGCGGCCTCGGGCTGCCGATCTACTCCGGCACCACCACCACGCCGCTGCCCCAGCTGCGCGAGTACATGGCGCTCTACCGGGCGCGGATGGCCGAGGCCGGGCACGCGTGGCGGCCCGAGCAGATGGCGCTGATGCTGCCGGTGCACATCGCGGACACCGGGGCGGCCGCCCGCGACGCCATGCGGCCGGGCGTGCGCAAGTACTACGAGAACCTCCGGACGATCTTCTCCGCGCTGCCCGACGCCTACGCCGAGCACCTGCCGCGCCTCAAGATCATCGAGGACACGCTGGCGAGCCTGCCCTACGACAAGTTCTTCCGCGACCAGGCGGTGTTCGGCGACGTCGCGGAGGTGATCGACCGGCTGCAGGCCGCGGTGGAGGAGTTCCAGCTCTCCCAGGTCATCTGCTGGTTCGACCAGGGCTCGATGCTGTCGCGTCCCGAGGTCGAGCGCACCATGCGGCGCTTCGCCGAGCAGGTGATGCCGAAGCTCTGATCGCGCCATGAGGACCGGGCGCGAGTACCGCGAGGCGCTCCGCGACGGGCGCCGCGTGTTCGTGATCGGCGAGGGGCTGATCGAGGACGTCACCGTGCACCCCGCCACCCGCGCGATGGTGGACGAGTACGCCCTCTGGTACGACCGCCACCACGACCCCGCGTGGCAGGAGCGGCTGCTGGCCCCGCCCGACGCGGGCGGCGTCCGGCGACCGTGGGCCTTCGCGGTGCCCCGGACGCCGGACGACCTGCGCGCGATGGGCCGCGCCTGCGCGGCCACGCTGTTCCAGACCGCGGGCAACGTCACGCACACGCCGGCCTACGGCAACCTGATCGCGCTCGGCATCCACGACGTGGTCCGCCGGCGCGACGTCTCGCCCGCGCAGGCCGCCGCCGCGGCCGCGTACCGCGACGAGATCGCGCGCACGGGGCGGTTCCTCACCTTCTCGGCGGGCGCGGCCACCATCGGGGCCCGCCTCCGCCCCGACCCCGCCGAGCGCGCCGCGCTGCGCGTCGTGCGGGAGACGGACGCGGGGCTGGTGCTGAGCGGCCGGGTCGGCATGCACACGTCTCCGGCCTACGCGGAGGACGTCTACGTCGGCGCGCATTCCGGCGTGGACCGCGACGGCCACCGCGCCACCTTCGTGGTGCCGGTGGCCGCGCCGGGCGTCACCATCGTGTGCCGCAAGATCTCCGCGCGCCATCCCAACCCCTTCCTCGCGCCGCTCAGCAGCCGCTTCGACGAGCTGGACGGCCAGATGTGGCTCGAGGACGTGCTGGTGCCGTGGGAGCGCGTGTTCCTCACCGAGGCCTCGCCGGACCCGATCGCGGGCTGGTGCTTCTGGCACCAGCTCTACGCGTGGCTCGCCAAGGCCGAGTTCACGCTGGGCCTGGCCCTGGCATGCGCGCACGCCATGGGGCTCAAGGAGCACGAGCCGACCATCGAGTACCTGATGGACCTGGTGGTCGACGTGCAGACGGTGCGGAGCTGCCAGACCGCCGCGGAGCTCGATCCGGACCGCTCGATGGAGGGCTACTGCATGCCCGGGCGCGTGCACGTGGCCGCAGGCAGCATCGCCATGCAGAAGGCGCGGCAGCGCATGGCGGAAATCTTGAGGATCGTGCCCGGCTCCTCCCTGGTGGTGGCGCCCTCGGACAAGGACCTGACCTCCCCCGAGATCGGGCCGGGCCTGGAGGAGTCGTTCGGCGGGGGCGGGTACACCGCGCTGCAGCGCGCGGCGCTGCTGCAGCTGGCGGCCGATCACGTCTCCTCCGCGCTCGACGCCCGGGAGTCGGCCTTCGAGCTGCACGCCAACGGCGGCCTGGTCGCCTGGCGCGCGCGGCTGCGCCGCGCCTTCCCCGACTACGACGCGCTGGCCAACGGTGTCCTGCAGGCGCTCTCGGTGGACATGCCCGAGATCGACCTCTCGAGCCTGCGCGCCATCGCGCTGCCCGCCCGCCGCCCCGTGACGCCTTGACCGGGGTCAGGTCTTACATTCCGACATTTTCGTGGCGCGCGACGAGATCACGCGATGGGGGAAAAATGTCGGAATGTAAGACCTGACCCCCTATTCCAGCGCGGCGAGGGGGGCGTAGTCGGCGGTGGTGCCGTGGCCGCCCGCGAACTTCGCGGGCTGGATGCCGGCCTTCTTCACGCCCGCCACCAGCGAGGCCAGCGCCGGGTTGAGCTTGTCGGGCAGCGGGGCGGCGCCCGGGCTCCAGATGTCGGTCACGAAGCCGAGCCGCGCGTCGGGCACGTAGCCGATCACCAGCCCCTGCGCGTGCGGGTTCGGGTCGAGCGCGAAGACCTGCACTTCACGCCGGCTGTCGATGATCGAGAACCTGTCCGCGACCTCCACGATCGGGGTGCGGCTCAGATCCTGCGGCGAGAGATCGGGGTTGCGGGTGTACGGCGCGGCCAGCACGCGGCGATAGTGCTCGGCGGTGCCCTTGCCGACCACGAGGGTCGCCCCGGAGGCCGCGTAGGCGCGCAGCCCGCCCGCGTGGTCCATGTGATGGTGCGTGAGCACCAGGTACTTCACCGGCTTGTTGAGGTACTTGGCCCGGAGGGCGGAGAGCGTCCAGTTCGACTGCCAGTCGGAGACCGGCGCGTCGAACACCACCAGCGAGTCCTTCATCTCCACCACCAGGCTGTTGTGCGAGCCGCCCACCACGTGCTGGATCCCGGGGCCCAGCTCCTGCAGGCGCAGGCTCGCGGTCGCGCGCCGGTCAAAGCTCGGCGCGTCCGAGTCGAGGTAGAAGCCGATGAACTGTCGCCGCAGCACCCACTGGTAGGGGACGTTGCGGGTGGCCGGCGCCGCCGCCCCCTCGCGGAACGCGGGGGGAATCTGCAGCCGATCCGCGGCCACCGGGCCGTTGACGGTCGTCTCGGTCACGTGGGTCTCGACCACGGTGCGCCCGTTCAGCTCGTGCTTCACGGAGCGCGCGACCTTCACGCCCTGGACGGTCTGCCAGTCGCCCAGCACCGCGTCGTAGGTCACGTCGCCCCAGATGTTGTCGTAGTCGAGCGTGCGGATCCGCGCGGGCAGCCCGGTGGCGGGGTCGAACGCGACCAGCAGCTCCTGCTGCTCGCTCACCCGGTACGCGACGGTGGGATGGCGGACGCCCCCCACCGTGATGGCGGGCGCGCCGGTCACCCGGTCGGGGTTCCTCGACATCTCGAGCAGCAGGAGCGGGGAGGTGCGCAGCAGCTCGCGCTGGGCCGCGGCCAGCCGCAGCCCCGACATGCTGTGGGCGGGCGGGTTCGACTCCCGGCTCTGCTTGTTGCGGCTGTTGCCGTCCACCCCCGCCACGTACCCGGCCTCGGCGGTGACGATCTCGCTGAAGGTGAACGTTCGCGTCGACGCGGACTCGAACTTGCGCACCCAGTCCAGGCGGCTGGCGCGCGCGTTGACGTCGGTGACCATCTCCAGCGTGGACTCGTTGGCGAAGCGCATCTCGCCGCCGGCGACCACGGACTGCTCGGGCTCCCAGTACCGCACGGTGGCCTTCTGCGAGATGGTCTTGACCGACGCGAGGGCCTCGGGACCGCCCTGAGCCTGGAGGCCGCGCGCCACTAGGTCCCGCCCTCCACCCGGCATGGACATCGAGGCGCAGGCCACCACGACGAGGGAGACGATCAAGGAAAGAGCAACCATCGGTGCGGCGCGCTTCATGGCGATCCCCTCCGCAGAGTGATTGTCGGCGGCACAGTATAGCCGAGGATCCCGCGGGCGCCTCGCACATGCCGAGCCCGGATGATTGGGATAGGATAGGCAGCCTGCGGGCCCCCGAGGGCCGCGGCGGAGCCCCTCGGCGGCGCCGCCCGGCGCCCGACCCCGACGGCCGCGCGGCGGGGCAGGGCCATCCGTGACGAGCGTCACCGAGCAGGCGAGGAGAGAGGCATGAGCGAGCGAGAGCTGACCTACGGCGAGGCGGTCAAGGAGGCCATCGCGGAGGAGATGCGCCGCGACCCGCGCGTGTTCCTCATCGGGGAGGACGTGGCCGAGGCGGGCCATCCGTTCAAGACCCTGGTGGGGCTGGTGCAGGAGTTCGGCACCGAGCGCGTGATCGACACGCCGATCTCCGAGCCGGGCTACGCGGGCATCGGGGTGGGCGCGGCCATGACCGGCATGCGCCCGGTGGTGGACGTGATGTTCGGCGACTTCATCACGCTCACCATGGATCAGATGGTCAACCAGGCCGCGAAGGCCCACTACATGTCGGGCGGCAAGATCAAGGTGCCGATCGTCTTCCGCACCACGCTGGGGGCCACCCGCCGCTCCGCGGCCCAGCACTCGCAGTCGCTGCACGCGTGGGTCAGCCACATCCCCGGCCTCAAGGTGGCGCTGCCCTCCGGGCCGTACGAGGCCAAGGGCCTCATGAAGACCGCCATCCGCGACGACAGCCCGGTGGTGATCTTCGAGGACAAGATGATGTACCGGGTGAAGGGGCCGGTGCCGGAGGGCGACTACACGATCCCGTTCGGGGTCGCGGAGGTCAAGCGCGCCGGCCGCGACATCACGATCGTGGCCACCAGCAGCATGGTTCCGGTTTCACTCGGAGCCGCCAAGCTCCTGGAAGAGGTGGGGATCAGCGCGGAGGTGATCGATCCGCGCACCACCTGGCCGCTCGACAAGGAGACCCTGATCAACTCCGCCAAGAAGACCTCGCGCGCGCTGGTGGTGGACGAGGGCTACGAGCGCTACGGGGTGACCGCGGAGATCGCCTCCGTGATCGCGGAGGGCGCCTTCTACTACCTGGATGCCCCCGTGAAGCGCATGGGCGCCATGGACGTGCCGGTGCCGTTCTCGCCGGTGCTCGAGGACCTCACGGTGCCGTCGGAGCAGACCGTCTTCGAGGCCGCGAGAGCCCTGTGCCGCAAGTGACCTTTCGGGCAGGGTGAGGGGCCGCCCTGATGCCGGCCAACGTGATCATGCCCGCGCTGGAGCTGGCGCAGGAGACCGGCAAGCTCCTGCGCTGGATGAAGGCGCCGGGCGACACGGTGCGGAAGGGCGAGGCCATCGCCGAGATCGAGACCGACAAGGTCACGGTCGAGCTGGAGGCGCCCGCCTCCGGCATCCTCCAGCAGGTCACCGCGCAGGAAGGCGACGTGGTCCCGGTCGGCCAGACCATCGCCATCATCGCCGACTCCGCCTCGCCGGCGCCCGCCGACACCGGCCGCGGCGCCACCACCCTCTCCCCCCAGGGAAGCAGCTCCGCCACCCTCTCCCCTCAGGAGAACAGCTCCGCCACGCTCTCCCCTCAGGAGAACAGTTCCGCCACCCTCTCCCCTCTGGGGAGAGGGCAGGGTGAGAGGTCCGACACGCGCATCAAGGCCTCCCCGCTCGCCCGCAAGGTCGCGCAGGAGCACGGTGTCGACCTCGCGCACGTGCGCACCGCCACCGGCAAGATCGAGAAGGCCGACGTGCTCGCCCACGTGGAGAGCCGGCGGGCCGCGGTGCCCGCCAACGGCGGGCCGGCGGACCGTGCCGCCGTCGCGGCGGGGACGCCCGGTGGCACGATCGCGGCCTCGCCGAAGGCGCGGCGGCTGGCGGCGGAGCGAGGAATCGACCTGCGCGCGCTGAAGGGATCGGGGCCCGCGGGGGCGGTGCTCGCGATCGACGTGCCGGAGGCGGTGGTGACGCCGCCGGTGATCGCGCCGGTACCGAGCGTCTCAGAGCCCCTCACCCTGCCCTCTCCTTGGGGGGGAGAGGGAGGGATGGAAGAGAAGGTGGGGACGGTGTGGCGGGTGATGGCGGAGCGCATGACCGCCTCGTGGACGAGCGCCCCGCACTTCTTCCTGGTGCGCGAGGTGAACGTCGCGCGGCTCGGCGCCTGGCTCGCCCGGGCCCGCACGCAGAGCGGCGTCCGCGTCACGTACACCGATCTGCTGATCAAGCTGGTGGCGGCGGCCATCGCCCGGCATCCGCGGGTGGCGGCCTCGTGGAAGGACGGCGCGATCGAGCGGCATCCGGACGTCAACGTGGGCCTCGCGGTCGCCCTCGAGGACGGGCTCGTGGTGCCGGTCATCCACAAGGCCGACACCCTCGGCGTCCGGGAGATCGCGATGCGGCGCGAGGACCTGGTGGCGCGGGCGCAGGCCGGCAAGCTGCGCCCGGCGGACATCCAGGGCGGCGTCTTCACGATCAGCAACCTCGGCATGTACGGCGTCGACGCGTTCAGCGCGATCGTCAACCCGCCCCAGGCCGCCATCCTGGCCGTGGGGCGCATCGCCGATCGGGTGATCCCGGTCGACGGCCATCCGGCGGTGCAGCCCACCATGGTGCTCACGCTCTCCTGCGACCACCGGGCGCTCGACGGCGCCCGCGGCGCTCAGTTCCTGGGAGCGCTCGCGGACCTGATCGAGGAGCCCCTGACCCTGCTCGTCTGAGGACTCCCATGGCGTTCACCGACCGGTACGGCCTGACCGTCACCAGCGACTCCCCCGTCGCGTTCGATCGCTTCCAGGAAGGCATGGATCACCTGCTGGCCTACGGCCCCGAGGGCGAGACCCTGCTGGACCGGGCGATCGAGGCGGACCCGGATCTCGCGGTGGCGCACACCGGGCGGGCGCTGCTCGCGCTGGTGGCGGGCGACGCGGCGGGCGCGCGCGCCGCGATGGCCCGCGCAAAGGAGACGGTCGGCCGCGCGTCGCGACGGGAGCGCCAGCACGTGGAGGCCCTGGGCGCCTTCGTGTCCGGCGACAGCGCGCGGGGCTTCGCCCTGGCCGACGAGCATCTGAAGGAGTTCCCCCGCGACGCGGTGCTGGCGAACCAGGTGAGCAGCGCGATCGCGCTGGCGGGCGCGGCCGACCGCGAGCAGCATCGGGTCGCGTTCATGGAGCGTCTGGCCCCCGCCTATGGCGACGACTGGTGGTACCAGTCCGCGCTCGCCTTCACGTATCACGAGGTGGACCGGTTCGACGAGTCGCGCCGCCTCTCCGAGGCCTCGCTGCGGCAATACCCCCGGAATGCGCATGCGGCCCACAACCTGGCCCACATCGCGTTCGAGACGCTCGACTGCGAGCGGGGCGCCGCCTTCCTCGACGAGTGGATGACCGGCTACGACCGGCGCGCCGCCTTCCACTGCCACATGGCCTGGCACCAGGCGATGTTCGCGCTGCACGCCGGCCGCCACGCGCACGCCATGGAGATCTTCGAGCGCGAGATCCTGCCCTCGAGCAACCCGCGCTCCGCCATGACCGACGGCACCGCGCTGCTCTGGCGGCTCCGGCTCGACGGCGCGGACGCCCGGCCGCTGCCGTGGCGGACGCTCGCCGACATCGCCGGGAAGGTCTCGCGCCCCGGCTTCCTCTTCGGGGAGGTGCACGCCGCCTTCGCCTACGCCGCGTGCGGCGACCGGGCGGCGCTGGACCGCCAGATCGATGCGCTGCGCGCCCTCGGCGCCAAGGGCCATCCCATCGCCGCCACCGTGGCGCTGCCCCTGGTCCTGGGCACGGCGGCCTTCGCGGCCGGCGACCCCGCGGAAGCGCTCCGGCACTTCGAGCCGGTGCAGGCCGAGATGCATCGCATCGGCGGCAGCCACGCCCAGTGGGAGATCTACGAGGAGACGATGGTGCAGTGCTACCTGACGCTCCAGCGCTGGGACGACGCGATTCGCCTGATCTCCCGCCGGCTCGCCCGGCGCGCCTCGCCGCGCGATCAGCAGTGGCTCGCGCGGGCCGGCCGCCGCGGGAGCTGATCGCACGCGCCGCACGAGAGTCCGGGAGGCGGACAGATGGCCAGGCTGACCCTCAAGGTGAACGGGACCGCCCGGGAGGTCGAGACCGACGATCCCGACACCCCGCTGCTCTACGTGCTGCGGAACGACCTGGCCCTCACCGGCACCCACTTCGGCTGCGGGCTCGCCCAGTGCGGGGCATGCACGGTGCTGGTGGACGGCCGCGCGGTGCGCTCGTGCATCGCGCCCGCGCGCGCGGTGGTCGGCTCCGAGATCGTGACCATCGAGGGCCTGGGCTCGCCGGAGCGGCCGGATCCGCTGCAGGCCGCGTTCATCGCCGAGCAGGCCGCGCAGTGCGGCTACTGCACCGCGGGCATGGTCATGAGCGCCCGCGCGCTGCTGGCCCGGACGCCGCGGCCGACCGAGGCGCAGGTGCGCGAGGCGCTCGCCGGCAACCTCTGCCGCTGCGGCAGCCACGCGCGGGTCATCCGCGCGGTGCTGCGCGCGTCGGGCCGCGCGTCGGAGGCGCGCTGAGATGGCCGCGGGGCTCTCGCGCCGGGCCTTCCTCGCGACCAGCCTCGCCGCGGGCGGGGCGCTGATCGTCCGCCCGGGCGGCGACGGCCTCGGTGCGGTCGCCCCCGCGCACGCCCAGTCGATCCCCGACGCGGACCGCTTCCTCGGCAAGTCGCTGGCCCCCGACGCGGTCGACTCCTACATCGCGGTGCGGGGCGACGGCACCGTCACCATCTTCGTGGGCCGCGTGGACCTGGGCACCGGCTCCCGCATCGCGATCCGCCAGATGGTGGGCGAGGAGCTCGACCTGGCCCCGGACCGCATCGCGATGATCGAGGGCGACACCGCGCTGACCCCCAACCAGGGCGGCACCGGCGGCAGCTACGGCGTCGCCCGGGGCGGCGTGCAGATCCGGCGAGCCGCCGCCACCGCGCGGCAGGCGCTCCTGGGGCTGGCGGCCACGCGCCTGGGCCGGTCCGCCGACGAGCTCGAGATGGCGGACGGGACGGTGTGCGCCAGGGACGGATCCGGCTCGGTCGGCTTCGGCGAGCTGATCGGCGACCGGACGTTCGACCTGAAGGTGGACGCGAAGGCCCCGCTCAAGCCCCACGACCGCTTCCGCTTCATCGGGCGGTCGCTGCCGCGGCCGGACGTGCCGGAGAAGGTGACCGGCCATCATCGCTACCTGCAAGACCTCGTGCTGCCGGGCATGCTGCACGCCCGCGTCATCCACCCGCCCGCGCTCGGGGCCACGCTGGAGCGGGTGGACGAATCCTCGATCGCAGGCATCGGCGGCGCGCGCGTGGTGCGCATCCAGAGCTTCCTGGCGGTGGTGGCCGAGCGCGAGTGGGACGCGGTGCGCGCCGCCCGCGCGCTCCGGGCCCAGTGGAGCGGGGGCGGCGGCCTGCCCGACCACGCGCGCGAGTTCGACCTCATGCGCGCCGGCAGGATCGAGCGCGATCAGGAGGTGGCCCGGCGCGGCGACCTCTCCGCGCTGAGCGCGCCGCCCCCCGGGATGCGGACGCTCCGCGCCTCCTACCGCTGGCCCATGCAGACCCACGGCTCCATCGGCCCCTCGTGCGGGGTGGCCGACGTGCGCCCGGATCGGGTCACGGTCTGGAGCTCCTCGCAGAACGTGCACGGCCTGCAGAACACCTTCTCGCGGGTTCTGGGCGTGGAGCGGGCGAAGGTGCGCGTCATCTACATGGACGGCGCCGGCTCCTACGGCGCCAACGGGGCCGACGACGCGGCGCTGGAGGCGCTGCTGCTCTCCCGCGCGCTGGGCCGGCCGGTACGGGTGCAGTGGAGCCGGCAGGACGAGCACGGCCTCGACCCCAAGGGCCCGGCCCAGCTGCTGGACCTGCGCGCGGCGGTGGACAAGGACGGCGAGATCGCGGCGTGGGAGACGCAGGCGTGGCTGCCCATCGCCACCGCCAACCTCCCCCACATCCCGCTCATCTCGCTGGACTCGGCCGGCCTGCCGCAGACCCCGGGGCGCGCGACCGGGCTCATCTACCAGAACATCGACCCGCCCTACGCGATGCCGAACCTGAACGCGGTGGTGCACTGGGTGGCCGACGCGCCGCTCCGCACCTCGCCGCTGCGCGCCCCCGGCAAGATCGCCAACACGTTCGCGGTGGAGTCGTTCACCGACGAGATCGCGGCGCTGGCCCGGGTGGACCCGCTCGAGTTCCGCCTGCGCCGTCTGAGCAACCCGCGCGGCGTCGAGGTGCTGCAGAAGGTGGCCGCGCGCATGGGCTGGCAGCCGCGCCCGTCGCCCCGACGGGCGGACCGGCGCGCGGCGGTGATGACCGGGCGGGGGCTCGCCTACGTGCACTACAAGCACGAGGAGACCATCGTGGCGATGGGCATGGAGGTCGCGGTGGAGCGCGCCACCGGCAAGATCCGCGTCACGCGCGTGGTCGCCGCGCAGGACTGCGGGCTCATGATCAACCCCGACTGCGTGAAGGCGCAGCTCGAGGGCAACATCCTCCAGACGCTGTCGCGCGCGCTCCACGAGGAGATCCGGTACGACCGCGATCGGGTGACCACGGTGGACTGGGCGAGCTATCCGATCCTGACCTTCCCGGAGGTGCCGCGGCTCGAGCTGGAGCTGATCCAGCGGCTCGACCAGCCGCCGCTCGGCGCGGGCGAGGCCGCGTCCACCCCGGTGGGGGCGGCCCTGGCCAACGCGGTGTTCGACGCGACGGGCGTGCGCCTGCGCACGATCCCGTTCCGGCCCGAGCGGGTGAAGGCGGCGCTGGCCGGGCAGGGCGGCGCGGGGCGGGGATGACCGCGGCCGCGATCGAGGTCCGGCCGCTCGGCCCGCAGATCGGCGTCGAGATCCGCGGCGTGGACCTGCGCCGGCTCGACGCCGCCGCCTTCGCGCGCATCTACCGCGCCTGGCTCGACCACAACGTGGCGGTGGTGCCCGAGCAGACGCTCGAGATCGACGACTTCCTGGCCTACAGCCGCCGCTTCGGCGTGGTGGTACCGCACCCGTCGAAGATGACGCGGCACCCGGAGCGGCCCGAGATCACCCTGCTCGGGGTGAACAAGTTCGGCGCCGACGGCGCGCTCGACATGGCGATCTACCGGCGCGGGGCCGAGGGCTGGCACACCGACGGCGCCTACGACGCGGAGCCCTTCAAGGCCACCCAGCTCTACGCGATCGCGGTGCCGAGCCGCGGGGGCGACACGCACTTCGCCAGCATGTACGCGGCGTACGAGGCGCTGCCCGGGCGGCTCAAGGCGCGTCTCGAGGGCCGCACGGGCGCCTTCACCTACGGCGGACGCCGGAAGGCGACCGCGCTGCTCGACCCGCAGGACCGCGACTGGATCCCGGTCCGCCATCCGATCGTGCGCACGCACCCGGAGACCGGGCGCAAGGCGCTCTACTTCGACCCGGGCAAGATCCTCGCCATCGACGGGCTCGAGCCGGCCGAGAGCGACGCGTTGATCGACGAGCTGACCGAGCGCATGATCACCCCCGACGGACAGTACACGCACCGGTGGCGGGTGGGTGACGTGGTCATCTGGGACAACCGGTGCTCGTACCACAAGGCGGCGGGGGACTATCCGCCGGAGGAGGACCGGATCCACTGGCGGGTCTCGATCAAGGAGCGGCAGGCATGAACGTCGTCGCGCGCATGGTCACGCAGGAGCAGGACGGCATTCCCGGGTACATGGCGCATCCGGACGCGCCGGGTCGGCGGCCGGGCATCCTCATGGTCCACCACGCCCACGGCGTGACCGCGGACTACAAGATCGACGCCTATCGCCTCGCGTGCCTCGGCTTCAACGTGCTCGCGCCCGACCTCTTCAACATGTTCGGCATCGCGGGCACCACCCACATCGGCATGGGCGCGGATCTGCAGGCCAAGCACGGCGACGACGAGTTCCTGGGCAAGATGGACGAGGCCTGGCGCTACCTGATCGACCGCATGGGCACCGATCCGGCGCGCACCGGCTGCATCGGCCACTGCATGGGCGGCCGCCTGCTGATCCCGTTCGCGGCCGATCACCCCACCGTGAAGGCCATCGTGCTCTACTACCCGTCGGTGCGCGACGAGCCGGAGACGTCGCACCGCCCGCGGCACGCCTTCCACCTGGCGCGGACGCTTCAGTGCGCGACGCTCGTCTTCGCGGCCGGGCAGGACTACATCGCGACGCCGGCCATCCAGGGCCCGCTCTGGCAGGCCTTCCTCGCCAACGGCAAGCTGCTGGAGTGGCACTTCTTCTCCGACGCCCAGCACGGCTTCCGCCACCCCGACAACCCGGGCTTCCAGCCCTACCACGCCGATCTGGCCTGGCCGCTCACCACCGCCTTCCTGCAGCGCACCGTGTAGCGTCCGCAGAGACCACCGGAGGAGCCATCATGTCCGAGCCCAAGCAGAAGTTCAGCGCCAGCTACGCCAAGGACGCCGTCTACCAGCCCGGTCTGCGCTCCTTCCTGGAGTACCGCGACCTGGGCATCGCCGACGCCACCCACGGCAAGATGCGCGCGCACCTGATCCGGGTGAAGCAGGGGGGCGACACCCACGAGCTCCACACCACCGGGCTCCACAAGCACGAGTGCGACTTCCAGATGTTCTACGTGCTGAAGGGGACGATCAAGTTCGTCTACGAGGGCGTGGGCGAGCGCACCTTCGGCCCCGGCGACTGCGTGCTGCAGCCCGCCGGCATCGTGCACAACGAGCTCGAGTGCACCGACGATCTGGAGATCCTCGAGATCTACTCGCCCGCGGTGCACCCCACCGTGAAGGTGGAGCAGATGCCGGAGGTCGCGGCGGCCGCGCGCTGAGGCGCCGCGTGGCGCCGGAGCACCCCGACTCCCTCTGGGCGGCCACCGCCACGCCGGCGGCCGCCTCCGCGCCGCTGCAGGGCGCGGAGCGGGCCGACGTCTGCGTGGTCGGCGGCGGGCTCACCGGGCTCTCGGCGGCGCTGCACGCGGCCGAGGGGGGCGCCTCGGTGGTCCTGCTCGAGGCGGGCCAGGTGGGCTCGGGCGCCTCCGGACGCAACGGCGGCCAGGTGATCCCCGGGCTCAAGCTCGACCCGCGCGAGCTCGAAGCCGCGTTCGGACCCGAGCGGGGCGCCCGGCTGACCGAGCTGGTCGGGGGCGCGGCGGACTTCGTCTTCGATCTCGTGCGGCGCCACCGCATCGCGTGCGACGCGCGGCAGGACGGCTGGCTCAAGGCGTGTCACTCGCCGGCGGCGCTCCGGGCCGCCACGCTCACCGCGCAGGACTGGAGCCGGCGCAACGCTCCGGTGGAGGAGATCGATCGCGTCCGGATCGCCGAGCTCACCGGCACCGAGGCGTACCTCGGCGGCTTCGTGGACCATCGCGGCGGGGTCGTGCAGCCGCTCAGCTACACGCGCGGGCTCGCCCGGGCCGCCCGGCAGGCGGGCGCGCGCCTCCACGAGCGCTCGCCCGCCGCGACGCCGCGGCGCGAGGGCGGCGCGTGGGTGGTCTCCACCCCGAGCGGCTCCGTCCGCGCGGACCGGGTGATCATCGGGACCAACGGCTACACGGATCTCGCGGGCGCGCGCGGCCCGTGGCCGGACCTCGCCCGCACCGTGATCCCGGTGTACAGCTACATCGCGGCGACCCGGCCGCTCGCCGCCGACCTGCGGCAGGGCATCCTGCCCAAGGGGCAGGCGGTGTCCGATTCCCGCCGGCTCCTGCGGTACTTCCGGCTCGACGCGGGCGGGCGCCTGGTGATGGGCGGGCGGGGGGCCATGCGCGAGTCGACCGACCGCGCCGACTACGCGGGCATCATCGGCAGCGCGCTCGAGCTCTATCCCGCTCTGCGCGCCTGCGAGTGGGAGTTCGTGTGGGGCGGCCGGGTCGCGGTCACGCTCGATCACCTGCCGCACCTGCACGAGCCGGCCCCGGGCGTTCATGCCGCCCTCGGCTACAACGGGCGCGGGGTGGCCATGGCGACCGTCATGGGCAAGGTGCTGGCGGACCGGGTGCTCGGGCGTGGCGCGCCCGTCTTCCCGGAAAGTCCGCTCCGCCCGGTGCCGCTCTACCGCTGGCGCCGGCCGTTCTTCGAGGTCATCGTCACCTGGAAGCGGGCCCTCGATCGTCTCGAGGGCATCTCTCGTCGACCCTAAGGGGGCCAATCCATCATGCGCAAGACCATCACCGGCACCGGCGGCATGCTGCTGCTCCAGACGCTGAAGGACGCGGGCGTCGAGTACCTCTTCACCAACCCGGGCTCCGCGGAGACCGGGCTGTTCGCCGCCATCGCCGAGGACGGGGACAGCCGGCTGGTGGTCGGCAAGCACGAGGGGCTGGTGGCCGCGATGGCCGACGGCTACCACCGGATCAGCGGCAAGGTCGGCGTGGTCATCGCGCACGTGATGGGCGGCTCCTATCAGCTGGCCGGGCAGCTCTTCAACGCCCAGGTCGCGGGCTCCTCGCTGCTGGTGATCGCGGGCGACTGGGCCTCGGAGCTCCAGGACTACCGCGGGCTGGCGCCGTTCCCCGGCCTGAGCCAGGCGGAGTCGATGCGCCCGATCACCAAGGAGGCGCGCTGCGCCTACCAGGTGCACACCAACCCCAAGGCGATCAGCGTGGCCACCATCCGCGCGCTGCGCGAGGCCACCACGCCGCCGACGGGGCCGGTGTACCTCTCGATCAGCGCCGAGCTGCTCCACACCGAGGGGCTCGAGACCACCATCGGCGAGGGCGCGCGCTACGAGATCGAGCGGCCGGGCCCGGCGCGGCCGCCGACCATCGAGGCGATCGCCCGGCGGCTGGGCGAGGCGCGGTGCCCGGTGCTGATGTTCGGCGACGACGTCTGGCGCACCGGCGCGGCGGCGGAGGCGGTCGCGCTGGCCGAGCGGCTCGAGGCGCCGGTGTTCGCGAGCCGGCAGATCTTCCCCAACTTCCCGACCCGGCATCCGCTCTTCTGCGGCAACTATCCGGTGCCGAAGGACTTCACCAAGACCACCGGGCTCGAGCCGGACCTCATCTTCCTGGTCGGCTGCCAGGGCGTGCACGGCGGCGTGAACGAGCCCACGATCATGCAGATCGGGCCGAACCCGCTCCTGATGGGCCGGCACTATCCGCTCGATCTGGCCGCGCAGTGCGAGCTCAAGGCCACGCTGGCCGGCATCACCCAGGCGCTCGGCCGGCTGCACGGCGACAAGGCCTCGTCGTGGGCGCGGCAGCGCTCGAAGGTGCGCGCCTTCGCGGCGACGCTCATCGAGCGCGAGGAGAAGCTGGCCCGCGAGCACGAGCACGACATCCCGGTGCACCCGGCGGTGCTGGAGGCCCAGCTCGCCTCCGTGCTGCCCAAGAGCACGGTGATGGTGCACGAGAGCTCGACCGCCCGCCTGACGCTCCTGCCCTTCGGCATGGGCGGCATGATGTGGACCCGCAGCGGCGGCGGCTCGCTCGGCTTCGGGGTGGGGGCGGCGATCGGCGCCAAGATCGCGGCGGGACGCGAGCGCCCGGTCGTCCTGCACCTGGGCGACGGCGCCCTCGGCTACTCGGCCTCCGGCTTCTGGTCGATGGCCCGCTACAACACCGCGATCCTCACCATCGTCTCCAACAACGAGTCCTACCAGATCGTGCGCCACAACTGGGCCCGGGAGATGCCCGACGCCAAGATGATCCGCGAGGGCAAGTATCCCGGCCTCTGGCTGAGCGCCCCGCCGGTGGACTACGTGGCGCTCGCCCGCGCGCAGGGCGTGGACGGCGAGGCGGTCACCACCGTGAAGGACCTGGAGCCGGCGCTCCGCCGCGGGATGGACAAGATCACCCGCGAGAACCGCCCGTACCTCATCGAGGTGGCGGTAGCGCGCGAGGGCATCGGCGCCGACTCCACCTGGTACCAGGACTGGCAGCTCTAAATTAGCCGGCGGGAGCACGCTGCGAGCGCATGGGTGAGGAGCCGGACGAGATCCTCACGCTGAACGGGAGCGAGATCAGCCGACTCCCCGCCCGGCCGTTCCGTGCCGGCCTCTTCGGCGAGACGCTGGAGGCCGCGCTGCAGTCCCTGATCGAGCGTCATCCCGAAGTCCTGCCGGGCGGTCAGATGGAGCCGGGGGCTGACGATCCACCCCGCTTCGCGCTGCTGCGGCGGGAGATGCCGGTCGGCAACTGGTCGCTGGACCACCTCCTCGTCGATCAACGCGGTGTGCTCACGCTGGTCGAGACGAAGCTCGCGCAGAATCCCGAGGCCCGGCGCGAGGTCGTCGGCCAGGTCATGGAATACGCGGCGAATGCGCGAACCTTCTGGGGAGGCGGACGTGCCCGCGAGCTGGCGCAGGAGTACTGGACCCGCAGCGGCGGCAAGAACGTCGACGACGTGCTCCGCGACCGCCTCGGGGTGCCGCCGGACGCGCTGTGGGCGCTCGTGGATCGCAACCTGCGCGATGGCTGGGTCCGGCTCGTCATCGCCGCGGACGAGCTCAGCCCGGAAGTGAGGCGCATCATCGAGTACCTGAAACGAGGAGATGGAGACCGCGGAGATCTTCGGACTGGAGCTCCGCTGCTACGGGCACGACGACCGGTCCCTGGTCCTGGTTCCGCGTCTTCTCGGCCAGACCCAGGCGGCCCTGGACCGCAAGCGCGGCCAGACCGCGCCGCCGATCTGGGCCCCGGAGGCGTTGCGGGAGGCGTACGGGCAGTCCCCGGATCGAGCGGCCGCCGCGCGGCTTCAGGAGGTGCTGGCGTGGGCGGTGGGCCGGGGCGTGTTCCTGCCGGCTCGGGCGAAGAGCGCCGTCTTCGGCCTCAAGGGCAAGAGCGGCCAGCGGATCTTCACGTTCTATCCGGACGGCACCGTCTACTGGTACATGAGCCCGCCCGGCCATGCGGGCGGGTCGGCGGAGCGCGATGCGATCCTGGCCGAGCTCCGGCAACTCCGGCTGATCTCGCCCTCGCTGGACCCCGATTCGGTATCGTCCGGCCGGAACTTCCTGCGAAGGCTTCCCGATCTGAGCGCGGAGGATCTCGCCGCGCTGATTCGAGTGCTCGAGCGGGCGTGCGGAGGCTGAATCCCGCGCGGTGAGTGGCGCCGGTCTGCGGCCTACTCGTCCGGGCGCCACTCCACCGCGCCGAAGCGGGAGTGGCCGAGGAAGTTGTAGGAGAGCAGCACCGCCTGCACGGACTGGTGGCGGTCGCGCAGGTCGGGGGCGCCGAAGTTGCGGTTGCTGATCAGGTACTGGATGCCGAGGGCGTGCGGGCCGAAGAGCCGCACCGTGAAGCCGACGCCGACCCGCACGATCACGTCCTGGCTGAAGTGCCGCGTGTCCACGCCGGTCTCGCGGCTCGAGCTGGTGCCCGCCACGTAGTACTGCCGGCCGGTCGCCTCCAGCATCGCGCGGTCGCCGAAGATCAGGCGGCCGCCCAGGAAGGTGAGCGGGGTGAGCCCGTAGTGGTAGTCGCGCTGCGCGCGGTCGCCCGCGGTGCCCGCCGCGCCCAGGCCCAGGCCGCCCAGCGCGGTGCCCTGCAGCGCGACGTGGCGCGACAGCCACCACTGGAACACGGTGCCCACGGTGGCCGCGGTGGCCGAGACCCGGAACGCCTGGGGCGCGAAGTAGTCGAAGTTCCCGAACACCCCCCAGATCCCGCGGAAGCGGTCGCCCAGGTCGTAGCGCCGGCCGGCCAGCATCCCGTGGATCGACACGTTCTCGATCGTGTCGTCCACCTCCCGCGCGGTCGGCACCGCGGTGAACTCGAAGTGGAAGTAGTCGAACGGCCGCTTGTACTCGTAGCCGGGCTTGCCGGGCAGCCCGTAGGAGATCGAGTACTCGGCGGCGCCGTCCCACCGGTTGGTATCGTGCCGGACGTCGCTGTCGACCTCGTAGGTGAGCGCGGCGCCGAGACGCAGGCGGACGAACACCTCCGGGTTGCGGCTGGGGAACACCGCGTCGAAGCGGTCGCCGAACACGAGGCGGTTGAAGCCGGTGGGCGGGGAGAGCACCGCCGCGCCCAGCTCGCGCCAGAAGCCGGGCCGGGACCCGCCGCCCTCCAGCAGGAGGCTCGCCATGCGGAACGCCGCCTCGCCGATGAACGCGCCCCCGATGCTGGTGTTGACGTGGTCGTTCAGCGCGGGCGGGGTGGTTTCCCCCGCGGTCTCCCAGAGCAGGCTGCCGCCCAGGCTGTAGAGCAGCGACCGCCAGAAGTCGAGGCCGGCCGAGCGCGCGAAGCCGAAATAGATGTTGCCCTGGTAGGGATGGCCCAGCTCGTTGATGCGGAACGGGTCGTGGTCGATGACGAGCGGGCGGGTGAGGTTGTCGCCGATCGACTGGAAGTCGCTGCCGTACTCCTTCGAGTCGACGAAGTGCCGGTTGAACTGATTGAGCCCGAAGATGAAGCCCGACACCTCGAGGGCCGGGATCACGTAACTCTCGCCCTTGCCGGTCTCCCAGTCGAGGCGCTCGCCCGCGCGGGCCGTGCGCGCCCCGCCGGGCAGGAGCCCGCTCGCGCACGCGAGCAGCGACAGCGCGAGCACGGCGCCGCGCGCGGCCGTCATCCTAGCCGCCGGCAATGGGGAGCTTGGGATGCCACTCGAGCCACTCGGGCTGCGGCCGGTCGTGCAGCAGGAACAGCGAGCCGTCCTTCACCGCGGCGCTGCCGTCCTCGGGCGTGGCGAACTCCACGCCGCCGCCCACCAGGGTGCGCAGCGACTCCACGTTGATCTGGAGCCCCCGGAAGAGTCCGAAGTTCACGTCCACCCCGCTCACCAGCCAGAAGCGCGAGCCCACCCGCACCAGCCGGGCGTAGCGCTCCTCGATGAACGCCTCGAGCTCGGCGGCGGTCGCGTCCCGGCTGAGGCGCGAGCCGGTGATCGAGCCCACCTCGATGCCGCGGTACACCACCGGCGAGCCGACGCGCACCGAGCCCAGACGGCGGGTGGACAGGATCACGTTGAGGCCGGCGCGGCCGAGAGTGGGCGAGGCGTGCTCGAGGCCCGTGAAGTCGCGCCGGGTCTTGCCGTGGCCGGGAATGGCCTGGATGTAGGAGCCGGTGAGCACGGTGCTGAGCCCGCGCACGGTGCCGAAGCCGACCTCGGGGCGCACCACCCAGAAGAGCGAGCCCTCGCGCGCCAGCCCCGCCGCGGAACGCCGGAGCTGCGCGGTGACGACCACGCGCTGCTGATCCGGGGTGAGCTCGACGGTGGTGACCTGTCCCACCGGCACGCCGCGGTAGCGGATCTCGGTCTGGTCCCGCTGCACGCCGCTGGCGTCACGGAAGCTGATGGTGATCGTGGGCCCGAACTCCTGCAGCCGATTGTAGACGAGAGTGCCCGCGATCAGCGCGGCGATCAGCGGCACGATCCAGACGAACGGCAGGCGCCACCGGCGGCGCCGCACGGTGGCGGCGGGCAGGGGCGCCTCCGGCGCGCGCTCCACCGCCGCGGGCTCGTCGCTCATGCCCGCTCGCTCCGCTCGACCCAGAGCAGCCGCGGATCGAAGCTGCTCGAGGCCAGCACGGTGAGCACCACCACCGCGGCGAACGAGAAGAGCCCGGGGCCCGGCCGCACGGTGGCGAGCTGCCCCAGCTTGACCAGGGCCACCAGGATCGACAGCAAGAACACGTCGAGCATGGCCCACGGCCCCACGAAGTCGATGCCCCGGTAGAGCCACGTGCGGAACCGGGGCGCGCGTCCGACGCCGAGGCGCGCGGTCGCGGTCAGGAAAAAAAGACCGAGTAGTTTGAGGCACGGGATGACCAGGCTGGCCAGGAACACGACCAGCGCGACCAGAAGCTCGCCCCGCTCGAACAGGACCTTGCAGCCCTCCCACACCGTGTTCTCGGAGTGGACCCCGTAGAGATCCATCGTGAGGATGGGGAAGAGGTTGGCCGGCACGTAGAAGCACAGCGCGGCGAGAGAAAACGCGGCGGTTCGGGCCAGGCCGTTCCGCTTGTGGTCGGCCAGGCGCGCCCGGCAGCGCGCGCACTCCGCCACCTGGCCGGGACCGAGCGGGCCCAGGCGCTGCGCCAGCCCACAGGTCTCGCACGCGACGATGGTGTCCACCATCCGGTAGAGTGGCGGTGTGCAATTCCGGGACCGGAGGCGCGGTGTCGTGTGGGTGACGCTGGCGGTCTGCGCGCTGACCGCGGCCCTCGTGCCCGCGCCCGCCGCCGCCCAGGCCGCCTCCACGCGCACCGCGAGCCTGCTCGACTTCGTCACCTTCGATCGCATCGACTATATCCGGTTCAACGACGAGCCGGGCCGGGCGCTCACCCGCGACGACCTGGGAGACGAGTTCGCGCAGGTGGTGTGCTCGATCGGCGAGGACAACCGGACCTGCTCGTACGGCCTCGACGGCGGCGCCGCGTTCCTGCCCGCGGGCACGCGCCTCTACGCGGTGCGCGGCTACGCCACCGAGTTCCGTCTCGCCGCGCTCTCGCGCGGTCACCTCTACCTCTATCAGGCGTGGCGCAATCCGCGCGCCCGCACCGGCGGCGCCCTGTTCGACATCGCGGGGCGGGTGCGCGCGATCGACGTGTGGCGCGGCGAGCCGACCGCCGAGTCGAGCCCGGCCCGCATCACCGCCGCCGCCGACGTCGACGCGCTGGTCGGCATGATCGCGCGCGGCCGGACGCGACCGCCCGCGCCGCATCCCGCCGGGGAGCCGCGCTACTGGCTCACCTTCTGGCTGGCCGACGGCACCACCCTCGGCCGGGCCTACTTCCCGGAGAGCGGCGAGCTGATGGGCGGGGTGTCGCTGGGCGACGAGTTCCGGGCGGTGCTGGACCGCTACCTGCCCTCGTAGCGCGGCATGGGGTATGATGTCCGCCGACCGTAGACACCCCCACAGAGAGGCAGACACCCGACACATGCGATACGAGGCGCCGGATTCGCTGGAAGGGGCAGTGGCCCTGCTGGCCGGGGCCCGGGGCGATGCGCGCGTGCTGGCCGGTGGGACCGATCTCCTGGTGCAGATGCGGGCGGACATCCTGGAGCCCGAGCTGATCGTGGACATCAAGCGGATCCCGGAGACCCGCACGGTCACCGAGGAAAGAGGCGGCTGGCGCATCGGCGCCGCGGTCACCGGAGCCGAGCTCACGGAGCACCCGCGCCTCAAGCAGGTCTGGCCCGGGGTGATCGAGGCGGCCAACCTCATCGGCTCCACCCAGGTGCAGGGCCGCGCCACGATGGGCGGCAACCTCTGCAACGGCTCGCCGGCGGCGGACAGCGTGCCGGCGCTCGTGGCGGCGGGCGCCCTGGCCAGCCTGGTCGGCCCCCGGGGCCGCCGCGATCTGCCGGTCGAGGACGTGATGCTGGGCCCGCGGCGACTGGCGCTGGAGAAGGGTGAGATCGTGGCCTCGTTCCTGTTGCCTCCGCGGCCGCCCCGCTCGAGCGACGCCTACCTCCGGTTCATCCCGCGGACGGAGATGGACATCGCGGTGGTGGGCGCGGGGGTGAGCCTCACCGTGGACGGAGCGGGGATCGTCACCGCGGCCCGCGTCGCCCTGGGCGCGGTGGCCCCGCGGGTGCTGCTCGTGCCCGAGGCGGCCCGGGCCATCGTGGGCAGCCGGCTCGACGCGGAGGCCCAGCGGCGGCTCGAGGCGGCCGCGCGGGCGGCCTGCCAGCCCATCGACGACAAGCGCGGGACCACCGAATTCCGGATCCAGGTCGCGGGCGTGCTGGCGCGCCGCGCGGCCCTGATCGCCCTCGACCGGGCGAGGAGCAACTGAGCGATGGCCAAGCACCACATGGAAGCGACGGTGAACGGAGACCCGGTCGAGTTCCTCTGCGAGACCGAGGAGACGCTGCTCGACGTGCTGCGCGACACCCTGCACCTCACCGGCAGCAAGGAAGGCTGCGCCTCGGGCGACTGCGGGGCGTGCAGCGTCCTGCTGGACGGACGGCTGGTCTGCTCGTGCCTGGTCCTGGGCTGCGAGGTGGGCGGCCGCTCCATCGAGACCATCGAGGGCATGGCCAAGGGCGAGTCGCTGCATCCGCTGCAGGAGCAGTTTCTCAAGAGCGCGGCGCTCCAGTGCGGCATCTGCACCCCCGGGGTGCTGGTGGCCTCGAAGGCCCTGCTCGAGCGCTCGCCCAACCCGACCGAGACCGAGGTGCGCTACTGGCTCGCCGGCAACCTCTGCCGGTGCACGGGCTACGACAAGATCGTGAGCGCGGTGATGGACGCGGCCGCGGTCATGAGAAAGGGCTAGGGATCATGGCCGAGACGAACGGACAGACCAACGGCACCCACTACGTCGGCACCCGCACCATCCGCCCCGACGGGGTGGACAAGGTCACCGGCCGCGCCCGCTTCGGCGCGGACTACAACCTGCCCGGCCAGCTGTTCGGCCGCGTGCTGCGCAGCCCGCACCCGCACGCGCGCATCCTCTCCATAGACACCTCCCGGGCGGAGGCGCTGCCGGGCGTGAAGGCGGTGGTGACCCGCGCCGACTTCGCGGACCAGCCGTCCGAGTTCATCCCGGCCGGCGAGATGATGATGAACTACAAGGACGTGGTGCGGAACGTGATGGCCCGCGAGAAGGCCCTCTACGAGGGGCACGCGGTGGCCGCGGTCGCCGCCACCAGCGTCGCGATCGCCCGCAAGGCGCTCCGGCTCATCGAGGTGAACTACGAGGTGCTCCCGCACGTCATCGACGTGGTCGAGGCCATGCGGCCGGACGCCCCGCTGCTCCACGACGATCTGTTCACGGCCGGGGTGGAGCCCAAGCCCGACAAGCCTTCCAACATCGCCAAGCGGCTCGAGATCAAGGTGGGCGACGTGGAGGCCGGGTTCAAGAAGGCGGACGTGATCGTCGAGCGCGAGTTCAAGACCGCCCCCGTGCACCAGGGCTACATCGAGCCCCACGCCGCGCTCGCGAGCGTGTCCGAGGACGGCTCGGTCGAGCTGTGGACGACGACCCAGGGGCACTTCATCGTGCGCGCGCACTGCGCGCGGCTGTGCGGCCTCGACATGGGCAAGATCCGGGTGACCGCCACCGAGATCGGCGGCGGCTTCGGCGGCAAGACCGTCGTCTACCTGGAGCCGGTGGCCATCATGCTGTCGAAGAAGGCGAAGCGCCCGGTGAAGATGGTGATGTCCCGGGAGGAGGTGTTCAAGGCCTCCGGCCCGACCTCCGGCGCCACCGTGCGCGTGAAGATGGGGGCGACCCGCGACGGCAAGTTCACCGCCGGGTTCGCGGAGCTCAAGTACCAGGCGGGCGCGTTCCAGGGCTCGCCGGTGCAGCCCGGCGCCATGTGCGCGTACGCCCCCTACGACATCGAGAACGTGCACGTGATCGGCTACGACGTGGTCTCGAACCGGCCGAAGGTGGCCGCCTACCGGGCCCCCGGCGCGCCCATCTCGGAGTTCGCGGTCGAGAGCGTGGTCGACGAGATCGCCAAGAAGCTCGGCATCGATCCGGTGCAGCTGCGGATGATGAACGCGGCCCGCGAGGGCACCAAGGCCGCCTACGGGCCGAAGTTCGGCCCCATCGGGCTCGAGGAGACGCTCAACTCCATCAAGAAGAGCGAGCACTGGAACACCCCGCTGCGGAAGTGGCAGGGCCGCGGGGTCGCCTCGGGCTTCTGGTTCAACATCGGCGGCGAGACCACCGTCTCCCTCACCCTCAACGAGGACGGCACCGTGTCGCTGATGGCGGGCACGCCCGACATCGGCGGGCTGCGGGCCGCGCTGGCATCGGTGGCGGCGGACGAGCTGGGGGTGCCGGTGGAGAAGGTGCGGCCGATCATCGGCGACACCGGCTCCCTCGGCTTCAACTTCCTCACCGGCGGCAGCCGGTCCGCGTTCTCCGGCTCGATGGCGATCGTGGAGGCGGCCAAGCAGATCAAGACCGAGCTGATCGCGCGGGCCTGCAAGCTCTGGGAGGCCAAGCCGGAGCAGGTCGAATGGAAGGACGGCGCGGTGCGGCCGCTCGGCGCGCTCGCCGAGAAGGTGAAGCCGATGACCGTCGCCGACTTCGCCAAGATCTCCGGCAAGCTCGGCGGGCCCATCGGCGGCGTGGGGCGCATCAACGCCCAGGGCGCGGGCCCGAGCTTCGGCACGCACCTGGTGGACCTCGAGGTCGATCCGGAGACCGGCCGCACCACCATCCTGCGCTACACGGTGGCGCAGGACGCGGGGCGCGCGCTCCATCCCGCCTACGTCGAGGGACAGTTCCAGGGCGGGGCGGTGCAGGGCATCGGCTGGGCGCTCAACGAGGAGTACATCTACGGCGAGGACGGGCGGCTGCAGAACGCGGGCTTCCTCGACTACCGCATGCCGGTGGCGTCGGACGTGCCGAGGATCGACACGGTGCTGGTCGAGGTGCCCAACCCCCGGCACCCGTACGGCGTGCGCGGGGTGGGCGAGACGCCGATCGTGCCGCCGCTGGCCGCCATCGCCAACGCGATGGAGAACGCCACCGGCATCCGGTTCACCGAGCTGCCGATGTCGCCGCCGAAGGTGCTGAAGGCGCTGCAGGAGCGGGGCCTCAACACGAGGGACTGAGCGCGCCGATGGCGCGCGTGGTGCTGATCGGCAACCTCGCGCAGCTCACGGGGGGCGTCGCCGAGCTCCAGTTGCCGGCGACGTCCGTGAAGCACCTGTTCCACCTGCTCGCGGAGGCGCATCCCGCGCTGGCCCCCCATCTGGAGGAGGGCGTCGCGGTGGCCATCGACGGCCAGATCTACCAGGACTCGCTGTTCGAGCCGATCCGGCCCGACAGCGAGGTCTTCATCCTCCCCCAGATCGCGGGCGGACGGGGTCAGGTCTTACATTCCGACATTGTCGGAATGTAAGACCTGACCCCCTCGGACGGGCCGGACGAACCCCGCGCTACGCCGACTTCGGCGCGAGTCCCCGGCAGACATCGCGCCAGAGGTTGCCGCTGGCCCAGAACAGCCCGCCGGCCAGCAGGCGCTCGCGAATGGCGTCGTGAAGGGCTTCCTCTTCGGGTGAGGCGCAGCCTCCCGAGAGGCCGAAGGCGGGATTGAGGCTCCGCCGACGGGCCGCGACGCGTTGACGAGCGGCCGCGAGGAGCTACTGGGTGCGGGAGACGAGCGCGCACGATTCGGTGATCGGCATGGCGATCACGATACACCCGGCACCTCCCTCGTGCTTCCGCTCGGAGGGCGTGCGGGCGACGGATCGGTCGAGACTTCCGGGCGCGCATCCGGGCCCCTGCGTGTCACAATCCCCGCACGCATGAGCCGTCCCCAGCGCCTCGTCATCGTGTTCGTGGTCGACGGGCTGCGGCCCGACCGCATCACGCCGGAGGACACCCCGACGCTCTTCCGGCTGCGCGCCGAGGGCGTGAGCTTCACCGCGAGCCACGCGGTGGTCCCGACCGTGACCCGGGTCAACGCGGCCGCGCTCGCCACCGGCGCCCAGCCCGGCACCAGCGGCCTCATCGGCAATCAGCTCTATCTGCCCGAGATCGATCCCTCGCGGGCGCTGGACACCGGCAGCCACCGCAACCTGCTCGCGCTGGACCGGGCCACCGGCGGGCGCCTGCTCCTGGTGCCCACGCTCGCGGAGCGCCTGCACGCGCGCGGGCGGCGGCTGGTCGCGGTCAGCTCCGGGTCCACCGGCAGCGCGCTGCTGCTGAATCCGAAGGCGGTGGACGGGGTGGGCGCGGTGGTCAACGGCGGCTTCGATCCCGGCAAGTCGGTGGCGTACCCCGCCGCGGTGAGCGACGCGATCCTGGCCAAGATCGGCCCCGCCCCGCCGAAGCCGGCGGGCGCCGCGCGCTGCGACGCCGCCGTCGCGTGGGCGGAGCGCGCGCTCCGCGAGTTCGTGCTGCCGGAGCTGCAGCCCGACGTGGTGCTCAACTGGCTGACCGAGCCGGATCACAGCCAGCACCACGCGGGCGTCGGCTCGCCGGAGGCGCGCGCGGCGCTGCGGCACGACGACGCCGAGATCGCCCGCGTGCTGGCGGGCCTGGAGGGCCTGGGCCTCGCCGATCGCACCGACGTGCTGGTGGCCTCCGACCACGGCTTCACCGCCAACGCCGGCGGCGTGGACGTGACCGGCGCGCTCATCGAGGCCGGGCTCAAGGCCTCGCCCGACTCCACCGACGTGATCCTCGCGAGCAGCGGCCAGGCGGTGGCGCTCCACGTGCGCGACCGCGACGCCGACCGCATCGCGCGGATCGCCCGCCTGGTGCAGTCGCGGGACTGGGGCGGGGTGGTCTTCTCCGCCGGCCGCGCGCCCGGCGATGCGCTCGGCACCGCGCCGGGGACGTTCGCGCTGGAGGCGATCCACGCCGCGAACCCGGCGCGCGGCGCCGATCTCCTGATCACGTTCCCGTGGACCTCGACGCCCGGCGCGCACGGGGTGCCGGGCACGGACCTCGCCTGCGTGAGCGGGGGCGCCCGGCTCTACGCGAGCGATCACGGCAGCCTGAGCCCGTGGAACGTGCGCAACACGCTCTTCGCCTGGGGGCCGGGGTTCAGGTCGCGGACGATCGTCCCGGCCGCCGCGGGCAACGTCGATGTGGCGCCGACCATCCTGGCCCTGCTCGGGCTGGACGGCGAGGACGCCGCCGGCGTGGAGGGCCGGGTCCTGGCCGAGGCCCTCGCGGACGGACCCGATCCCGAGCAGGTGACGACGGAGACCCGCACGCACACCGTGGAGAGCGGCGGCTATCGCGCGGCGCTCCAGGTCTCCCTGGTGGCCGGCCGCCGCTACGTCGACAAGGCCTGGCGCATCGCCTGAGCGGCGCCCGCGGCCGCGTGGCCGTCGACGCGGTGCTCCCGGGCCCGCCCCGAGCGGCGCGCTGGCCCGGATGACGGTATGATGCGCGCATCATGACCGCGTCCGGGGCGCCGCTGCCGATCGAGCCGATCGCGCGGCCGTTCGACGCCACCGTGCGGCTGCCCGGCTCCAAGAGCTACTCCAACCGCGCCCTGCTGGTGGCCGCGCTGGCCCGGGGCACCTCCGAGATCACGCAGGCGCTGGCCTCCGACGACACCCGCTACATGCACCGGGCGCTCGAGGCGCTGGGCGTGCGGGTGCGGGCCGACGAGGCCGCGCGCACCTTCGTGGTCGAGGGCGTGGACGGCCGCTTCCCCGCCGCGGGCGCGACGCTCCAGATCGGCAACGCGGGCACCGCCGCCCGCTTCCTGACCGCGGCGGTCGCGCTCGGCCGCGGCGAGTTCGTGATCGACGGCTCGCCCGCCATGCGCAAGCGGCCCATCGAGCCGCTGCTCGCGGGCTTGCGCGCGCTCGGGGTGGACGCGGTCAGCCGCGAGGGCACCGGCTGCCCGCCGGTGGTGGTGCGGGCCGACGGCCTGCCGGGCGGGCGCGCGCGCATGCGCGGCGACATCTCGAGCCAGTACTTCAGCGCGCTCCTGCTCGCCGCCCCCTACGCGCGCTCCGACGTGGAGATCGAGGTGGAGGGCCCGCTCGTCTCCGCGCCCTACATCACCATGACGCTTTCCACCATGGAGGCCTTCGGGGTGCGGGCCGAGCGCGACGACGACCGCCGCTTCCGGGTGCGCGCCGGCCAGCGCTACCGGGGGCGCGCCTACGCGGTCGAGCCCGACGCCTCCGGCGCCTCCTACTTCTTCGCGGCCGCCGCGGTCACGGGCAGCCGCGTGGTGGTGCCGGGCCTGGGCCGCGCCTCCGCCCAGGGCGATCTGGGCCTGCTCGACGTGCTGGCCCGCATGGGCTGCGAGGTGACGATCGAGGCCGACTCGATCACGGTGCGCGGCCCCGCGCGGCTCCGCGCGGTGGACGCCGACTTCACCCGCATGGGCGACGTGGCCACCACGCTGATGGCGATCGCAGCGTTCGCGGACGGGCCGGTCACGGTGCGCGGCATCGCGCAGACCCACTTCGAGGAGAGCGACCGCCCCGTGGCGGCCGCGACCGAGCTGCGGCGGATGGGGCTCGCGGTCGAGTCCACCCACGACTCGGTCACCATCCATCCGGGGACGCCGCGGCCCACCGACGTGGAGACCTACGACGACCACCGCATCGCGATGAGCTTCGCGGTGACCGGCCTGCGCGCGCCCGGCATCCGCATCGTCAACCCGGGCTGCGTGGCCAAGACCTTCCCCGAGTTCTTCGACGTCCTCCGCTCCCTCTCCCGCTGACCCCTCTCAGGAGTGAGGGGGCGACTCACGCCCCGCCCAGCGCCTCGTAGATCGCCCGCTCGAATCGCTCGTAGAGCGCCAGCACCCGCGCATCCGCGAAGGGCAGGATCTGGGTGAGGAGCACGCCGGTCACCGGCCGCACCGGATCGAGCCAGTAATACGTGTTGTAGAGCCCGCCCCAGCTCACGGTGCCCGCGCTGCGGCCGTTCGGCCCCGGGTCGAGGTTCAGCATGTAGCCGAGACCCCAGCGCACGCGCGCCCCCGGGAAGAAGTCCACGTCGTTCGACATCTCGGGCCGCGCCGTGCGCATGACGCCGGCCGGGATGTCGCCGACGTGGTTGGCGTGCATCAGGGCCACCGTCTCCGGGCGCAGCAGGCGGGCGCCGTTCCACTCTCCGCCGTGCAGCAGCATCTGGAGGAACCGCAGGTAGTCCGGGCCGGTGGAGTAGAGCGGGCCGCCGCCCGACCAGAACTCGGCCGCGGTGGGCGGCGGCTCGAGGGGCTGCGGCTCGAGCACGCCGTCGGGCCGGCGCTGGTGCAGGCGCGCCTGCCGGGCCCGCTGGGCCTCGGTGGGCTGGTAGCCGCTGTCCGGCATGCCGAGCGGACCGAAGATGCGCTCGCGGAAGTAGGCGTCGAGTGGCAGCCCGCTCGCCGCCTCGACGAGGCGCCCCACCCAGTCGGTGTTGATGCCGTACTCCCATCGCTCGCCCGGATCGAACAGGAGCGGCATCCGGATCGACGCCAGGTGCCCGCCGCCGCGGGCCGGCAACCCGGCGCCCGCCAGGTAGCGGCCGAGGCGCGCGTTCCACATGTCGTAGCCGAACCCGGCGGTGTGGGTGAGGAGGTGGCGCAGGGTGATCGGCCGCCGGGCCGGACGCAGGCGCGGCGTGCCGTCGGCGTCGAAGCCCTCCAGCACCTGCGGCGCCCCGAGGGTGGGATCGATGGCGGGCACCGGGGCGTCGAGCGCGAGCCGACCCTGCTCGACCTGCTGCATCGCCGCCACCGACGCGATCGCCTTGGTCATGGAGGCGATGCGGAACACGGTGTCGGGCGTCATCGCCTCGGCGCCCCCGAGCACGCGCCGGCCGCCGGCGCCCTCGTAGAGGAGCCCGCGTGGGGTGGCGGCCAGCGCGACCACGCCCGGGATCTCTCCCGCGTCCACCGCGGAGCGGAGCACCGCATCCACGTGCGGGAGCGAGCCGGCCGCGGCGGCCATGCGCGAGGCGCTAATTAGAGGATCGAGCGCACCAGGCCGCCGTCCACGAGGATGGTGGTCCCGGTGATGTAGCACGATTTGCCGGAGGCGAGGAACGCCACCAGGTAGGCCAGCTCGCGCGGCTCGCCGAGGCGCCCCACCGCGGTCTCCTGCGCGCGCTGGGCCAGCGCCTCCTCCGGCGTGATGCCGAGCTGCCGGGCGCGCGCGCCCACGTTCGACAGCATGCGCTCGCTCCGGATGGAGCCGGGGCACACGTTGTTGACGAGGATGCCGTCGCGGCCCACCTCGTCGGCCAGCGTCTTGGCGAAGGCCACCACGCCCGTGCGGGTGACGCCGGAGAGGTCCGGGTTCGGGATCGGCTGGTAGACGGTGCCGGCCAGGATGTGCGGGCGCTGCACGGCGGGCTCCCACTGCTCGTCGGTGGCGCTCCGCACCCGGGCCTGGGGCGGGCCCCCCGAGTTGCTCACCAGCACGTCGAGGCGGCCGAAGCGGGCGTGGCAGCCCTCCTCTGCGAGCACCTCCGCGCAGGCGCGGCCCAGGCCCTCGCTGGCGCCGCCCACGATCGCGACCCTGTCCCGGAGCTCGAGGTCCACGGGCCCGTGTTATACCACGGAGCCTGTGTTACGCTTCCCGCGCCGGTCGAGACCGGCGCCCCACTGACTCCACTCACACGAGGGTGACGCGATGCGGCCGAACCGGATCAAGCAGATGTGGCGCGAGGGCAAGTGCGTGACCATGGGCTGGCTCTCCATCTCCAACGGCTTCACCGCGGAGGTCATGGCCCGGCAGGGCTTCGACGCGCTGGTCATCGACATGCAGCACGGCCTCACCGACATGGCCAACCTCTGGCCCATGCTGCAGGCGGTCTCGCAGACCGACACCGTGCCGGTGGTGCGGGTGGCCGCGAACGATCCCGCCGCGATCATGAAGGCGCTCGACCTCGGGGCCTACGGCATCCTGGTGCCGCTGATCAACACCGCGGAGGACGCGGCGAAGGCGGTGGCGGCGTGCCGCTACCCGCCGGTGGGCATGCGCTCCTCGGGGCCGGTGCGGGCCATCCACTACGGCGGTCCCGACTACGTGGCCAAGGCCAACGACGAGGTGGTGGTGATGGGGATGGTGGAGACCAAGGAGGGGCTGGCCAACCTCGACGCGATCTGCGCGACGCCCGGCCTCGACTGCATCTACATCGGCCCCGCCGACCTGTCGTTCGCCCTCGGCCTGCCGCCGCGCGGCGACAACCCGGATCCGACGCACATGGCCACCTGCGACCGGATCCGCGACGCGGCCCACAAGCACGGCAAGAAGGCGGCCATGCACTGCGCGAGCGCGGCCTTCGCGGCGGGCGCGGTGAAGCGCGGCTTCGACCTGGTCATGCTCTGCTCCGACCTGGCCTCCATGGTGGCCGGCGTCCGCAAGCAGCTCGACGACCTCAAAGCCGCCGTCTAGGCCGGGGTCAGGTCTTACATTCCGACATTTCAGTGAGGATCGCCCCATGCCCAAGGTGCTGAGCCAGTCCCAGATCGACGCCTACGAGCGCGACGGCTGTCTCTTCCCGGTCCGCGCGATGAGCGCGGAGCGCGCGCGGCACTACCGCGAGAAGTTCGAGGCGCTCGAGGCGCGCGTGCCCGACATCAAGAAGATGAAGACGAAGTCGCATCTGCTGGCGCCCTGGGTGCTCGAGATCGCGGAGGATCCGCACATCCTCGACATCTTCGAGGACCTGATCGGCCCGAACCTCCGCTGCTGGTCCATGGCGTGGCGCGTGAAGAAGGCCGACGGCGAGACGTTCGCGGGCTGGCACCAGGACTCGGCGTACGGGGCGGCGCGGCCGGTGGTGCTGGGCGCCCTCGCCCTGTCCGCGTGCGGCGTGCGGCAGGGCTGTCTGCGCGGAGTGCCGGGCTCGCACCGGTGGGGCATCCTGAAGCACGACGAGAAGGACGACCCCAAGTCCATCCTGGCCAAGGGCCAGTTCATCGTCGACGAGTTCGACGAGCGCCGGGCGGTGGACTTTCCGCTCGAGCCGGGCGAGATGGTGATGTTCGACAACTCGCTCGTCCACTGCTCCGGCACCAACCTCGGTCCCGATCGCCGCTTCCTGCTCCTCGTCGAGATGGTGCCCACCTGGGCCCAGCCCGCGCGGGTGCGCCAGTCCGCCATGCTGGTGCGCGGCGTCGACACCATCGGCAGCTTCGACGACGAGCCGCGCCCGGACGCGGAGTGGTCGGAGACCGCGGTGGCGAACTGGACGCGCGTGGTGGAGGCGCGGGCGAAGCTGATCTTTCAGGGCAAGGTCGCGCCGAGCGTGGCCTACGGGGGCACGCGCGCCGCGACGTAGTCGCGGAGCCCGTCAGGGGCGGGGGTGGGGGGAGCGGCCGCCGCGGACCAGCGCGGCCGCCCCCGACCGGCCGGTCCGCGGCGAGCGGCTAGGGCTGGAGCGCCATGTCGTAGGCGCGGATCAGCTCGTCGCTGCGCGCCTTCCAGATCAGGCGCTTGTTGGCCCCGTAGAGATCGATCTGCTGGTAGAGCGGGATCGCGGGCACCTCCTCGATCCACAGCCGGTTGATGCGCTGGTACTCCGCGTACCGCTTCTTCTCGTCCATCTGGCTCTGCGCCTGCTCCACCATCCCGTTGAAGTCGTCGTTGTTCCAGTTCACGAAGATGCCGGGGGACTTGAAGAGCGGGACGTAGATCGCCTCCGCGTCCATGGTGGGATGGCCCCAGCCGATCAGCCACACCGGGCCCGCTTTGTGGACGTAGACCATGTTGTTGAGGTAGCTCACGAACTCGTAGGTCTTGAGCGTGGTCCTGATCCCGGCCCGGTTGAGCTGACCGGCCACCGCCTCCGCCACCTCCTTGTCGCGCACGTACCGCCCCTGCGGGCCGTTCAGGACGAGCTCGAACCCGTTGGGGTACCCCGCCTCCCCGAGCAGCTTCTTGCTGCGGGCCAGGTCCTGCTTGATGGGCTTGAGCGAGGCGTCGTAGCCGAAGTGCAGGCTCGTCAGCATGGTGGCCACCCGCACCGCCTTGCCGTCCATCACGCCCTTGATGATGGCGTCAGCGTCGATGGCGTAGGCCAGCGCCTGGCGCACTCGCTTGTCCGCGGTGGGGCCGGCGTAGGGGCCGGTGGCCTTGTGGGTCGCGGGGTCCATCTGGTGCGTGTAGATCATCAGCTGGATGGTGCGGATGGAGGGCGCGGTGCTCAGGAAGATCTTGGGATGCTTCTCGATGATGCCGGCCATGTGCGGCGGGATGTTCACCGCCACGTCCACTTCTCCGTTCTGGAGCGCGGCCACCCGCACCGCGTCGTCGGGGATCGGCTTGAACACCACCGTCTTGATCCTCGCGGGCCCGCCCCAGTAGCCGGGGAAGGCCTCCATCACGATCTCCTCGTCCTTGGCCCAGCGCACGAACTTGTAGGGACCGGTGCCGATCGGGTTCCGGGAGATCGCGGCCGGGTCCTTGCCCGCGTACTCCCGGGGCGGGTACATCGCGGCCTGGCGCAGGGCCAGGTGGGCCACGAACACCGGCCACGGCTTCTTGGTGTGAACCTTCACCGTGAACGGATCGACGATCTCCACCCGGTCGAGCAACGCGTAGGAGGAGGAGCCCCGCAGCTTGTTGGCGGGATTGGCGAGGCGCTCCAGGCTGAACTTCACCGAGTCCGCGTTGAAGTCCTCCCCGTTGTGGAACTTGACCCCGCGCCGGAGCTTGATCTCCCACGCCGTCGGCGCGACCAGCTTCGGCATCGAGGCGGCCAGCGCGGGCACGATCTTCAGGTCGGGGCCGCGCTCCACCAGGGACTCGAAGATCTGCGCCCCCACGTTGGAGGCGGGCTGCTCCTGCTGGTGCATCATGTCGAGCGTGGTGGGATCCACGCCCTGTGCGATCACCACCCGCCCCGCGGGGGCCGCCGACGTGGGGAGGGGAGCCAGCACGAGCAGCAGCACCGCTGCAATGCGCGAGATCACCATGAGCGCGCCTCCGGTCGAGAAGTTGCCGGCATGGGAGACCTGGCCCCGAGCGTATCACGCGGGGGTGCTGCGGCGGGCGAACCGAAGGGCTAGGCGGGCGAGCGGGGGTCGCGCGTCTACCTCGGGCCCGAACTCGCGGCCCGCGCCAGGGCGTTTGAGCCGCTGTGCAGGATCGCGAGCGCGCGCTCCGGTTGCGAACAGACTACCGACCGGGCTGCGATAGCCGCGGTCAGGTCCACCGTCCCGCGATGGGCGTCTCGCACCGCGGACAGCGGTCGCCCCGGAGGCGCACCGCCCGGGTCTCGTAGTTCGAGCGCTCCACCACCACGGTGTGGCAGCGCGGGCAGCGCGTGTGCGAGAGCCCGCGCACCTGATCCGCGATGTTGCCCACGTAGACGTGGTGCAGGCCGCGTGCGTAGGCCGAGCCCGCCGCGCTCACCAGCGGGCCCGCCGCTTGCGGCGGCCGCTCGCGGAAGCGGTAGCGGGGCACGAAGGCGTTCACGTGCCAGGGCAGGTCGGGATCGATATCGACCAGCGCCCGGGCGATCCGGTCCAGACCGTCGGGGTCGTCGTTCACGCCGGGCACCACCAGCGTCACCGCCTCCACCCAGTAGCCGAGCGCGCGCGCCGTCCGTAGGGCGGCCAGCGGCGCCCCCGGCACGCCGCCGGTCACCGCGTGCTGCGAGGGCTCGGTGGTCTTGAGATCCACCCGGAACACGTCGGTGACCGGTCGCAGGAAGTCGAGGGCCTCCGCGGTGGTGTTGCCGTCCGAGACCACCGCGGTGGCGAGCCCCCGCCGTCGGGCCTCCGAGAAGATCGCGTGCGCCCATTCCGCGGTGATCATGGGCTCGTTGAACGCGCTCACTACCGCCGCGCACCCCGCCGCGACCGCCCGCGCGACCAGGGGCTCCGGCTCGATCGGCTCGATGGCGGGGACGTCCACCGACTCGTCGCGGAGCGCCTGAGACAGGTCCGCGTTGCTGCACCACGGACAGCGGAGATCGCACCCGAGCATGCCGAAGGTGAGGGCGGGCCGTCCCGGCCGGAGGTGGTAGATCGTGTTCCGCTCCACCGGCATGACGCGCCAGGCCGCGACGTAGCCGAACGGTACGCGCAGCGCCGGGCCGCAGCGCTGGCGCACCCCGCAGAGGCCAACGGCGCCGTCCTGGAGGCGGCAGCGGTGCGCGCACGCGGTGCACTCGAGGCGGCCGTCGCCCCCGTCGCGCACCAGGCGGCCGGGCACGGTCAGCCCGGCGAGGCGGTCGCGGAGCGACGCGGCTCGGGTCAGGGCATGCTCCTTGCTCGCGCGTGGGGCCAGAGGAGGAAGACGACCATGGACGAGCATCAGGATAGACCCGAGCCCAACTCGCCGACCAGCGGCGCGCATCGCGCCCGCCTCACCCAGGACTATCAGGTTCACGACGTGGTGCGGGACGTGATGAGCCCGTGCCCGCGGATGCTGAGTCCGGACGCGACGGTGCAGGAGGCCGCCGAGCTGATGCGGCGCGAGGACATCGGCGACGTGCTCGTGATGGCCGACGACCACCGCCGGCTGGTGGGCATCCTCACCGATCGCGACATCGTGGTGCGGGCCCTCGCGGAGGGACGGGGCCCGGCCCAGACGCGCATCGGCGACGTGTGCAGTCAGGACGTTGTCACCATCCATCCCGACGAGAGCGTGGGCACCGCGCTGCGCATCATGCGGGAGCACGCGATCCGGCGCGTGCCGGTCGCCGACGATCGGGAGGTGCTGGGCATGCTGACCATCGGCGACATCGCTGTCGAGCGCGACTCGCGCACCGCGCTGGCCGACATCTCGGCCGCGCAGCCGAACACCTGATCGGCGAGCGCCCGACAATTTACGCGGCCGGCGCATTCGACCCGGTAGCAAGTTTCCCCCGCGCCGCGTTCCGGCCCGGGAGGCGCCGCCGGATCGCGACGGTGGACGCGCTGGGGCCGCTGGCATGGGGGATGCCTCTCCGCGGGCAGGAGGACACGCCCGATGATCAGAGCATGGCTGGCAGCAGTGATGGTGGCCGCGATGGTGGCGGGGCCGGGACTGGCCCTGGCCCGGTCGCCGCGCGGAGCGGTCTCCGACGCCGATCGCAAGTTCCTGGAGGAGGCGGCGGAGGGCGGGCAGATGGAGGTGGTGCTCGGTGAGCTGGCCAAGGACAAGGCGAGCAACGACGCGGTGAAGCAGTTCGGCCAGCGGATGGTCACCGACCACGGGAAGGCGAACCAAAAGCTGGCGCAGCTGGCCTCCGGCAAGGGCGTCGAGATGCCGAAGCAGCCGCCGCGCAAGGGCCAGATGGAGAAGGACCGTCTCTCGAAGGCGAGCGGCGCCGCGTTCGACCGCGAGTACGTGAAGATGATGGTGGAGGACCACGAGAAGGACGTGGCCGCGTTCAAGCGCGCGAGCCAGCAGGCGCAGGACCCGGACATCAAGGCGTGGGCCGCCAAGACCCTGCCCACCCTCGAGAGCCATCTGAAGTCGATCAAGCAGATCGAATCGCAGGTGGCGCGCAAGTGACGGCGTTCCCCATCGAGGAGGTCGCCTGCCAGGTGGCCGTCGAGGCCGACGCTCCGGTCGGAGAGCCCCTCCGGCCGGAGACGAAGGCCGCCATCGAGAACGCGGAGAGCGACCCGCAGACCGTCGACCGGCGCTGCGTACGCTGCACCGAGGAGCAGGCGCGCGAGCTGGTCGAGTATTTCGACCGGGCCGCGGCGACCCTGGAGCTGCGCGGCGATTACGAGCGCTCGACCTCGTGCGCGCAGGCCGCGGAGGTGATCCGGCGCACGCTCCACGGGCGGGTGACCACCACATGACCACGATGCCATCGGGCGAGGAGCACGGCGATGCAGCTCGGCTACAAGCTCTCGAGTGAGGAGCACGGTCCGCGCGCGCTGGTGCGCTACGCGCGGCTCGCGGAGGAGAGCGGCTTCTCCTTCGGATTGATCTCGGACCACTTCCATCCCTGGATCGACCGGCAGGGGCAGAGCCCGTTCGTGTGGAGCGTGATCGGGGCCATCGCGGAGGCCACCGAGCGGCTCGGCCTGGGCACCGCGGTGACATGCCCCATCATGCGCATCCATCCCACGCTCGTGGCGCAGGCGGCGGCGACGTGCGCGCTCCTGATGGAGGGCCGGTTCTTCCTGGGCCTCGGCACCGGCGAGAACCTGAACGAGCACGTGACGGGCGAGAAGTGGCCGGAGACCGAGGTGCGGCAGGAGCGCCTCGAGGAGGCGGTGGAGGTGATCCGTCTCCTGTGGCAGGGCGGCATGAAGAGCCATCGGGGCCGCCACTTCCGGGTGGAGAACGCGCGGATCTACTCGTTGCCGGAGACGCCGCCGCCGATCCTGCTGGCCGTCGGCGGGCCGAAGGGCGCCGACCTCGCCGCGCGGGTGGCCGACGGGATGATCGGCACCAGCCCCAAGCGCGAGCTGCTCGACCGGTACCGGCAGAACGGCCGGGGGCCGCGCTACGCGGAGATGACGGTGTGCTGGCACGAGAGCGAGGCGGCCGCGCGCCGGCTCGCGCGCGAGATCTGGCCCACCGTCGCCATGGCGTCGAGCCTCTCGTGGGAGCTGCCGCTGCCCTCCCACTTCGAGGCGGTGGCGGAGCTCGTGACCGAGGACGCGGTGGCCGAGTCGATGACGTGCGGGCCCGACCCCGACAAGCACCTGGAGGCCATCGGCAAGTACGCCGACGCGGGCTACGACCACATCTGCATCCACCAGGTGGGGCCGGGAACTTACGACGGGGTCAGGTCTTACATTCCGACATTTCCGCTGAGCTGTGCCGACACGCGACGCGAGAAAATGTCGGAATGTAAGACCTGACCCCCTATTGAATACTCCGGGAGGCACGATCGCCGATGCGCAAACCGCAGGCTGCTGCCGACGTCGCCGAATTCTTCCGCTGCTTCGCCAAGGGCATGGCCGACTTCATGGGGACGCCGTGGGCCTTCGCGGCCGCGGCGCTGGTCGTGCTGGTGTGGGCGGTCTCCGGCCACTTCTTCCACTACTCGGACACATGGCAGCTCGTGATCAACACCGGGACCACCATCGTGACGTTCCTGATGGTGTTCCTGATGCAGAACACCCAGAACCGGGACGCCAAGGCCATCCACCTGAAGCTCGACGAGCTGCTCCGCGGCGTGCGGGACGCTCGCACCGGCTTCGTCCACGTGGAGGACCTCACCGAGAACGAGCTGGCCGACCTGAGCAAGGAGTTCGATCGGGTCAAGCGCTTGCCGGAACCGATGGCATCGTCCACGGGGAAAGACGGAGAGACGGCATGCGCGCCGAAGACAAGACCACGCAAGGTCGACGTGCACCGGACACGCCCGGGCGTCCCGAGCCGACCAAGGAAGACGACGTTCACGGCCGCCAGGATCCCCCGGACCGCACCCCGGACGAGGAAGACGGGCGGGAACAAGAATAGCGAGGGCGCCGGCTAATCCCCCGTTCGCGTTCCTCGCGAGACCGCCGCCGGCTCGACCTCGATCTGATTGTTCCGGGCCGCGGCCCCTCACCCAGCGACGTCAGCACCAACGGCGAGAAGGACGAGGCGCTGGCCGCGCCCTCGACCGGGCTTTCCCCGGCGGTGCCGTCGGGGCCCGGCAGCACCGGCTCGCCAGCGCGAGGAGCGCGCCGGTCGTGCCCGGCATGATCCCGCTCACCCGCTCGGCCGCCTTCGCGGGCAGCGACAGCGTGCGATGCCCGTCGCCGTGGCGGAGCGCGTCGACCACCTGCCGGGCCGCGCGGTCGGCGTCCATCGACACGAGCGGGAGCGCGTCCGCGACGCTGAACCACGCGTACTCGGCGTGATGCCGACCCTTGAACCAGGCGTGACGCGGGCTGCCGGTGCGCATGAGCCCCGGGCAGATCGTGCTGACCTGGATGCCCTCGGCGGCCAGCTCCGCCCGCAGCCCCTCGGAGAGGCCGACCAGCGCGAACTTGCTCGCGCTGTAGGGCAAGAGATGCGGGACGCTGACGCGCCCGCCGATCGAGGCCACGTTCACGATGCGCCCGGCGCCGCGGTCGCGCATCCCGGGCAGCACCGCCAGGATCGTGTGCAGCGCGCCCTAGAAGTTCGTGTCCATCGCGCGGTGGAAGTCCTCGAGGCGCATCTCCCGCGCGGGGCCCACCGTGATGGTGCCCGCGGGCGCGTCCGCTCCAGCGTGTCCTCGTCGCGCGCCGCGATGGCGACGCGGGCGCCCTGCGCCACCAGCTCGCGGGCGATCAGCAGGCCGAGCCCGCGCGAGCCGCCGGTGACCACCACCATGCGGTCGCGCAGGTCCCAGCGGCGCGCGCGCCGCCGGAGCCGCCGCGCGGCCAGCAGGCCGAGCGCGGCCAGCGGGACCAGCGCGAGGCCGGATCGCGGACGCGGACGCGGGCCGGCGCGCCTCATCGCGACGGGTCCATGACGACCTTCACGCAGTCGTCCGCCTTGTCGCGGAACATCCGGTAGGCCTCCGGGGCCGCCGACATCGGCCAGCGGTCGTGGGTGATGATGAACGTGGGATCGATGCGCCCCGCCTCGATCTGGGCCAGCAGCGGCGCCATGTAGCGGTGCACGTGGGTCTGCCCCATCCGGAGCGTGAGCCCCTTGGCGAAGGCGGCCCCGATCGGGACCTTGTCGAGGAGGCCGCCGTACACGCCCGGAATGGACACCGTGCCGCCCTTGCGGCAGGCCTGGATCGCCTGGCGCAGCACGTGGGATCGATCGGTCCCGAGCCGGACCGCGAGCCTGGCGCGGTCGTAGAGCGCGTCCAGGGTGGTGCCGTGTGCCTCGGTGCCCACCGCGTCGATGCAGGCGTCGGGCCCGCGACCGCCGGTGCGCTGCTTGAGCTCCTCCACCACGTCGGGCAGCTCCTCGTAGTCGAGCGTCTCCGCCTTGCCGTGCGACTCGGCCAGCCGCAGCCGGGCCGGCCAGCGGTCGATGGCGATCACGCGATCCGCGCCCAGCCGGTACGCGCACTCGATCGCCAGCAGCCCGACCGGGCCCGCGCCCCACACCGCCACCACGTCGCCGGGCCGGATCCCGCAGTTCTCGGCCGCCATGTAGGCGGTGGGCAGCACGTCGGAGAGGAACAGCACCTGCTCGTCGCGCAGGGAGGCCGGCACCTTGAACGCGCCCACGTCCGCGAACGGCACCCGCACGTACTGCGCCTGGCCGCCCGCGTAGCCGCCGTAGAGGTGCGAGTATCCGAAGAGCCCCGCGGCCGAGAACCCGTAGAGCGCCTCGGCCATGCTGGCGTTGGGGTTGCTGTTGTCGCAGAGGGAGGTGAGACGCTCGCGGCAGTAGAAGCAGTCGCCGCACGCGATGGCGAAGGGCACCACCACGCGGTCGCCCGCGCTCAGGGTGCGGCACCCGGAGCCCACCGCCACCACCTCGCCCATGAACTCGTGACCCAGCACGTCGCCCGATTCCATCGTCGGGACGACGCCGTTGAAGAGGTGGAGATCGGAGCCGCAGATGGCGGTCGAGCTCACCCGCACGATCGCGTCGCGCGGATTGATCAGCTCGGGCTCGGGGACCTCGTCGACCCGCACGTCGCGCGGGCCGTGCCAGCAGACGGCGCGCATCATCGGGCCTCCGCCGGGCGCGGCGCCGCGGTCGCGATCTCGCCGGTCTCCATCTGCTGCTTGAAGCGGCGCAGGTCCTCGCGCACCTCCTGATCGCCGCTCTCCCAGAGCCAGGACAACGCGGCCTCGCCGAGCCGTCCCGCGGGCAGCTCGTAGCTCAGCAGGACCTTCACCTCGGTGCCCCGCCCCCCGGGGGCCTCGGTGAAGCGGACCGAGCCCGCGTTCTCGATGTCGGCGCCCTCCACCGAGCGCCAGGCGATGAGACGCCCGGGCTCGTCCGCGGTGATCTCCGCCTCCCACGCGACGCGCGTGCCGCCCGGCCCGCGCGCCACCCAGCGGGAGCGCTTCTCGTCGATCGGGGTCACCGATTCGAGGTGCGCCATCAGCTCGGGCAGGCGGGCCAGATCGCGCCACCGCGCGTACAGCTCTTCCGGCGAGCGCAGGATGGTCACGGTCCGCTCCACCCGCGCCCCGCGGCCCGCGGCCAGCGTGGGCATGTCCGACCGCCGCCGGCCGTCGTGGCGCCACCGCGGGTTGCGCGACGCCACCCACGCCGCGCCCGCCGCCACCGCCACCACGGTGAGGGCGCCGGTCGCGGCCCACGCTTTCGGATCGCTCTTCAGGCTTCGGTGTCTCGGGCTCCGGTGTCTCATGGGGCTGGCTCCGTCCTCATGCGGTGGCGCGGCGCCGGCCGCGGCGGCCTCGCGGGCGGTCGGCGGGCGGCTGCGCGGCGCTCACGCCGGGCTTGCCCACGATCACCACCGTGCTCGCCTGCGGCCCCTCCTCGCCTTCTTCCTCCTCGAAGCGCACCTCGGTGCCGATCGTCAGGCGGTCGAAGTCCCCGTTCAGCACGCTGTTCTCGTGGAAGTAGATGGTGCGGCCGTCGAGGGTGCGCAGGAACCCGTAGCCCTCACGTCCCTCCGACGAGGGCACCAGGCGCTCGATCAGGCCCCGCGACTCCATCGGGACGCGCTCCGGCTCACGCACCCGCTCGCGGGCGGCCTGGAGCTGGCGACGGGCGGCGCGGAAGACGTCGAGCACGATGCTCCGGAGGTCCCGGTGCATGTCCACCTCGCTCGGCTCCCGGGTGACCACGATCGCCCGGGAGAGCCCGGCCCCGATCTCCAGGCGCACCCGGTAGCGGTTGCCGACCCGCTGGTGGCGCTGCGGCTCCTCGATCGCCATGCGACAGGACACCAGCCGGCGACCGTAGCGCTCCAGCTTGGTCGCTTCGCGTCGCACCAGATCCTCGATGTCGGGCAGCGGCTCGGTATTGCGAAACGTGACGGCGACAGGCGTCTCCATGATGGTTTGCGGCAGCATCCTCTGTGCCACGGGCGGGCACGGCGCCGGCAACGGCGCGCGCAGGCGCGGTGAGCGCGTGGACCGCGGGTTGCCCGTCACCCCGACCCACGGCCCGCCGCGGGGCGTGGCGCGCGGACCGGGGGATGGGAAAAGGCTACCGGGTAACCCCGTCAGACTACTGCGGGTATGAGCCCTCGAGCGAAGACCTCACGGAAGACGTCGGGAAGAACCGGAATCGCGAATCGACCCATCGAGCAAGAACGCGCGGTGTGACCGTTCAATCCGAGATCGGTCGCGCGTCCGGGCGACCCACCACCTCCTCGACCAGATATTCCTGGGAGGCATCCGGAAGCCGATCCCGGCCATACCGCAGCTCGGCCGGAATGCTGGGCTCGGAAACCTCCAAACTGCCATATGCTTCCGGATGCTGGTGCCGGAAGCATCGATTGATCATGTGCGAGGCGTCCATGGGGCCCTCCTCTCCCTCCCGGAGGGCGGCAATCCCCATGCCAAGGGGGCATCAGCGATGCATCGGCGCCGCCGGCGTGGCCTCGGGCACGGGCTCGATCACCACCAGGCGCGGGTCGGTCAGCCCATCGAGACGCTGGACGATCTGCTGCTGGAGGCGCTCCACCGCCTCCGCGAGCTGGGGCTCGGACAGCGTCGGCGCGAGGCGCACGCCGAGGATCACCAGCACCCGACGCGGGCCCAGGTTCATGGTGTGCAGCTCGGCCACGCCGGTGACCTCGGGGGCCGCCGCCGCCACGTCACGGATCGCGCGCTCGACCCCCGCGGGCGCACGCTCCCCCAGGAGCAGCGAGTAGCTCTCGATGGCGAGCACGATCGCCACGGTGAGGAGCAGCACGCCGATCGCGGCGGAGGCGGCGGCGTCCCACGCGCCCTGGCCGGTGTGCTCGTACAGCCGCAGACCGGCCCCCGCGATGACGAGCGAGAGCAGGGCCGCGCTGTCCTCGAAGAGCACCGTGATGAGCGTCGGGTCCCGGTTCTCCTGCCAGTACTCGCGCAGCGAGCGCGAGCCGGCCGCGCGCCGGAGCCCGTGCACGGCCACGCCGAGCGAGATCGACTCGAACACGAAGCCGCCCGCGAGCACGCCGTACGCCCAGAGCGTCGGGGTCCGTTCCACCGGGTGCAGCCAGTGACGCACCGCCTCCCACAGCGAGAACGCACCACCCAGGGTGAAGAGCAGCATGGCGACCACGAAGCTCCAGAAGTACACGTTCTTGCCGTGGCCGAAGGGGTGGATCGCGTCGGGCGGTCGCCGGGCCGCGCGCATCCCGACCAGCAACAGCACCTCGTTGCCGGTATCGGCGACGGAATGGAGCGTCTCGGCCAGCATCGCGGCGCTGCCGGTGGCGGCCGCGGCGATGCCCTTCAGCACGGCGAGCGCTGCGTTGCCGACCAGCGCGGCCACCACCGCCGTCCTCGATTCTTCCATGCGGCAATGGCGTGCACGCTCCGTGCCGTACCGGCCGGTCATGACGACAGGGTAACTCGTACGATGCGGCCAGCGCCGAGCGCCCGCATCCCGGCGCATCGGCACGCGTCACGGGTTTTGGGTCTCGTGGCACGCACGATGCTGCCCTCCGAGTCATCCCTATCACCAGGACAGGAGGTCGGCACATGAACCGTGACACGCGGAAGAAGCTCTTGACGCTCATCGGCGCAGGCGCAGCGCTGGCGCTGGTGGCGGCTCCGGGCGCGATGGCGCAGAGCACCAGTGGAGGCTCGAGCGGCAGCACGACCGGCAACACGAGCGGTAGCGGCGGGATGAACGGCACCAGCACCAACGACCGCAACGACGGCAGCGGGACCACCGGCAAGAGCGGGAACATGACCGGCAACCCGAGCGGCAGCGGGAGCACCATGGGCAGCACGAGCAGCGGCAGCACCAGCGGCTCGACCGGCAGCATGAGCAGCGAGTCGATGGGGCACCGGAGTGCCAAGCACGGTGATGCCGCCCGCATCCGGCGGGTCCAGGAGGCGCTCAAGAACGAGGGCCACGATCCGGGCCCGATCGACGGCGTGATGGGCCCCAAGACCAAGGAAGCGCTCCGCGAGTACCAGAAGCAGGAGAACCTTCAGCAGACCGGCCGGCTCGATCGGGAGACGTTGAGCAAGCTGGGCGTGTAGGCTCGCGGGGTGGGCGCGCTCCGGCGGTCTTCGGACTGCCGGAGCGGCGTTTCGGGCAGGCTCCGATGACGGGGATTGCGGACGGCTGGCACATGCGATGCAGCGAGGGCCCGCCATGAACACCGACGACATTCGTCGCCGCCTGGAGCAGGAGCTTCGGATTACCAAGTCGCGCCTGGACGGGCAGAGGTGGCCGACCGATCCGGCGGCGTCCGGAGAGACCACGCCCGCCGAAGCCATGACCGGGGATGCGTTCGATCGGATCGAGCACACCGAGAGCCGCGAGCGCCACCTCGATTCGCGGGAGCGGCTGACCGAGCGCATGGACCGGATCGTGGAGGCCATCGGTCGGCTCGACGACGGCTCCTACGGCATCTGTGCGGTGTGCGGGGAAGCCATCGCGCCCAGACGCCTGCACGCGATCCCGGAAGCCACCACGTGCGTCCGCTGCCAGGAGAGCCTGGAGGCGCCCCGGAGCGGGCCGGGACCGACCCGCTCGTTCAAGGCCGGGGCGCGGATGAGCCTCGACGAGGACGAGTGAGAGGAGGACAGGATGCCGGAGAAGGCGACGCTGGAGCGGGCGCAGGAGGACAAGCGGGAGGGCAGGGCCCCCTCGACCCAGGCGGGCGAGTTCGTACGCGAGGAGATCCATCACGTCCGGGAGGGCAAGCACGGGGCCCGATCCACCAAGCAGGCCATCGCCATCGGGCTGTCCAAGGCCCGGAGGTCCGGCGTCAAGCTGCGCGCGCCGGCCGAGGGCGAGGCGTCGAAGCGCACGCGGCGGAGCGCGCGGTCGGCCCTGCGGCGCGGCCGCACTCGGCGGAAGCCCTCGGCGCGGCGGTCCCGCGCGACCCGCAAGGTCCTGCGCCGCGAAGGCCGCGCGTCGGCCTCCCGCGGGGCGCTCGCGCGCCAGGCGCGTACCTCGGCGCGCCGTCGCGGCCCGCGGGCCCGCTCGGCCGCGGCGGAGCGGGCGGCGCGCACGAAGGGGCCGGGCCGCCGCCGGACGGCCGCGCGGAAGGCCGCGCGCACCCGCGCTCGCTCCCGCCGCTAATTCGCCCGTCCGGCCGCCGCGCTCGCGCGTCGGGCCGCGTTTGACAACGCGCGGCCGGCCGTGCGAGAGAATCGGCCATGCTGGAGGAGCCCACCTCCCTTCGCATCGCCGATCCCGGTGTGCGCGCCCTCTTCACCGAGTCCGCGCGCTTCCAGAGCTGGCTCGACGTCGAGGCCGCGCTGGCCCGCGCGCAGGCCGAGCTCGGCATCATCCCGGAAGCGGCCGCGCGCGAGATCGTGCGCAAGGCGCGCCTCGAGGCCCTCGATCTGGACACGGTGCGCGAGGGCCTCGCGCGCACCGGCCACCCGCTGGTGCCGCTGGTGTGGGCGCTCGATCGCGCCTGCGAGGGTGACGCGGGCGGCTACGTGCACTGGGGCGCCACCACCCAGAACGTCACCCAGACCGGTCAGCTGCTCCAGGTCCGTCGCGCGCATCGCATCTTCCTGGGCCAGCTCGCGAGGATCCTCACGATCCTGGCCGACCTGGCCGAGCGCACCCGCGACGTGCTCCTGCCCGGCCGCACCCACGGCCAGCACGCGGTGCCCGCCACCTTCGGCTTCAAGGTGGGTGGAGTGCGATTTTATTGACTATTCTGGTCCTGATCGCCGGTCATTTGCGCCTGGGTTGCATTCACTTGAGCACGTCGGTTGCGGGCCTGCTCTGACCGATCCGCCCACTTGCAGTTACCCGGCTCGTAGTTCCCGTTGACGTCGATCCGCTCGATGGTCATGCCGACGGGGCGTGGCCCCATGTCCTGCAGGAACGCCTCGAAGCTCTGCCACGCATCGCAGACCGTGATATCGCGCCCGCCGTAGCCGGGCCAGGACTTCGAGCGTGGATTCGTGCAGCGGGTCCACATGCTGCACCACGTGCGGTAGGTGCGCGATCCGCTTCCGACCGCGTGACCATGCTGCAGGAGCGCCGCGCTGAGCTTGGCTCGATGCTCAGGCGAGAGCGGACCCTGCGGGCCGGGCGGACGCCCCATCTTCCTCGGCTCGCGGATCTTCACGGGTCGACGGAGTGCCCGGAGCCGCTTCGAGGCAGCAGCCAGGAGCAGCGTCATGCGCTCTTCCTCCTGCGCTCGACCGCGTCGCCCGCCTCGGGAATCCACTCGGCGTAGTGACCGAGCAGGACCTTGACCGTGTGCCCGGTCGCCTTCGCGATGCGGAGCGGGTTCTCGCCGCGTGACATGGCGGTCGAGATGTACGTGTGGCGCATCTGCTCGGGCTCGCGGTAGCGGACCCCGGCCAGGTCGAGCGTGCGGGTCCACCGTTCCTTCAGCGAGCCGTTGGTGACGGCCCCGCCGGACGGCTTCTCGAACACGAACGCCTCGGGGGCCTTCCCCTTCACGTGCGACGCGAGCGCCTTGAGGTCGAGCCCGGTGACCATCCGACGGCCGCGGAGGTTCTTCGTCGGGCCGGTGATGACCTTGCCGTCCTGCTCCAGGAGCGTGCGCTCGATGCGGAGCGTGCCTGCCTTGACGTCGAGATCCTGGACCTGGAGCCCGCGGATCTCGCCGGACCGCGCGCCCGTCGCGGCCCACGTGCGCAGCATGAGCCCGAACTCGGGCTGGATGTTCTCCTCGGCCGCGCGGAGGATCGCCTCCAGTTCTTTCGGCGTGAACGGATCGGGCCGCGGGGCGGCTTCGCGGTCGGCATCGCTGGGCTCGAAGAGCGGACCGCCCGCGCGAAACGGATTGACCGTGAGCATGCCGCGCTCGACCGCGTAGTCGAGGATCTTGCGGAACGTCGGCAGGTAGTGCGAGCGGAGGGTGAGGTACGCGATGCCGTCCTTCCGTAGCGCGGAGACGAACTCCTGGACCGTCGCGCGCGTGATCGAGGAGACGCGCCGGTCGCCGAGCATCGGGATCAGCCGGGCATCGATGAAGCTCTGGTAGTTCTCGACCGTCGACGCGCGCCGCGGGAAGTGCTCCTGGTGCCAGGCGACCCACTCGCTGGCCAGGTTCTTCAGGACCGGGTCGGCCCTGGGACCGACGACCGGCCGGGTGTCGAGCGGTGAGAGGTCGTCCGCCGCGAGCTTGCCGCGGATGATCGCCGCTGCCTTCTCCGCCTCGATCAGTCCTGGCTTGGTGACCGGACCGAGGCACTTCGACTTGCGCTGCCCATCGTGATTGATGCGGAGCCAGATCTTGCCGTCGTCCGTCGTGACCTTCACGCCCATGTGCGCTGCCTCCTGGCGAAGTGCTTGACCGTGCTTGAGCGTAGGATCTCAGGTCTCGATTTTCGCGTCAAGGTGGCGGTCAACCCCCTCATGAAGACTATCGGGAAGCGATCCGGGTGGGGACCTCCCGATAGTCTGAGTATGAGGCAGCGAACGAGAGGACCCGCGCAGCGCCTGAGCCCGGCGATGCTGGCCGTCGCGAGCGAGTTGTCGGTCCGCGACTTCGCCCAGCTACACGCGATTTCGGTCCACATGGTCCGCACATTCATCGCGAAGGGACTGCCTCACTACCGGTACCCGGGCAAGCTCACGGTGCCGCGCGAGGCCGGTGCTCTGTGGCTCGAACGCTTCCGCTCGGACCGCGTGAGCCGGATCGTCGACGACGTCCTGAAGGATCTGAAGCGATGAATTGTTTCCTACTCGACCCCGTTTCCTACCACTTTTCCGCCAATCGAATCACGTGGAAGGAAACAATTATTGCGACGTCCTCTAGAGAAACCATTTGGAGATGTTTCCTACCGTGAGCGTCGACGACTTCGACGAGTTCGACTTCGAGCAGTTCGAGCCCCCTGAGCCGCAGCCGCGGCCGGTGAACGTCGATCTGCTCCGAGCCGACATCCACTTCTTCGAGACCCAGGCTCGGACTCATCGTGAAGCCCTGGCCAAGCTCCAGACTCATGATGGCCGACCCGACTGGATCGAGCGGGAGCAGGCGGCTGTCGATCAGGTTCTGGCGAAGCTCGACGAGCTTCGAGCGAAGCTCCCGCCTGAGCCCGAGCCGAAGCCGAAGGCGACGCCTGGGAGACCGCCGACGCATGGGCAGGCTCCCCGCGGAACGAAGCATCCGATCTACCGGGCCTGGGACAACATGATCCAGCGGTGCACGAATCCGAACCACAAGGACTGGAAGAAGTACGGGGCGGTCGGCGTGACCGTCTGCGAGCGGTGGCGGACCTTCGCAAACTTCCTGGAGGACACCATCGAGTCGTGGCGTCCGCATCGGCATCTCGCGCGCAAGAACGACACGGGGAACTACGAGCCCGGCAATGCGTGGTTCGTCCCGCGCGCCAAGAACCGACCGAGGAACCGGAGGAAGATCGAATGAAGACCGCGCTCCCGCCGGACTACCGTCGTGGCGTCTGCCCGTGCGGAGTCGTGATCGACGAGCCCGCCATCGAGGATCGTCTCCGCGCGCACGTCGAGCAGCAGCACGCCGAGGACGCCCGCCGAGATGCGGACGGCCAGATCATCCTCCGTCGCGCCACCACGATGCAGCACGCCCACCGGCTCGCCTGCCAGGGCTGGCCGCTCCTGATCGGCACGCCATGACTGAGCCCGCCGCCGTCATCGTCTTCGTCGACTACGCGCTCGGCAAGCTCCTCGGCGTCGAGTGCCACGATGACCGCCTGATCCGCTCGTGCCGCCAGATCATCCGCCGCCTGCTCGTGCGCGGCTACACGCTCGACGATGTCGAGACCGTCGTCCGCTGGGCTCGGGCCGAGCACGACACCGGCCGCAATCGATGGCCGATGCTGCTCGACCTCCCGCATCTCTGCTCGGAGAAGTTCGCCGCGTACCTCGCCACCGCCCGCGCGGCGACGCCCCCGACGTCGCGCGAGCGACTGATCCAGACGCTGCGCGAGACGCTGATCGCGCTCGACGTCGATCCGACCGAGGTCGCGATGCTCGTGCAGTGCCTCAGCACGCCGCGACCGACGCCGCCCGATCCGTACCTGGGGAGCGATTGAGCTTTATACAGCGGAGATCCATGGTATTCTGATCTCAGTAGATCGGCTCGCCAGTATCGCGCTGATCCCGAGATCGTAGCTAGGGGGAAGCGCACCATGAAGCTCCTGACCGTCGCAGCCGCCGCGCGCGTGCTCAACATGACGCCGCAGCTTCTGTTTCATCGCATCCAGCGTGGCGACTTGCGCGTCGCTCGCTACAAGCCCGTGCGCGTCCGTCTCGGCGACGTCGTGAAGTACGCGCGCGTGATGCCGCCGGTCCGCCCGATGAAGATCCGCTCGCGCGCCGACGCCGTCGTCGACCATCTCGCCGCGAAGCTCGCGCGCGTCTCCGCCGATTCCACCTCGGATCTCTAGGAGCCACCATGATCTCTCACCTCACGAACACCGACGTAGAGAAGCAGCCGAAGACGCTGGCCACCGATCCGACCGTCCTCGCCGACCGCAAGGTCCAGGCTGCGCAGAAGAAGCTCGACCGACTAATCGCGGCCAACGCGGCAGGTCCGGTGATCGCTCGTGCGCAGCGCGTGCTCGACGACGCCCGCCTCGACGTTCAGGAGCGCGCCGCCGTGAAGAACGCCGCGACCCGTGCGAAGGCCCTCGCCGCGAATCGCGAAGAGCTTCGCCTCCGCAAGGAGCGCGAGACCATCTTCCGCATGGGACCGATGGCCCCCGCCGTCGGACTGATCTTCGCCGGGCTGCGCGTCAACGCCTATCCCGAGCGCGCGAACGACCCGACGCTGCGCGGCTTCGTCTGGGGCGACTGGCACCGCGTCTGCCAGATCGTGATGCACGAGTTCGAGCGCGCCGCAGGCATCGCGAGTCGCGCGACCACGCCCCCGCTGAACCTGCCCGTCGACACGCATCGCTTCCGCGCCCTCGTGGAAGACGCCGCGCGCCGCTCGATGAAGCACGGACTGCTCACGGTCGAAGAGGTCTGAGAGCATGCGCGAGGAACTGGTCGCCGAAGAGTACGTAGACGATCCCGAGCAGCCGGGCAAGAAGAAGCTCGCGTATCGGACGTTCGTGTACCACTACACGACCGACGAGATCGCGATCATGAAGAGCCGCCAGGCGCTCCAGGAAGCGACCATCGTCGCGTCCCAGGTCATGCAGGCTGCACTCGCGAGCCCCATCGCGAAGAGCGCCGAGGGGGCCGCGAACGTCGGTGAACTGGCGAAGGTCCTCGTGAATCGGATCGCCATCGCGGCCACGCGCCCGCTCGTGAAGTACGGCTACCTCGACAAGAACGTCGAATGGGAAGCCGCACGACAGGCTCGCGCTCGCCAGGAGAAGGGGACCGAGGTCGCGCCCGGCCTAAGCGGGGACGCCGATCCGAGTCGACCGAAGAAGGCGAAGAATCCCGTCGGGGCGGACCCGGACGAGCCGCACCTCGACGAGGACCGCGCACTCGCAAGCTCGAAGAAGCGCCCGCGGGCTCCGGCCGTCGTGAGCGACGCACCGTCGAAGTCGGTGAGCAAGGTGCTCAAGGCCGCAGGCTTCGCGGACGTCGGCGTCGACGACCAGGGGCTGATGCATCTCGTGAACGACGAGACGAAGAGCGAGGCCCTGATCCACGAGAGTGGCGAGTGGGCGATCCGCTCGGGATGGGATGGCCAGGTCGTGACCGGCGAGACCGCGGACGACGCCGTCGAATATCTGCAGGACCAGTAGCACCAGAAGCGAAGACGAGGAGAACGAGATGAACCAGCGACAGATCGACGAACAGAACGCCCGAGTCCTGGCCGAGGCCGGATTCGAGGTGCGGAAGGACATCACCGGAGACATGTCGGCGACCCGCGAGAGCCTGACCGCGGACGACCGCCAGCCGATGGCCGCGGAGAGCATCCGTGTCGGCGACGCGCGCATCCTGAGCCAGCGCGTGCTCCAGAACCCGAACATGACGCGGACCTACTCCGACATCAGCGGGACCCAGGTCTCGGGACCCGATGCGTTCCTGCACGGGCAGGCTCCGAAGTACATCGGGGGCCAGGAGATCGTCGACAACGGCGATTTCGTCGGCAGCAATCGGACGCCCGGTCACTACGTCTTCGATGAGCCCAATGTCGACCGACGCGACGAAGCGAAGTTCCCGGGCGAGCGTGGCGAGTCTGGCATCGCTCCCGCGGGGACGTTCCGTCCCGCGACGCCTGGTCTCGTGGGCGGACGCGAGCCCGGCAGCTACGTGGTCAAGGCCGCGGACACGGTGAAGAAGGGCACGTTCCGCTCGGTCCTGGAAGACAAGAGCAACGCCAGCGGTCACGGCGAGCAGTTGTAGAGCCAGAAGCGAAGAGGGAGAGACGAGATGAAGAAGATTGCCAGCGTCTGGCTCAACGGCCAGGACGTACGGAAGGACAACGAAGGACTCGGCCGCGCGCTGACCGGCCCCAGCATCGGCTCGGTGATCATGAAGATGGCCGCGACCGAACTGGTCTGCAAGAACGGCCACGAGACGACCCTCGGCGACGCACCCGACTCCGGTAGGTGCGCGACGTGCAAGGCGAAGCTGGCGGTGAAGGGCCAGCACGCGAAGGACGAAGACGCCGAGGAAGACGACGAGATGGACGAGGACGAGCGGAAGGCTCGGGGCATCGCTCGGAAGGACGAGGATGCCGACGAGGACGACGACGATGCGAAGCGGGCGCGCAAGACCGGCGGACGCCTCGACGGTCGGCCGATCTACTCGGAGCGCCGCAAGAGCCGCATCAGCATCGATTCCCCTCGCCAGCCGATGGTGCGGGACTGAGGTCAACCATGTGGACGTCGAGCGTGCTCCTGGCGCGACCGGCGGACGTGTCCATGCGTCTGCCTTCTCGACGTCCACTTCGTTTTCTCCGGGATGCCCTAGCCGGGCGCGCGGCAATCGGGTCGCGTGGGACCCTCGACGGTAGCCTTGCTTCCGTCGCCTGTCCCGGGGATTTTTCTTCGCGGGGTGGGCCTGGGAAGACTCGCCGCCATCGGGGCGGAGCGGATGGTATGCCTCCTATGCGCCATTCCGGCCTCGCGATATTTTCCTGAGGCGAGATCGTGAACGACGAGCAGAAGGTCAAGCTCCTCGATGCCCTGAAGAACTTCTCGGCCATGCGTGTCGACGCACTCGCGGCGCGCCTCGGGACGAGCGAAGACGGGCTCGCGCGACTGCTCCAGGACCGCGGGCTCGTGACGTACCGCAAGGCGGGTACCGTCTGGGTGCAGGGCCGTCGCTCGCGGTGGACGCTGCGACGCGATCCGAAGGAGCACGCCGATGGCGACTAGAGCCGAGCGGGACGCCGAGTTCGAGGCGGACAAGGCGAAGCGCGACGCCGACTGGGCCGAGCTTCAGCGCCAGCGCGCGTTCAACGGACTTGCTGCGCAGATGCACGCCGCGGTCGCCGAGATGAAGGAACGCCTCCGCCTGATGGAGAAGGGGGCGACCGAAGAGATCGAGCGCGTGCTCGACCAGGTCGCGAGCCTGAGCCGCGAGATCGAGCGCAAGTCGGTCACCATCGGCAAGCTCGAAACGGTGCTGCGCTCGGCCGTCGCCGACCTCGAAGACCAGACGCAGCGGACGCTGCAGAAGCACGCCCAGGTCCTCGACGCCATCACGACGCGCGTGACCGAAGAGCCGGTCGCGAAGACCGCCACGAAGCGCGGCGTCCGCAAGCGCGTGGTCCGCGACGAGAACAATCGCATTGCCGAGATCATCGAGGAGCCGATCTCATGAACGAGAACGAATCGCTGGTCGCTGACCTGGCCGTCGACACGACGGTCGACACCGACGAAGAGCGCCCGCGCGGCCGTCGCGCGGTGTTCAGGCTCTACGCCTCGGCCCGCCGCCAGGTCGCAAAGCTCGACCAGCGGACGCAGCAGGAGCAGATACGGGCGGGCCTGGCGAGCTACGTGTTCGCACTCCTCGACCCGAGCGCGAAGCGATGGCAGGCGGGTGTCATGCTCTGTGTCGCCCCGCAGCGATTCCGCCGCAAGCTCTCGCTGCCCGTCTTCGCGACCGATGATGAGGCGATGCGTGCCGCCGAGACCTGGAAGTACGAATTGGAGAAGCCCCGATGAGCCAGCGCACCGACCTGAAGATCCTCGAAGCCCTGGAGCGCATCGAGGCGCACCTCGCCCGCATCCTGCCCGTCGAGATCGACGTGCCGGTGCTCCCGGCCGAGCCGACGCCGATCAAGCCGCCCGTCCCGATGCGCGACCGCGTGAGCCTGATCCCGCGCGGCATCGGACCGCGGGAGCCCGAGACGTCCATGGGCGACCTGAGCCAGGGCGGGACCGATCCCGACCGCTTCTGGGCGCGCCCCGATCCCTACGCCCACGAACTGCAGAAGCCGCCCCGCCGGATGGGCCGACGCTTCCCGGTGACGCGATGAGTGCCACGACCGCGACCGAATGGCTGGCCGAGATCTTCCAGAGCGAAGAGTATCGGACGGGCCTGCGCGCCCGCATCCTGGCCGGGACCTGTCGCCCGAACGAACTGGCCCTGGCGATGAAGCTCGGCCTGACGCCGACCCTCGAAGCCCAGGACGCTGCCGAGCGCGAGGCGATCCGCCGCATGCCCAAGCACGAGCGCGCGGTCCTGATGCGCCTCTGCCGCCGCGTCTCGGGCCTGGACGCCACGCCGACCCGCCCGATCGCCAGCGCGTCGGGCTCCGTCGCCGGGCTCGTGTTCCTGAGCCCCGACGTCGAGATCCCGGTCCAGCAGGACCCCACACCGACGACCGAGCCGACGGACGCCCCGAGCGACGACCTCAGCGACCTGATGCCGAAGCGGTGAGCCCATGAGCCTGTCCAGTGAAGCCCGACGCATCCGAGCGGGCTGGCCCTTGCATCGGCTCCAGAGCGAAGCCCTGCAGGGACGGAACCCGATCACCGGCCGATGGTGGCCCCGCTGGAAGGAGTGGAAGCCGACCGGAGGCGTCATGGCCCAGATCCTCTCCCGGTTCACCCGAGTCACGGGAGCCCGAGCCGGACGACGGACCTCCCCAGCGAAGATGGCCGCAGCACGGCTCAACGGTCCACGAGGCGCACGCTACGGACACCTCGGAGCACGCCATGGCGTGAAGGGTGGACGTCCGCGAGCACGCAAAGCGCAGGAGCGGTAGCGTGTCCACGATCCCGGCGAACCGTAGCGTGAGCGGCGACGAGCCCCAGCCGCACGCCCGAGCGCGTCGACGTCCGCGCGGGAAGGCGTTCACCTCGGAGACGGCCCGCCGTGTGGCCCTGGAGCGCGAAGCTCGACGCCGAGCCGCCCGCGAGCTTCGAGCGTCTGACGCCGCGACCTTGGAGGTCAAGGCGTCGAGTGCGCCTGAAGTGCTTGAATCTGCAGGGAAATCATCGATCCCGAGCGCCCGAGCTTGCGCGGAGCTTGCGCCGATCAGCCTGAGCGACCTGATCCCTGGCCCGGGAGGCGTCCTGTACGCGCCTGGCTACCAGAGCAAGGTCCGAGGCGAGATCGTGGCACCTGGAGGCAGCGCGGGGCCTTCTCGCGCCTCCTGGAGCGTGCCCGAGCCTGCCGGACCGGCTCCGGCATCCCAGGACCTGACCGTCGAGCCCCACGAGCCCGCCCAGCGGGCCGAGCTTGCCCCAGGACGCGAGATCCCGAGCCGCACGACCACGTATGCCCAGACCGGCCGGTGGGGCGAGCGCGTCGCCTCCCAGGTCCACCAGGACCAGACTCCGGCCGTCGAGCCCGTGAAGCTCGACCCGGTCGCCGAGCCTGACCCCGCGGCCGAGCTTGCCCGTCGAGCCCTGGCCCGGGTCGACCTGGAGCGCCTGCGCCAGCATCGCGCCCAGCCGGGCCTCGCCCAGTTCATGCTCCCGCTCGGGACGCTGCACGTGCCCGCGACGTCGAGCCCGGTGAAGTGCGGAGGCTGCGGCCGCGCCATCTCGACCGACGAGCAGCGTCGGCAGCATGTCGTCGAGCGATTCGACCAGGACCGGCCGCGCTGCGTCGCCTGGGGGCTCGGCCTGCCATGACCTGCGACGCCTGCGGCCGCGAGCACGAGATCCGCGGCAGTCTGATCGTCGACGACCTGGTCATCCCGCCCGTCTGGGTCGAGGTGCTGGTCGAGATCATGTGCAAGCGTGGCAAGCTCGGGCACGTGACGCCCCAGGACCTCGGCCTGGACCCGGGCCTGGTCGAGCCCGACGAGCCGCGCGCATGAACCTGGACTACGTCCGCCAGGCGAAGCAGCGACGCCTCGACGCGAGAGCCGAGGCTGCGCGACAGCGCCCGCCCGTGATCTGCTCGCGCTGCGGCGGGGAGCGGTGGCCCTTCATGCGTCCGAGCCCAGACGTGCCCTACGTCTGCACGCGGTGTCGAGGAGGGGGACGATGAGCCGTCGTCGTCGCATGGATCGCTCGCAGGAACTGGAGCGCCTGCACGCGCGGGCCGACGTCGAGGTCGAGCCCCAGACCGGGTCGCTCGGGCTCGCGGGCCAGCCGGTCGACCGTCGAGCGCCGCGGCAGGTCCCGCTCGGGACGTCGCGACAGACGCGCGTGATCCGCCTCGCCTGTGAGATCCCGGGCTGCGACTGGGCCACCGAGGCGACGGGTCCCTCCGCCTGCATCCTGCGCCTGCGCGCCCATGCCGCGGTCGGCCACGATCTGCGGTACGCCGCGAGCGTCGACGTCCGCTGGCGCTGCGGCAAGTCGGGCGCGTTCCGCTTCGAGGCGGTCGACCTGTGAACGCGAAACGCCCCGACCGGTGACCTGGTCGAGGCGTCGTGCTGCGTGCCACCCCGCTAGGCCCCGGGCCGGTTAAATGGCGATGTGAGCCCAGCCGGGCGTGAGCGGTGATTTGATCGCCCTACTCGTCAGGCTCGGGAATTAACTCAACGATCTCGAACTCGATGCCGTCGCACAAGAAGACCACGTCTGCCTCGACGAGAGCGCGGTACTCGGTGTCGGTCATGACGCCACCTCGGGCTCCGGCTCCAGGTGCCGCGCGACCACGGCCATGATGGCGTCGACGCGCGCCCGCGCGACCTCGCCCTCATGGTGGAGCCGGTAGTGCAGGTCGAGCAGGTCCTCGCGGAGGGTCTCGAAGTCCATGCGGTCCACCGTAACGCCGGACATTTTTCGACGCAAGGCGCGCCCGGCCTGCGCAGTAAGGGCAGCTTTCGGTTGACCTTCCCTCGAAGGCGGTCCTACCGTGCTCGCGAGAGGAGGGCCAGCACGATGCCGACGGACAGGCGCAGGCGCGAGGAGAACATCGGGGTCGTGCGCGAGTACCTCAAGCAGACGTTCCCCGGCCACGAGGTCCTCGATATAGGTGACTTCGACCAGGACCCCCGCTCCTACAGCATTCGTCGAGGGACTGCGCTCGCCCACCGCGTGCTGGTCGACCGCAGCTTCCTGGACGACCACCCGGCCGCCGACATCGTCGCGAAGCTACAGGGGTGGGATGCGGCGGCCACGATCAAGGCCGCAGGCACGCGCTTGGTCCTGATCGCCGAGGGCGGCGTGACGGTCGCCCCTGACATCGAGATCCGGTCGGACGACACCCTGGGCACGTGGGAGTTCCGGGCGCTCTCGGACCGGGCCAAGCGCTGGATTGCGCCGTTCGGGTCTAACGTCCGGCACGCCGCGGGCTACGACTACGTCGTCCTCCAAGAGCAGGCCGACGTCGACGCTCAGCGACAGCGCGCCGAAGCTCGGGGTCTCACCGTGGTGGAGGTGGAGTAATTTCCTGAGCGCCGACGCCTGAGCCTAGGCCGTGGCGACCGGCGTGCACTGGTAGGTGCCCCAAGCCCACGGGCGAAGCTGCGATGGTCGAGCCGACTAGCGCGGTACCATGGTCGCCCAGGAGGGACGGGCCATGGAACGCACCCCTGAGGTCGAGCAGGTGCTCCGTATCGTCCGCCAGGTGGTCGCCCAGCACTTCCGCGGACCCGACGAGTGGATCTTCCGCGGAGCGCCGCTGGTGGACGCGATCGTGGCCGCCGTCGACGAGGCCGGACCCGCCGAGGTCTCGGAATGACGGTCTCACCCGCGCCGAACGGTTGAGGGCGTACGCTATAAATAACAGTAACGACATAAAACGTCGCTTACGTCCCATCAATTGGGGATACGCTTCAGCAGGCATGGAACTCCTGATCAGTGTCGCGGCCATTCTCGTGTCGGTGATCCTGTACTACGCGGGTGTCCGCCACGGGCGACGGCAGGAAGGCGAACGTCGAGAACATGAGTTGCGGCTTGCCCGAGAACAGCGAACGCACGAACTCGCTCTTGAAGCCGCGAGACAGCGCCGCGAGATGACCTCGCGGGTAGCCGACGAATACGTCCGAATGGCCCGCGGCCACATCGACAGTGGCCCGCACGCGCTAGCTGAACTCGGGCTCCAGAACCTCGGTTCAGACGAAGCGATTCGAGAAGCGATCCAAGAGATGCGCATCCGTAGCGGTGGGGACCCGTGGGCCGGGCAGAGCCATCATGTCCAGGGCACTGACCTAGTCATGTTCTTTAGCTTTGTAAGCGAAAACCGGGTCAATTTCTTCCATACTTCCGTAGAGGCGGTCGCGGCCCAGGTGGCGGGCTCAAGCCGCTAGGCTCCATCGAGGAGTGCCTTGATCAGTCTCTACAGGGCTAGCGGCTCGGGAGAGATTCAACTTCTTGGCGAAACCCTCGACCGCGATAAGTGGACGGAACTGCGCAACGCGGCTGTGCGGCTCTTACGAGCGCGGCGCGAAGACGGCGCTGCGACACTATTGGAGACGATCCCGTTTCAACTCCATGATGGTACGAATTCCTTTGGTGACGAGTTCAGCGTCCTTTACCTGTCCGCTGCCATGCACCAGTACGTTGACTTGGCGGAACGCGAGCGAGACCCGGCCGCAAAAGCAGCGTTTCGGACTCTCGCCGAGACCCTGTCGGAGATCGGTCCATACGTGCGCTTCGTCGCTCTAGCCCTCGACAAGAAAGACGGGCCAGCGCCGGTCTCGTCCAGTTCTCCGCAGATAACGTCGGACGCGGTCGAACAGGCGCTAGCGGACGCGGAGCAATTGATCGCGTCGCGGGGAGCGACGAGTGGCGTGGACCGTGTCCACACGGCATTTCATGGCTTCTTGCTGGCGGTTTGTAAGAGGGCGGACATTGAAGTGGTCGGCGATGATCCGGGCGTCACCCAGCTATTCAAGGCAATCCGCGAGCGGCACCCCGCGTTCGATGGTGAGGACAAAAGGCACCCGCATCGCATTGCCCAAGCGCTGGCTACTATAGTCGACGCTCTCAATCCGCTGCGTAACCGAGCGACCCTAGCTCATCCGAATGAGTCGCTCTTGGCCGAACCCGAGGCAATGCTGGTCATCAACGCGGTTCGGACGCTACTACACTACATCGACACTCTAGCTCGTTGAGCGGAAGCCCGCGTGCCCTTGCCTGATCCGCTTGTAGCGAAGGTAGAGGCCCTCCAGAACCTGCTTGTGTCGCACGCCACCGGTGGCGGCGGCGACTATGGCGACTATGAGGAGCTGCGGCGAGAGCTTCTAAACAATCCATTGACAGGGACGGGGCTTCCTCGTTTCGTGCACACCTGCCGGAATCTCGCTCAATTTTGGCAGTTTATTAAGTTTCGGCTTCGCTCATATGCCGAGCGAAGAGAGTACATCTGGGAGGAATTTCGTCCACTCATCGAAAGTGTGGAAGCGAGGACGAACGCCCCTCTTCTGCCGTCTGATCAGCAAGTGCTATCGAGGTTAAGTCCGGAGTCAGTCCAGACCGTCTGGCAACGAGCCCTCGAACGCCGCATCTCCGATCCGGAGGGCGCGATCACTTCTGCTCGCGGTCTTCTTGAAACCGTCTGCAAACATATCCTCGACGACCTTGCGGTACGCTACGACGACGCTGCTGATCTGCCGAAGTTGTACCGACTCACCTCGGAGTCGTTAAATATCGCCCCAAGTCAACACACGGCTCAGGTGTTTAAGCAAATCCTTGGTGGGTGCACATCTGTTGTCGAGGGATTAGCAGCACTACGGAACCGCTTGGGGGACGCTCACGGTGGGGGGCGGTCGCGCGTGCGACCCGCGCCGAGACACGCTCAACTCGCAGTGAATCTTGCAGGGTCGATGACGTCTTTTCTCGTGGCGACGTGGGAGGCGCGGAAGAATGCCGGGACCTAGCGCACATGCGGCGCTCGGATGAGGTCCCGCCGAGGGCACGTGACGCAGTAGGGGCACGAAAAGCGCCCAGGGTGCCAGGGATCGGGTGATACTGCCGGGCGATGTCTGCTCCGCGTCGAGCTTGGGCGGGATGGCTCATCGGGTTGGCGGTAGTCGCCGCTCTGGCGGTTCGCGTCTGGTGGGTCCGACCCGGCGAGCTAGACCCAGGACCGCTGCTCGCGTCGGCTCGCCTACAAGGCGGCGACTACCGCCTCGTACCCAAGATGTCGGTCGGGACGCGGGCCCTGATCCGCGCGGAGTTCTTCGAGGGTTACAATCCTGAGCATCATTTCGAGTTTGAGGAGACCGTCAAAGACCGACCATCGCGCTATGTCACCGAGGATTCTCACCACCACTATACCGAGTACGTTGGGCGGTTCGGTCGCATTCAACTGCACTCCGCCTATGATCGGGAGGACGGGATCAGTGAGTGGTTTGAGTTCTTCCCGGCGAGCATGGCGGTCGACGAGTTTTTCGTCCCTGAGGTCGCGATCATCCTCGACCCGAAGCGGGATAAATTCTCGGTCTATATTCCGAACGGGCACGAGCACTCCTATCTGACCGTCCGCGCGGCGGGCGGGCGCATCGTCAAGGTCGCGTGGCTCACGTGGTACGGAAGGGCCGACGACTGAGGGAGGATCGCATGGCGTCGCGACCGCCGCCGATCGTCTACAAGCCGATCGGCCGCTGCATCTGGTGGGCGAGCCGCATGGCTGGATACGACGCTAAAGACTCGCGGCGGGGAGTGCGGGGAGTGCTTACTCCGCCGGGTGGGCGCTCCTCTACTTACAGCAGGCGCCGCAGATATACGAACTCGCCCTCGTCCTCGGCCTTCGCGACGAATTCGAATCCCGCGATGGTCTGAAAGAACGCAGCGAACTCGTCCTTCTGGTTCATGTTGTCCCCGGCCTTGTTGTACATGCGGGCGACGCTCCCCGAAAACAAATCTGCAAGCTGGAGCAGCAGCGAGTCATCGGACACGGCCGCGACGATGGAATCGACCTGAACCTTGTCCTTGAAGTACTCGCGGCATCGCTCGGTCAAACGTCGCTGAAGTTCAGGGAGGCGCAGCGCGTCGGTCCCATCGTCCGCATCCTTCACGAGGTAGAGCCAACGGGGAAGCACCACCCTCCCGGCCTTGATCTCGTGATCCATCCCCGACATCGCCAACTCATAGTAGAGTCCGTAGAGCACTTCCTCCTTCGCCATTCCCTTCACCTTCTGGGTGTCCAGGACGCAGGCCTTGAACCCGAGCAGTGCGGAATGCTCCATCGCCTTCTTGACGAAATCGATCGCGAGCGGGAGCTTGTCCTTGGTCAGATCGGCGAACTTGAACTCCCCGGTTACACCCGCTTCGCGCTTCCATTCCCGGAGGGCGTCGACCACCCGCCACTCCCTGCCCACGTCCACCACCCATACGCTGCCGACTACCATGAACCGCTGGTTCTTTCCGCTCTCATCCGCATGCACGGAGAGCACGGGAGGGCCCGGCTTGTCCGCCGCGACCTCCTTCTCCGTGTCTTCGCGGAGGCCCTTCCGGAACCCCGCGACTTCCGCGCTCGGCTGAAAGAGGCCGTACTCATTCTGGATCTTGGCGCGAGTCCGCGACATCGTGCCTTGCCGAGGCAGGCGGTACATGTCTTCGAGCCGAACCTGCCCATCCTCGATGTACTCGGGGTAGAACGTCTCCCAGACGAGGTGCGCGAGCGCCACGTCTGAGTCGCGGGCCGCGGGGTAGTGGTTCAGGACGTATCCGATCTTGGCGCGGAGATCGTTGGTCGTGGAGGCCGCGATGTCGCGAAGGAGGTCTTCCTTCTCGCGTTCAAGGCGTTCCGCCTTCGCACGCGCCTTCGCTTCAGAATCGGGCTGCGCCTCGGGGTCTTCGGCCTCGCTTTTGCCTTTGGCCATCCCAAGTCATTTTCTCATGGAGCGGGTTTGGGGTAGGCTCGCGCCATGGCCAAGAAGAAGGGGAAGATCCGCGTGAGCCAGGAACTTCACGACTTCTTTAGCCGGATCGGGAAGAAGGGCGGGAAGAGGGGCGGGCCCGCCGCGAGCGCGAAGCTCACCGATAAGGGACGCCGAGAGCGGGCCAGGAAGGCGGCGCTCGCGCGCTGGGACAAGCTCAGGCTGCGCTAGGTCGCTTGCGTCTGGCTTGCGTCGGACGCCACAGTTTGCTGCGAAATGCTACCGGGGACCCCGTAAGTTCGCGGACTTACGAAGCCCCCGGGATTCGGCTTCAAGGTCGCGGTGTGGATCGACGAGCTGGGCCGGCACGCCGAGCGCCTGCAGGGCTGCGAGGGGCGCGTGTTCGTGGCCATGCTGGGCGGCGGCGCCGGCACCCTCGCCTCCCTCGGCGAGCTCGGGCTCGCGACCCAGGAGCGGATGGCCGCCCATCTCGGGATGGTGCCGATGCCGCTGCCCGCGCGCACCATCGGCGACCATCAGGCGGAGTACGTGACGCTGCTCGGGATGCTGGCCGCCACCTGCAGCAAGATCGGCCGCGAGATCTACACGCTCATGAAGCAGGAGTTCGGCGAGGTCGAGGAGCCGGTGCCGCCCGGCACGGTGGGCAGCAGCACCATGCCCCAGAAGCGCAACCCCAAGCTCTCGCAGGACATCGTCGCGGCCGCCGCGCAGATCCGCGCGCTGGTGCCGCTGGCGCTCGAGGCGATGCAGACCGAGCACGAGGCCGACCGCACGACCAGCATCATGATGAGCCGCGCGGTGGTGCAGGCCTGCGAACTGACCGGCGACACGCTGGAGCGCCTCGCGGTGCTGACGGAGGGCCTGCAGGTGTTCCCGGACCGGATGCGAGACAACCTCGAGCTGTCGGGCGGGCTCATCATGGCCGAAGCGGTGATGCTGGAGCTGGGCCGCCGGATCGGGCGCCAGCGCGCGCACGACGCGGTCTACGAGGCGGCGCAGGCTTCCGTCACCCAGTCGCGCCCGTTCCGGGAGATGCTGGCGCTCGACCCGCACGTGAGCGGCGGGCTCACGCCCGCACAGGTGGAGGCCCTGCTGGATCCCGCCCGTTACACCGGGCTCTGCCGCCAGTTCGCGGAGCAGGGCGCGGCGCGGGGCCGGGAGATCGCGGCGGCCATCGCGCGGCGGGACGCGGCCGACTGAGCCGCTCGACCGCCGGCGCCCGCGGCCCTCGCCACTGGGCAGCGGGGAGGGCGTCGCCCATCACCAGCCCGGTCCGGTGGCGGGCGGCCGGGCGCATACCGTAGGCTGGGGGCCGGGACGGTCAACCGCACGCACGGGAGGCGCCGCCGATGCTGCCGACGCACGGACGCTACGAGTACTCCAACATCACCACGCGGCCCGACTACTCGTGGCCGGGCGGACGGCGCCTCGCAGTGTACCTGGCGCTCAACATCGAGGCCTTCGGCTTCGGGGTGGGGAAGGGCGCCGCGATCGCGCCGCCCGACCAGGCGCAGAGCCACAGCGTCTACTCCTGGCGCGACTACGGCAACCGGGTCGGGATCTGGCGGCTCTTCGAGCTGCTCGACGAGCTGGGGCTGCCCGCGGAGGCCCAGATGAACGCCGCGATCTACGAGGCCGCGCCCGACATCCCGGCGCGGCTGCGGGCGCGCGGCGACGAGATCCTCGGCCACGGCATCACCAACTCCGAGGAGCAGGGCCACCTCGACGAGGCGCGCGAGCGGGCCCTGATCGAGGAGGCCACCGCGACCATCGAGCGGCACGAGGGCACGCGGCCGGTGGGCTGGATGAGCCCGTGGCTCTCCAACAGCGCGGTGACCATGGACCTCCTGCAGGAGGCGGGCTACCGCTACGTCATGGACTGGACCATGGACGACCAGCCGGTGTGGCTCCGGACGCGCCAGGGCCGCATCCTCTCGATCCCGTACCCGATCGAGGTGAACGACACGCGCGGCATCATCTGGTACCACCACACCGCGCAGGAGTTCGCGGACATGATCACCGACCAGTTCGACGAGATGCTGGAGCAGTCCGCGCGCCAGCCGCTGGTGTGCCCCATCTCGCTCCACCCGTTCGTGTTCGGCCGGCCCTACCGCATCCGCCGGCTGCGCCGGGCGCTCCAGCACATCCTCGGCCACCGGGACCGGGTCTGGATCACCCGCCCGCGCGACATCTGCGCCCACATCGAGTCGCTGCCCGCCGGCACCGTCCCGGGCCGCTGAGGAGGGCTCCATGCACATCGGCGTCGTGCTGCCGCAGACCGAGATCGGGAACGATCCCGGGGCCATCAAGGCCTACGCGGAGGCGGTGGAGGAGATGGGCTTCACCCACATCCTGGTCTTCGACCACGTGCTGGGCGCCAACCCGGAGCGGCCGGGCGGCTGGAAGGGGCCGTACACGTATCGTCATCCGTTCCACGAGCCGTTCGTGCTCTTCGGCTTCCTCGCCGCCGCCACGCGCCGGGTCGGCCTCGTCACCGGCATCGTGATCCTGCCGCAGCGGCAGACCGCGCTCGTGGCCAAGCAGGCATCGACCGTCGACGTGCTGTCGGGCGGCCGCCTGCGCCTGGGCGTGGGCGTCGGCTGGAACCCGGTGGAGTTCGAGGCCCTCGGCGAGGACTTCCACACCCGCGGGCGCCGCATCGAGGAGCAGGTGCAGGTGATGCGGGCCCTGTGGACGAAGGAGCTGGTCACGTTCAACGGCACGTATCACCGCATTCCCGACGCCGGGCTGAACCCGCTGCCGGTGCAGCGGCCGATCCCGGTCTGGATGGGCGGCGAGAGCGAGGTGGTCCAGAAGCGCATGGCCCGCATGGCCGACGGCTGGATGCCGCATTTCCGCCCGGGCCCGGCCTCGCAGGAGATCGTCGACCGCATGCACGCGATGGTGCGCGAGGGCGGACGCGACCCGAAGGTCTTCGGCATCGAGGGGCGCATCACGCTGAACCAGATCCCGCCCGCGGACTGGGGGCGGGAGCTGGCGGCGTGGCAGGCGATGCGGGGCATCACCCACCTCTGCATCCACACCGCCGGGATGGGGCTCCAGCGCCCGGGCGAGCACATCCAGACCCTGCGGCGGTTCCGGGAGGCGGTCGGCCTCCGGTAACCCTCTTTTTGTTGGGCGGGCGGTCCGCGTAGAGTTGAGGGGACCCATGGCGACCCGCGTGGTCCGCTCCGCTTCGCGTCGCGCGCCCGCCGGCCGGGTGCGGCGGGCGCTGCGCTCGCTTCGCTCGCGGCGTGTCCGGCGCCTGGCGCGGCGCCTGTGGGCGGCGCCGCTCGCCATCCGGCTCCTGCTCGGTCTCACGATCCTCGTGCTGGCCTGGTCGGCTCTGAACTGGACCTATCACGTGATCCGCAAGCCCACCGAGCTGTTCTTCCCGGTGAGCGGCACGCTGGCCAAGTCCCCGCCCGAGACGTGGCGGCAGTACGCGCCGCTGTTTCGCCGGCACTCCACCGCCACCATCTCGCCCGAGCTGCTGGCCGCCCTCGCCCAGGTGGAGGGCTCGGGCGACCCGGTGGCGCGCACCTACTGGCGCTGGCAGGTGGCCTGGAACCCGTTCGACGTCTACCGTCCCGCCTCGAGCGCGGTCGGCATGTACCAGATCACCGATCCGACGTTTCGCGAAGCGCGGCGCTACTGCGTGCGCGACCACGTGGTGCTGGAGGACGGGTGCTGGTTCCGGAGCCTCTACACCCGCGTGCTCCCGAGCCACGCGGTGGAGATGACCTCGGCCCTGCTCGACCGCGACGTGGCGCGCATCCTGGAGCGGCGCCGCATCGTCACCGCGACGCTGCGCCAGAAGGAGGATCTGGCCGCCCTGGTGCATCTCTGTGGCGCGGGCGCCGGCGACGAGTTCGCGCGGCGGGGCTTTCGGCTGCCGCCCGGGCGGCGCTGCGGCGACCACGACGCGGCCGCCTACCTGGCGCGCGTCAACGCCATGAAGCGCCGCTTCGCGCGGATGGCCGCCGAGGGCTCGACCGCGGAGCCCGCGTGGACGCGGCCCCGCTAGGACGCCCGTGCTGACCCGCGTCGATCACGTGATGATCTGCGTGCCCGATCTGGACGCGGGCATCGCGGCCTACCGGCGGCTCGGCTTCAACATCTATCCGGGCGGCGCGCACGCCGGCCGCGCGAGCCACAACGCGATCGCGTTCACCGGCGAGGAGTATCTCGAGGTGCTCAGCCTGCGCCCCGGCGCGCCGATCGCGCCGGGCCGCGCCGACGAGAGCCTCGCGCGGTACCTGGCCGAGGGCGGCGGCTTCCGCATCGTCGCGCTGCAGAGCGACGATCTCGCCGCCGACGTGGCGGCGATGCGGGCGCGCGGTGTCGAGGTCGGCGAGATCCGGGACGGCGGCCGGCGCACCCCGGCGGGGCAGGAGCTGCGCTGGCGCGCCGCCTTCCTGGGCGGGGCGGACGCGCTGCCGATCTTCATCATCCAGCACCTGACCCCGCTCGAGGAGCGCCGCCGCCAGGTGCCGAAGGCGGGCGACCACCCGAACGGCGTGCTGCGCGTGGAGCGCGTCTACATCACGGTGCCCGACGTGGCGGCCGGCGCGCGCCACTACGCCCGCGTGCTCGGGCGGCCCGAGCCCCGGATCCAGCGCGGGGCGGTGATCAAGGCCGACATGGCGGTCTTCGATCTGGGGCCGACCGGCCTCACGGTGGCCCAGCCCGTCGAGCCCGGCCCCGCCGCGGAAGCCCTGGCGCGCCGCGGCCCGGGCCCCTTCCAGGTGCTCTACCGGACCAGCAGCCTGGGCGCGGCGGCCGCCTGGATGGCGTCGCAGGGCCTGCCCGCTCCCGAGCGCGGCGTGCGCAACACCGGCGAGCAGGCCATGCTCGTCACGCCGCCACACACCGGCGGCGCCTACATCGGCTTCGTCGGCCCCGCCTGACGCGGGCCGCTCAGGTCACGTCCGGGGCCGGGATGGCCACCGCCCCGGTCCAGGGCCGGCCTCCGGAGGCTGGGGGCCCGGCGCGGCGACTGCCCCGGTGTCCTCGGCGGCTTCATCCATCAAGGTCCAGCTGACGGCTCGCCCCTTCGTGGTCCGGCGCGTTGCCCCGAACCAGACGCGCCCCTGATCATCGAGCCCGACCAGGTGCCATCCGTCACCCTGCGTGACGACTGCAATCTGCCTGAGCCCCTCCATTCTCACCCTCCCCGCTGTGGTTGGTCTTCCACCGGGGTCAGGTCTTACATTCCGACATTTTCGTGCGAGCGCCGGTGTCGACCCGCGCCAGAAAAATGTCGGAATGTAAGACCTGACCCCTTCAGAGGCCGGCGCGGACGGCGCGGGCGCCGTCGACCAGCGCGCGTAGCTTGCCGAAGGCGGTCTCCCGCGGCAGGTATTTCATGCCGCAGTCGGGCGCCGCCACCAGTCGGTCCGCGGGCACCCGGACGAGGCCGGCGCGGATCCGCTCGGCCACCTGGTCCGCCGTCTCGACCGCGGGATCGCCCAGGTCGATCACGCCCAGGATGATGGTCTTGCCCGCCAGGTCCGACAGCACGCCCAGGTCGAGCCGGGGCTGGGCGGCCTCGATGGAGATCTGCTGCGCGGTGGTTGCGGCGAGCTGGGGGAGGAACGAGTAGCCGGTCGGCTTCTGGTGCTTCACGACCGCCGCGTAGCCGAAGCAGAGGTGGAGCGCGGTGGGCACGCGGAGGCCCTCCAGCGCCCGGTTGATCGCGGGCACCGCGTAGCGCCGGGCCCCCTCCGGGTCGTTGCGCAGCCACGGCTCGTCGAGCTGGATCAGATCGGCGCCCGCGGCCTCCAGCTCGCGCGCCTCCTGGTTCACCGCCGCCGCGAAGTCCATGGCCAGCGACTCCACGTCGCGATAGAACTCGTTGCGCGCCTGCTGGGTCATGGTGAACGGGCCGGGCAGGGTCATCTTGGCCGGCCGATCGGTGTGCCGCCGGAGGAACTGCATGTCGCGCAGCTCCACCGGCCGCACCCGGCGCACCGGCCCCACCACCCGCGGCACCGGGGTCTGGTTGCCGTAGCGGTCGGTGATCATCGCGGGCCGCGCGATGTCGACGCCGTCGAGCGCGGTGGCGAAGCGGTTGGAGTAGCTCTCGCGGCGGATCTCGCCGTCGCTCACGATGTCGATGCCGGCGCGCTCCATCTCGCGGATCGCCACGATGGTGGCGTCGTCCTGCGCCTGCTCGAGGAACGGCTCCGGGATGCGCCAGATCGCCTGCTGGCGGACGCGAGGCACGCCCTTGGACAGGAGCGCGCGGTCCACGAGCCAGTCGGGCTGCGGATAGCTTCCCACCACGGTGGTCGGCAGCACGGGCAGAGTCATGACGGGGAGGCTCCTTCACGGTACGCGGCGACCCGGCGCTCCAGGCCGCGAAGCAGGACCTCGTGCAGGCCGGTGATCAGCAGCACGAGCACGATGCCGGCGTAGACCCCGGGGCTGTTGAGCAGCGTCCGGTGCCGGGTGATGAGGAAGCCCAGGCCCTCGGCGGCGCCCAGCATCTGGGCCACGATCACGCCCACGATCACGAGCGCGCCGCCGAGGCGCAGGGCGGCCACGATCGAGGGCAGGCTCGCGGGCAGGGCGATGTAGAGGATCTGCTGCAGCCGCGTGGCCCCGAACGCGCGCGCGGTCTCGCCGAGCGCCGGGCTCAGCGCGGCCACGCCGGCCACCGCGGTGAGCAGGGTCGGGATGAAGGCGTAGATCGACGCGAAGGCGATCTTCGACTCGGAGCCGAGGCCGAACCACACCATCATCACCGGGTAGAGCACGACGATCGGGATCGCGTAGGCGCTGCGCAGCACCGGCAGGGCGATGCGGCGCGCGGCGGCGGAGGCGCCGATGAGCTGGCCCAGCAGGATGCCGCCCCCGCAGACGATCAGGTAGGAGACCGCGATCTCCCCGAAGGTGGTGGGCAGGCTCCCGAGGTACTCGCGGCGGTCGGAGACCAGGGTGGCCAGCGCCTCGCTGAGCGGAGGCACGAAGAGGCGCGGGACGACGCCCGCGCGGGGCAGCACCTCCCACGCGGCGAGGATGCCCGCGTAGAGCGCGACCTGAGCCAGCCGGCGGCCGCTCGTGGTCATCCCCGCTCCGCGTGCTTGATGTGCCGCCAGATGCGGTCCTTCAGCGCGCCGAAGCGCTCGCCGCCGGTCATGGCGAAGGTGCGGGGCCGCGGCAGGTCGACCGTCACGTCGTCGACCACGCGCCCCGGCCGCGCGCTCAGCACGATCACCCGGTCCGCGAGGTAGACCGCCTCGTTCAGGCTGTGGGTGACGAAGAGCACGGTCTTGCGCGTCTCCGACCAGATCCGCAGCAGCTCGTCGCCCAGCACCATGCGCGTCTGCTCGTCGAGCGAGGCGAACGGCTCGTCCATCAGCAGCACCGCGGGGTCCTGCACGAGCCCCCGCGCGATCGCCACCCGCTGCTTCATGCCGCCCGAGAGCTGGTGCGGCAGGCGGTCCTCGAAGCCGGAGAGGCCGGTGAGAGTCAGCATGCGCCGCGCCGCCGGCAGTCGCTCCGCCCTGGCCACCCGGCGCAGCTTGAGCGGGAAGGCCACGTTGTCGAGCGCGGACAGCCAGGGCAGGAGGTTGGCCTCCTGGAAGATCATGCCGACCTTGCGGGGCATGGGGCCGGTGATGGGCTCACCGTCGCAGAGCACGGTCCCGCTCGAGGGCCGGCGCAGGCCCGCCACCAGCGAGAGCAGGGTGGACTTGCCGCAGCCGCTCGGCCCCACCACCGCCGCGAACTGCCCGTCCGGGATCTCGAGGTCGATGCCGTCGAGGGCGACGACCCCCGCGCCGTCGGGGCCGAAGCGCTGGGAGACACCGCGGATCGCGACCAGCGGCCGGCTCACGCGCGCTCCCGCCAGGCGCCCAGGCGCGCCTCCACCGCGCGCAGCGCCTCGTTCACCGCCACCGCGGCGACGGCCACGATCACCAGCGCCGCGTAGAGCTGCGGCATCTGGAGGTTCTCGCCCCAGGAGGCGATGCGGTAGCCGATGCCGTCGCGCGCGCCGTAGATCTCGCAGAGCAGCACCGCGGTGATGTTGAACACCATGCCCAGGCGCGCCGACTCGAGCAGGATCGGGGCCATCGCGGGCAGGTAGATCTCGCGCGCGATCTGCCCGCGGCTGGCCCCGAAGGCGCGGCTCACCGTGACCAGCTCGGGCGGCACCGACTGCACCGCCGCGATGCCGCCCACGATCAGCACGAAGATCGTGGTGAAGACGCCGAAGGCGATCTTCTGCGGGATGCTCACCCCGAACACCAGGATGAACACGGGCAGGAAGATCGACTTGGGCACGCCGAAGAGGAAGTTGACGAGCGGACGGAAGAGCGCGCCCACCGCCGGCACCTCGGCGAGGAGGAAGCCCAGGCCCAGGCCGATCGGGGTGGCCAGGAGGAACGCGGCCAGCACCTCCCACGCGGTGACGCCCAGGCTCGCCAGCACCTCGGGCCGGGCCAGCAGCCGCACCAGCGCCTCGCCCACCACGCTGGGGGCGGGCAGGAGGCTCGGGTCGAGCAGGCCCAGACGGGCCAGCCCCTCCCACAGCGCGCCGAGGGCGAGGACGGCGGCGGTGACGATCAGCCGCTCGTGCCCCCGCATGGTCCGCTCAGGGCTTCGTCGGGGTGATCGGCACGTTCATGAAGACCTCGGCGGCCGGCGCCATGTCCTTCACCCCGCTCGCGGCGGCCAGATCCATGGCCTTCTGCACCGAGGCGAGCGTCATCTTGCCGTCGCGCGAGAGGCGCAGGAAGGTCTTCTCGTACTCCATCTTGGCGATCTCCATCGGCAGCTCGTTGTTGCTGGCGATGGTCTTGATCGCGTACTCCGGGTTGTTGCGCATGTACTCGAGCGCGCCGTAGAGCGCGTTCAGCCCCTTCAGGATGAAGGGCCGCCGCTCGGTCAGGTTCTTCTCGGTGGCGGTCCAGCCGCCGATGAGGTTGGGCGGCATCGCGGTGGCGAAGTCGATCAGCACCCGCACCTTGCCCTCCGAGACCACCTGGTAGGACAGCGGGGAGTAGATCACCGCGGCGGCCAGGTTGTCGTTGAGCAGGTTCGGCACCAGCCCGCCGCCGCCCACGCCGACTCGCTGGAAGGTGACATGGGCCTCGCTCTGCGCCCAGAGCGCGAGGGTGTCGGTGCCCGAGCCGGCCGAGGTGATGCCGACCTTCTTGCCGTCGAGCTCCTTGGCCGACTTGATCGGCGAGGCGGTCTTCACCCCGAGGATCCAGCCCGACCACTCGTCGCCGTTGCCGCCGACGATCTTGGTCAGCACGCCGCGCTTCCGCGAGGTCGCCACCAGCGGCACCGCCACCGTCCCCAGGTCGGCCGAGTTGGCCGCGATCGCCTCGAAGGTCTCGCCGCCGCCCCGGTAGATGGTGATCTCCGGGCGCAGCCCCTCCTTCTCGAAGAGGCCCTTCTCCTTGGCCACGGTGGCGAGGATGGTGGGGAAGTACGTCTTGGTGGGGCAGCCGATGCGGATCGTCTCCTGCGCCCGCGCGTCCGCCGGCCACCCGCCCAGCGCGCCGAGCGCGATCACCGCCGTCACCACGAGCCGAGCCACGAGCGTCGTCGCCATGGAATCCTCCTCGAGGGGTCGCACGTCGCCGGGCATCGTAGCACGGTTGACCGCCCCGCCCGGGGGCGGTAGATTCTGCCGGCCATGGATTTCGGGGCCGCGATCTTCTTCACCGACTACTCGATCGGCCCCACCGCGCTCGGCCGGGCCCTGGAGGAGCGCGGCTTCGAGTCGCTGTGGGCCCCCGAGCACTCGCACATCCCGCTGTCGCGCGCCTCCGCGTTCCCGCAGGGCGGCGACCTGCCCAAGAAGTACTACGACGTGATGGACCCGTTCGTGACGCTGGCCGCGGCGGCGGCCGCCACCACGACGCTCCGGGTCGCGACCGGGGTGTGCCTGGTGGTGCAGCGCGATCCGATCCAGACCGCGAAGGCGGTGGCGAGCCTCGACCAGATCTCGGGCGGGCGCTTCCTGTTCGGCATCGGCGCGGGCTGGAACGCGGAGGAGATGGCCGACCACGGCACCGAGTTCAGGACCCGCTTCGAGGTGATGCGGGAGCGCGTGGAGGCGATGCGCGTGATCTGGAGCCGGTCGAAGCCCGAGTACGCGGGCCGGTTCGTCCACTTCCCGCCCATGATGACCTGGCCCAAGCCGGTGCAGAAGCCGGGCCCGCCCGTGCTCGTGGGCGGGGCGTTCCCCTACGGGGCGCGGCGGGCGATCGCCTACGGCGACGGCTGGCTGCCGCACGCGCGCCGCCCCGCCTACGGCGACGTGCTGGGCAAGCTCCCCGAGTTCGCCCGCCTCGCGCGGGAGGCGGGGCGCGATCCGGCCACCCTGCCGATCACCGTCTTCGGCGTGGCCGAGGACGGCGACCTCATCGAGCGCTACCGCGACGCGGGGGTGGCGCGCCTGATCTTCAACCTGCCGCCCGCGAAGGCCGACGAGGTGCTGCCGGTGCTCGACCGCTGCGCGACGCTCATGCGCCAGGCGCGCTAGCGATGGCCGTCCACACCCCCGACGTCAAGCAGATCGCCTCCGGCCTCCGCTTCCCGGAGGGGCCGGTGGCCATGCCCGACGGCTCCGTGATCCTCGTCGAGGTCGAGCGGCGCACGCTCTCGCGCGTGACCCCGGACGGCACGGTGCGCGTGATCGCCACCCTCGGCGGCGGCCCCAACGGCGCCGCCATGGGGCCGGACGGCAAGATCTACGTCACCAACAACGGCGGGCTCAAGTTCGTGGAGCGGCCGGGCAAGCTGTTCCCGGTGGGCCAGGCCGACGACTACGTGTCCGGGTCGATCCAGATCGTCGATCCCGAGACCGGCCGGTTCGAGACGCTCTACGACCGCTGCGACGGCCAGCGGCTGCGCGGGCCCAATGACCTCGTGTTCGACGGGGCGGGGGGCTTCTGGTTCACCGACCTCGGCAAGACCCGCGAGCGCGACATGGATCGCGGCGCCGTCTACTACGCGAAGGCCGACGGCTCCATGATCCGCGAGGCGATCTTCCCGCTGGACCGGCCCAACGGCATCGGGCTCTCCCCGGACGAGAAGACGCTCTACGTGGTCGAGACCCCCACCGCCCGCTGCTGGGCCTTCCGGCTCTCCGGCCCCGGCCAGATCGAATCCGCGAACGGCCCCTACCGCGGCGAGAAGGGTACCGTGATCGCGGGGCTCGGCGGCTACCAGATGTTCGACTCCCTCGCGGTCGACGGCGAGGGCCACGTGTGCGTGGCCACCCTCATCACCGGCGCGGTGAGCGACATCTGGCCCGACGGCAGCCGGGTCGACCAGTACCGGCTGCCCGACATGATGGTCACCAACGTCTGCTTCGGCGGCCGCGACCTGCGCACCGCCTACGCCACGCTCTCCATGGGCGGGACGCTCGTGTCGTTCCCCTGGCCGCGCCCGGGCCTGCCGCTCCACCACCTGAACCGGGACTGAGCCGCCGATGCGCTTCGGGATCTGGCTGCCCAACTGCCGGCACCTCGCCACGCCGGAGGTCATCCGCGGGGCCGCGGCGCGCGCGGAGGCGCTCGGCTACGACTCGGTGTGGGTGAGCGACCACGTGGTGGTACCGCACGCCAACGTGGCCAACTTCGGCACCACCATCTTCGATCCGCTGATCACGCTGGGCGTGGTCGCGGGCGCGACCAGCCGGGTGCGGCTCGGCACCACCGTGCTGATCGTGCCCTACCGGCAGGCGGTGGTCACCGCCAAGATGATCGCCTCGCTCGACGCGCTCTCCGGCGGCCGCGTGATCCTGGGGGTGGGCGCGGGCTGGGTGGCCGCGGAGAGCGCGATGCTGGGGGTGCCGTTCGCGGAGCGCGGGCCGATGACCGACGAGTACCTGCGCGCGATGCGCGAGCTGTGGACGAGCCCGTCGCCCCGCTTCTCCGGCAAGTACGTGGAGTTCCAGGATCTGCACTTCGAGCCGAAGCCGATCCAGGTCCCGCACCCGCCGATCTGGGTGGGCGGCCACAGCCGGGCCGCGCTGCGCCGCGCGGTCGAGGTGGGCGCGGCGTGGCATCCCATCAACCGCTCGCCCGAGGAGCTGCGCGCGGGCGTGGCGGAGCTCGCGCGCCTGTCGCGGGCCCGCGGCCGCGCGACCCCGCCCGCGCTCACCCTGCGCAACGACGTCCGCATCCTCCGCCCGGGCGAGGCCGCGCCCGCCTCCGCCCACGCCGGCCGCGTCATCGCGGGCGAGCCGCCCGCCGTCGTGGACCAGATCGCGGAGCTGGCCGCGTGCGGGGTGGAGGAGCTGGTGCTGGAGCTGCTCGCCGCCGACGGGGCCGAGCTCGAGGCCCAGATGGCGGCCTTCGCCGAGCGCGTGCGCCCCCGCTGCGCCTGATCCGGTGCGCCCCGATCCCGCGCCCCGCATGGCCGTGCGCCGGTCCGGCCACGGGCCCGACCTCGTCCTCTTCCACGGCGGCATGGGCTCGTGGAAGCACTGGATCCGCAACGTGGGCCCGCTGTCGGAGCGCTTCACGGTGCACGCGCTCGACCATCCCGCCTACGGCGACTCGGCGCCGGTGCCGCGCGAGACCACCGGCCCGCAGTACCTGGACCTGATGCACGCGCTGATGCTCGAGACCTTCCCGGGCGAGGCGCCGCTCCGGCTGGCCGGGTTCTCCTTCGGCGCGGCCATCGCGGCCAGCCTGGCGCGCCGCCTGGGCCCGCGCGTGAGCCACCTGGCCCTGATCTCGCCCGGCGGCTTCCCGGCCCGCAAGTTCGGGGAGCGGCCCATCCGGAGCTACAAGGAGGCGGCCGGCGACGAGCGCCGCTTCCGCGAGATCTGCCGGCACAACCTGCTGGTCAACATGCTGAGCGACGAGACGAGCGTGACCGAGGAGACGCTCGACATCCAGGTGGAGTGCGTGCGGCGCACCCGCTTCGACAGCCGGAAGGTCAGCGCGGGCGGCACCCTGCTGGGCGACCTGGCCGCGGTGGCGGGGCGGGGCGGGAAGATCCGCCTCCTGTGGGGCGAGCGCGACGACTCCGCGTTCCGGCCCGCGCGCCTGCTGATCGGCGAGATCCAGGCCGCGGTCCCCGATCTCGATCTGCACCGGATCCCGAAGGCCGGCCACTGGGCGGCGTACGAGAACGCGCCCGAGGTGAACCGGCTGCTGCTGGAGTTCTTCGACGGCGCCTAGCGCGCCGCACAGGGGAGGCATGACGATGAGCACGAGGCGACCGGTCGCGGTGGTGGTGGGCGCCACGTCGAAGTGGCAGGCGGACGGCCGGAACACGAAGCTGGCTCACGGCCGGGTCCTCGACGACCGCGACCTGCCGGTGGGCATCCGCTGGGGCGTGGGCGGGGCGGTGGCCCAGAAGTTCGCGAAGGAGGGCTTCCACACGGTGCTCACCACGCGCAGCGCGGGCAACGCGAAGGCGCTGGACGAGGCGATCCGCGCCCAGGGCGGCTCGAACAGCATCGTCGAGCTCGACCTCGTGTCCGAGGCGTCGATCAAGAAGGCCTTCGCGACGATCCGCGACAGCTGGGGCGATCCCGAGGTGCTGGTCTACAACGCGGGCTACCTCGAGGGCCGCGACCTGCCGCCCGACAAGGAGCTGCTCGAGCACGTGCCCAACGAGATCTTCGACGTCGCGCAGCACATCTCCTGCCGCGGCCCCTTCCTGGTGGCCAAGGAGGTGCTGCCCGCGATGCGCCGGCGCGGCTCCGGCTCGTTCCTGATCTCCAACAACGCCTCGTCGCTGCGGGGACGGAAGCGCCTGACCGGGCAGTCCCTCTACTACCCGCGGGTGCTGATGCGCACGCTCGCCCAGGTGCTCACCGAGGAGTACTCGGAGCACGGCGTGCACGTCGCCAACGTCATCATCGACGGCCTCATCGACTCGCCGGGCACCCGCGCGCTGCCGCGCGCCCAGCAGCAGCCCGAGATCGTGATGAACCCGGTCAAGATCGCGGAGGCCTTCTGGTACCTGCACACCCAGGACCGCTCCTGCTGGACGCACGACCTGCAGCTCACGCCGTACTCCACGAAGCCGAGCTTCTGATCGCCCCCGCTTCGGCGGGGATGCGCTATAGTCGAGGGGCGATGCGCGACCGGGGACGGGGCCAGGGCCTGTTCTACGGCTGGTGGGTCGTGGGCGCGTTCTCGGTCACCACCTTCATGTCGACCGGCGTGCGCCACGCGGTCGGTCCCTTCCTCAAGCCGATCGTGGCCGATCTCGACCTGGACCGGGCGAGCTTCTCGGCGGTGATCGCCCTGAGCCTCTTTCTCTACGGCGTGTTCATGCCGCTGGCCGGCATGGCGCTCGACCGCTTCAGCGTCCGGATCGTCACCTCCGCGGGCACGCTGCTGCTGGCCGCCTCCCTGGTGCTGACCGCGATGGTGCAGAACGTGTGGCAGTTCGCCGCGGTCTACGGCGTGCTGGTGCCGCTGGGGCTGGCCGGCACCGGGCCGGTGATCGCCTCCGGCGTGGTCGCGCGCTGGTTCAGCCGGCGCCGCGGCACCGCGCTCTCGGTGCTCGGCAGCGCGTCGATGACCGGCATGAGCCTGCTGGTGCCCGCGGTGACCTGGCTCGTGCTCACCCACGGCTGGCGTCACACCTACATGGTGATCGCGGGGCTCATCCTGGTCGTCTCGCTGCCGCTCTGCCTCTGGGTGATGCGCGACTCGCCGGAGTCGGTGGGTCTCACCGCGGACGGGGTGCCGCCGGTGGTCGGCGCGGTTGCGCCCGCGATCGAGCGCGTCAGCGCCGGCGAGGCGCTCCGGACGCTCGCGTTCTGGCAGCTGGCCGGCTCGTTCTTCACCTGCGGCTTCTCGATGAGCCTGATCTCCGCGCACGGCATCCCGATGCTCACCGACCACGGCTACACCCCGATGGTCGCCTCGTGGGCCCTCGGCGTGCTGGGCGGCTCCAGCATCGTGTTCACGGTGATGCTGGGCGCGCTGTCGGACCGCTTCGGGCGGCGTCCGGTGCTGGCGGGCATCTACGCGGGCCGCATCGCGATCTTCGCCGGCCTGTTCCTCATCCGCGACAACGCCACCGCCCTGATGATGGTCGCGATGCTGGGCGGCATCACGCTGGCCGGCACCGGATCGATGACCTCCGCGCTCGCCGCCGACATCTACGGGCGCTTCTCGGTCAGCTCGATCTTCGGGCTGATCTTCCTGGTCCACCAGACCGGCTCCGCGCTGGGCTCCTGGCTGGCGGGGGCGCTGTTCGAGCTGACCGGCGGCTACGGCGCCGCCTTCGCGGCGGCGTGCGCGCTGCTGGCGGCCGCGGCGGTGGTCGCGCTCAACATCGACAAGGACGCGCGCCGCATCTGGCACGCCGCCACCGCGTCCGCCTCCAGCTGAGCCCGCCGGCGTCGACGCCGGCTACTTGACCGTCACGCTCTTGGCCAGGTTACGCGGCTTGTCCGGATCGTGGCCGCGCAGCAGGCAGAGGTAGTAGCCCAGGAGCTGCGCGGGCACCGCGTTGATGATGGCGGTGGCCGGCCCCAGGTCCGCCACCGGGATGTGGGCGTCGAACGCCTCGTGCGGATCGGGCGAGACGCCGACGATCATCGCGCCGCGCGCCTTCATCTGGAGCGCCCCCGACATCACGTCGTCGTACGTCTCGTCGCGCGGGGCCAGCACCAGGGCCGGGGTGCCCGGCTCGATCAGCGCGATCACCCCGTGCTTGAGCTCGCCGCCCGCAAAGCCCTCCGCGTGGATGTAGCTGACCTCCTTGATCTTCAGCGCCGCTTCCAGCGCGAGCGGGTAGCTGGGCCCGCGGCCGATCACGAACAGGTGCTCGTGCCGGTGGATCTGCTCCGCGATCCGGCGGATGAGGGTGCGCCGCTCGTCGCGGAGCAGGCGCTCGGTCTCCTCGGCGGCGGCCTGCACGAGGGAAGCGCCCACGTCGAGGCGGCCGATCATCTCGTGCGCGGCCATCAGGAGGATCGCGAGCTTGCCGGTGAAGCTCTTGGTCGAGAGGACGCATCGCTCGGGCCCGGCCCCGATGGGGAAGGCCCGGTCGGCCATCCGCCAGAGCGACGAGCCCTCCACGTTGACGATCGCCGCGACCTTCGCCTTCCGGCGCTTGGCGTCCCGGACCGCGTCGATCACGTCGATCGTCTCGCCGCTCTGGGAGAACGCCATCACCAGCGCGCCGTCGGTGACGAAGTCCTGGAGGTAGCTGAACTCGGAGCCGGTGGCGAAGGTGAGCCGGCGCCCCGCGATCCGGGCCAGGAGGTATTGCGCGGCGAGCGCGGCGTGGCCGGCGGTCCCGCAGCCCACCGTGAAGACCTCGCGCGCGTCGCCCAGCATGCCGGCCAGACCGCGCACGTGCGCGGCCCACTCGGCGCCGAGGCGCCGGAGCACCGCCGGCTGCTCGTGGATCTCCTTGCTGAGGAAGTCGGGGTAGCCCGAGAGCTCGGCGGCGGCCGCCTCCCACTCGATGTCGCTGACGTCGGGCGAGATCTCGGCCCCGCTGGCCACGTCGAACACCCGGATGGCGCGGTCCTCGATCAGCGCGGCCTGCCCGTCGTCCAGGAAGGTGACCCGGCGCGTGTGCTCGAGGAGCGCGCTGTAGTCGGAGGCCAGGAAGTTGCCGCGCTCGCCCCAGCCGAGCACGATGGGCGAGCCGCTCTTGGCCACCGCGAGCCGGCCGGACTGCACGTCCAGCACCGCCACCGCGTTCAGCCCCTCGAGCTGCCGGAAGACCGACATCAGCGCAGCGACGAGACGGTCGGGCCCTTCGGGCGTGCCGGCGAGCCGGTCCTCGAGCAGGTGCACGATCACCTCGGTGTCGGTCTCGGATTTCAGGCGGTGGCGCGAGAGATCGAGGGTGTCGCGGAGCTCGCGATAGTTCGCGACGATCCCGTTGTGGATGAGGGCGAGGCGGCCGCTGCAGTCCAGATGTGGGTGGGCGTTCGGCTCGGTCACCCCGCCGTGGGTGGCCCAGCGGGTGTGTCCCACCCCGACCGGGCTCGGCGGCAGCGCCACGCTGGCCTCGCCGATCTTGCCGACGTGCCGCTCCAGCGCCACGCCGCTCTCGCGGGCGACCGCGATCCCCCACGAGTCGTAGCCGCGATACTCGAGCTTCTTGAGTCCGCGCAGGACGATGCCCGCCGCGTCCGCGCCGGCGCCGCCGCCCCCCGCGATGTGCCCGACGTAGCCGAAGATTCCGCACATGGTCGTTTCCTTTCTCCGAGGGCGGACAGACGCAGAACGTCGAGGATGACGGGAAGAAGGGAGGGATCTCGGATCGCGGGCTGCTGCCGCCCGCCGGCACGCTGGGTGGCCTTTGTCAGCGCGTCGCCGCGCTGGTTTGCTCCACCCATCACGACTGTGCCCGCCGAGGGGCCATCCGCCGAATGCCTCGATCGGCCCCTACCTCGTCATCCGCCCGAAGGCGGACCTGGCGCTGTTCTCGATCCCGGTCTGCCCGTCGCGATCCCGTTCAGCTCGCTCTCGTGCCGCTCCTCCTCCGGAATTGGATCAATGTGCCGATGCTACCACACGGCATTTTTTCGGTGGTCAGCCCAGCGCGAAGCCCTCGTAGCCTTTCGCCGCCACCTCGTCGCACTTCTGGCGGTAGACGCCGACGCCGCCGATGTAGGGCATGAACACCCGCGGCTTGCCCGGGATGTTGGCGCCCATGTACCAGGACGGCGCCTTCGGGTAGAGCGTCATGTGGCCGACCTCGTTCACGTGCTGCACCCACGCCTCCTGCGCCTCGGATGTGGCCTCGATGGTGGAGAGCCCGCGGGAGTCCAGGTGGCGCAGGCACTCGGTGATCCAGTCCACGTGCTGCTCGATCGACACGATCATGTTGCTGAGCACCGAGGGGCTGCCGGGACCGGTGATCAGGAACAGGTTCGGGAAGCCCTCGACGCAGAGCCCGAGATAGGTCCGCGGGCCGGCCGCCCACTCGGTCTCGAGCCGCCGGCCGGCGCGGCCGCGGATGTCGATCCTGAGCAGCGCGCCGGTCATGGCGTCGAAGCCGGTGGCGAAGACCAGATCGTCCACCGCGTACTCCACGCCGCCGGTGCGCACCCCCCGGGGCGTGATGGCCTCGATGGGGTGCGCCCGCACGTCGACCAGGGTGACGTTGTCGCGGTTGAAGGTGGCGTAGTAGCCGGTGTCCACGCAGAGGCGCTTGGTCCCCAGCGGGTAGCCGCGCGGGGCGAGCACCTCCGCCACCTTGGGATCGCGCACGATGGCGCGGATCTTGGCCCGGAAGAACTCGGCCGCGGTGTCGTTGGCCTCCTGGCTGGTGAGGAGATCGGCGTAGGCGGCGGAGAAGCCCAGGCCGCCGCGGCGCCAGCGCTTCTCGTACTCGCGCTCCCGCTCCGCGGCCGGCACGGCCAGCGCGGAGTCGCCGCTGCGCTCGGTGACGAAGCCCACGCGCGACTCGCGGGCCTGCCTTCGGAACTCGGCGTAGGTCGCCTTCACCCGGCGCTCGTACTCGGAATCGAGCGGGGCGTTGTGCGCGGGCATGCTGTAGTTGGGCGTCCGCTGGAAGACGTAGAGGTGCCGCGCCTGCTCGGCGATGATCGGGATCGACTGGATCGCGGAGGAGCCGGTGCCGATGACCCCGACCCGCCGGCCGGTGAAGTCGACGCCCTCGTGCGGCCAGCGGCCGGTGTGGAACCACCGGCCCTCGAAGGAGTCGCGGCCCCGAAAGTCCGGCACCTGCGCGTCGGAGAGGCAGCCGGTGGCCATGACCGCGAAGCGGGCCGAGACCCGGTCGCCGCGGTCGGTCTCCACGTCCCAGCGCCGGGCCGCCTCGTCGAAGGCCATGCGGGTGACGCGCGTGTCGAACTGGATGTCGCGGCGCAGGTCGAAGCGGTCGGCCACGTGGTCGGCGTACTTCAGGATCTCGGGCTGGGCCGCGTAGCGCTCGGTCCAGTGCCACTCCTGCTGCAGCTCGTCGGAGAAGGAGTAGGAGTAGTCCATGCTCTCGACGTCGCAGCGGGCGCCCGGATAGCGGTTCCAGTACCACGTCCCGCCCACCCCGCCGCCCGCCTCGAAGACCCGCACGCGGAGGCCGAGCCCGCGCAGCCGGTGGAGCATGTACATGCCGGCGAAGCCGGCGCCCACGATCACCGCGTCGAGCATCACGCCTCCTAGTGCACCGGCACCACGTACGGTCCCTCGGGCACGAACGCCACGTGGGGATCGCCCTGCCGCGCCATGCTCTCCGCCACCGCGGCGGAGAGATCGGCCACGCGCTCCACCCCGGTCAGCCCCGCCGCCGTCGCGTCGAGCCCGTCGGTGTAGAGCCGCACCCGCCCGACCCGCATGGGCTTGAGCTGCATCTGGGTCTGCCACTCGTCGATGTCGGCGTGGGCCTTGCCCGCGATGCTGGCCGCGAAGCCATCCGGGCCCAGGTCGACCAGGCGCCGCTGCGCCTCGACGTAGTGCTTGGACCCGAGGCCCTCCGAGCAGGCGGAGGCGACGATGAGCTCGCCGCCCGGGGCCAGGATGTCGAGCGGGCCGACCATGCCCTTCACGGTCTGATAGTAGGTCCTGTCGAGCGGGTAGCCGGCGGCGCTGGTGACCACGGTGCGGAAGCGCCGCGGCACCGCCACCTGCGCGTGGTCCCGCGCGAAGCCGACCGCCTCCAGATGGCTCGCCACCACCTCGCCGAAGTTCACCAAGGCCAGCCGCCGGCGGTCGTCGATCACGGTGTTCAGCGCGAGCGCGCCCCCCAGCATCGCCACGATCGCCAGCTGCTCCTCGTGGAGCGGGTTGCCGTCGAGCACGCAGTTGGCCGCGCGCGGGTGCGCCATGAAGGCGGAGTTGTGAAAGGTCGTGATGGTCTCGGCGTGCGCGACCCCGGGCGCGATCACCTTGCGTCCGCCCGACCAGCCCGCCATGAAGTGCGGCTCCACCAGGCCGGTGGCGATGCGCAGCTCCGCCTCCACGAAGCGGCGATCGAGGCGCACCACGGTGCCGCGGCCCGGCGTCCGCCCGAGGAGCACGTGGTCGCGATCGACGGTGGCGTCATGGTTGGCCACCGCGACCGTGTCGAGCACCCAGGGATCACCGACCAGCTCAACCAGCTCCGCGCCCTCGTTCGCGCGGTGGAGCCCGGTGGCCACCAGCACCGTGGTGCCGGCGCGCGGGACGCCCGCGTCGAGCAGCGTGCGGACGAGGGGACCCAGGAAGAGCCCGTTCGGCACCGGGCGGGTGATGTCGCAGATCAAAATGCAGGCGGAGCGCTTGCCGCGGGCGGCCTCGCGGAGCGGCGCGGCCCCGACGGGGCTCGCGAGGGCGCGCGCGACGGCGGCGGCCGGATCGGGCAGCACCGGCATCGCCCGCTTCTCGATCACGGTGGGCACGCAGCCGGCGGGCGGGCGCACCGGGATCGAGCCACGGCCGTAGAGAAGAGGGATGCCCGCGTCGGGCGCTGCCATGGCCTACGAGTATGCCACGGCGCGCGGGGCGGCAGCCCGGCGGTCAGTCGGCGGGGCGGCCCTCCAGCGTGCGCTTCATGACCTCGCAGGCCCTGGCGGCCATGCCGTCCACGGTGGGCGCCAGCTCATTGGGCAGCAGATCGATGGTCCACACCAGGCGGCAGCGGTCGTCGCCGTCGGGGAAGACCTCCATCACCGCGTTGTAGTGGCGGCTCATGCCGCCGGTGGCGGTGTAGACGAGCCGGCGCTCCACGTCGTCGAGCGTGACCAGCGGCTCGCGCACGACCATGTTGTTGAAGAAGGTGACCACGCGCGCGTCGCCGTCCCAGTGGGCGTCCAGCAGGAAGCCCGGGCCCAGGCGCTTGTGCACGCCGCCGAAGTCCCGAACCGCGTCCCAGACGTCGTCGACCCGTGCCTGCAGCCGCAGCACTTTCCGGATCGTCGCCATGAGGCCGCCCCTCCCCGGGCGTTGCGCGTGAGACCCCGCGGGGGGGCCGCCGTGAAACGGCTCGGCGAGGCCGGTCCGGCTCAGGCCACGACGGCCAGCGGCGGCAGCCCCATCTCGCGCGTGCACTCCCCGAACCACTCGATGACTTCCTTGTGGAGCGGGATGCCGTGGGCGCGCCGGTGCTCGACCTCCTCCGCCTCCGACAGGCCCGGGTAGAGCACGCGCTCCTGCCCTGGCGCGGGCGGGCTGGTGCGCAGCGTGCGCAGCATGTCGTCCATCGTGCGCTTGAAGCGGTCCACGTCGGTGAAGGCCCGGATGTCGTAGGCCGCGAACTGGTTCTTGGAGCCGCTCGCCGGATCCAGCATGGTGGGCAGCGCGCCGGCCAGCAGGGTGGAGAGCACCTCGGCCATCATCGCGAAGCCGTAGCCCTTGTGCGAGCCCTGCTCGCGGGTGCCGCCGAGCGGGGCCTGGTAGACGTCCTCGCGGTTGAAGATCGGCTTCTCCTCCATGATCGGCGTGCCCTGCGTGTCGGTCACCCAGCCGGCCAGCAGCGGCGAGCCGATCCGCATCGCGAGCCGGATCTTGTTGCCCGCGATGGCCGAGGTGGCCGCGTCGAAGAGCAGCGGCGCCTCGGTGGCCGCGGGGGCGGCGAGCGCGATGGGATTGGTGCCGAGCAGCGGACGCGAGCCGAACGTGGGCACCACGTGGAGGCCCGCCGCGGTGAAGCAGGCGCCCACCATGTCCTCCCGCGCGGCCTGCATCGCGAAGTGGCCGATGGCGCCGAAGTGGCCGCTGTTGTGAACCGTCACCACCCCGACCCCGACGCGGCGGGCCTTGTCCATGGCCAGCCGCATGGCCTTGCCGCCCACGATGATGCCGAGGCGCCTGCCCGCATCGATCACCGCGGTCGCGGGCGACTCGCGCTCGATCCGCCAGCCCGGGCTCGGGTCGAGCTTGCCCGCCCGGTAGTCGCGGACGTAGGCGCGCAGCATGTTGGAGACGCCGTGGGTCTCCACCCCGCGCAGGTCGGTCGTCACCAGCACGTCGGCGGCGGCGGCCGCGTCGTCCGGCGTGACGCCGAGCTTCTCGAAGATCCGGGTCACCGTCTCGCGGAGGGCCGTCTCGGACACCCGGACCTGGTCCTTCTCCGGCACCTTGAAGCGCTCGAGGATCATGGGTCGTGCCTCCCGCGGGGAATCCTAGCCGATTGCAAAGGCCGGGGGGCGTGCTAGATTTCCTGGCGGGAGGACTCCACATGCTCGGACTGGGCCTGGCCTCGTCGCACGCCCCCATGATGTTCCAGAAGGCGCAGTACTGGCCGAAGGTGGTGGAGCGCATCCCCAAGATCGCCCGGGAGCACCTCCCCAAGAGCGCCCGCGACGAGATCGCGACGCCCAGCATCATCGAGGGCCATATCCAGAAGATCGAGGCCGCCTTCGCGGTGCTGCGCGAGCAGGTGCGGGCCTACCGGCCGGACGTGCTGGTCATGATCGGCGACGACCAGGGCGACATGTTCGACGACGCGAACAACCCCACGTTCTCCATCTACACCGGGGAGGAGCCGATCTGGGGGCGGAGCGCGCGCGATCCCATGACGGTGCCGCCGCAGGAGCGCACGAAGATCACCTTCCCGCAGCACGCGGAGGTGGCCCGCCACCTCCTGAAGGGCCTGATCAAGCGCGGCTTCGACGTGGCCAACGTGGGCAAGTTCGACCCGCGCGGCAACCCCACCCGCGGCGTCTCCCACATGGTGTCGAACCTGGTGCCGGAGGTGGACCCGGAGCTGCGCATCCCGCTGGTGTGCGTGTTCCTGAACGAGTACTTCCCGCCGCTGCCGAGCGCCTCCCGCTGCGCGCGCCTGGGCGAGGCCATCGCGGAGGTGCTGAACGAGCGGCCGGAGCGCATCGCGATCTACGCCTCGGGCGGCCTCTCGCACTTCCCGGGGATGTTCAACGCGGGGTGGATCGACCAGCCGCTCGACCGCTGGATCCTCGAGCGCCTGGAGCGCAACGATCTGGCCGCGCTCGAGCACCTCTTCACCTTCGACTCCGACGCGATGCGCTCGGGCACCGGCGAGGTGCGCGCGTGGATCAGCGTGGCCGCGGCCATGAACCGCCCGGCCACCGTGGTGGAGTACACCGCGGCCCACTGCACCCAGACCGGCTGCGGCTTCGTGTACTGGCCCGCGCGGGAGCGCTGAGCCGCCGCCGATGACCGCTCCCCGCGCGCTCCCCCTCGCGCGCTACACCGTGCTCGACCTCACCCGGGCGCGGGCCGGCCCGACCTGCGTGCGCCAGCTGGTGGACTGGGGAGCCCGCGCGATCAAGATCGAGATGCCGGGCGGCCGCGCCGGCGACGGCATGGGCGGCGCGCGCCACGGCTTCGACTTCCAGAACCTCCACCGCGGCAAGGAGGCGATGACGCTCAACCTCCGCGAGCCGGAGGGCGTGGCGATCTTCAAGCGCCTCGCCGAGCGGGCCGACGTGGTGGTCGAGAACTACCGGCCCGACGTCAAGCGCCGGCTCGGCATCGACTACGAGGACCTGCGCGCGGTCAACCCGCGGCTGATCTACGGCAGCATCTCCGGCTTCGGGCAGAGCGGGCCCTACCGCGACCGGCCCGGCGTGGACCAGATCGCCCAGGGCATGGGCGGGCTCATGTCGATCACCGGGCTGCCGGGGCAGGGGCCGGTGCGCGTCGGCATCCCGATCGCGGATCTCTGCTCGGGCATCCTGCTCGCGCAGGGCATCCTGGTCGCGCTGATCGAGCGCGAGTCCACCGGGCAGGGCAAGTGGGTGCACACCTCGTTGCTGGAGGCGATGCTGTCGATGCTGGACTTCCAGGCCGCGCGCTGGCTGATGAGCCGCGAGGTGCCGCCGCAGGCCGGGAACAACCATCCCACCGGCATCCCCACCGGGGTCTTCGAGACCAGGGACGGCCACATCAACATCGCGGCGGCCGGCGACGATCTCTACGACCGCCTGTGCCGGGCGATCGAGCGGCCGGACCTGCGCAGCGACCCCCGCTTCGCCACCGCGAAGGCGCGCTCCGCGAACCGCGACCTGCTCATGGAGCTGCTCATGCCGATCACCCGGCAGAAGGACAGCGCCACCTGGATCGAGCTCTTGAACAAGGCGGGCGTACCGTGCGGGCCGATCTACCGGATCGACGAGGCATTCGCGGACCCGCAGGTGCAGCACCTCCGGATGGCGCAGCCGGTGCGCTCGCCCGCGCTCGGGGACATCACGATCCTCGGGCATCCGGTCTCGCACGGGACCGATCGCCTGCCGATCCGCGGGCCCGCGCCCGAGCTCGGACAGGACAACGAGGCGATCCTGAGCGGGCTCGGCTACGACGCGGCCGGCATCGCCGATCTCGCCAAGCGCGGCATCATCTGATCGGGGGCGCCGTCATGAGCCTCGACGACCGCGCGCTCGAGCCCTCCTACGGGCGCATCCAGCGGGTCATCCTGCGCGACGGGCTGGTCGGCGCGGGGCGGGTGGGCGCGCTGGCCTTCGGGGCCCTCGCTCTCGGCGCGTTCGCGATCGGGGCGGTGGCGATCGGCCGGCTGGCGGTGCGGACCCTGCGGCTCGGGCGGGGCCAGATCCGTTCGTTGAAGATCGCCGACCTCGAGGTCGGCCATCTCCGCGTGAGCCGGATCACGAGGCGCGATTCGTCCGCCGAAGAGCCTTCGCGCTAGCCTCGCGCCGGCCGGGCGCCCGTCTGGACACCTGCAGCTCGTAGATGTCGATGTCCTTGATGCGCTGCGAGGCCCGCCACGGCGGCCAGTGCACCCGGCGGCGGCTGCGGATCACCGTGAAGCCGCTCTTGCGGAACGCCTGCTGGAGCCTGCGCTGCGCGATCCAGCCCGGGTCGGCCAGCAGCGCGATGCCCCCGACCCGCAGCGTGCGCATGAGCGCGGTGCCGATGGCCGGCCACTCCAGGTCGTCGTAGACCACGTCGCCGCCCACCACCAGGTCGTAGGCCTCCGGCGCCACGCGATGGCCGCCGTGGTTCCAGTCGCCGCCGATGGTGCGGGCGGGGGGCAGGCCGTTGCGCCGGCAGTTGCGGCGGACCGCGGCGAGGGCGCCCGCCTCGCGATCGAGGAAGGTGACGCGCGCGCCGAGGCGGCCGCACACGATGCCGACCAGGCCGACGCCGCAGCCCAGGTCCAGGACGTCGCGGTCGCGCAGGCCGTCGGGGCCGAAGCGATCGATGATGTAGGAGGCGAGGCCGAGCCCGGCCGGCCAGATGCGGCGCCAGTACGTCCGCGTCGACAGCTTGAGGAGGCCGACCGACGAGCGCTCCTCGATGGAGAGCGTCCCGATCCGGTCGAGCGCGAATGCGCGTAACACTAGGGCGGAGTCTACCGCACGTTGCTCCCCCGGTTGCGGAGGTTTATGCTCGGCGGGTCTCGACGACGCCCGTTTCACCCTGTCGCTCAAGGAGGCGCGCATGGCTCTCTCGGTCGGGTTCATCGGTGTCGGCAACATGGGCAACCCAATGGCCGGCAACATCCTCAAGGCGGGGTTCCCGATGGCGGTCTTCGACCTGAACCCCAAGGCGATGGCGAACCTGGTCGCGGCGGGCGCCCGCCGCGCCGACTCGGCGCAGGACGCGCTGGAGGGCGCGGAGGTGGTGCTGACCTCGCTGCCCGCCTCCCCCGACGTGGAGGCCATGTACCTGGACGCGGGCGGCCTGGTGGAGCGGGCGAAGCCGGGGACGATCCTGATCGACCTCTCGAGCGTGCTGCCCTCCACCCCCCGGAAGATCGAGCCGCGGGCCAAGGCGCGGGGCGTGCACTTCCTGGAGGCGCCGGTGAGCGGCGGCGTGACCGGGGCCCGCGCGGCGACCCTCGCCATCATGGTCGGCGGCGACAAGGCGGCGCTCACCCGGGCCGAGCCGGTGCTGAAGGCGATGGGGCCCAACGTCTTCCACGTGGGGCCGGTCGGGGCCGGCAACACCATCAAGGCGATCAACAACATGATGGCCTGCGTGAACGCGGCCACCATGATGGAGGGCTTCGCGCTCGGGGTGAAGGCGGGCCTCGATCCCATGACGATCTACGAGGTGGTGAAGGCCAGCAGCGGCGGCAGCAAGGCCATCGAGCGCATCCCGCGGGCCATCATCCCGCGCGACTTCGAGCCCGGCTTCAAGGTCGCCCTGATGAACAAGGACCTGGAGACCTTTCACACGATCGCCAAGGAGCTGCACGTGCCGGTGACCTTCTCGGCGCTGGCCCAGCACTACCAGCAGGCGGCGCTGGCCGCCGGGCTCGGCGAGCAGGACACCAGCGTGGTGTTCACGATCATCGAGCGGCTGGCCGGGCTGAAGGCGCCCGCGCCGCGCGAGGCACGGTGACCGCCCGGGGAGGGCACGCCATGGCGCGCAAGGCGGTGAAGGCGACGAACGGTACGGCTTCCGACGGCAAGAGCGGGAGCAATACCTACGGCTACCCGTTCTGGGAGTGGGTGGCGCGGGAAGACCCGGAGTACGTGAAGGCCCGGCAGCCGCTGAGCCGCCTCTCCATCGGCGAGGGCCGCGAGCTGGCGGTGAAGTACCGCGAGATGGTGATCATCGGCATCCTGGCCTTCCGCGGCCGCAAGGACGGCGTGATCGCCCACATGCGCCGGGCCATCGACCACGGGGCGACCAAGCGCGAGCTGCTAGAGGCCATCCAGTCCGCCGCGGTCCCCGGGGGGGCCCCTGCTTCAGCACCGGCGCCCAGGCCCTGATGGAGCTCGACCGGGCGGGGGCGTTCCGTGACCGCTAGGCAGTCCGCTGCAGCCAGACGCTCCCGCCCTCGTTCTTCAGGCACAGCGGCAGGCGTGCCTCGAAGACGTCGCGGTGGAAGGCCTCGAGGAACGTATTGAAGAGCACGATCCGGTAGGCCGTGTTGAAGGTGAGGAACGCCCGCAGGAAATAGGTCTCGTTCCACGCGCGCCCGACGGCAAACCATTCGGGCGGATACTCGAACGGGTAGAAGATGTCGTGGATGTGCACGTAGACGCCGGGCTGCAGGATCGGGAGGACCTGGCCAAAGAGATGGCACACGTCGCTGCCGAGCTTGGCGACGTGGGTCGAGTCGATGAACAGGATGTCGTTCGCCTCGAGGGCGCCGAATCGGTCCAGCGGCACCGTCTGGACGGACAGCGGCAAGATCTCGATGCGGGCTCGGTCGTCCGGGGTGATCAGCGACAGCAGCCGCTCCGGGTACGGATCCACGAACGTGCAGCGGATCTCTGAGCCGAAGCAGCGGTCGTTGACGTCCAGCATCGCGCACGAGGAGAATCCCGAGCCGACCTCGATGATGCGACGCGGTCGGGCATGGCGCATCATCCCGTAGAGGCAGATCGCGTCGGAATACGAGTACGCCCCGTTTTCGAAGTAGTAGCGGTGGCCGGGCGTCGGTAGAGCGGGGAAGGGCAGCTCGGGGTAGTATCCCGCGATCTCTTCCAGGAGCGCGAGCTGTCCGGCCTCGTTCAGGTCGATGCCGGGCAGGGTGCGCGGACGAGCCGCGGCCAGCGGCGCGGCGTAGCGGGCGATGTCCGCATCGGAGGGGATGGGCGAATAGAAATGGCCCGGCCCCACGAAGCGGGCCGCATGGCGCGCCCTGGCCAGCTCATCGGCCCGTGCTCGCACGGCCGGGATCTTCAGCGCGAGCCGGCGCGCGAAGCCTCGAATCCGCCGGCGAAGGTTCGCGTACAACGCGGAAGGTCCAGCTAGAGGCCCAACAGCGCTTCCAGGTTGCGGTGGAGGATCCGGTCCTTCTCCTCGGGCGTGATGCTGGTGAGGCCCTGAAGCCAGGTCACCGGCGAGGGATGCCACGGCACGAAGGGCCAGTCGCTGCCCAGCACCACGCGGTCGGCACCGACCTGGTCCAGCAGGAACCGGAGCGCGGCCTCGCTGCCCACCACCGTGTCGTAGTAGAGGCGCTTCTGGTAGCTGCTGGGCGGCGACGGCGTGTGCACGCGCGCAGCCGGGGTGCCCTGCCAGCCGCGGTCCAGGCGCCCCATCGCGTAGCAGGCCGGCCCGCCGCCGTGGGCGATGCACGCCTTGAGATCGGGGCACGCCTCGAGGATGCCGCCCAGGATCAGCACCGCGACCACGATCGCGTCCTCCACGATCACGCCCAGGCTGTTGAAGAGCCCGTAGCGGCCGGCGCGCTCCACCATGAAGTTGTGCTGGGGCTGCGGGTGGAAGAACAGCACCGCGCCCATGGCCTCCGCCGCCTTGAACAGCGGCAGGAAGCGCGGCTCGTCCCAGTTCTCGCCGTTGACGATCGTGTCGAGCTCGGCGCCCTTCAACCCGAGCACGGTCACCGCCCGCTCCAGCTCCGCGAGGGCGGCCTTCATGTCCTGCACCGGCAGGGTGGCGAGGCCGGCGAAGCGCGTGGGCCACGTCCGGGTCATGGCCGCGATCTCGTCGTTGACCTCGCGGGCCAGGGCCAGGCCCTGCGCCGCGTCCAGGTGATAGCCGAAGAGCGGCGTGTGGATGGAGATCACCTGCATGTCCACTCCCTGCGCGTCCATGTCGGCGAGGCGCTCCTCGGGCGTGAGCCGAACCTTGGGCGAGGTGAAGCCGATGCGCTTGCCGTTGGTGCCGAGGATCGTGCCGAGCCCGTCGCCGGGCTCGTGGCGGAAGCCGTGCCACTCCCGCCCGGCCTCCGCCGCCCGCCACAGCGACGCCGGCACCAGATGCGCGTGAATATCGATCGATCTCATAGTGGGGTCAGGTCTTACTCAGGCCCCGCGCGGAAAAATGTCGGAATGTAAGACCTGACCCCCTCCGAGGGCGGACCAGAGGCGCTCGGGGGTGAGGGGCATGTCGACGTGGGTGATGCCGAAGGGGGCGAGGGCGTCGACGGCGGCGTTGACGAGGGCGGGGGGGATCGCGATGCAGCCGGCCTCGCCCAGGCCCTTGGCGCCGAGGGGGTTGCGCGGGGTGGTCACGTGCATCTTCTCGATGGTGAGCGCGGGGACGTCCTCCGCGCGCGGCACCGCGTAGTCCATCAGCGTGCTGGTCAGGAGCTGGCCGTCGCCGTCGTAGACGATGGCCTCCATGAGCGCCTGGCCCAGGCCCTGGGCGAGGCTGCCGTGCAGCTGCCCCTCCGCCAGCAGCGGGTTGATGATGGTGCCCGCGTCGTCCACCCACACCAGCCGCTCGATGGTGAGCCGCCCGGTCTCGCGCGCGATCGACACCACGCACACCACCGCGCCGTAGCTCCACACCTCGGCCTCGGCCTGGAAGTACATCGTGGCCTCGAGCCCCGGGGTGTCGCCGGCGGGCAGCGCCTGGCCGCCCGCGTAGGCGGCGGTGGCGACCTGCTTCCAGCTCACGCGCCGGTCCGGCACGCCGGCCACCTGGAAGCCGCCGGGCACGCCGATGACGTCCTCCGGCGCGGCCTCCATCATCCGGGCCGCGATGCGGCGGCCCTTGTCGCGCACCTCGACCGCGCCGCGCACCAGCGCGCCGCCGCCGAGGGCCACGCTGCGGCTGCCGAAGGTGCCGAAGCCCTCGGGGCCCGAGCGCGTGTCGCCGTGGACCACCGTCACCTCGTCGGGCGTCACGCCCAGATGGTCGGCCACGACCTGCGCGAACGTGGTCTCGTGTCCCTGGCCGTGGGCGCTCGAGCCGGTGATCGCGGTCACGCGCCCGGAGCGCTCGACCTTGATGGAGCCGCTCTCCCAGCCGAGGGCGCAGGGCTCCACGTAGGAGACGACGCCCACGCCCACCACCTCGCCGCGCGCCCGCCGCTCCGCCTGCTCGCGCCGCAGCTTCCCATAGTCGGCGGCGGCCAGCGCGCGCGCGAGCGCCTCGGGATAGTCGCCCGAGTCGTAGCTCTGCCCGGTGACGGTGCGGAACGGGAAGCGGTCGGCCGGGATCAGGTTGCGCTGGCGCAGCTCGGCCGGATCGAGGCCGAGGGCGCGCGCGGCGGTGTCGATGAGCCGCTCGATGTAGAAGCACGCCTCGGGCCGCCCCGCCCCGCGATAGGCCGCCACCGGCGCGGTGGTGGTGACCGCGCCCGACACCGCGATGTCGCAGGCCGGGATCACGTAGGCGCCGGGCAGCAGGCGGGCGTGGTTCCACGGCGAGCCGGCGGCCGCGTTCATCAGCGAGGAGCCGAGCGGCGAGGCGATCCGCGCGCGCAGCCCCAGGATGCGGCCGTCGGCGTCGAGGGCCAGCGCGCCCTCGCACACCGACCCGCGCGCGTGGTTGGTGGTGGCCTGGTCCTCGCGTCGCGTGGCCACCCACTTCACGGGCCGCGCGAGGCGGCGGGCGAGCCAGGCCAGCAGCACGTCCTCGCGGTAGGGGCCGGTCTTGACCCCGAAGCCGCCGCCGACGTCGGGCGCGATCACCCGCACCCGGCTCTCGGGCAGCTCCAGCAGGCGGGCCACCTCGGCCCGGATGCGGAACGGGGCCTGGCAGGAGACCCACATCGTGAGCTCCTCGCTCGCGCGGTCGAAGGTGGCCAGCACCGCGCGCGGCTCGATCGCCACCGCGGCGACGCGCGACTGGGCCACGCGCAGCTCCACCACGTGGGCGGCCCGGGCGAACGCGGCGGCCACGTCGCCCTCGCGCAGCGCGCGGTGGAGCACGCGATTGCCCTCGACCTCGGCAAAGACCGCGGGCGCGCCGGCGGCGAGGGCCGCCTCCGGCTCCGGCAGCGCGGGGAGCGGCTCGTACTCCACCTGGATCAGCTCGAGCGCGTCGTGCGCGGCGTACGCGCTGTCGGCCACCACCGCGGCCACCGGGATGCCGGTCGAGGTGACGACGCCGTCGGCCAGGATCGGGTGCGGGGGCACCTTCATGTCCGGCATCAGCCGGTTCACCGGCATCGGCCCGAGGTGCCGGGTGTCGGCGCCGGTCACCACCAGCGCCACCCCGGGCGCGCGCCGCGCCGCGTCCACGTCGAGGCGGCGGATCCGCGCGTGGGCGTGCGGCGAGCGCAGCAGCGCCACGTGCAGGCAGCCGGCCGGCTGCAGGTCGTCGACGAACGAGCCCGCCCCGGTGAGGAGGCGGGGGTCCTCGCGCCGCTTGAGCGGCCGCCCGATCCAGCCGTTGCCTGCCGGCTCGCTCGCGCTCATCTCTCGCTCACCCGAGAAAGCGCACGAGCGCGTCCACGAAGGCCTCCGGCTGCTCGTACGGGAGCATGTGGCCGGCGTCGGGGATGGTCCGCACCGTCGCGCCGGGAATCAGCCGCGCCCACTGCTCGGCGTACGCGGGCACGATCAGCCGGTCGGCGGCGCCCCACAGCACGAGGGTCCGGGCGGTCACGCGGTAGAGCCGCTTCGACACGCGGCGGTTCGGGATCGGGAACAGGATCTTGCCCGCCATCGCGAGGCGCCGCTGCTGGCCCAGGTAGAAGGCCTTGAAGGCCTCCATGTCCGAGAAGTCGACGCCGCCGGTGAGCAGCTGCTGGCCGCGCTCCGGATCCTGGAAGAGCAGCTCCACCAGCTGGGCCGGGAGCAGCGCGAAGATGTCCGGGATCGGGTGGGCCTCGAGCCAGAGCCCGGCCGCGGCCACCAGGACGAGGCGGTCGAGATCGCTGGGCGCCACCGCCGCCATCTCGGCGGCGATCATGCCGCCCATCGAGTGTCCGACCAGGTGGGGACGGCGCAGGCCGAGCGCGGCGACCACGTCCCAGCCGTGGAGCGTGAAGTCGAGCATGTCCTCCAGCCGCTCCTCGCCGGTGGACTCGCCGTAGCCCGGCAGCTCGGGGGCGAACACGTGATAGCGGGACGCGAGCCGGTCGAGGAACGGGTTGTCGGCCAGCAGCCCGCCCGCCCCGTGCAGGAACACGACCGGCATCCCGCTGCCGCCCTCCAGCACGCGGCAGCGGCAGCCCTTGCGCGTCTCGACGGTGCGCGTCTTCACGGGCGCCACTCCTGCCGGGGCTTCTCGGCGCCGGGCCGGCCCTCCTCGGGGTGCAGCCGCTCGTCCATCGGATGGATCCACCACCGGTCGTCGTGCTTCCACTCGGGCCAGAGGTGCCGCAGGTGCGGCATGACCTTCTCGGCGAAGAGCTTCGTGGAGTGCCGCGTCTTCCAGTCCGGCATGTTGCCGGTGTGGAGCAGGCAGAAGAGGTGGCCGATGCGCAGGCCGGTGATGCACTCCTCGAGCTGCTGGCGCACCGTCTCCGGGCTGCCCGCGATGATGAAGCGCTCGTCCACGAGCTGCTTCCAGGTGAGCCCCTGCATGATCAGCTGCGCCTCCATGCGCAGCTGGGAGAGCGCGCCGTACTTGATGGTGTTCACGGTGCGGTAGCCCGGCGGGTCCGCGAAGGGCGGGAACACGTGGAGGCACCGGTTGAAGAAGTAGAGGCAGTGCTCGGCGTAGAGCGCCTCCGCCTCCGCGTCGGTGTCGGCCACGCAGATGATCTGCGCGAAGGCGGCGCGGTAGGGCGACTCGTCCTTGCCGCGCCTGGCCACCCGCTCCCAGTAGCCGTCGAGCAGCGACTTGCCGCGCAGGTAGCCGTAGAAGGAGAGGTAGGAGTAGTTGTAGTCGTGGTCGAGGCAGAAGTCCCACGTCTCGATGGAGCCGCCGCCCGGGATGTAGATCGGCGGGTGCGGCTTCTGGATCGGCTTGGGCCAGCAGTTCACCCAGCGCAGCTGGTTGTACTTGCCGTCGAAGGCGAACGGCTCGTCCTCGGCCCACGCCTTCATGATGAGGTCGTGCGCCTCGCCGTACTTGTCGCGGGTGAGCGCGGGGATCTGCCCGTAGCAGAAGTTGGTGTCCATCGGGGTACCGACCGGGAACCCGGCCACCAGGCGCCCGCCCGAGATCACGTCGAGCATCGCGAACTCCTCGGCCACCCGGATGGGCGGGTTGTAGCCCGCGATGGAGTTGCCGATCACGCAGATCGCGGCGCGGGAAGTCCGGCGGGCCAGCCCGGCCGCGATCAGGTTCGGCGACGGCATGAGCCCGTAGCCGTTCTGGTGGTGCTCGTTGCAGCCGATGCCGTCGAAGCCGAGCGACTCCGCGTACTCCAGCTGGTCCATGTACTGGTGGTAGACGAAGTGGCCCTTCCGGGGATCGTAGAGGGTGTTGGGGATGTCGACCCACACCGAGCGGTGCTTCTCCCGGAAGTCGTCCGGCAGGTACGGCCACGGCATCAGGTTGAACCAGGTGAATCTCATCGAGGCCTCCTTCGGCGACTCGCCGGCGCTCCCGGAGTGTATAACATAACCCTCCATGCCCGAGCCCGCGCCCGAGCCCGCGCCAGAGCCCTCGACGGACCCCCGGCTGGGCCGCCGGCTCGTCCTCGACGAGCTGTTCGACCTCTCGCTGTACCGGGCGCTGCACCGCATCGCGCCCGCGCCCCAGCGGGCGATCCTCGACCAGCTGATCCCCATCGAGACGCGGCACCACAAGTTCTGGCAGGAGTTCTTCGGGCTCGACCTCCCGCGGCTCGACTGGGGCCGGCGGCTCAAGCTCTGGCTCATGCTCGCGGTGGCCCGCGTGTTCGGCGCGCCCGCCATCCACCTGATCCTCGAGGCGATCGAGGTCTTCGGGGTGCGGAAGTACCTCACGGTGTGGCGGCAGTACGAGGGCGGCCCCCTGGGCGCGGCGGTGCGCGAGGTGCTGGAGGACGAGTTCCGCCACGAGGACACGGTGGTGACCGCGGAGAGCGCCCGGCAGATCAGCCCCGGGCGCGTGCGGGACATCTTCCTCGGGCTCAACGACGGGCTGGTGGAGATCCTGGGCGCGGTCAGCGGGTTCTTCGGCGCCTTCGCGAGCGCCACCACGGTGCTGGTGGCCGGCCTCATGGTGGGCGTGGCCGGCGCGCTCTCGATGGGCGCAGGCGCCTTCCTGGCCGCCAGCTCGGAGGCGGAGGTGCGGAGCACCGACGTGCGGCGGCGCCGCTTCCTGGGCGAGGCGGAGGCGGCGGAGGAGGCCGGCGACAGCCCCCTCGGCTCGGGGATCCGCGTGGGCCTGAGCTACGTGGTGGGCGCGGTGGTGCCGGTGCTGCCGGTGGCCTTCGGCGCGCGCACGCTCTGGCCCTCGCTGCTGGTCGCGGGCGCGGTCATCGTGCTGGTGTCGGCCATCCTCGCGTTCCTCTCCGGCATGGACGTGAAGCGCCGCATCCTGCTGAACCTGGGGATCATGGCGGCGGCGGTGGCCATCAGCTACGGCATCGGCGTCGCGGCCAGCGCGATCTGGGGCATCAGCGTCTGAGCGCGCGTCGGGCGCGCCCCCGCGTCAGACCGGCACCACGCGGCCCGCGCGCCACATGGCGGTCCGCCACTTGACGCCGATCAGGAGCGTGAAGAGCAGCCCGGTGGCGGCGCCGGCGGTGATCGTCAGCGGATAGCCGATGCGCTCGACGAGCGCGCCCGAGGCCATGAGCCCGAGCGGCAGGCCGTAGACCGCGAGCGTGCGCACCCCCATCACGCGGGCGCGGAAGCGGTCGCCCGATCCGGTGATGAGCGTGGCGGTCATCGAGATCATCGCCACGTTCTGCACGAAGCCGGCCGCCAGGAGCAGCAGCAGCGCGGGGCCGATGCTCCGCAGGTGGCCGAAGCCCAGCAGCAGCGCGTACCACACCGCGGTGTAGATCAGCGTCATGCGCTCCGGCCGGCGGCCGCCGCCGGTGGTGACCATGGTCGCGGAGCCGAGCAGGCCGCCCAGGGAGAAGCTCGCCACCAGCCAGCCGAGGCCGGTGGCGTCGACCTGATAGATGGTGCGCGCCACGTAGGGCAGGAGGCCGCCGGAGACGGGATACGCGGTGAGGTTGATGAGGAACGCGAGGCAGATCGGCGCGAGCAGCCGCGGGGTGGAGAGCACGTGCGCGAGCCCGTCCTTCAGCTCCTGCCAGCGCGCGGCGAGCAGGGCTTCCGGCAGCACCGCGGTCGGATCGCCCACCGGCCGCCGCCGCGCGACCCCGAGGGTCAGGGCGAGGCCGCCCAGGTAGCACGCGGTGACCACGCAGTAGGTGATGGGCAGGCCGAGGAAGGTGGAGAGGCCGGCGCCCGCGAGCGCGCCGCCCACCCGCGCCGAGTCCATGGTGGCGCGTGAGAGGCCGACCGCGCCCATCAGCTGGGCGGGCGGGATGGTCTCGCCGATGAGCGAGTTGCGCATGACGAGGTCGTTGGGGCGCACGATGCCGTTGAGCCCCGCGATCAGCAGCACCCAGCCGGGAGCCAGCCAGCCGGTGGCGGCCAGCAGCAGCACCACGCCCGCGAGCCCGGCGTAGATGCCGCGCATCGCGCACAGCATGAGCCGCGGGCCCACGCGATCGCCCAGCACCCCGAACATGGGCGCGAGCAGCGTGCCGAGGAACTGGAGCGAGCCGAACACGGTGAGCAGCACCACCGAGCCGGTGTGGACCATCACGTACCAGCCCAGGATGATGGTCTCCATCTCGGAGGCCCAGGAGGTGAGCAGGTCGGCGGGCCACTGGTAGCGGAAGCTGCGGACGCGGAACGGGGCGAGGATCACACCGATAGGCGGCCCGCGACCTCGCGCATCCACCGGCGCACGAACGCGCGCGGGTCCGGCACGAAGCCGGTGATGAGGAACTGGCGCGCGCCCGCCGCCATCGCGCGCTCCACCTGGGCCACGCAGTCGGCCGGCGCTCCCGCGATCGCGAAGCGGTCGACCAGGAAGTCGGTCAGGTCCCAGCGGTCGGGCAGGCTCGCGTTGGCCGCGCCGGGCAGCTCGTGGTGGTGGGAGTCGTACTCGCGCTGGAGCGCGCGGATCTTCTCGTGGAGATCGGGGGGCACGCCCTTGCCCTCCAGCGTGAAGCGGAAGGCGTGGTTGGCGCTGGCGGCGAGCGCCATCTTGATGGGCTCGATGGCGTCCGCGCGGCGGTCGGCGAGGCTGGTCTTGGCGAACCACCACACGTCGACGTCGTCGAGGGTGCGGCCGGCCGCGCGGGCGCCCCGCTCGATGGCGGCCAGCGAGAGGCGGATCACCTCCGGGGTGAGCCCGAGCCCCACGATGACGCCGTCGGCCACGCGCCCGGCCAGCTCGAGCGTGCGCGGGCCCTCGGCGGCCAGGTAGATCGGGATGCGCCGGGTCGCGCGGTGCACGCGCCACCGGCGCGCGCGCCCGGCCCCACCCGCGCGCTCGATGGTCTCCCCCGCGGTGAGCCGGCCCAGCGTGACGATCGACTCCTCGAGCCCGGCCAGGGTGGCCGGCGGCGCGCCGATCGTGTGGATCGCGCTGTCGCCCGATCCCAGCCCCAGCACCGCGCGGCCGCCCGCCACCTCGTCCACGCTCGCCATCGCGCTCGCGGTGACCACCAGGTGGCGGGTGAGGGGATTGGTGACGAGCGGGCCCAGCCGCAGCCGCCGCGTGTGGAGCACGGCCAGCGTGAGGGCCACGTAGAGCTCGCGGAAGACCGACTGCGAGTCGGCGACGCCCAGCCAGTCGAAGCCCGCGTCCTCGGTCTCGCGGCAGAGATCGCCCCAGCCGTCGAACCGCTCGGGCAGGAACACGATGCCGAACCGCGCCCCGTCGCGCGCCATGGGGGAACACCGTAGCATCGGAGGTGCCTTGACGTCTCCCCATTTGGGGCGCAGACTTCCGCGAAACGCACGACAGGAGGCCGGCCGATGATCTACGAGTTCCGCACCTACACGCTCAAGCCCCGCAGCCTGGCCGAGGTCGAGAAGCGCTACGGAGAGGCCTACGAGTACCGCAAGAAGTACTCGCCGCTGGCCGCCTTCTGGCACACCGAGATCGGGCCGCTCAACGAGATCATCCACGTGTGGGGCTACAAGGACCTGGCCGAGCGGGCGCGCGTCCGCGCCGAGGCGGCCAAGGACGCCAACTGGCCGCCCAAGATCCGCGAGTTCATCGTGGACCAGAGCGTGGAGGTGCTGAACCCGTTCCCGTTCGTGCCCGACATCACCCCGGGGACGATCGGCCCGATCTTCGAGATCCGGCGCTACAGCCTGGCCGCCGGCTCGCTGCCCGGCGTGATGAAGCGCTGGGAGGCCGCGCTGCCCGCGCGCACCAGGCTCTCCCCGCTGGTCACCGCGGGCGGCGTGGAGTTCGGCGGCGCCAACCGCTTCATCCACATCTGGGCCTACAAGTCCATGGACCAGCGGCTGCAGGTGCGCGAGCAGGCGCGCAAGGCCGGGATCTGGCCGCCCCCGGGCGGCGGCGACGAGCTGCTGGCGCAGGAGACGAAGATCGTGATGCCGTCGGCGTTCTCGCCGCTGCAGTAGGGGCGAGGCGATGCCCCCGAGCAAGCTCGCCCACCTGGTCTTCCAGACCAACCGGCTGCCCGCCATGCGGGACTGGTACTGCACGGTGCTGGACGGCCGCGTGATCTACGAGAACCCGCATCTCTGCTTCGTGACCTACGACGACGAGCACCACCGGGTGGCCTTCATCGACCTCGGCCCGCTCGCCCCGCGGGAGGTGGGCGGGAGCGACCTGCGCTACCGCCCCACCGACCAGCCGGGCCTCCACCACGTGGCGTTCACCTTCGAGTCGATGGGCGCCTTCCTCGACAACTACGAGCGCCTCGCCGCGCGGGGCATCCGCCCGTTCCGCTGCATCAACCACGGCCCGACCACGTCGATGTACTACGTCGATCCCGACGGCAACCGCGTGGAGCTGCAGATCGACAACTTCGCCACCGCGGAGGAGGGCCAGGCCTGGATGCACTCCCCCGCCTTCGCCAGGAACCCCATCGGCATCGAGTACGACCCCGACGCCCTCGTCCAGCGCTACCGCGCCGGTACCCCCATCGCCGAGCTCGTCACCCGCGGCGACTAGGATGGGGTCAGGTCTTACATTCCGACATTTTTGATGACGGCGTCCTCGTGAGCACGTTCTGATGGCCACGTCCGCCCTCCCGCCCGCGGCGGTCGCACAGCTCCTGCAGTCCGCCGGCGCAATGATGCACGCCGAGCTGTCCGCCCTCCCGGAGCCCGTGCTCGCCTTCCACCCCGCGCCCGGCGAGTGGTGCGTGAAGGAGGTGCTGGGCCACCTGATCGAGAGCGAGGCCCGCGGCTTCGCCGGGCGCATCCGGTTCATCCTGGCCGCGGGCGACAAGGCGGGCGAGGGGCTCAAGCTCGAAGGCGCCGCCCTCATCGCCGAATTCGACCGGATGCGTGCCGACAGCGTGAAGCTGGCCGCCGGCCTCTCCGCGGCGGACCTGGCGCGGGGCGGCACGCACCGGGTGGGCTTCCTCACGGTGCGCGACCTGCTCCACGAGTGGGTCCACCACGACCGCAACCACCTGCGGCAGATGCTGGCCAACGTGCAGGCCTACGCCTGGCCGCACATGGGCAACGCCCAGCGCTTCTCGGCGACCTAGCCGGGGGTGGCGGTAGCGCGGGGCGGGCCCGAGACCGCGTCGGTCACGCGGCGGGCCCGCCCGTGCGCGGGGCGGGTCCGTGAGGGCAGGCGCACAACGCCTACCGGGGCGAACCGACATCCCGGCGCCCCGCGAGACCCCTACTCAGGACGGGCGGTAGGGATCGCCCGCGACCGCGGGATGCAGGACCGAGAGCGCCCAGCCCAGATCCAGGCGCTCGCCGCCCCACGTGGGACACGACGTCCGCTGGTCTATCTCGAGTCCCTGCTCCTCGTGCTGCAGCGTGAGCGCGCGCACCGGGTCGGCCGGCGTGACCGGGGGCGCGAGCACGTGGGGGAACGGTTGGCCGTCGGGCCGACGGAACTCCAGCGCGCCATCCGGCCCATGGGTGACGTGGTAACCCTCTTCGTGAACCGCACGATGGTGCCGCCGACACAGCAGGACGAGATTGCTCGGCGTGGTCGGCCCGCCCTGGGCCCAGTGCTGGATGTGGTGTCCCTGCCCGACGCGCGCCTCGCACCCGGGGAAGCGACAGGTACGATCGCGGTGGAGCAGCGCGCGGCGAATGGCCGGCGGAATCGTGCGGGTCCGCGCGGCGACCTCCACCGGCCGGCCCTGTGCATCGTGGCGCATCACGACCCGGCTCGCATCGCACGCAAGGCGCTGCGACGTTTCCGCGGAAACGTGGCCCACCTCTTCCAGCACGGACTGGCCGGGCTGCGCAGCATCGGCCAGCACCGGACCGTCCACGTGGACCACCACATGGTACCGCTCCCCGGGTGCGCCCGGATCGAGCTCATGGTGCAGCGCGGTCTCGGCGAGCAGGGCGAGGGCGTCGTGCTGTTGCTGCACGCGGGTGGGTGACGCCATCGCGGGGTCGGCGGGATGGGCGGCCGCGGCGCGGGCGCGCTGGTAGAGCGTCTCGCGCGCGGCATCCAGGGCACGGAGGAGCAGGGCACCGGCCTCGGGGGTCAGCCGGCCGCGAACGACCACCGTGCCATCGTCGTCCTGAAAGACATGCAGCGCCCGCATCGCGTGCTGGCGCGTGGCTTCCCGGGCCTCGGCCCGCCGGTCGAGGCGGCGCCAGCCGCGGACGATGCGCTCCACGTGGGCGGCGGTAGCGGCCCGTCCCACCGCCAGCAGGCGCGCCTCGTTCTCCGGCGTGGCGACGCGGGTCAGTGCGCGGACCTTGGAGTAGGAGAGCTGGCCGCGCGCGAGCGCGTCGGCCAGCCGCGGCAGGGTGGCGAGGGCATGGGCGACGCGTACCCGCTCTCTAGCGGCGCCGACGTCCATCCCGACACGCCACGCGAGCCACTCGGCGCAAGAGCGGAACCCGGTGTTCCATCCGCCGCGGGCGTCGAACTCGCGGATGAGGGCGAGCAGGCGAGCGGTGGCGGCGTCGAGTTGGGCCGACAGCTCCGCGATCTCGTCACCCAGGCGCTCCAGCTCCTGGACGTTCGGCGGAGAAGGGACCAGGGTCGGAAGAGCGGTCGTGGGCTCGGCGGTGAGCGAGAGAACGTTCCTCATTGTGACCTCCTCGGCGGGAACCGGCGCGACAAACGTTGTGATCTCGTCGCACTCTACACCGCCGTTTTCGCAGCTCCAGAGCGCGGTGTGGACGAGTGAACGAGCGCGGAGGCATCGTCCAGAACTCCTGCGACGGCGATCACCGCACCACGCGCAGCGGTGGCGCGGAGGTGAGATGATTGTCTCGGCCGACGGGCTGCGTGCAGGTCACCGTCGCGAACCTGTCAAGCGCAAACATGCGCGCGGATGCGCAGCGGCCCGAACACCCGCCCGGGCCCAAACGCGCGCGCCGACCCAAGCACGCGCGCCGGCGCGAACACGCGCGCCGGACCAAGCATGCGCCCCGGCCCACGCCTTGACAGCGCCTCCACGCGGAGCCTACTGTCGTCCGTTCACGTAGTCGGCGGCTACTCTCATCGAAGCGAGGTCTCGGCCATGGCTGATCTGATCGGCTCCCGTTCCGTTCACGAATCGAAGCTCCTCGAGCGCGCCAAGCAGCGCCTGCCCGGCGGCGTGCTCGGCACCAGCCGCTATGCGGACGAGGTGGGCTTCGTGGTCAAGCACGGCAAGGGCTCGAAGATCTACGACGTGAGCGGCCGCGAGTACATCGACTATGTGATGGCCTCGGGACCCATGGTGCTGGGCCACGCGCACCCGGCGGTGACGGCGGCGGTGCGGCAGCAGCTGGAGGCGGGGACGACCTACTTCATGGTGAACGAGCCGATCATCGAGCTGGCCGAGGAGATCTGCCGCGCGGTGCCGTGCGCCGAGCAGGTGCGCTTCACCTCCACCGGCTCGGAGGCCACCTTCTTCGCGCTGCGGGTGGCGCGCACCGCGCGCGGGCGGGACAAGATCCTCAAGTTCGAGGGCGGCTACCACGGGGCCAACGACTACGCGATGATGTCCTCGTCGCCCCGCTCGCCGAAGGCGTTCCCGGCGCCGGTGCCCGACTCCTCCGGCATCCCGCACGCGATCGAGGCCGAGGTGCTGATCGCGCCCTATAACGACCTGGCCACGGTCGAGGGCATCGTCGACACCCACGCCGACGAGCTGGCCGCGGTGATCGTCGAGCCCTTCCAGCGCCTGATCCCGCCCCAGCCCGGCTTCCTGCAGGGCCTGCGCGAGATCACGCGCCGGCACGGGATTCTATTGATCTTCGACGAGGTGGTGACCGGCTTCCGCCTGGCCTACGGCGGCGCGCAGGAGTACTACGGCGTGGTGCCCGACATCGCGTGCGTGGGGAAGATCGTGGGCGGCGGCTTCCCGCTGGCCGCGGTGTGCGCCTCCGCCGACCTGATGCGGCCGTTCGATCCCGCCCAGGACGGCAAGGGCGACTTCATCTCCCAGTCGGGCACGCTGAACGGCAACCCCATCGCCGCCGTCGCGGGGCTGGCCACCCTGGCCGAGCTGCGCAAGCCCGGCGCGTACGAGCGCCTGCACGGCACCGGCCGCGCGCTGATGACGGGGCTGACCGAGCTCCTGGATCGCCGCGGGCTGCCCGCGCAGGTGGTGGGCGAGCCCGTCGTCTTCGACGTGCTCTTCACGCCGGACCCGGTGACCGACTACCGGTCGCTCCAGAAGGCGGACGGGCAGAAGGCGCGCGTGCTCACCACCGAGCTGATCAAGCGCGGCGTGGTGAAGAACACGCAGAAGATGTACATGTCCTGCGCCCACACCGACGCCGACGTCGCCAGGACGCTGGAGGCCTTCGACGACGTCTTGAAGCGGTTCTGAGACATTTCGGGATGCCGGGCCTGACGTCTGGCTTCAGAGAAAGGCGCGCTCGAGCGGAACGAGGAACTGGATGCCGGGGATGGCGAACCGACTCAAGCGGTCGTCGTTCGTGATGAACAGATCCATGCCGGCCTGGGAGGCGCAGGCCAGCTGAATCGCGTCCGGCGGGCGAATGGCGCGCGTGCGGAGCACCTCCGCGTACCGGCGGGCCGCGTCCACGTCGAAGGCGATCAGTCGGGTGGTGCGCGACAGAACATCTTCATACCGCCGGCACAGTGCCGTGTCGCCCTGCTCCAAAGGCTTCACGAGCACCTCGCCGAGTGTGAGTGTTGACGTGTACAGCTCGTCGTCCCGCTCGAGCATGCGCTCCCGGACCCTGGCAACCTGCTCCGCCTGTGGCGAGGATCCCTCCAGCAAATAGACGAAGAGGTTGGTATCCCAGAAGATGCGGCTCACTCCCACCCCTCGCGCAGGCGACGGACGTACTGATCCGCCGGCTCTCCAGCCCACAGCGCGCGGCCCGAGCCGCGGAGAGCGAGAAGCGGATCCGCTTCGGGCGCGACACCACTGCGACGCGCATAATCCTTCTCATACCAGTCGAGGAGCGGCTGATAGCGAGGAGGGATTGCCGATCTGGCCGGCGTCACCTTCCCGCCGCGCCGTGCCTCATGGGTCGGGTCTCCCGGCCGGTAGAGTCGTCGCCGTTTGGGCCCCGTTTCGACCAGCATCCGGTAACGCCCAGGATTCGGTGGACGATTCGCCACGCAGTGGTGGATGACGTGGACATACACACCTGGCCGCAGCTCCGGGGTTAGCGCTTCCTCTCGGGCGCGCGCCACGATCTCGGCCACCGTGAAGTCCTCCCGTTCGGGGTGCTCCTGGTGCAAGAGAGCCATTACGATCCACACCTCGTCAGCGACCTTCACCGTGTGCCGTCCGATAGTTTGATTCATGATTACAAAGTAGAAATGAATTTTAGTAAGGTCAAGTCAATGTTGATGCCGGGGTATGTGGGTGGTCCGCCAGGGAGGTGGTGGCGCGGCAGGCTGCCCGGGGCCCCGGGCAGCGGAGCTGGGTCGGTCGGCCGCGTGGGAGCGGCGGCGCTACCAGCCGAGCAACGCGTACGTGCGCGACGTACGAATCCGACGAGACGCTCGCTCGGGTGACGGACTCCGGCGGCGTGCGCGTGCGCCCGGGCGCCCGGATTCCGGCGTGCCGGCGCACAACGTCAAGGTGCGCGACAGGCACCGGCGGCCGCCGGTGCCTGGGTACGCTCCTCGACGTGCACGTGCGCTATCAGCCCACGCAGCACCTCGAACTGTGCGCGCGGGCGACGACGTCACCAGCGTGGGGTGGACTTGCCCCGGTTTGGTAGACACCTGGGTTAAGTTGCCACCGCGTCCTGTTCGTGCCGTTGCTCGAACGCTCGCGGACTGAGGTAACCGAGCGCCGAATGTCGCCGCTGCCCATTGTAGAAGACCTCGAGGTACTCG
>DASRHC010000065.1:0-175506 GCA_035650715.1 Candidatus Methylomirabilota bacterium | reverse complement strand
ATAGCGGCGGCGCATCACCGCCGCGTATTCCCGGCGCGCTGGCTCGGTCACAGGGCCCCCTTTCCGGTGCGTGGTTCGGTAACACCGGTTTTGAGGCAACCCCTTCCGTTTCGGTAACACTTGTTCTGAGGGTGATCGCGCCCTTGCCCGCTCGGCGCCCGGCGTGCTAGGCTCCCCGCACTCTGCGGGGAGCATCGTTGTGCCCCCTCCACACCGGGTCATGGGAGACTCCGATGCCATTCGTGAACATCCGCATCTACGAGGGCTGGGGCAAGGAGCGCCTGAACGAGATCGCCAAGCGCGTGACCGCCGCGATCACCGACGTGACGCAGCTGCCCAAGGAAGCGGTCTGGGTGGTGTTCGAGGAGGTGGATCCCCCGGACTGGTACGTGGGCGGCAAGCCCGGCGAGCGCATGGCGAAGAAGTGACGAAAGAAGTGACGAAGGGAATGGTCAAGCTGGTGGGGGGGCTTGGGGGAGGAGCGGCGCCGCTCGCCCCCAACTCAACATGAGCAGTACCGCGACCGTCCGGGACCCGCGCTTCACCCAGGTCGTGGGCGCCACGCTCGAGTTCGAGCGCATCGCGACCGGCTGCCTGTTCACGGAGGGGCCGCTCTGGCACCCGACCGAGCACTATCTCCTCTGGAGCGACATGCCCGGCGACCACCTCCGGCGCTGGTCCGCGAAGGACGGGGTCACCACCTTCCGCAAGCCGTGCAACAAGTCCAACGGGCTCACCTGGGACCGGCAGGGCCGGCTGCTCGCGTGCGAGCACGCCTCCAGCCAGGTCTCGCGCACCGAGCCCGACGGCCGCATCGTCCCGCTGGCCACTCACTACGAGGGCAAGCAGCTCAACAGCCCCAACGACATCGTGTGCTCCCCCGACGGGGGCATCTACTTCACCGATCCGCCGTACGGCCGCGTTGAGTTCTACGGGGTGCCGCGCCCGCAGGAACTGCCGTTCCAGGGCGTGTACCGGGTGGGGTCGGACCCGCGGAGCCCGATCCTGCTCGCCGACGACTTCGACCGTCCCAACGGGCTCTGCTTCTCGCTCGACGGCCGGCGGCTCTTCGTCAACGACACCGCGCGCCAGCACATCCGCGTGTTCGACGTGAAGGGCGACGGTCGCCTCGCGGGCGGGGCGGTGTGGGCGGAGACCACCGGAGAGGGCAAGGGCGCGCCCGACGGCATGAAGATCGACTCGCGCGGCCACGTGTACTGCTCCGGCCCCGGCGGCATCCACGTGTTCAGCCCGGACGCCCACTGCCTGGGCGTGATCCACGTGCCGGAGCACGTGGCGAACTTCGCGTGGGGCGACGAGGACTACCGGAGCCTCTACATCACCGCGTCGACCTCGGTCTACCGCATCCGCACCGTCGTCCCGGGTCTGCCCGCCCGGTGACGGATCGCGACGTGGTGACCCCGCAATCTCTCTCGTAGCCAAAGGAGGCGTTCCATGATCCTGCGCGTACTCGCGATGCTGCTGGCCCTGGCCCTGGCCGCGCCGATGACGGTCTCGGCCCAGAAGCCCATCAAGGTCGGCGTCCCGCTTCCACTGTCCGGGCCGCCCGCGCTGTTCGGCGACCCCGCGTCCAAGGGCGCGCAGATGTACGTGGACGAGCTGAACGCCAAGGGCGGCGTGCTCGGACGCAAGATCGAGCTGATCATCCGCGACTCCAAGGCCGACGCCAACGAGGCGGTGCGGGTGGCCCGCGAGATGATCCTGAAGGACAACGTCGACTTCCTGATGGGCACGCTCACCTCCGCGGAGGGCCCCGCGGTCTCGGTGGTGGCGAAGGAGAACAAGATCGTCTTCATCGCCCCGATCCCGAAGACCGACCAGCTCACCGCGCCCGACAAGCTGCACCCCTACGTCTTCCGCGTCGCCGCCAACACCACCATGGAGGGCCGCAGCGCGGCCGAGATCGTGGCCAAGTGGCCGGTGACCAAGGTGGCCACCATCGCCTTCGACTACGCCTACGGGCAGGACGTCACCAAGGCCTTCGTCGACCACATCAAGAAGATCAAGCCGAGCGTGCAGATCGTGGACCAGCAGTGGCCCAAGCTCGGCGAGCAGGACTACAACCCCTTCATCAACGCCCAGATGGCCAAGAAGCCGGAAGCCATCGTGTCGTCGATCTGGGGCGGCTTCTTCGTGACCTACTCCAAGCAGGCCAAGGCCCTCGGCATGTTCGACGCGATCAAGTATCACTTCCTCGGCCTCGGCGAGGCGGCCACCCCGGAGACCACGAAGTCCATGGGCGCCGACTACCCGGTCGGCATCTGGGGCAACACCTACGACGCCTTCTACTGGGGCGAGACCCCGGCGCACCGGGAGTACACCCAGCGTCTCTCCAAGTACCTGAAGGACGAGTATCCGTCCTCGTGGGCCATCCAGGGCTACATCGGCATGCAGTTCCTCACCGAGGCCATCAAGAAGGCGAACAGCACCGATTCCGACAAGGTGGCGAAGGCCCTGCTGGGGCTCACCATCGACACCCCGATCGGCAAGCAGACCATCCGGGAGAAGGATCACCAGGCGAACCGGGGCCAGCTCTACGGCAAGACGGTGAAGGACCCGAAGTATCCGTTCGCGATCATCAAGCCCATCGAGTACATCGATCCCACGAAGTTCATGGACTAGACGTGGTGGCCCGCCGGGGGGCGGGGGCGGGGCGGCGAGGGGCGGGCCCGGGTTCGGTGAAGCACCCACCGGGCCCGCCCCTCGCCGCCCCGCCCCCGCCCCCCGGCTCCCCATCTCGCCCGGCCTGACCGTCATGGGATCGAAGTCCCGTTCACACATCTCTCGACCCATCCGTTCACGGACCTCGCGACCCATCTTCTAGAGCCCTCGAGCGATGCCGGATCTGGCGTTCGTGTTTGCGCAGAGTTTGAGCGGGCTCACCGCCGCGATGTTCCTCTTCCTGATCGCGTCGGGGCTCTCGCTGATCTTCGGCGTGCTGCGGGTGCTGAACTTCGCGCACGGCACCTTCTACATGCTGGGGGCCTACTCCGCGTTCCAGATCGTGCAGTGGATCGGGCTCGACGGCGGCCGCTTCTGGCTCGCCGCGCTGGGGGCCGCGCTGCTGATCGCGGCGCTGGGCGGCATCGTGGAGCGGGTGCTCTTCCGCCACCTCTATGGCAAGGAAGAGCTCTACCAGCTGCTGTTCACCTACGCGCTGGTGCTGATCCTGAGCGACGTGGCCAAGATCATCTGGGGCACCCAGCAGAAGTCGGTGAGCCGCCCCCCCGAGCTGAGCGGCGCCTTCCACGTCTTCGGCGCCACCGTGCCCCACTACAACCTGTTCATCCTGCTGCTGGGGCCGGCCATCGCGCTCGCCTTCTGGTTCGTCCTGCAGCGCACGCGCGCGGGCCGCTTCATCCGCGCGGCCGCGCTGGATCGCGAGACCCTCGGCGCGCTGGGCGTCAACGTGGACGGCCTCTACACCTGGGTGTTCGTGCTGGCCTCCTTCCTGGGCGGGCTGGGCGGCGCGCTCATCGCGCCGATGCGGGCCACCACTCCCGGCATGGACACCGAGGTGATCGTGGAGGCCTTCGTGGTCGTGGTGATCGGCGGCCTCGGCTCCTTCTGGGGCACGTTCCTGGGCGCGCTGATCTACGGTCAGGTCCTCTCCTTCGGCATCCTGTTCTTCCCGCGCTTCTCGATCTTCGCGGTGTTCGCCCTGATGGCCGCGGTTTTGATCATCCGTCCCTGGGGCCTCCTCGGCCGCCCGCTGCGCTAGCCATGCTCGCCCGCGTGCCCTGGGCCCTCCTGGTCCTGATCGCCGCCTTCTTCGTGCCCGCGGCCGGCTCGCGCTTCTACACCTTCGTGGCCAACGACATCGTGATCTGGGCCCTGTTCGCCACCAGCCTGAACCTCCTGGTCGGCTATACCGGGCTCGTGTCGTTCGGGCACGCGGCCTACTTCGGCATCGGGGCCTACACCACCGGCATCCTCCTGAAGAAGGTGGGCCTGCCGTTCCTGCTCGCGTTCCCCGCCGCGGGGGTCGTGGCGGGCCTCTGCGCGCTCGTGTTCGGCTTCTTCTGCGTGCGGCTCACCCGCATCTACTTCGCGATGCTCACCCTGGCCTTCGCGCAGATCGTGTGGGCGATCTGCTTCAAGTGGAACGAGGTGACCGGGGGCGAGCAGGGCATGCCCGACATCCCGTACCCGCGCTTCGACGTGGTGGACCGGATCGTCTCCGCGGTCCCCGCGCTGGGCAGCTACCGCACCTCCGACTACTACTACTTCACGTGCCTGGTGCTGGTGGCGCTGTGCATCTGGGCGCTCCGCCGCATCGTGGCCTCCCCCTTCGGGCGCATGCTCACGACCATCCGCGAGAACGCGGAGCGCGCCGAGTTCATCGGGGTCAACGTGCGGCGCTACGAGCTGGCCGCCTTCGTGATCGCGGGGGTGTTCGCGGGGCTGGCCGGCGGGCTCTTCGGCATCTTCAACCGCGGCGTGTTCCCCGACTTCGCGTACTGGACCAAGTCCTCGGAGGTGCTGATCATGACCCTGCTGGGCGGGATGGGCACCTTCTACGGCCCCGCCATCGGGGCCCTCGTGCTCATCTGTCTCAACCAGCAGATCGTCTCCTACACCGAGTACTGGCCGCTGATCCTGGGCAGCATCCTGGTCGTCCTCCTCTTCGTGTTCCCCGGCGGGCTCGCCGGCGCCATGCTCGCGCTCCGGCGGCGGCTCGTCCGGAAGACGCCCCGCGAGGTCCAGACCGGTGCTTGAGGTCCGGAGCCTCACCAAGACCTTCGGCGGCTTCAGCGCCCTGGGGGGGGGTGTCGTTCACGGTGCCCCGCGGCTCCATCAGCGCGATCATCGGCCCCAACGGCGCGGGCAAGACCACGCTGTTCAACCTCATCACCGGCCACCTCGAGCCGGACAGCGGCCACGTGGTGTTCAAGGAGCGGGACGTCACCGGCATCGCCCCCCACGACCTGTGCCGCCTGGGCATGGGGCGCTCGTTCCAGCGCACCAACATCTTTCCGCGCCTCACGGTGTACGAGAACATCCAGGCCGCCTACGTCTCCCACCGGGGGCGCGGGTTCGACCTCGTCACTCCGGTCGCACGCCTCTACCGCGCGGAGACCGAGAGCCTGCTCGCGGCGGTGGGCCTGCTCGACAAGGCCCACGAGACGTCGGGCTTCCTCTCCCACGGCAACCAGAAGCAGCTGGAGCTGGGCATCGCGCTCGCGCTCGAGCCCGAGCTCCTGCTCCTGGACGAGCCCACCGCCGGCATGTCGGCCACCGAGACACGCGAGTCCATCCGCCTGATCGAGCGGCTCGCGGCCGACCGCGGCCTCACCCTCCTGTTCACCGAGCACGACATGGAGGTGGTGTTCTCCATCGCCCACCGGATCACCGTGCTCCACCAGGGGCGGGTGATCGCGGACGGGCCGCCCGCGGAGGTGCGCCGGGATCCCGAGGTGAAGCGGGTCTACCTGGGAGACAGCCGGTGAGCGAGAGCGCGACGGACCCGATCCTCGACGTGCGGGACCTCTACACCGCGTACGGCCTCTCGCAGGTGCTCTTCGGGGTCTCGCTGGAGGTCCGACGCGGCGAGTGCGTCTGCCTGCTCGGCCGCAACGGGGTGGGCAAGACCACCACCATGCGGAGCATCATCGGCCTCACGCCGCCGAGCCGCGGGCGGGTGACCTGGAAGGGAGCCGACGTCACCGGGAAGGCGCCCTACCAGATCGCGCGGGCCGGCATCGGGTTCATCCCGGAGGACCGGCGGATCTTCGCGGACCTCACCGTGTGGGAGAACCTCGACGTGGCCGCGCGCGGCCGCCGCGACGGCGGCTGGACGGTGGACCGGGTCTGCGAGCTGTTCCCCAAGCTGCGCGAGCTGATGACCCGGCAGGGCGGCTTCCTGTCGGGCGGCGAGCAGCAGATGCTCACCATCGCGCGTACCCTCATGGGCAACCCGGACCTTCTGCTGCTGGACGAGCCCTCGGAGGGCCTGGCCCCGCTGGTGGTGCAGCACCTCGGGGAGCAGATCGCCCGCCTCAAGGCGGACGGCCTCACGATCCTGCTCGCGGAGCAGAACGTGGAGTTCTCGCTGGATCTGGCCGATCGGGTCTACGTGCTGGAGAAGGGGCACATCCGCTACCACGGCACCGCCCGGGAGTTCCGCGCCAACGACGCGATCCGTCAGCAGTACCTAGCGGTCTAGGCGCCCGCGGCGGGGCCGGCCCGGGAGCGGCGCCCGGAGGCGCCGCCCCCTTCGCGTCCACCCCCCGGGTCAGCGGGTGGTGTCGGCGTTCTGCAGGAAGCGGTCGTACTCCTCCTGCGCCTTCTCCCGCGTGTACCCGTACCGCTGCTGGAGCAGGCCCACCATCTGGTCGGCCTTGCCCTCGGCGCGATCCAGCTCGTCGTCGGTGATCTTGCCCCACTGCTCCTTCACCTTGCCCTTCATCTCCGTCCACTTGCCGGCCAGGATGTCGCGATTCATGCAGGGCTCCTTTGGTTGGAGTGCGTGTTCGGTCCACTGCGTGCTGCGCCCGGGAAGAGACGCAAGGCACGTGCCGCCCGTGGCGACGGCCCGTCTCGCGCCGGAGGTCGTGATTCGCGCGGTGAGCCGCCTGGGCGTGTTCCCGCCGCGTCGCTCTTACCGGGTAGGCGAAGGGCGGCTAGAGCGCGGCGCCCTGCCGGCGCAGCTCGGTCTGCACGTCGGACGCCGGCACGTCGCGCACCGCCTTCCCCGCGCGCGCGGCCAGGGCCGCGCAGACGCCCGCGGCCTGGCCGGTGGCCATCGAGATCGGCATCACGCGATACGAGGAGTGGGCCTCGTGGGTGCCCGAGAGGCACCGGCCCGCCACCATGAGCTGATCCAGCCGCTGCGGGATCAGGCAGCGCAGGGGGATCTCGTAGAACTCGCCCGGGGGCAGCCGTCTGAGCAGCGTGCCCTGGCCCTCCGGGTTGTGGATGTCGATCGGGTAGGTCCCGCGCGCGACGGCATCGTCCCACTTGCGGGCGCCCAGCACGTCCTCCGCGGTCAGCTGGTACTCGCCGGTGATCCGGCGCGTCTCGCGGACCCCGATGGTGACCCCGCTCTGGGCCACGTAGGACCGCTCGAAGCCCGGCACGTACTTGCGGAGGAACGCGGCGATCTGCTGCATCTGCCGGCGTGACTGCCACTCGGCCCGGGTCAGGTCCCACACGCTGGTGCCGAGCGCGCCGGTGACCCGCGTGCTGTTCACGGACAGCTCCCGCTCGTGCGGGGTGCCGAAGAAGAGGATGTCCTCGCGAGGCAGGGACAGATCGCCGGCCTCGGTGGCCTGACGGATCAGGTCCCAGAGGCCGTGCACGCCGCGCCACTGGTCCGGGTGGGCCTGCCGGTAGCCCGCGAACGCGGTGCGCTCGAACTCGACCATGCGGAACATGAGGGTCATCGGCTGGACCAGGCCGTCGCTCTCGCGGCCCATCGCGTAGGGCGCCCCGGCCAGCGCGGCCACGTCCCCGTCGCCGGTGCCGTCCACGATGGCGCGGGCCATGATGACGATCGGCCCCGATTTGGTCTCGAACACGACCCCGTCGGGTGAGGGCGCCCCCACCACCCCGGTGGCGAAGGCGTGGAGCAGCACCTCAACCCCGGCTTCGTCCAGCAGGTCCAGGGCGACCAGCTTGAAGATCTCGGGGTCGAACGGCACGACGAAGCCGGTCTGCTGGGACGGGGGCAGCGAGCCGCATGCGCGCTCCAGGCGCTCCAGCAGCCGGCGCAGCACCCCCTGCACCACCGGGTCGCCGGGGCCGTGGTCGGCGGGCATCAGATCGGCGGTCTCCCCGGGCGGAGCCGGGCTCTTCTGGGTGTGGAAGGACATCAGCGGCATCACGAGCGCGGCCGTCGCGTTGCCGCCCAGGAACGCGTGTCGCTCCACCAGGATCACGTCGGCGCCGGCGTCGGCAGCGCCGATGGCGGCGCCCAGGCCGGCGGGACCGCCCCCCACCACCAGCACGTCGCACTCCGCGGCCACGGTGGCGGTGCGCGGCGCCAGCGTGATGGTGGCGGGATCGCGCGGGCGCTTGAGCGGCGGCACCGCTCAGCCTCTCGATCCGCGACGGGCCTCCGCCTCCCGGCGCGCCCGGTGCTCGCGGAGGATCGCCACCGCGATGTCGTTGGTGCGGCGGGCGCGCGTCTGGATCTCGGGCACCGACTTCTCGAGGCGCGCCTGGACGTTGCGCCGCAGGTCCCACCAGCGGTCGATGTAGGCGATGAGCTGCCCGGCGTTGACCTGCTTGAGCGGCGGCATCGCGATGTCCAGATCTTCCAGGAAGCCGGCCACCTTGCCCGAGTACGGCAGGGCCACGAAGGGGACACGGTTCAGCGCCGCGAAGATCAGGAAGTGCAGCCGCATGCCGACCGCGAAGTCGAAGTGGCTCATGAGGGTCAGCAGCTGGCCGGAGGTGTACTCGCCCTTGAGCACGGTGGCCCGATGGGCGTGGGCCATCTTCGACACCACCGCGTGGGAGTGCTGGGTGTCCTTGCGGCGCGGCTCCATCGGCACGAAGACCAGGTCCGCCTCCAGACGGTCCACCATGTAGTCGGCCGCGTTGGCGAGCAGCGCGTGGTAGTGGTTCTCGTCGATGTCGGGGGCGGCCGCGCCCGGCTCCCGGACCGACAGGCCGATCAGACGGCGGTTGTCGTTCAGACCCTCCCGCTGCAGGGCCCCCGGGGGCAGCGGCTCCGGCTCCAGCAGGAAGGCGGGATCCGCGGTCACCTCGATGTCGCGAACGCCCACCTGCTCCAGGAGCTGGCGGGCCCGACGCTCCCTCACCGTGACCGCGTCGGCGCGGCTCAAGGCGTCCCGCACCAGGCCCTGGGCCGCCTCGGTCTGCAGGGGCCCCGCGCTCACCGCGTACACCAGCACCGGCACGTGCTGCTCCTGGGCCAGGCCGACCTCGCGCAGATAGGTGGCGGCCGCGTCGTCGTAGAGGATGCCGCCGCCGCCCAGGATCAGCAGGTCGCGGTCCACCACCTCGGGCAACACCTCGTCGCGCGACAGGTCGCGCACGGGCACCGCGCGCTCCACCTTGTGGCGGACCGCGGTGTCTCGGGCGTCGCGCGAGAACACGGTGATCTCGCACGGCACCGAGGCCCGCAGCTGGGTCACGATCGACTGCAAGATCGCCTCGTCACCGAGGTTGAGTCCGCCGTACGAGCCGGAGATTCCGATCCGGTACGGGCGCCCGTCCTGCTCGTCTCGTCGGGTCACTCGCTGGGCCATGCGCGGGTGCGGGCTACAACTCCTGTGCCAGTCGACGGACCGCGCCGCGCGAGCCCAAAGCGCGCGTGCCGGCGCCGATTGGATTCCCGTTCTGCGCGCTCCGGTCAGAACTTCCGCTCCGAGGCCGGAAGGAATTTCCGGCCGCGCCCGGCGGGCCGCGCGCATGCCGCGGGCGCACGCGGGCATGGGCCTTGCTCTTGACCGCTCGCATGCGTTGGTGGAACCGGCTCGGTCGCACGAGCACGCGGCGCCGGCTGGTCGCGGTCGCCGCGGTCGTGGTGCTGCTCGTGGTCGCATCCGCGGTGGCCCTCTTCTTCATCGACGAGCCGCTGCGCCGCTACACCGAGGCCAAGATGAACGCCTCCCTCGAGGGCTACACCGCCAGGATCGGGTCGCTCCACCTCAACCCGATCAACTTCTCCATGAACCTGCGGGACGTGGTCATCGTCCAGAACGAGCACCCCCACCCGCCGGTCGCCGACTTCGAGCGCCTGTACGCGAGCGTGCACTGGAAGGCGCTGGTGCACGGGCGGGTGGTGGGCGACGTGCTCATCGAGCACCCGGTGGTGGTCCTCGACCTGGCCCAGGCCCGCAGCGAGATCGAGGATCCCACCCCGGTAGCGGACAAGGGGTGGCAGGACGCCCTGCAGGCGATCTACCCGCTCAAGATCAACCGGCTGCGCGTCACCCAGGGCGATGTCACCTACCACGACCGCGGGCCGTTCAAGCCGCTGCGGATGCACGACATCGAGCTCGAGGCCTCGAACATCCGCAACGTGCGCTCCGAGGAGGGCGTGTACCCCTCGCCGATGCGCCTCACCGCGCGCATCTTCGACACCGGCACCATCGCGGTGGACGGGTGGGCCGACTTCCTGGCCAAGCCCTACGCGGCCTTCCTGGCCGACATCCGGCTGGACACCATCGCGCTCGACTACTTCAAGCCGATCACCAATCGCTACAACACCGTCGTCGACAAGGGCACGCTCTCCGCGAGCGGGGCGGTCGAGATCTCGCCCACCTTCAAGTCGGTGCGCCTCTGGTCCGCGACGGTCGACGGCATCCACGTGGACTACCTCCACACCGCCCCGTCGTCCCGGGGAGCGACCCGGCACGCGGCACGACGGGCCGTGGAGACCGTCGAGGAGGCCCAGCAGCCGGGGCTGCAGTTCCGGGTGGACCGGCTCGAGATCGTCAACGGCAACTTCGGCTACGTCGACAAGACGAAGGATCCCGACTACCGCGTCTTCCTGTCGGACGCCTCCGCGAGCCTCACCAACCTGAGCAGCCTGCCCACCGGGGAGACCGCGCTGGCGAAGGTGCGGGGCAAGTTCATGGGCTCGGGGCCCGCGAGCGCGGACCTCACGGTCCTGCCCACGCGGCCCGGGCCCGACTTCGACCTCGCCCTCAAGATCGAGGAGACCGATCTCACCACGATGAACGACCTGCTGCGGGCGTACGGGAAGTTCGACGTGACCGCGGGCGAGTTCTCCCTCTACAGCGAGCTGCACGCGCGCGACCGTCAGGTCAACGGCTACGTGAAGCCGCTCTTCCAGGACATGAACGTCTACGATCCCCGGCAGGACCGCGAGAAGGGCCCGCTGCGCAAGGCCTACGAGGCGGTGGTGGGCGGGGTGAGCCGGATCCTGCGAAACCGCCCGCGCGAGGAGGTGGCCACGCGCGTCGAGCTCTCCGGCCGGCTCGACGACCCGAGCACCGGCACGCTGGGCGCGGTGGCGGGCCTGGTGCAGAACGCCTTCTTCAAGGCGATTTTGCCCGGATTCGAGGCGCAGGTCCGCCGCTTCCGCCGCTGACCGCTTTTCTGCTACGCTCGGGGCCATGAAACCCTTCACGGTCACGTGCCCCTGCTGCGACGGCCGGCTCACCATCGATCCCACGCTGGAGGCGGTGATCGCCCACGAGCCCGCGCCCCGACCGAAGTCCGGCCTGGGCCTCGACGACGCGCTCGCCTCGCTCAAGGGCGCGGCGGCCCGGCGCGCCGAGCGCTTCCAGGAAGAGCTGAAGGCCCAGGAGAAGAAGGCCCAGGTGCTGGACCGGATGTTCCAGGAGGGCGTCAAGAAGGCCAAGGACATGCCGGGCAAGCCGATCAATCCGATGGACCTCGACTAAGGGGCCGTGGCGGGAGCCGACCTCACCACCGCCCTCCTCAAGCGGGTCAGCCGGTCCTTCTACCTCTCGCTCGCGGTGCTCCCGGCCGCGGTGCGTCCCACCATCGGACTGGCGTACCTCCTGGCGCGGGCCACCGACACCATCGCGGACACGCGTCTCATCGACCGGGCCTCGCGCATCGCGCACCTGGAGACGGTGCGCGCCGCCCTGCGCGACGCCGACGGCCGCCGGCTCGCGGCGACCCTGCCCGCCGTCGCCGGTTCCCAGGCGCTGCCCGCCGAGCGCAGCCTGCTCGAGCGGCTCCCCGAAGCCATCGCCGCGTTCCGGGCGCTGCCGGAGGCGGACCGGGCGCGGGTGCGCACGGTGCTGGAGACGATCGTGGAGGGACAGATCCAGGACCTGCGCGTCTTCCCCGGGGAGGACGAGGGCAAGCTCGCCGCGCTCGAGACCGCCGCCGATCTCGATCGCTACACCTACCTGGTGGCCGGCTGCGTGGGCGAGTTCTGGACCGACGTGCACGCGGCGCACCGGCCGAGCCTGCGCCGGTGGGACCTGCCGCGCATGCGCGCGCTCGGGGTGCGGCTCGGCAAGGCGCTGCAGCTCACCAACGTCCTCCGCGACGTCCCGCGCGACCTGCGACAGGGACGCTGCTACCTGCCCCGCCAGGAGCTGGCCCGCCTGGGGCTCGAGCCCGCCGACCTGCTCGACCCCTCGCGCGCGGCGGCGGCCCGCCCGCTGCTCAGCGCCTGGCTCCACGTGGCGCTCGACCACTACGAGGCGGGCTGGCAGTACACCTTCGCGATCCCCCGGCGCGAGGCGCGGATGCGGCTGGCGTGCGCGTGGCCGCTGCTCATCGGGCTGCGCACGCTCGATCTGCTCGCCGCGTCCCCCAACTGGCTCGACCCCGCGGTGAGCGTCAAGGTGCCGCGGGTGCGGGTCTACGGGCTCATGGTCCACTCGCTCGGCACGGTGTGGTCGAGTCGCGCGCTCGGCCGTCAGGCACGACGTCTGCGCGCACGCATCCGCCCGTGAGCGGGACGATCGCCGTCCTCCAGGCCGACGTCTTCACCACCCGGCCGTTCGGCGGCAACCCGGCAGTGGCGGTGCTGGACGCCGACGGGCTCGACGAGGCCGCGATGCAGCGGATCGCGGGGGAGCTGCGCGCACCCGGCACCGCGTTCGTCTCCGCCTCCTCCCGCCCGGACGCCGACTGGCGCCTGCGCATGTTCACCCCGCGCCGCGAGGTGGCCTACTCGGGCCACACCACGATCGGCGCCACCCACGCGCTGATCGAGGGCGGCCGCGCGCCCGGCCCGCACGTGGTCTTCGACACCCCCGCCGGCCTCGTCCGGGTGGAGATCGCGCGCGACGAGGCCGGCTGCCTGATGTGGCTCGAGCCGCCCCTGCCCGCCACCCGCACGCCGACCCACGACGTGCTGGAGGTGCTCGACGCGATCGGACTGCCGCGCGCCGGCCTCGCCAACTGGGCCCGGCCGGCCGCGACGTCCGGCGAGGACCTGCTCCTGCCGGTGACCGATCTGGCCATCCTGCGCGCGCTGGCGCCGGACTTGAGCCGGCTCGCCGCCCTGCGCACCGCGCAGCACGCGCGGGGGGTGTTCTGCGTCTCCCGCGAGACGGTGGAGCCGACCTCGCTCACGCACGGCCGCTTCTTCGCCCCGCACTACGGGCTGCCCGAGGACATCGTCACCGGCTCGGTGCACTCGCCGCTGGCGGTGTGGCTGCTCGGGGCCGGCGTGCTGCCCGCCGCGGACGGGCGCGCCGTGTTCACCGCCGAGCAGGGCGACAGCCTCGGACGGCCGGGCCGGCCGCAGGTCGAGATCATCGTGCGGGGCGGGCAGGCCGCCCGGGTCCGGGTGGGGGGCGCGCGGTCACCGTGCTGCACGGCAGCCTCTCCGCATGAGCCGCTCCGGCTCGGTGCGGGTCGGCGTCGACATCGGCGGCACGTTCACCGATCTGGTGCTCCGCCGCGCCGACGGCTCGCTCAGGGTCAGCAAGGTCTCGTCCACCCCCGACGACCCCGGTCGCGCGGTGGTCCGCGGGCTCGAGCGGCTGCTGCGCGAGGCGGGCGCGGACCCGGGCGAGGTGGCGGAGGTCGTGCACGGCACCACCGTCGCCTCGAACACGATCCTGCAGCAGCGCGGCGCGCGGGTGGGCCTGCTCACCACCCGCGGCTTCCGCGACGTGCTGGAGATCGGCCGCGTGCGCACCCCCGATCTCTTCGACCTCACGTGGCAGAAGCCGGCGCCGCTCGTCCCCCGGCGCCACCGCCTGGAGGTCGACGAGCGCATCGCGGCCGACGGCACGGTGGTCCGCCCGCTCGACGCGGCGGGCCTCCTGGCCGCGGCGGAGCGGCTGGTCGCGGAGGGCGCGGAGGTGCTCGCGGTGTGCTTCCTCAACAGCTACGTGAACCCCGCGCACGAGCAGCAGGCCGAGCGCCTCCTCGCCGAGCGCTTCCCGGGTCTCGACGTCACGCTGTCGGCGCGCGTGCTGCCCGAGATCAAGGAGTACGAGCGGACCAGCACCACGGTGGTCAACGCCTACCTGCTGCCGGTGATGCGCGGCTACCTCGCCCGGCTCGTCGAAGGCCTGCGCGGGATCGGGGTGGACGCGCCGCTCCTGGTGGTGGCCTCGAACGGCGGAGTGGTCGGCGCGCGCGAGGCCGGCGAGCGGCCGGTCTTCGCGGTCGGCTCGGGCCCCGCGGCGGGCGTGGCCGGGGCGGCGCGGCTCGGCGCGGCCGCCGACACCCCGCACCTGATCGCCTTCGACATGGGCGGCACCACCGCCAAAGCCTCGCTGGTCGAGGACGGCCGGCTCTCGCTCACCACCGAATACGAGTTCCGCGAGGGCCTCAGCACCTCGAGCCGCTTCATCAAGGCGGGCGGCTACATGCTGAAGGTGCCCGCGATCGACATCGCGGAGGTCGGCGCGGGCGCCGGCTCCATCGCCTGGATCGACGACGGCGGCCTGCTCCGGGTGGGGCCGGAATCGGCGGGCGCAGCACCCGGGCCGGCGTGCTACGGCCTGGGTGGACGGCGCCCCACCGTGACCGACGCCAACGTGGTGCTGGGCTTCCTCAACCCGTCCCACCTGGCCGGAGGCGAGCTGCCCCTGCGCGCGGACCTCGCGACGGACGCGATCCGCACCCACGTCGCGGAGCCGCTCGGGCTCCCGCTGGTGGAGGCGGCCCACGGCATCCGCGAGGTCGCCAACGCGAGCATGGCGCGCGCCATCCGCTCGGTGACCATCGAGCGCGGCCGCGATCCCCGCGACTTCACCCTGGTGGCCTTCGGCGGCAGCGGCCCGGTGCATGCCGTCGACGTGGCGCGCGCGCTCGACATCGGCCGCGTGCTGGTACCGGTGTCGCCCGGCGTGTTCACCGCGGTGGGCATGCTGGCCAGCGACGTCGAGCACCACTTCGTGCGCGCGGCGGGCGGCCTCCTCGCCGGCATGCCGCTCGAGCCGGTGAACGGGCACCTCGAGGAGATGGTCGCGGAGGCCCCGGCCACGCTCTCCCGCGAGGGCTACCTGCGGGAGCAGGTGCGGGTGCAGGCGCAGGCCGACCTGCGCTACGCGGGCCAGTCCTCGGAGCTGGTGCTGCCCCTGCCCGCGCTCCGCCTGGCGCCCGAGGACCTGCCCGCGCTGACCGAGGCCTTCGCCCGCGAGTACGCCCGCACGTTCGGCTTCGCCACCGGGGAGCCGCTCGAGCTGGTGAACGTCCGGGTGGTGGCCACCGGCGTGCGGCCGCACCGGCTCGACTTCCGCTCGGTGCGGGTGGACGCGGGCGGCAGCCGGTCCGCGCCCGCCCCGCGCAAGATCGCCTTCGACCGCCGCGGCCCCGCGGTGGAGACCCCGGTGCTCGCCCGCGAGGCGGTGCCCGCGGCGGGGGTGGCCGGTCCGGTCATCGTGGAGAGCTACGACTCGACGGTGGTGGTGCCGCCCGGGGCCCGGATCCGGCGCGACGCCCACGAGACCCTCGTCATCACCCTGGATCCCGTCTCCCGCGGAGGTTCCGCATGACCGATCCCATCACGCTGGCCGTGGTCAAGAGCGCGCTCGATTCCATCGTGGACGAGATGGCCTACGCCGTCATCCGCACCGCGCGCTCCGAGATCATCAAGGACGTGATGGACTACTCGGCCGCGCTGTGCGACGCCGCCGGCCGCATGATCGCGCAGGCCCGTACCATCGCCCAGCACCTGGGCGCGGTGCCGGACGCCATGCAGAGCGTGCTGGCCGAGTTCCGGGACGACCTGCACCCGGGCGACGTGGTGGCCATGAACGACCCCTACCAGGGCGGCATGCACATCCCCGACGTGTTCCTGTTCATGCCGATCTTCTGGGAGGGCACGCTCGAGGCGTTCGCGGTGGTCATCGGGCACCAGACCGACATGGGCGGCCGGGTGCCCGGCTCCAACGCGAGCGACTCCACCGAGATCTACCAGGAGGGTTTGCGGCTGCCGCCGGTGAAGCTCTACGAGCGCGGCGAGCCGAGCCGCTCGGTCCGGCGCATCATCGAGAAGAACGTCCGGGTGCCGGAGCGGGTGCTGGGAGACCTGGGGGCGCAGTACGCGGCGTGCAAGGTGGGCGAGCGCGAGCTGGGTCGGCTGCTCGCGCGCTACGGCCGCGCCGAGGTGCGGCGGTGCGCGGCCGAGCTGCTGGACTACGCGGAGCGCCTCACCCGGGCCGAGATCGCCCGGTGGCCGCGCGGCACCTTCCGCTTCACCGACCATCTCGACAGCGACGGGCTCAGCGACGAGCCGGTTCCCCTGACGGTGGCGATCAGCGTGCACGACGACGGCCACCTCACCTGCGACTGGACCGGCAGCGCGCCGCAGGTGCGGGCCGCGCTCAACTCGACGCTGTCCTTCACCAAGTCCTGCACGTACCTCTCGGTGCGCTCGGTGCTGCGCCAGGACGTGCCCAACAACGCGGGCGTCTTCCGCTGCATCGACGTGATCGCGCCCGAGGGCTCCATCCTGAATCCCCGGCTGCCCGGGGCGTGCGCGGCCCGCGCGCTGACCGGCTACCGCATGCTGGACGTCATGCTGGGCGCGCTCGCCCAGGCGCTGCCGGACCGCGTGCCCGCGGCCGGCGAGGGCGGCAACACCGTGCTCTCGATCGGCGGCCTCACCCCCGAGCGCCGGCCGTTCGTGATCGTGGACATGATCACCGGAGCCTGGGGCGGCCGGCCCGACCGGGACGGCATGGAGGCGGTCACGAACCCGTCGCAGAACATGTCGAACACGCCGGTGGAGGTGCTGGAGGCGCAGCACCCGATCCGCATCGACGAGTACGGCTTCGTGCCGGATTCGTGCGGGGCGGGCCGGTTCCGCGGCGGGCTCGGCCTGAGGCGGCGCTACACGCTGCTGAACGACGAGGCCACGCTCCAGCTGCGCTCCGACCGCGCGCGCTTCCTGCCCTACGGCCTGGCGGGGGGGCGGCCGGCGCGGGGCGCGCGCAACGTGCTGAACCCCGACCGTGATGGGCGCGTGATGCCGGGCAAGTTCGCGGTGAGGCTCGTCCGCGGCGACGTGATCCTGCACGAGCAGCCGGGCGGCGGCGGCTTCGGGGATCCCTTCACCCGCGACCCCGCGCGCGTGGCGGCCGACGTGCGCGACGAGAAGATCACCGCGGAGTACGCCCGCCGCGAGCACGGCGTGGTCCTGGACGCCACCGGCGCGGTCGACGAGGCCGCCACCGCCGCGCTCCGGAGCCGGCCGCGCGCGGCCGCTCCCTAGTCGCGCACCGGGAGCGAGAAGAGGTCGGGCGGGTTGATGCGGGCCCGGCCCAGCTGGGCCGCGAAGTGCAGGTGCGGGCCGGTGGAGCGCCCGGTGGTGCCGACGGTGCCCACGGTCTCGCCGCGCTCCACCAGCTGGCCCTCGGTGACCGACACGCCGTCGAGGTGGAAGTAGAGCGTGTAGAGCCCGAGGCCGTGGTCCAGCACCACGAGCCGACCCGCGAAGAAGAACTCCCCCAGCAGCGCCACCCGCCCGCGGTTGGCGGCCACCACCGGCGTGCCGCGATCCGCCGAGAAGTCCACGCCGGAGTGCGGCATGCGCGGCTGCCCGTTGATGATGCGCCGGGCCCCGAACCCGCCCGGGGGCTTGCGCGCCGCCACCGGCCGCGTGAACGGCCCGCGCCAGAGCCGCTCCGGCGTCACGGTGTCGTAGAGCGCCCGCAGCCGCGCGGCCTCGTTGACGGCGCGGCGCTCGGTCACCGGGTCGAGGTTCACCATGCCCGGCGCGACGGTGAGGCGCTCCACCGGGAAGCCGCCCGCCTTGACCGTGACGGAGCCCGTGGCCTTCCGCGGCGTGCCGCCCCCGTCGACCAGGCCGATGCGCCAGGCCAGCTTGCCCGGCCTGGTCTCGAGATCCACCCCGGCGACGGCCGCGTACTCCTCGCCATAGGGGAAGAACGCGAGGTGCTGGGAGCCCAGGCTGCCCTCCACGTCGTGCGCCCCGCGGGTGCCGGCCACCAGGATCAGCACGGTGCCGCCCTGGCGGATGGTGGCCGGGATCACCCGGACGCTGAGATCGGGCGGGGACGCGCCCTTGGCGCGATTGGCCGCGACGGCGGCGGGCGGCGGGGCGATGGCGGACAGCAGCCCCCACAGGGCGAGGAGCGACACGAGCGCGCGGCGCATCGGGACGATCTTACGCTGCCCCCCGCCAAAACGGCGCGCGCCGCGCCCGGCCGGAAACGGTGGGATCAGGGGCTAGGCGGGCGGTGCTGGCGGAGGAACTGCTCGATCTCGGCGACCAGGTCGGCGGACGGCGGCAGCTCGTCCTTGGGGTCGCGCGCTTCCGCGACCTCGGAGGAGCCGTCCGGCTCCTCGGGCGACATCGGCTCGTCCTCCTCGTCGGGGTCCTTGCTCTCGAGCTTGCGCACGTAGTCCTGGATCTTGGCGTTCTGCGCGACGATCGCGTTGAGGTTCTGGTCGAACTGCTCGGCCGCCTCGCGCAGGTCGGTGAGATCCGCCTCGGCGTTGAGCAGGCCCAGCACCCGCCGCACCAGGGCCAGGGCGGCCCGCGGGTTCTCGATGCCGGAAACGTAGTGCGGCACGTTGGCCCACAGACTGGCGGTCGGGACGCCGGCCTCGCGGCAGGCCACGTTCAGCACGCCCACGATCCCGGTCGGCCCTTCGTAGCGGGTCGGTTGGACGCCGAGACGGGCCGTGAGCTCGGGATCGTGCGAGCCGCCGCTCAACTTGATCGGCCGGGTGTGGGCGACCTCGGCGAGCAGCGCGCCCAGGGTCAGCACCAGAGAGGCCCGGCTGCGTCGCGCCAGCTCCAGCACCTCGGCGCAGTAGGTCCGCCATCTGAGGTGGGGCTCGATGGCGACGCCGACCACCAGGTCGCGGTCGAGCTCGGGGGGCCGGGCGAGGGAGAACTCGGTGGCCGGCCAGACCACCTCGCGCTCAGTCCGCGACCCGGGCTTGAAGCGCACGTACGGCCGGGACAGGCCGAAGTGGTAAAAATCTTCCGGATCGATGCTGGCGAAGGGGCGGGACGGCCAGATCTGGCTCAGGTACCGGGCGGCGGTGGTGGCGGACTCGGCCGCGTCGTTCCAGCCGGAGAACGCCATGATGATGAGGGGACGGCGGAGCTGCCCCGGCTCGTCGTGGAGCGTCAGGTACCGACTCATCGTGGCGGCCTCTCCTGCAGGAGCATGCCTGAGGGGCCTCGCCGAGGCAAATGAAAGTTGACCTCCCCGGAGGCCCTCCGTATGATTACGGTCCGTGCGGCACCGGACGATCGATGGGCTATCAAGGAGGCAGGCTCCCATGCGTGCATGGCTATCGCTGGCTTCGTTGCTCGGAGGCATCGTGCTGCTGACCGCGGCGTGCGCGACTTCGGAGGAGTGGTCCGAGTGGCGGAGCCACACCACGCACTTCGCGTCGGGCACGCACGGCATCTTCTCGCTGCGGAACAACAAGGACGGTTCCAACCCGCGGGTGTCGCGCTCCGACGTCGACGCGGCGCGGACCGAGAACTGGTGGGGCAAGGCCATCACGGTGAGCCCGGAGCAGATCTTCCAGAACTAGGAACCTTCAATGCCCCGGCACGACCGCATCACGCGGGGCGGCCTCCTGGCCGCCCTGCTGCTTTTGATCGTGTTCGCTCGGACCCCGGCTCTCGCCGCTCCGGCCGACGCGCTGATGCCGATCGAGAAGTACACGACCGACAAGGCGCGCACCCTCGCCAACACCCATCGCCTGCGCCTGCTCGAGTTCTCCGAGCAGATCTACAACTGCATGCCGTGGGTGGAGGTGTATCCGGGTCGGCTCGGCTTCCCCAAGTACAAGGACAGCGACAACGACGATCGCTATCTGTCGACCTGGATCTACATCGACCAGCGCGACGATCCCGGGTTCGCGGCGCTGCCCCAGGAGCGGCGGGTCTCCGCGATGTTCTCGCGCTACGGCGTGGACCTGCTGCGGCGCATGGCCGCGCTCACCGACGTGGTGCACGACAGCGACGTGGCCGGCCTGTCGGTCGTGCTGTCGTGGCTCAAGCCGGGCACCAGCAAGCCGGGACAGCAGGCGGTGAACGAGACGGTGGCCCTCTTCGTCGACAAGGCGACCGCGGCCGACTTCCTGGCCAAGCGAGTGGGCCCCGAGGAGTTCGTGAGCCGGGCCCGGTTCAACGTCTTCGACGGCGAGCGCCCCGTCGGCCGGCTGCCGCTGCAGGTCTGGGACGATTCCTTCAACTCGACGTACAAGCTCGCGAACTACACCCCTCCCCCGGGAGCCCACTGTCAGTAAGCCCGCCCGGCTGACCCCCGGCCGGGACCCGGTCTGACGCCCTCCCATCTCCCCGGATCCACGGGCGAATTTCGCCTTTTTCTCGCCAGTTTGACACCCCCTGGGGGTTCCGCTAGCATCGAAATCGAGCGGCGGCGATGAAACTCCCGAATCGGCAGAAGACCCAGTTCTCCCTCGTCTATCTGTTCATCGCCCTGATGGTCGTCTTCGGGGTCCAGAGCTGGCTCCGGGCGCCCCGGACGATCGACATTCCCATGAGTCAGTTCCTGACCCTCGTGCACGAGGGCAAGGTCCAGCGGGTCTCTCTCGGGGAGCGTGAGATCCAGGGGGTGCTCAAGCCGGGCGCGCTGCCGACGCCTCCCGCGGGCCCGGGCGACAAGCTGCGTGAGCTCCTGGGGGCGCAGCAGGGCCCGGTCGTCTTCACCACCGCGCGCATCCCGGCCACCGACGACTACGACATCGTCCGCGAGCTGCAGAGCAACAGGGTCGAGTTCTCGGGCCGGATCGAGTCGACCTTCTGGCGCGACCTGATCTCCTGGCTGGTGCCGCTCGTGCTGATGGCCGCGCTCTGGCTCTTCCTGATGCGCCGGATGGGCGGCGGTCCGACCCAGGCCCTCTCCTTCGGGCGCTCCAAGGCCAAGATCTACGACCGCAAGGAGCTCAAGACCACCTTCGCCGACGTCGCGGGGGTGGAGGAGGCCAAGGCCGAGCTGATGGAGGTCGTGGACTTCCTGAAGAACCCCAAGAAGTACCAGCGCCTCGGCGGCCGCATCCCGAAGGGCGTGCTGCTGGTGGGCCCGCCCGGCACCGGCAAGACCCTGCTGGCCCGGGCGGTGGCGGGCGAGGCCGACGTCCCGTTCTTCTTCCTCTCCGGCTCGGAGTTCGTGGAGATGTTCGTGGGCGTGGGCGCCTCCCGGGTGCGCGACCTCTTCGAGCAAGCCAAGGAGAAGGCGCCCTGCATCGTCTTCATCGACGAGCTGGATGCCATCGGCAAGACCCGGGCCGGCAACACCGGCTTCCTCTCCGGGCACGACGAGCGGGAGCAGACCCTGAACCAGCTGCTCGCGGAGATGGACGGGTTCGACTCCTCCAAGGGCGTGATCATCATGGCCGCCACCAACCGCCCCGAGGTGCTGGACGCCGCGCTGCTGCGCGCGGGCCGCTTCGACCGCCAGGTGGTGGTGGACAAGCCCGACGTGAAGGGCCGCGAGGCGATCCTGATCGTCCACGCCCGGAACGTGAAGCTGGCCCCGAGCGTGGACCTGAAGGTGCTGGCCGCCCGCACCCCCGGCATGGCCGGCGCCGACCTCGCGAACATCATCAACGAGGCCGCGCTGCTGGCCGCGCGCAAGGGCAAGGACTCGGTCGACATGTCGGACCTCGAGGAAGCGGTGGACCGCGTGGTGGGCGGCCTCGAGCGCAAGAGCCGGGTGCTCTCCGAGAAGGAGCGCGACATCGTGGCGCATCACGAGATCGGCCACGCCCTGGTGGCCTCCTCCCTGCCGAACGCGGACCCGGTCCACAAGGTGACCATCATCCCGCGCGGGGTGGCAGCCCTGGGGGCCACGTATCAGCTGCCCCTGGAGGACCGCTATCTCCTCACCCGCGGCGAGCTGGAGGACCGCATCGCGGTCCTGCTGGGGGGCCGGGTGGCCGAGGAGATCATCTACGGCGAGGTCTCCACGGGGGCCCACAACGATTTGGAACGCGCCACCGAGTTGGCGCGTCTCATGGTGATGCAGTACGGGATGTCCGAGCAGCTCGGGCCCATGACCTTCGGCGGCGGGCAGCAGGCGATGTTCCTGCGCGGCTCGGGCCTGCCGCAAGAACGTGAATACAGCGAGGAGAGCGCACGTCGGATCGACGCCGAGACGCGCAGCATCATCGATCGCATCTACGACCGCGTGCGCGATCTGCTCACCACCCGCAAGCGGGTGCTGGTCGAGGCCGCGGCCGAATTGAAACAGAAAGAGACGCTCGAGGGCGACCGGCTGCGGGAACTCCTCGCCGGCGACCCCGTGGGAGCACGGCAATGATTTCTCTCAAACGCAGCACGCTCGGATTCGTGGTTCTCGTCACGCTCGTGGTGGGCGCCGGTCTGGGGACGTGGGGCGCGGGGGCGGTCGACCAGATCAAGCCGGGCGCGGGCGCCGTCGCGCCGCTGCCCACCGGCACCCAGCCGCGAGTCGTCCCGGCGGCCCTGCCGGTCCCGTCGGGGAGCTTCGCCCAGGTGGCGGAGAGCGTGGCGCCCGCGGTGGTGAACATCAACACCGTCACCCGCGGGGTGACCGGCCGCACGCCGGTGGAGGAGTTTTTCGGGGACGAGCTGCTCAAGCGCTTCTTCGGTGAGATACCGGAGCGGCAGCAGATCCAGCGCAGCCTGGGCTCCGGGGTGATCGTCGATCCCTCCGGCATCGTCCTCACCAACGCGCACGTCGTCGAGCGCGCCACCGAGATCGAGGTGGCCACCGCGGACGGCAAGAAGCACAAGGCCAAGCTGCTGGGCGCCGACCGCAAGACGGACCTGGCGGTGCTGCGCCTGGAAGGGGGCGGCCCCTATCCGGCGGCCAACCTGGGCGACTCCGACCGGGTGAAGGTGGGCGACTGGGTGCTGGCGATCGGCTCGCCCTTCGGCCTGCAGCAGACGGTGACCGCCGGGATCATCAGCGCCAAGGGCCGCTCCATCGGCCAGGGGCCCTTCGACGACTTCCTGCAGACCGACGCCGCGATCAATCCCGGGAACTCGGGCGGGCCGCTCGTGAACATGTCGGGCGAGGTCGTCGGCATCAACAGCGCCATCCTCTCGCGCACCGGCGGCAACGTGGGCATCGGATTCTCCATTCCGGTGAACATGGCCAAGCGCATCTACACCGAGCTGGCCGCCAAGGGCAAGGTGACGCGCGGCTGGCTCGGCGTCTCCATCCAGCCCCTGACGCCGGAGCTGGCCAAGGGCTTCGGCCTCAAGGAGCCCAAGGGGGTCCTGATCTCCGACGTCATGCAGGATAGCCCCGCCGCCGCGGCCGGGGTGGCGTCCGGCGACATCGTGATCGAGTTCGACCGCAAGAAGGTCGAGTCGCCCCAGGATCTGCAGAAGGCGGTGGCCGCCACCCCGCCGGGCCGCGCGGTGCCGGTGAAGGTCTGGCGCGACAAGGCCGAGAAGACGCTCGAGATCAAGATCGGCGAGACGCCCGACGAGTCGGTGGCGCTCAGGTCCTCCAACAAGGGCAAGGCGCTCCTGGGGATGGACGTGCGGCCGATCACGCCGGACGTGGCGCGCCAGCTGAACCTCCGCAATCCGGAGGGCGTGATCGTGGTCTCGGTCGAGGAGGACAGCCCCGCGGCCGAGGCGGGACTGCAGCGCGGCGACGTCATCCGCGAGGTGAACCGTCAGCGCGTGCGCAGCATGGCCGACTACGAGCGCGCGACCAAGGACATCAAGGACGGCGACCGGGTGACCGTGCTGCTCCAGCGGGGGCCGCAGTCGCTCTACGTCGCGTTCACGGTGGCTCGCGGGTAGCGGGCGAGCCTGCCGTCACGGACGGGAGGAGGCGGGGGCAGGGCGGCGCGGGGGTGGGCCTCTGACCACGGCCCGCCCCGTGGCTTCTCTGCGTGAGGAGTTCCCAATCCGGGGGTGCCTGGTGTAGGCGCTCGCCGGCGGGAACGGGTCACCCGGCCCACCCCCGCCGCCCTGCCCCCCGCCTCCTCCCGCCCTCCCGCTCCGTTCTGAACGTCCATTCCCGCCGCCCGCTCCCCCCGCGTGCTCCGGCCCTCCCGCTGCGTTTGTGCTCAGTGGCGGGCGCGCCGCGGCGTGAGGCGACCCGGGCGCGGCCGGGCGCGCTGGACGCCTCGGGTCAGCGGTCCGAGGCCGCGCCGTCGTAGGTTTCTTTGCGGCTCATCTTGCGCTGGAAGTCCAGGTAGCCGGCGCGGGTGAGCGGGGGTCTGGCCTGCGCGACGACCTGACGGCCCACCGCGGCGTGGTCGGCGAGCAGATCGACGACCATCGAGGCCAGGGCCTTGGCGTTCGTGAGGTAGGTCAGGGTGGGATCGACGATCTCGTAGTCCGCGCCGTGGGGCGTGCCCTTGGCGCCGCCCACGTAGGGATGGATGATGGGCATCACCTGCCCCAGATCGCCCATGTCGGTGGAGCCGGTGCGGTGCTGGATCGTGCGCACGTTGTCGGCGCCCACCAGGTCCGCCGCGATGGCACGGAAGCGCTCCACCAGCAGCGGGTCGCAGCGGAGCGGCATGTAGCCGGGCAGGGTCTCGATCTCCACCGAGGCGCCCAGCGCCAGCGCGCCGGCCCGGAGCGCGCGGTCCACCTTGCGGTCGGCGTCGGCGATGGCCTCCAGCGTCTTGCCGCGCACGAAGGTCTCGAGCCGCACCTCGCCCGGGATCACGTTCACCTGGCTGCCGCCGTGGGTGATGATCGGGTGCACCCGGATGGTGTCCTCGTCGCGGAACGTCTCCCGCAGCGCATTGATCGCCATGAGGCCCAGGTTGGCGGCGTAGAGCGCGTTGACGCCCATGTGGGGCGCGCCGCCCGCGTGCGAGGCGCGCCCGACGTAGCGCACCGTCTTCACCACGCAGCCGTTGTTGGACATCGGCACCGCCAGCTTGCCTTCCTCGCGGCGCGGGGTCGCGTGGATCATCATGCCCATGTCCACGTCGTCGAGGTGCCCCAGGCGCAGCATCTCGGGCTTGCCGCCCATGAACTCGAGCCGGCCCGCCGCGCGCTGAGCCACCCGCCACTCCACGTCGCCGTACTCCTCCGCGGGCACGCCCACGAAGGCGACGCGTCCGGCCAGGTGGTCGAAAGCGCCCGCGTCCAGCAACCCCATCGCCGCGCCGAGCATGCCGGCCACCTGCGCGTTGTGTCCGCACGCGTGCGCCGCGCCGGTCTCCGGATCCGCCACCGGATGGCCCACGACCACCAGCGCGTCCAGCTCGCCGAAGAGGGCCACGGTGGGCCCGTCGCCCGCGCGCCCGGCCGCGTCGGCCCGCACGCCGGTGAGGGCCAGGCCGGTGCGTGGAGCCAGGCCCATGCGCTCGAAGGTCCGGGCCACCAGCTTCGCGGTCTTGACCTCCTTGAACCCGAGCTCGGGCTGCCGCCGGATCGCCTCGCCGAGCGCGACGATCTCCTCCCCCCGCCGGTCGATCGCCGCCCGCACCTTCTGCATCAACTCACTCTTGGTCATGGAAGGTTCCTCTCAGAAGACCGTCGAGCGTGCCACCGAGGGCGCCAACGAAGCAGATGGGCCCGTTGACGCCCAGGAGGGAGGCGGGCGAGAAGGGCCCAGCTGCGAGGCGGCGCCCGACGGCGGCACGCGAGGCGTACTCCCTGTACGTCGAGCGTGCCACCGAGGGCGCCAACGAAGCAGATGGGCCCTTATCGCCCGCCTCCCTAGCGGCCCCCGGTGACGGCGAGGGTGTGCCCCGTGATGTACGTCGCCTCGTCGGAGGCCAGGAACAGGACCGCGTCCGCCACCTCCTCGGGACGGCCGAGGCGCCGGAGCGGGGTCATGCGGCTCGGGCTGAACTCCACCGTCTCGTCGAGACGGCGCAGCATCCCCCCCACCCGCTCGGTATCGATGGGACCCGGCGCCACCGCGTTGACGTTGATGCCGTACTGGGCCAGTTCGAGCGCCACGTCGCGGATGAACCCGTGCACGCCAGCCTTGGCCGCGGAGTAGGCGGCCCCGCCCTGGTAGTAGGCGGTCCACGGCGTCCCCTCCCGCGCTCCGGACGAGATGCACACGATGCGGCCGTAGCGGCGCTTCATCATGTGCGGCACCGCCGCGCGCGTGCAGAGGAACGCGGAGCGCAGGTTCAGGCGCAGCGTGAAGTCCCAGTCGGCGGCGGACATCTCCCAGATGCGCGCGTTGCGGCTGCCGCCCACGTTGTTGACCAGGATGTCGAGGCGCCCGCCCCCGCGCTCGACCGCGGCCGCGATGAGACGCGCGGCCGGCTCCTCCTCGGTCACGTCGCCCACCACGCCCGCCGCGCGCCCGCCCGCGGCCCCGATGCGCGCGACCACGCCGTCGAGCGCGACCGCGTCCACGTCGCCCAGCACCACCAGCGCGCCCTCGCGGGCCAGTCGCTCCGCGATCGCGCGGCCCAAGCCGTGAGCCGCCCCGGTCACCACCGCCACCTTGTCGTCGAGTCGAGCCATGACGGCGGTAGTATATGCGCTCGGCTCGCCCTCGGCCGACCTGGGTTAGAATCCTCCCGCCGGCTCTCGACCCCGAGGAGGACATTCGATGCCCACCCGTCGCGATCTGTTCAAGCAGGCCGGAGGCGCCGCCGCGCTCGCGGCGCTGCGTCCGGTGGCCGCCCGCGCCCAGACCAGGAAGCCCGCCGTCACCATCGGCTACCCGTCGACCCCGGAGACGATCGACCCGCACCAGTTCCGCTCCGTGCTGAGCGGCTCGATCATCAACCTGATGGGCGAGGGCCTGCTCACGCGCGATCCCCAGACCATGGAGATCAGGCCGCTGCTGGCGGAGTCGGTGAAGAACCTCAATCCCAACACGTGGGAGCTCCGGCTCCGCAAGGGGATCAAGTTCCACAACGGCGAGGAGTTCAACGCGGAGTGCGTGAAGTTCACCATCGACCGCGCGATCCACTCGAAGCTCAACACGCTCTCCAAGCTCACGTGGCCGCCGTCGTTCGGTCAGGACGTGGTGATCGTCGACCCCTACACCGTCCGCATCGTCACCAAGGTCCCCGATCCCATGGTGCCGAGCCGGCTGGCCGCGGAGTCCATGACGATGACTCCCGCCAAGGGGCTCGCCGACTACAAGGAGAAGTTCGTCACCGACCGCTTCGTCGGCACCGGTCCCTTCAAGTTCGTGGAGCACGTGGTGGGGGACCGGGTGGTGGTGGAGGCCAATCCCGCCTACTGGGGCCCGAAGCCGCCCTCGGCGCGCATCGTCGTCCAGGTGATCCCCGACGCGGCCACCCGGCTGGCCGCGCTGCAACGGGGGGACATCGACATCATGCTGAACCTGCCCTTCCCGCTGGCGCCCACCGTGGAAGCGGATCCGAACCTGCGCGTCTACTCCGAGCTCAGCTCGCTCACCCACGGCATCCTGTTCAACGCGCGCGAGTCGGCGCCGCTCAAGGACCGGCGGGTGCGCCAGGCGCTCAACATGGCGGTGGACCGCGCGGCGATCCTCAAGGGCCTCTACTCGGGCCGCGGCCAGTTCCTCAACACGGTCACCGGAAGGAACGTGGCCAACACAATGGATCCCGGCCCCTATCCCTACGACCCCGCCAGGGCCAAGGCCCTCCTCGCCGAGGCCGGCTTCGGCCAGGGCTTCGAGCTGACCCTCTGGCAGTCCATCGGCCGCTGGGTGCTGGCCGAGGAGACCGCGCAGGTCATCGCGGGCTACTGGGACAAGATCGGCGTGAAGACGAAGGTGCAGGTGCTGGAGTGGGCCGAGTACAACAAGCGGGCCGGCGGCAGCGCCCACAAGGACTGCTTCTACTACGCGTTCATCAACGGCACCTGGGACGCCTCCTACACCGTGCAGCGCTTCAAGCCCAACTTCGCGACCTTCCGGTACTTCGACGCGTCGGGCGACCTGCTCAAGACGATCGAGGAGTACGAGCGCACGTTCGACGCGAAGCGGCGGAAGGAGCTGGGGGCCAAGGCCCTCACCGGCCTCCACGACGAGGCGGTGTGGCTCTTCCTCTGGCAGCTGGACGAGCTGTTCGGAGTGACCCGGAAGGTGAAGGGCTTCCGGATGCGTCCCGACAACGTGCTGCACATGCGCGAGACGTACGTGGAGGCCTGAAGCGCTCCCGTTCCTCCTGCGCCGGCTCGGCCACGCCGCGGCCGTCGCGATCGGCGTCTCCCTGGTGGTCTTCGGGCTCGTCCACCTCTCGGGCGATCCGGTGCTGCTCATGGTGTCGAGCGACTCGCCCCCGGACGTGGTGGCCACCACCCGCCACGCGCTCGGCTTCGACCGGCCCCTGCACGTGCAGTTCGGCGACTACGTGAGGCGGGTGGTCCGGGGCGACCTCGGCATCTCGCTGCGCAGCAACCGGCCGGTGAGCGCCCTCATTTGGGAGCGGCTGCCCGCCACCGTCGAGCTCACGGTGGCGGCCCTGCTGATCGCGGTCGCGGTGGCGATCCCCGCCGGCATCGTGTCCGCAGTCAAGCGCGGCTCCGCGGTCGACCGGATCGCGATGGTGGGCGCGGTCGCCGGCCAGGCGGTGCCGATCTTCTGGCTCGCGCTGCTGCTGATCACGCTGTTCGGCGTGCACCTGCGCTGGCTGCCCGTCTTCGGCCGCGGCTCCCTCGCGCATCTGGTGCTGCCCGCGGTCAGCCTGTCCACCGTGATCCTGGGGCGCCTGGCGCGCCTCGTGCGCTCGTCGATGCTCGAGGTGCTTGGTCAGGACTACGTGCGCACCGCGCGCGCCAAGGGGGTGGGCGAGCTGCGGGTGCTGGCCGGGCACGCGCTCAAGAACGCGGCGATCCCCATCGTCACCCTGCTCGGCCTGCAGTTTGCCCAGCTCCTGGGGGGCGCCGTCGTCACCGAGACGATCTTCGCGTGGCCCGGCATCGGCCGTCTCGTGGTGGAGGCCATCTTCAACCGCGACTTCCCGGTGGTGCAGGGCGTGGTGCTGGTAGTCTCCCTGATCTTCGTGGCGGTGAACCTGCTGGTCGACCTGGCCTACGCCGCGCTCGACCCGCGCATCCGCACCGAGGCCGCCTGATGCGGCGGGACGCGGCGTTCTGGCTCTCCGCGGCCGCCTTCGCCGCGATCCTGGCCTCCGCGCTCTTCGCGGAGCGTCTCGCACCCTACGCGCCCAACGACCAGGACATCCTGCGGCGGCTGCAGCCGCCGGACCTGTCGGCCCACGTGCTCGGCACCGACGAGGTCGGCCGGGACATCCTGAGCCGCCTCATCTACGGGGCGCGCATCTCGCTGCTGGTCGGCGTGATCGCGGTCGGCGTGTCCTGCCCGCTCGGGGTGCTGGTCGGCCTGGTGGCCGGCTACGCGGGCCGGCGCGTGGACTCGGTGCTCATGCACATCACCGACATCCAGCTCGCGATCCCCACCATCCTGCTCGCCATCGCGGTGGTGGCGGTGCTCGGCCCGGGCCTGCCCAACGTGATCCTGACCCTCAGCGTGACCGGCTGGACCATCTACGCGCGCCTCGTGCGCGGCGAGACGCTGGCGGTGAAGACCCGCGACTTCGTGCAGGCCGCGCGCGCCAACGGCGCGGGCGACGTCCGCATCATGGTGCGCCACGTGCTGCCCAACGTGGTCTCGCCGGTGATCGTGGTGGCGGTGTTCGCGGTCGCCAACATGATCATCCTGGAGGCCACGCTCTCGTTCCTGGGCCTGGGCGTGGAGCCCAGCGTGGTCACGTGGGGCCGCATGCTGAACGGCGGCCGGCTCTACCTGCGCACCGCCTGGTGGCTGACCGCGTTCCCCGGCCTCGCCATCTTCGTCACGGTGCTGGCGGTCAATCTCCTCGGCGACCACCTGCGCGACTGGCTCGACCCCCGCCTGCGGGGATCTCTGGGCGGCGCGCAGCTCTGAGCGACTTCCCGCGCCCCGCGGACGCGGCCTACCGGCTCCGGCCGGGGGACGGCCGGGACGACCGTTCGGGCACGAGCACATCGGCTGCGGTTCGCCGGATCCGCGGGTCGGTGGGCGACGTCACCAGGGCCGCCATCGCCAGGACACGGCTCCGATACTTGCTGCCGCTCGATTGGAGCGCTTGGGCCAGGAGCAGATACTGATGCGCGAGGTGATGCCGGTGGGCGCGGAGACGCTCGCGGTACTTCGCGATCAAATGGTGCCTGGCCGTGACCAGTGCCCCGGGGTCGCGGGAGATCTCGCCGCCCGCGTAGTACCGCACCAGGGCCGCGTCACTGTGGTGAAAGCCGAAATGATCGGACAGCCTGATGAACAGATCGAGGTCGATGAATCGCGGCAGGGCTTCGTCGAACAGCCCGGATCGGGCGAAGCACGTCCGCCGTATCACGGCGGACTGAATACCGATACCCACGTGCTGATAGTCGAGCGTCGTCTCGGATACCAGCACTCCGCGGACGACGTCCGGCGACCTCCACGCACGCAGGCTTCCGTCATCGTGGACCCGCGTCATGTCGCTGTAGAACACCCCCACCTCGTCGCCGGCGCCGGTCAGGACCGCCACCGCCTTCTCCAGCTTGTCGGGCCGCCACTCGTCGTCGCTGTCCTGAAAGGCGACGAGGGGTGCGGACGAGGCGCTGACCCCGAGGTTCCTGGCCACGGAACATCCGCGGTGGCGCGAAGGGATGACCCGAACGAAGGGCCGCGTCGCGTATCGCTCCAGGATCTTGCGCGACTCGTCCGTGGAGCCATCGTCAACGATGATCAGCTCGAAGTCACGGAACGTCTGATTCAAAACGCTGCGGATCGACCGGTCGAGCGTGCTCGCGCGGTTGTAGGTGGGCAGGATCACACTGACGAGGGGAGTCGGTCTAATGGCGTGAGTCCCCGCCGGTTCGGTCGTTCGCTCTCCGGGTCGTGTCTCGCAAGCCGGCGCTCTCCGGAGCCCGCCGCCCGTGCTACCCGAGCGGCTCGCCGCTGAAGGCGGCGGCCCTGAGCGCCAGGGCCACAATGGTCAGCGTAGGATTCACCGCCCGGGACGAGCCGACGAACGCGGCCCCCTTCACGAAGCCGTTCGGCATACCGTGCAAGAAACTACCATACTGATCGGCCACACTGTGGTGGACACTCTCGCCCATGCGGCAGCTAGCCATGTGGTGGCTCGTACCGCGTTCCGGACGCCGGGAGCCGCTCGGCACCGCCGAGACAGGCGTGGGGGACGGACTGTCTCCATCACGGCCCGTGCCTTTGAAGGACGCGGGCCCCCCCGACCTCCTGACCGGCCCATGACCACCGACCACCCAGGGGGGCGATGAACGCACGCCGCGGGATGGCCCGATCGCACCTGCTGGTGCTGTCCCTCATCGCGCTGGGAGCGGGGCTGGCGCTCTGGATCGCCTTCGCGAGGCTCGTGGTCCCGCCCCTGATCGAGCGCGCCTATCGCGGGGAGAGCCTCCCCATTTTCAACCGGATGATTCGCGGACAGGCGAGCGTCCCGGTCGAGCACTACCTGCACGTATGGGACCTCACGGTGCCGCGCATCACCGTTGCCGCGCTGGCCTTCGGCCTGATCGGCGTGATCCTGTTCTCGGTCACCAGCAGCCCGGCCTTCTTCCGGAGATTCGTGGGGACTGCGACCCCGGGCGCTCTCGGCGCGCTCCGCATACTCACCTGCTCGGTGGTGCTCTTCATCACCACGATCGAGGATCTACCCAGCATCGCCCTCCTGCCGCCGGAGACACGGGCCCCTCAGGGACTCATGCGGTGGGCCTACACCTGGCCGATCGGGTTCGACAGGCTCGTCGCCAGCGAGGCGGGCCTGCGGGTCTTTCAGACGCTTACCGAAGTGATCCTGTTTCTGGGGATTCTCGGATGGCACAGCCGGGTCGTGATCCCGCTCGGCGCCGGGTGCCACTTCTTGCTCGGCGGGATACTCCGTGACTACAGCTACGACTGGCACCAGGGCTGGGTGCCCCTCTATCTGATGGTGATTCTCTCGTTCACGCCGTGCGCCGACGGCTGGTCCGTCGACCGCCTGCGCACGGTGCGTCGCGGCCGGGCCCTTCCCGACGCGGACCGGGCCGTCGCGATCTACGGCTGGGCGCGGTACATGTGCTGGGTCGCGATCGCGCTGCCGTATGTCGAGTCCGGTCTGGCCAAGCTGCGCTACCGAGGCCTGTCCTGGTGGAGCGGCAGCAACATGCGCAACATCCTGTACACGGAGACTCTCAGGCCGAGAGAGTTCGACTGGCAAGTATCCCTGCACCTCGCTTCCGCGCCCGACTTCGTGTTCAGCCTGCTGGGCCTCGCGAGCGTGGTCCTGGAAGTGGCGTTCGGTCTGGTGCTGTTCTCGCGTCGTGCCCGGCGCGTCCTTCCCGTCGCCATGGTGGCCATGCATGGAGGCATCTGGATCCTTCAGCGGATCCTCTTCGTCGACCTGATCCTCCTGCAGCTCGCCTTCGTCGACTGGACCCGGATGGGGAAGCGGATCCGGGAGCGGCTCGCGGCCGGCCGCCGGATCGCCCCTTCCTCCGAGCTTGATCGGGGGGAGGGCACGATCGCGGCCGATCCGACCACCGGTCGGCTCGGGTTCCCGGCGACGCTCACCGCCTGGGTTCTCGCGTCCGTGCTGTGCTGGTACTACGTGGTCGAGCACTATCCCTTGACCTCGTGGCACCTGTTCGCCTGGCCCTACCCGCCGGGACGCGTCACGTACTACCGAGTCGTGGCTCGCTTCGACTCCGGTGAGCGCGCTCCGCTCCGGCTCGAGGACACCATCGGCGCGATGCGGTTCGATGCCCGCTACGACCCGTTCCTCGCGATGTGCTTCGGCAAGCCCCACCCTCGCCATGCGAGTCCGGGGGCCGAGGACGATCGCCGCGTGTGCCGGACGTTCCTCACGGTGGGCGCGAAGGCTTACAACCGAAAGGCGCGCCTGGGGGCGAGGGTGACCCAGCTCGAGATCCAGGTCTGGGAGTGGGATTTCGGCTCGAACCCGTTCGATCCCGGATACGGCCACCAAGTGGACCGCTTCGTGCTCGACGTCCCCGCGGACCACGATCGGTGATGCCCGGGGGGTGACCGGGCCGAAAGGCCACGAAGAAGAGGCTCCGGGCAGACGCTCGGGTTCCCCGGACCCGGCAGGGGGTCGTCGTACCGCAGCCCGCGACGCGGGCGTCAGCGTCCGAAGATCCCTTCCGGGATCAGCGCCGTGACCACGTAGTTCGGCACGTCGACCACGTTGCTCACCCGCAGGTCGGCGGCCACGCTCGAGATCACGTAGGCCTGCTCGCGCGTCCAGCCGCGCTCCTGCAGGAGCTCGATCAGGTTGAGCAGCGCGTTGCGGCAGGCCAGGGTCAGGTTCTCCCCCTCGTTCACGCCGTCGTCGCGGATCGGCATGCCGGTGGCGGCCAGGAAGCGCTGGGGGACCGCCCACTCGGGCGGCGCGAAGTAGTCGCGGTGCCGGAAGCGCGGGCCGCGGGCGAGGCTCTTGCCCGCCCCCTTGATGATCTTGAACTTCACCACCACGGTGGCGCCCATCTCGACCGCGGTCACGCACACCTCCCCGTCGCCCTGGGCGAAGTGGCCGTCGCCCACCGAGAACAGCGCGCCCTCCACCGCCACCGGCAGCTGCAGCGTGCAGCCGCGGGTCATCTGCTTGACGTCCATGTTGCCGCCGTTCTCGCGGGGCGGGATCGTCCGAAGCCCGTTGGTGGCCGCCGGCCCGTTCCCGGGCACCGCGCCCGCCGGGTCGGGCATCAGCACGAGCCCGCCGCGGCTCAGGAGCGCCCGCTCGCGCTCGGCCCACGCGGTCACCTGCTCGCGCGACGGGGCCAGCCCGACCACGCCCATGAAGGGCGCGCCGGGAATGCGCACGCCCGGAAGCTGCGGCGAGGTGGCCCAGCCGTCGGCGATGCGCCAGTGCACCAGGTAGGGCACGGTGTAGAGATCGCGCAGGAAGCCGAGGCCGGGCAGGATCCCGGTGAAGGCGTGGGGCTGGGGGAGGATGTCCACGAACTCCACCTCGAGCAGGTCGCCCGGTCGGGCGCCCTTGACCAGCACCGGCCCGGTGAGCGGGTGCACGGCGCCCGCGTTCATCGCGGCCATGCCGTCCGCGGTGACGGTGGAGCCGAGCTGGCCGTCGACGCCGTCGCGCGTCTCGAGCAGCACCTCCTCCCCCTCGCTCACCTCGAGGATGGGCGGCACATCCGGGTGCCAGCGGTTGTGACCGGTCCGGGGCTGCTCGGCGAGAGGCTTGCTGCGGTCGATCTCCACGCTCTTCATGGCGACTCCTCAGGGGCGGGAGGCGCGGAACTCGCGCCAGCGCTCCTCGGCCTGCGCGAACCCGGGGCCGCGATCGATCAGGGGCAGATCGCGGGCCCGGCGCGCCCGCTCGTCCTGGGTGGCGGCCTTGTCGAGGTCGAGAGTCACCTCATCCACCACCACGCCGTAGTCCTCGAGGGCGCCGCGGGGGGTGACGAAGCCGCGGGCCACGTCCTGCCGCACCCGCTCCGGCTCGCGCGCGAGCGGGTCTCCCCAGCCACCGCCGCCGCACGTCTCGAAGCGCAGCAGGTCGCCGCGCTTCAGGACGATGCCGTCCCCCAGGGCGGGCAGCACGCGCTCGTCGGGCGTGTCCGGGTTGAGCACGATGCGGCCGGTCCGTCCGGCCCCGCCGCCCGCGACCCCGTAGGGGGCGACCACCGTGTTCTCCATGCGGGTGGCCAGCTCGGCGCGCTCGGCGAGCACCCGCACGTCGCGGATCACCCCGGTGCCGCCCCGCTGCAGCCCCGGACCGCCCGAATCCGGGCGCACCGCGTAGCGCTCCACCCGCAGCGGGAAATCGCGCTCCACGTACTCGACCGGGTAGTTCTCCTGCGCGATGTAGTAGATGACGTCCACCCCGTCCGCGAACGGGCGCGCGCCCAGGCCGACCCCCAGGCCTTCGATGCAGAGGATCGGACGCTGGCGCGCGGCGTCCCAGGCCCGGAAGTAGTACAGCACGTACACCGGCGAGCCCGCGGGCACCCGGCCGCCGTTGGCCTGGGCGAGCGTGCCGAAGATGCAGGACATGACGCGGAACCGGGTGTTGGCGCGCATGCCGAGCGGGGCCGGGAAGCGCGGCTTGAGCACGCTGCCCTCGCGCGCGATCCATTCGTCCAGGTTGCGCAGCAGCCCCTCGTTGACCTCGAGGTCGGCGTCGAGCGACTGCAGGTACCGGCCGAACGCGATCTGCAGCAGTCCCGGGTTGGTGGTGAAGTTGATGGGGCCGCGCGCCTGGTCGTCGGAGGCGGAGCCGTCGAGGCGCACGTGCTCGCCGCGGCGGGACAGGGTGAGGTCGATCCGGTACGGGCGCGCCTCGGTGCCGCCGTCGCTGTCCAGGAAGTCGTGGAAGCGCCACTCCCCCTCGGGGATCAGCTCGAGGAACAGCTGCCGGGCGCGGGCGCCGGTCTGGGCGATGATCTCGTCGAACCCGGCGAGGACCGTGCCGACCCCGTAGCGCCCGCACAGCTCGCCGATGCGGGTCTCGGCCAGGCGGCACGAGGCCATCATCGCGCGCGTGTCACCCTCCACCAGATCGGGCAGCCGCGAGTTGCGCAGGAAGATCCGGTACGCTTCCTCGTTGAGCTGGCCCTCCCGGACGATGCGCACCGGGGGCACCAGCACGCCCTCGTGATAGATCTCGGTGGCGTGCGGCGAGATGGAGCCCGCGCGCAGCCCGCCGATGTCCTGGTAGTGCCCGAAGGTGGTGGCGAAGGCGACGAGCCGGTCCTGGTGGAAGATCGGCACCGCGAACACCATGTCCTGGTGGTGCTGCACCGCCCCGTCGGAGACGTAGGGATCGTTGAACCAGTACACGTCGCCCGGGCGCATGCTCTCGAGCGGGTACGTCTTCAGGATGGCCTGCAGCATGCCGGGGCCGCTGCCCGAGATGTGACAGGCCACGATGCGCCCCCGCGTGTCGAAGATGCCGACGAAGTAGTCCTTCTTCTCCTTGATGAAGGGCGACATCGCGCACCGTTCCATCAGGAGCTCCATGTCGCGGATCGCCGAGGCCAGGCTGCCGCGGATGATCTCGAGCGTGATCGGGTCGACGCGCGGCTCAGCCATGGGAGCGCTCCAGGAGGATGTTGTGCGCGGCATCGACCCGGGCGCGGAAGCCGGGGGCCACCAGCGGGGTGGCGTCGCTCTGCTCGATGATGGCGGGGCCTTCCAGGACCATGCCGGCGGTCAGCCCCTCGCGCGCGTACGACGGCGTGTCCACGAAGCCCGCGCCGCGGAAGTAGACCGGGCGGCGGCCCGTCATCGCGTCGCCCGACCGCGAGCCTCCGCCGTCGACGACGCCGGCGGCCCGGCGCGGGAGCGCGCCCAGCGCGGTCAGACGCAGGTTGACCAGCTCCACCGGCGCCGACGGCAGGTCGTAGCTGTAGAGGCGCCGGTGCTCCGCGTGGAACGTCGCCACCAGCGCGCGCAGCCGCTCCACGGTGAGGGGCCCCTCGCCCAGCGTGCAGGTCAGCTCGAAGCTCTGGTGCTCGTAGCGCAGGTCGGCGGCGCGCTCGAAGCGCTGTCGATCCGCGGGCACCTGCTCGCCGGCGAGCCAGTCACGCGCCTGGCGCTCGAGCCCGGCCCACGCCGCCTCCAGCTCCGTCACCTGGGCCGGCCCCGCCTCGGCGAGGTGCCGGGCGCCGAGACCGGCGGTCCTCACGAAGGTGGCGCGGACGTCGGTGTCGAGCAGCCCCCACGTCGACAGCACGCCCGGGCGCGGCGGGATCACCACGGTGGGGATGTCGAGCAGCTCCGCCAGCCGGCAGGCGTGCAGCGGGCCCGCTCCCCCGAAGGCCACCAGCGCGAAGCGCCGCGGGTCGTGGCCCCGCCCCACCGAGACGGTGCGGATGGCCCGCGCCATCGCGTTGTCGATGATCTCGATCACGCCCGCGGCCGCCTCCTCCACCCCGAGGCCGAGGGGCCGGCCGATGCGCCGTGCCATCGCCTCGCGCGCCGCCGGCTCGTCGAGCGGCAATTCGCCCCCGAGCAGCGCGGGCGGAATGCGACCCAGGATCAGATGCGCGTCGGTCACGGTGGGCTCGGTGCCGCCCCGGCCGTAGCACACCGGTCCCGGCTCGGCGCCGGCGCTGCGCGGCCCCACCGTGAGACGCCCGGCGCTGGTGACCGCGGCGATGGAGCCGCCGCCCGCCCCGATGGTGTGGATGTCCACGATCGGCAGCTTGAGCGGGAACGGCCCGATCATGCCGTCCTTGGTGACCTCCGGCCGCCCGTCGCGCACCAGGCAGATGTCCGCGCTGGTGCCGCCCACGTCGATGGAGATGATGTCGCCGAAGCCGGCCGCGCGGCCCACCCCGACCGCACCCACCACGCCCGCGGCGGGGCCGGAGAGCACGGTCTGCACCGGCTGGCGCACGCAGGTGGCCGCGCTGGTCACGCCGCCGTCCGACTTCATGATCAGCAGCGGCGCCTGCACGCCTTGGCTGTCGAGGGCGTCGCGCAGCACGCTCACGTAGCGGCTCACCGGCGGCATCACCGCCGCGTTGAGCGCGGTGGCCATGGTGCGCTCGAACTCGCGAAACTGCGGCAGGACCTCGGACGACAGCGAGACCAGCACGCCCGGGTATTCCTCGGCCAGGATCGCCTGCATGCGCTGCTCGTGGACCGGGTCGGCGTAGGCGTGCAGGAACACCACCGCCACCGCGGGCACGCCCATCTGGGCGAGCTGGCGCGCCAGCGCGCGCGCCGCCGGCTCGTCGAGCGGGGTCAGGACCGAGCCGTCCGGGCCGAGCCGCTCGGTCACCTCGAAGATCCGCTCCGGCGTGATCGGCCGCGGCGGCTTCGACCAGCCGTAGAGGTTGCCGTGGCGTGGGATGTCGTGCCGTCCGATCTCCAGCACGTACTTGAAGCCGGCGGTGGTCACCAGCGCGGTGGGCGGCGTCTTGCCCTCGAGGATCGCGTTGGTCGCGGTGGTGGTGCCGTGGAAGACGCGCAGGACGTCGCCGGGCGCGCGCCCGGCCAGGGCCAGCACCTTCCGCACCGCGGTGATGAAGCCCGAGGAGAGATCGCCCGGCGTCGAGGGGGTCTTGGCCACCCACAGCGCGCCGGTGGCGGAATCGGTGAACGTGATGTCGGTGAAGGTACCGCCCACGTCGATGGCGAGGGTACAGGTCTTGGCCACGGGGCGATCATTGTAGACCGGGGGCCCGCACAGGAAAAGCCGCCCCGGCCAGCCAAGTCCGGATGCGTCTGCTACACTTCAGTCGAGTCCACTCGAGGGGCGCGAGCCGTCCGGACCGGCGCCGTCGTGCGGTCTGAACTTATGGAATACAAAGACTATTACAAGATCCTCGGCGTCGACCGGTCGGCCGACGACAAGGCGATCAAGACCGCCTACCGCAAGCTGGCCCGGAAGTACCACCCCGACGTCAACAAGGGTGCGGCGGAGCGGTTCAAGGAGATCAGCGAGGCCTACACGGTCCTCTCCGATCCGGAGAAGCGCAAGCGCTACGACACGCTGGGTCCGGACTGGGAGCGCTACGCGCAGGCCGGGGCCGGCGCCACCGCCGGAGGCGGCCGCTCGCCGTTCGAGGGCCGCGTGCGCTGGAGCCAGGAGGGCGACCTCGGCGGCTTCTCCGAGTTCTTCCGCACCATCTTCGGCGGGGGATTCCGCGGAGAAGGCGCGCGGCCCGGCGGCGTCGAGTTCGAGTTCGGCGACATCGAGGATCTGGGGGGCTTCGGCCCCGGGCCGCGGGGGACGCGAGGCGGCGACGTGGAGGCCGGCATCGAGCTCACGCTCGAGGAGGCGTTTCACGGCGCGCGCAAGGCGATCACGCTGCAGCTGGACGAGCCCTGCGAGCGGTGTGGCGGCGCCGGGCACCTCGGCGGCCGCCCCTGTCCCCGCTGCCACGGGAGGGGCTGGTCCAAGGCCACGCGCCACCTCGACGTGAAGATCCCGGCCGGCGTGGACACCGGCTCGCGGGTGCGGGTGCCCGCGGGCGGCCCGGGCGGCGGTCGCGGCGACCGGGGCGACCTCTACCTGCGGGTCACCGTGATGCCCCATCCGCGATTCGAGCGCAAGGGCGACGACCTCCACGTGGAGGTGCCGCTGCCGGTCACGGTGGCCGCGCTGGGCGGCGAGATCCTGGTGCCGACCCTGAAGGGGCAGGTGTCCATGAAGATCCCGCCCGAGACGTCGAGCGGCAAGGTGTTCCGGCTCCGCGGCTACGGCATGCCACACCTGAAGGGCGGCGGCGTGGGCGACCAGCTGGTGAAGGTGCAGATCGCGATTCCGACCGGGCTCAGCCCGAGAGAAAAAGAGCTCTTCCAGGAGATGAAGCAGCTCAGAGCGGAGACCAGGTGACATGAGGCTGGACAAGCTGACCGTGAAGGCGCAGGAGGCGATCCAGGCCGCGCAGTCGCTCGCGGACCAGGCCAATCATCAGGCGATCGAGCCCGAGCACCTGCTGCTCGCGCTCCTGCAGCAGCAGGAGGGCGTGGTGGGGCCGCTGCTCGCCAAGCTGGGGGCCCGGCCCGACGCGCTCGCCCGCCAGGTGCAGGCGGAGATCGAGAAGCTCCCCAAGGTCCGGGGCGGCGGACGGCAGTACGCCTCCCCGCGCTTCGAGGGTGTGATCAGCCGGGCGTGGGAGGAGGCGGAGCGGCTCAAGGACGAGTACGTCTCGACCGAGCACCTGCTGATCGCCATCGCGCAGGAGAAGGGCGGGGCGACCGCGCGCCTGCTCGGCGCGGCGGGGGTGACCCCGGAGGCGATCTACCGCTCGCTGGTCGAGGTGCGCGGCAGCCAGCGGGTGACCGACCCGAACCCGGAGGACAAGTACCAGGCGCTCCAGCGCTACTCGAAGGACCTGACCGACCTGGCCCGCAAGGGCAAGCTCGACCCGGTCATCGGCCGCGACGAGGAGATCCGGCGGGTGATCCAGGTGCTCTCCCGGCGCACCAAGAACAACCCGGTCCTGATCGGCGAGCCCGGGGTGGGCAAGACCGCGATCGTGGAGGGGCTGGCGCAGCGGATCGTCGCCGGCGACGTGCCGGAGGGCCTCAAGAACAAGCGCCTGGTCGCGGTGGACATCGGGGCCATGGTGGCGGGCGCCAAGTACCGCGGCGAGTTCGAGGACCGCCTGAAGGCGGTGCTGCGGGAGATCACCGAGTCCGCGGGCGAGATCATCTGCTTCATCGACGAGCTGCACACCCTGGTGGGGGCGGGCGCGGCGGAGGGCGCGGTGGACGCGGCCAACATGCTGAAGCCGGCCCTGGCCCGCGGCGAGCTGCGCTGCGTGGGCGCCACCACGCTCGACGAGTACCGCAAGCACATCGAGAAGGACGCCGCCCTGGAGCGTCGCTTCCAGCCGGTGCTGGTGCGCGAGCCGTCGGTGGAGGACACCATCGCGATCCTCCGCGGCCTCAAGGAGAAGTACGAGGTCCACCACAAGGTGAAGATCAAGGACTCGGCCCTGGTGGCGGCGGCGGTGCTCTCGCACCGCTACATCGCGGACCGTTTCCTGCCCGACAAGGCCATCGACCTGATCGACGAGGCCGCCTCGCGCCTGCGCATCGAGATCGACTCGATGCCCGCGGAGCTCGACGAGATCCGTCGGCGCATCATGCAGCTCGACATCGAGCGGGTGTCGGTGGCCCGCGAGTCCGACGAGGTCTCCCGGGAGCGGCTCGCCCGCATCGACGCCGAGCTGGCCGAGCTGCGCGAGAAGTCCTCCCAGCTCCAGAGCCAGTGGCAGGCCGAGAAGGCGGCGATCACCGCGATCGGGAAGATCAAGGAGGAGGGCGAGGCGGCCCGCGCCGCGATGCAGGACGCGGAGCGGCGGGGCGATCTCCAGAAGGCGGCCGAGCTGCGCTACGGCACCCTCCTGAGCATCGACAAGCGCCTCGAGGAGGAGAACGCCCGGCTGGCCGAGCTGCAGAAGCACGGCCGCATGCTCAAGGAGGAGGTCGACGAGGAAGACGTGGCCGCGACGGTGGCCAAGTGGACCGGCATCCCGGTCACCCGGCTCCTCGAGGCCGAGGTGCAGAAGCTGGTGCGGATGGAGGAGCGCCTGAGCGAGCGCGTGGTGGGGCAGCGCGAGGCGATCGTGGCCGTCTCCAACGCGGTCCGGCGGGCGCGGTCCGGGCTCTCCGACCCCAACCGCCCGATCGGCTCGTTCCTCTTCCTGGGCCCGACCGGGGTGGGCAAGACCGAGCTGGCGCGGGCCCTCGCCGAGTTCCTGTTCGACGACGAGCGGGCCATGATCCGCATCGACATGTCGGAGTACATGGAGAAGCACACGGTGGCCCGCCTGATCGGCGCGCCTCCGGGCTACGTGGGGTACGAGGAGGGCGGCCAGCTCACGGAGGCGGTCCGGCGTCGGCCCTACTCGGTGATCCTCTTCGACGAGATCGAGAAGGCGCACCACGACGTCTTCAACGTGCTGCTCCAGCTGCTGGACGACGGCCGCCTGACCGACGGCCAGGGGCGGACGGTGGACTTCCGCAACACGGTGGTGATCATGACCTCGAACCTGGGCAGCCAGTTCTTCCGCGAGGAGAAGGACCCGGCGCGGGTGCGCGGGCTGATCATGGACCTGCTCAGGCAGGCGCTGCGGCCGGAGTTCCTGAACCGCATCGACGAGACCGTGATCTTCCAGCCGCTGGGACGGGACGAGATCGCCGCGATCGTGGACATCCAGGCCCGGCACCTGGTCAATCGCCTGGCCGACCGGCGGATCACCCTGGAGATCTCCGACCGGGCCCGGCAGCTGCTGGCCCGGGAAGGCTACGACCCGGTGTACGGGGCGCGGCCGCTGAAGCGGACCATCCAGCGGATGATCCAGGATCCGCTCGCGCTGGAGCTGCTGAACGGGACCTTCGCCGAAGGCGACACCGTGGTCGCGGACGGCGAGGGCGATCGGATCATCTTCCGGAAGCGGTAGGGAGGGACTGGCCGGCGCCTCAGGCGCCGGCCAGGATCGCAGACACCGCGCGGGAGAGGTCGTCCACCGCGAAGGGCTTCAGCAGCACCTGCGCCCGGGTTCCCTGGAGGAAGCCCGCGTACTCGGGTGAGTCCACGAACCCCGAGATGAACAGCAGGTGCGGCTGGGTGTCCGGCCAGCGGCGGGTCAGCTCGAGGTAGAGGCTCGGCCCGTCGAGGCCGGGCATCTTGAGGTCGCTCACGATCAGATCGAAGCCTGGACGTCCGTCCAGCAGCCGCAGCGCGTCGGCGCCGTCGCGGGCCGTCTCCACCGTGTGACCGTCCGCGCTGAGCACCGCCGCGACCAGCTCCCGGATCGGCGCCTGGTCGTCCACGACGAGAACACGCTTGTTCGCCATGACACCGCCTTCACGGAGCAAGCGCCGGGCCATTGGGGGGCGGCGTCCGGGTGGGGCGGATTTGGCGGGGATCGGCGAGCCCGCGCGGCGCGCGCTGTTGGCGGTCGGACGGGCCGGACGTCGAAGGGTCGTCGAGCCCTTTCGTCGTCTTGCACACGCAGAACGTGCGCGTCTTGCGCGCGCTTCACGGTGGCGCGCGCGGACGCCACCGCGTGGAAGCGCCGGGCCCGCCGCGCCCTCGGGGAATCCGACGTGGCCGGTCCGTCATCTCAAGGGGCGTGGGCGCAAGCCGGCCAGGCTGCTCACCTCTCCTGGGAGGGTCGAGTGACGGCACCGCGGAGCGGATTCCACCACGCCTGGATCGTCCTGGGCGCGCTGGTCGTGGTCATGCTGCTGGGATCGGGCCTCCGCGCGGTCTTCGGGGTGTTCATCAAGCCGATGGAGGCCACGTTCGGCTGGGATCGGGCCGCGCTGTCGGGCGCCGCCGCCATCTCGCTGCTGCTCCTCGGCGCGGCGGGGCCCGTGGTGGGCTGGCTCGCGGACCGCTGGGGGCCGCGTCAGGTGATCCTGCTCTCCGCCATCACGCTGAGCGTGGGCACCGTGCTCTCCTCGGGGGTGACCGCCCTCTGGCAGATCTATCTGACCGCGGGCGTCCTGATGGGCCTGGGCGCGGGCGGCGTCGGCATGTCGACGGGCGCCTCGCTCGCCGCGCGCTGGTTCGAGGCCCGCCGCGGCCTCGTGATGGGGCTCGTGGGTGGGGCGATGTCGGCCGGGCAGCTGGTCGTGGTGCCGCTGGCGGTGTGGCTCACCCTGCGCTACGGCTGGCGCCACTCCTTCTTCTGGCTCGGTCTGCTCATGCTGGCGGTCGCGGTGCCGGTCACCCTCGCCTTCGTGCGCGACGACCCGCGCCAGCGCGGACTGCGTCCATACGGCCACGGAGACGCGCCGACCGGGCGCGCGCCGGTCGCGCCGGAGGGGCGAACGAGCGTGCTCGACGCCATGCAGGTGCCCGCGTTCTGGCTGCTGGCCGCCACCTTATTCGTGTGCGGGTACACCTCGAACGGGCTCGTGCTGACTCACCTGGTCCCGCACGCGGCCGAGCACGGATTCTCGGAGATGCACGCGGCCCAGGCCCTGGGCGTCATGGGGGGCATGAACATCCTCGGCACGGTGGCCTCGGGCTGGATCTGCGACCGCTTCGGCCGAAAGGGTCCGCTCGCCTTCTACTACGGCGTCCGGGGGCTGTCCCTCCTGTTCCTCCTCTACGTCTGGAACGTGCCGTCGCTGCACATCTTCGCGGCGATCTTCGGACTCAACTACATCTCCACGGTTCCGCCCACCACGACTCTCACCGCCAACATCTTCGGCCGCTACTCGGTCGGCTCGCTGTCCGGCTGGATCTTCTTCGCCCACCAGGTCGGGGCCGCGCTCGGAGCGGCGGCCGGCGGCTGGATCTTCCAGTCGACCGGCTCCTACTCCTGGGCCTTCATCTCCGCGGCCTTGCTGGCGTTCCTGGCCGTGCCGATGGCCTTGGCGATCGACGAGTCACCGATCGGGCGGGCGCCGCGGACCACTCCCGCCCCCGCGGGGCTGCCCGCGGGGGCGGGCTAGGCGGGCGGGCCGATCGCGGGCGACCGCAGCAGGAGTAAAATGACGACCATGGGTCATCCGACGACATCGCTGGCCGAGATCCAGAAGGACTTTCCGTTCGAGAGCCGGTTCAGCTTCGGCCCCCTCATCCGGTTCTGGGAAGAGCAGGCCCGGGACGGCTCCATCCGCGGCGAGTACGCGCGCAGCGTGCTGGCCCGGGTGCAGGCCGTCCCCGCCCTCACCGGCCCGCTCGAGGACATCACGCTGCTCGACGAGCACGGCCAGCTGGTGGACGCGCTGATGAGCGCGGTGTTTCCTCCCGCCTTCCTGCAGAAGGCCTACATGGGCGCGCTGATCCCGTTCACGCTGCGCTCGGTATACAGCACCCGCGACTTCGAGAACATCATGGGCGCGGACGGGGTGCTCTACGGCAGCCTGAACCTCGACATGCAGGGGCTGAAGGACTTCCGCCTGGTCAACGCGTACGCGCTGGCGCTGGAGCGCCTGTACGGCATCGAGTTCTACATCGACTATCCGCTGATCCTGAGCGCGCCCGATCCGGCGACCGGCCTCGAGCGGCACTTCAAGATCCAGTTCGACGGCCGCTTCGTGGACGTGGAGCGCCTGCAGCCGATCCCGCCGCTGACCGACGAGATGCGGCAGCGCCTGGACGCGCGGGGGGTGGATCTCCCGGGCCTGGCCGCCCTCATCCCGCCCGGCAGCGTGCGGTTCACCGGCTTCACGGTGGTGAAGGCGGCCGACGTGACGGACCAGGAGGTGCTCTCCTCGATCAAGCGGGACCTGATCGACAAGGAGTCGATCGTCTCCAACGCCCGCTTCGAGAAGCTGCAGGCGAAGCTCCGCGCCCTGTTCCGCCGGCCGGACATCAAGCTGACCCTGGCCGCGCTGGAGGGCGAGCGGATCCTGATGCTGAACTCGGGTCACCACCTGCAGCAGGCCAACGGCTGCATCTTCGCGGGCTCGGTGCACGCCAAGACCACGGACTACCGGGGCTCCGCGTTCGAGAAGGTCTGGTGGTCGCGGCAGCCCGTGTTCGTGGACGACCTCGCCGCGATGCCCGCCCGCTCCCCCAAGGAGGACGCGCTGCTCCAGAAGGGCATCCGGAGCCTCATGGTGGCGCCGCTGCTCTACCAGCGGGAGCTGATCGGCATGCTGAGCCTCGGCTCCCCGCACCCGGGCGACCTGAACGCGCTGCTCACCCCGCGCGTCCAGGAGGTGCTCCCGCTCTTCTCGGTGGCGGTGAAGCGCAGCGTCGACGAGCTGCACTCGCGGGTGGAGTCCTTCATGAAGGAGCAGTTCACCGCCATCCACCCGGTGGTGGAGTGGCGCTTCCGGAAGGCCGTGCTGGAGGCCATGGAGCATCCCGGCGCCGCCGAGCATGGGGGCCGCGACATGGCGGAGATCGTGTTCCGCGACGTGTACCCGCTCTACGCGGTGTCGGACATCCGCGGCTCGTCCACCCATCGGGCCTGGGCCATCCAGGCCGACCTGCTCAAGCAGCTCGGCCTCGCCCGCGACGTGCTGCGGGCGGCCCACGACGCGCGCCCCCTGCCGATCCTGGACCAGCTCACCCACCGCATCGACGGGCACGTGGCCGAGATCGAGGTCACCCTGCGCTCGGGCGACGAGCTGGGGGTGATGAGCTTCCTGAAGGCGGACGTGGAGCCGCTGTTCGATCACCTGCAGACCTTCGGGGAGTCGGTGCGCGCGCGGGTCGACGCCTATCGCGCCGCGGTGGATCCGGCGATCGGCCTGGTCTACGCGCGCCGGAAGGAGTTCGACGAGAGCGTGACCGCGATCAACGAGGCGGTCTCCGCCTACATCGACCTCGAGGAGCAGGCCGCCCAGGGCATGTTCCCGCACTACTTCGAGAAGCAGAAGACGGACGGGGTCGACTACACGATCTACGTGGGCGGGGCCCTCCGCGAGGACGGCGTCTTCGACCCGCTCTACCTGAAGAACCTCCGCCTCTGGCAGCTCATGGTGGCCTGCGGGGTGGCCCTGCGGGTGGAGCGGCTCAAGGATCGGCTGCCCGTGATGCTCGACATCACCAACCTGATCCTCATCCAGCACTCCCCGCTCTCGATCCGATTCCGCTTCGACGAGAAGCGGTTCGACGTGGACGGCGCCTACAACGTCCGCTACGAGATCATCAAGAAGCGGATCGACAAGGCGGTCGTCCGCGGCACCACCGAGCGCCTGACCCAGCCGGGCAAGATCGCGCTCGTCTACTCGCACGCCACCGAGGCCGCGGAGTGGCGCGAGTACATCGAGTACCTGCAGCGCCTGGGCTACCTCACCCGCGACGTGGAGGAGCTCGAGCTGGACGAGCTGCAGGGCGCGCAGGGGCTGCGGGCCCTGCGGGTCACCGTGGATCTCGCCAACCGGGAGCTCGACCTGCCCTCGAGCGCCGGAGCGCTGCCGCGCCCCGAAGGCGCGCGGGTCCCCGCGGCCTAGTGCCCGGCCGGCCCGGCGGCCTCGCGGGCCGGACCGGCGGGGGGCTGCTCGCTCTGTCGCTGCTGAGCGCCTGCCTGCTGGTGGCCTGCGCGACCACGGCCCGCCCGTCCGCGCGTGCCGAGGAGTCGTCCACGCCGCGCCGGTGCTCGCCCGCCGATCCCGACCGGTGGGCGTGGTTCTGCGTGGTCGGCCAGATCCTCTACGGGGCGGCCGCGTTCTTCCAGCCGGTCGACTCCCCGACCGGACGCTGAGCGGGCCCTCGCCCCCTCAGCCGCCCATCACGAGGCCGCCGTCCACGTTGATGGCCTGCCCGGTCATGTAGTCGGAGTCGGGGCCGGCCAGGAACGCGACCACGGCCGCCACGTCCTCGGGCCGCTCGGGGCGCCCCAGCGGGATGGCGCGGATGCGCCGCTTCCAGGTCTCGCCCGGCCCGCGCCCCTCGAGGCCGCCCCACTCGCGGTCGATCTGCTCCCACATCGGCGTCTCCACCGCGCCGGGACACACGCAGTTGGAGGTGACGCGCTCGGGCGCGAGCGCCTGCGCGGCGGACCGGGTGAGGCTCACCACCCCCGCCTTCGACGCGGAGTAGGGCGTCAGCAGCGGGTTGCCGCCGCGGTAGGCCGCGATCGACGCGGTCTGGATCAGCTTGCCGCGCAGCTCGGAGCCGGGGATCAGGTCCTGCTTCACCATGCGGGCGGCCGCCGCCTGCAGCACGAAGAACACCGCGCGTAGGTTCACGTCCATCACCCGGTCCCACTCGGCCCGGGTCACGTCGAGGAGCGGCTGCACCCGGACGACCCCCGCGTTGTTGAAGAGCACGTCGAGCCGGCCCCACCGCCGGTAGGGCTCCTCCACCATCCGCCCGATGTCCTCGGGCCGGGTGACGTCGGCCCGCACCGCGACCTGCCCCAGCTCGGCGGCCACCCGCTCGACACCCGGGTCCACGTCGGCCAGCACCAGCCTCGCCCCGTCGGCCGCCAGCCGCCGCGCGCACGCGGCCCCGATGCCGCGCGCGGCGCCGGTGATCAGCACCGTCCGTCCGCTCAATGAGGTCATCCCGTCATCCTCCCGTCGAAGTCAGGGCACGCGCAGCAGCTTGCGAAACTCCTCCAGCTCGGCCCGCGGCACGTCGGGGCGCTCCCGCACCTTGGCGATCACCGCGGCCGCGTTGTCCTCGATGGCGCGGCTGACCTTCCTGAACACCTTGAGGAGCTGGCGGGCCTCGCGGTCGGCCTTCTTCTGGACGAGCGGGCCCCCCATCTTGCCGATGGTGCGCACCACCGTGCTGTCGATCTGCACGAACGAGGTGAGCGTGGTCGAGACCTGCGCCCGCCCCTCGGTCACCGGCCCGAACCGGTAGGCGAGCGCCACCACCGCGCGGCCCTTGATGTCGGGCAGCGCCGACTGGTAGGCGCCCTGCGCGCGCATGAGGCGCAGACCCGGCTCGGCGTACACCTGGGAGAAGGTGCCGCGCACGCCCCAGCCGTCGTCGAGCCAGAGCGCGTCGTCCTCGTGCCAGATCTTGTAGCGGGCCGCGCGGATCGCGCGGGTCACGTGGCTGGCAAACTCGGGGTGATCGAGCAGGTACTCGAAGACCTCGGGGCGCACCGGGTACGGCTCGAAGGTCACCTGGGTGGACGCGAAGGCCCGCTTGGCGATCTGCTCGAGGCGGTGCCGCTCCCCGGGCGGTAGCTTGTCGGGGAGCGGGAGCACGGGCTGGGCCGCCAGCGGGCGCGCCGCGCCCCCGAGCACACCCAGAACGAGCAGACCTGCGAGGAGCGGCCGCAACCGCACCCGCGGTGGCGCGGCGCTACCACCCGATGGCGTGGGCGCCGCGACGCGGATCCGCCCCGCCCAGGCGCGCGCCGTTGTCACCCACCATCGAGACGCAGACCCCGCCCGCACGCCAGTCGTAGTCCGGCCAGTCCGCGATCACGTGACCCCGGTCGGCGAGGGCCCGTCGCGTCTCCGGCGCGATGCGGGCCTCCACGTCGAGGCGGCCCGGCGAGTTGGCGTGCGGCCAGAACGAATCGGGGAAGGAGCGGGCCGCCACCCGCGGCGCCTCGACCGCCTGCTGCGGGGGCATCCCGAACGCGGTGATGTTCAGCAGCACCTGCAGCATCGCCTGCTGCTGCACGTCGCCGCCCGGCGTCCCGAACGCCATGAACGCCCGCCCGTCGCGGGTCACCAGCGAGGGCGCCGGCGTGAGCCGCGGCCGCTTGCCGCCCATGACCTCGCTGGGGTGGCCCGGCACGAGCCAGCCCTGGGAGCCCCGCGGCGAGACCACGCAGCCGACGCCCGGGATGACCGGCGAGTCCACCCCGCCCGGATCGCTGGGGGTCGCCGAGAAGGCGTTGCCGTCCGCGTCGATGACCGAGATGTAGGAGGTGTCGAGCGTGCCCGCGTGCGAGGGCGCGCCGACCTTCGAGCCCGCGACGTGCCCGTTGCGCACCGCCGCCTTGCCCGCCGGATCGCCGGCCGGCGGCATCTCGGGCCACGCCCGGTCTTCCCGGATGAGCCCGCGGCGCAGCGCCGCGTAGTCCTTCGAGAGCAGCTCCTGCGCCGGCACCGTCACGAAGCGCGGATCACCGTAGTACGCCTCGCGGTCGGCGAAGGCGAGCTTCATCGCCTCCACCATGAGATGCAGCCCTCGCGGCGTGTTGTGCCCGAGGCTCGGCCAGTCGTACGCCTCGATGATGTTCAGCATCTGGAGGAGCACCGGGCCCTGGCACCAGAAGCCGCAGGAGGTCACCTCGTAATCGTGGAAGGTGGTGCGCAGCGCCGGGCTCACCTCGGCGTGGAACTCGGCCAGGTCCTCGTAGGTGAGCAGCCCGCCCTCGCGCGCGTGGTAGTCCGCGATGCGGCGGGCGATGTCGCCCCTGTAGAACGCGTCGCGGGCGGCGCGGATGGCGCCCGCGCGGCCGCGCCCGGTGGCCCGGGCCTCGGCGGCCACCATCTCCTTGATGGTCCGGGCCAGCTCGGACTGCACGAAGAGCTGGCCGGGCGCGTGCGGCCGGCCGCCGGGCAGGAAGAGCGCGGCCGAGGTCGGGAAGCGCGCGTACCGCTCCGCGTTGCTGGCCATGATCGAGGCCGAGAACGCGGAGGTCGGGAAGCCGTGCTCCGCGCACTCCAGCGCGCCCGCCACCACGTCCGCGAAGGAGCGGGTGCCCCAGCGCTCGAGCGCGACGCACCAGGAATCGGGCGCGGCGGGCACCACCGTGCGCAGCAGCCCGATCGGGATGTCGCCGCCGTGCCGCGTGCGGAAGTACTCCGCGCTCGCCGCGCGCGGGTACGGGCCGACGCCCGAGACCTCGTAGGTCTCCCCCGTCGCGGCCAGGTGGACCAGGATCGGCGCCACGCCCGCGAAGCTCACCATGTCGGGGTGCACCACCCCGAGCATCATGCCGCCCGCGACGCCCGCGTCGATGGCGTTGCCGCCCGTCGCGAGCACGCGCGCCGCGGCCTGTGCGGCGAGCGGGTGTCCGGCCGCCACCATCCACCGCCGTCCCATCACCTGCGTCATCGGGCCCGAGCCCGCCGGCACGGCACTTCGCTGGTATTGCGCGGAGTCGAGTGTCATGGCGCGTATCGTAGCACAGCGCCCACACCAACGCGGACGCGCACTTACCCGGGGCCCGCGCGCCCGTGTGGTAGCATGACCGCATGATCGGACGCGCCCCGCTCATCGGCGTCACCACCTCCATCACCGTCGACAAGACGCCGGAGCGTGCCTACATCAACTCGGCGTACCTGCACGCGGTCCAGCAGGCGGGCGGCGTGCCGGTGGCCTTGCCGCCGCAGCTCTCGGCCGCATCCATGCGCCGGCTCGCGGAAAACCTGCGGGGCCTGCTCCTCACCGGCGGCGGTGACATGGACCCGGCGCGGTTCGGCGAGGGGCCGCACGCCACCCTCTACGACGTGTCGCCCGCGCGTGACACGCTCGAGATCTCCGTCCTGCAGGGGGCGCTCGATCGCGGGCTCCCCGTGCTCGCGGTGTGTCGGGGGCTTCAGGTGTTGAACGTGGCGCTCGGCGGCAGCCTCTACCAGGACGTGGGGACCGATCCCGGCACCCAGATGCCGCACAGCCAGAAGGAGCCGCGCGATCAGCCGACCCACAAGGTGAGGCTGACGCCGGGCTGCCGCCTCGCGGCGACGCTCGGGACGGAGGAGCTCGAGGTCAACAGCATGCACCACCAGGCGATCAAGCGCCTCGGCCGCGGGCTCACCGCGGTGGCGTGGGCGCCGGACCAGCTCGTCGAAGGGGCGGAGATGGACGACCCGTCGCGCTTCGTGGTCGGTGTGCAGTGGCACCCGGAGGAGCTGGTGGGCCACTCGGAGCCGGCCCGGCGACTGTTCGCCGCCCTCGTGGCCGCGGCCCGCACATCCTGACTCCGCGCGTCGAGGGGGCCTGGGAGCCGCCGCTTCCCGAGTCCCCGGCGGTGTACCCGGCCCCACCGCCGCCCACCCCGCCCGCCCGGTATTTCTCCCGGCTCGCCACCGCGCTCTACGTGGTGCTCACGGCGGCCCTGGTCGCGGTGTTCTACGTGCACTGGGGCTCTCCCCTCGCCAACCTCGAGCGCCCGGAGGAGTCCCTGGAACGGCTGGTCTCGCGCGAGCTGGAGCTGCGCCAGGCCTTCGAGCACACCGCGGCGTGGGAGCGGCGGATCTACGAGCTGACCGGATCGGATCCCGAGTCCTTCGACGACGCGATCGCCCGCTTCGACGAGTTCGACGACGAGGACCGCTCGCCGCGCGGCGATCTGGATCTCGTCGTCCTGCTCGGGGAGGCCGGCCTGCTGGACCGGGCCACCAGCATGATCGAGGATCTCGCCTCGCTGGAGGGATCCGGCCCCCAGTACGCGCGCTGGCTCGCCGCCGCGTATCTGGACGGCCCCGACGCCGACGCGGCCGCCCTCGCCGGAGAGATCCGCGAGGAGCTGGGGTACGACTGGTTCACCGACACCCTGGTCCGCCGCATCGCCAGTCGGGTCGAGGACGATGCGCTGCAGGCGAGCGCCGAGAACGCCATCGAGGCCCGCGGCCACGCGCTGCTCCTGCGGGTGCGGGCGCTCACCGTCACCGCGGCCGTGCTGCTCGTGGTCGCGGCGGTGGTTGCGTGGCGCCTGCGCCGGCGCGGGTCCGCCCGCGTGGCCGACGCGCCGCTGCCTCCGCGGTGGGACGGCGCCGACGGGCTCGGCCTGTTCTTCCGGGCCGGCTTCGCGTACCTCCTCGTCCCGGCACTGGTGGTGCTGCTGGTGCCGCGGATGCCGCCGGTCACCGCGCTGATGGGCCTGGTCGGCGGCCTGCCCGCGCTGTGGTGGGCCGAGCGGTACCTCCGCTGGCGGGGCGACACGGTGCGAGACACCTTCGGCCTGGGGCCGCCGCGCGGCTGGTCGGGGGTGCTCGGCTGGGGCCTGGTGCTCCTCGTCATCTCCACGGTGGGCGAGAGCCTGATCTACGCCGGGCTCGGCGCGGCCGGGGTCAGCTCCCACTGGGCGGACGGCTTCCTGGAGGAGTTCCTGTGGGGCTCGCCGGCGGCAGTCACCGCGGGAATGCTGGACGGCGTGGTGTGGGCTCCCATCTTCGAGGAGCTGATCTTCCGCGGTCTCCTCTACCCGACCCTGCGCCTGCGCCTGCCCCCGTGGCTCGCGGCCCTGGGGAGCGCGGGGGTCTTCGCGGTGGCCCACGGCTACGGCGTGCAGGGCTTCGCGGCGGTCACCTGGAGCGGGATCGTCTGGGCCCTCGCCTACGAGCGGACGCGCAGCCTGCTGCCCGGCATGCTCGCGCATGCGGGCAGCAACCTGCTCGCCACGACCAGCTTCCTGGTGCTGCTCCGCTTCTAGCGCGACCTCAGGCGAGCGCGGTGTCCACCACCGCCAGCCGCTCGCGGCCCGGCGCGTAGCGCACCTCGCGCACCCCCAGCATCCCGCGCAGCTCGCCGACCGGCACCGTCATCGGCCCGGGGCCCGGGCCCGCGCCGGGAGCGGGCTGGGGAAACGCGGTGGAGCGGGCGGTGTGGAAGGTCACGTGGCCCTCCACCTTCTGCATGATCTGGTGGATGTGCCCGTTCAGTACCGTGACCGAGCCGAAGCGGCGCAGATACCCGAGGGCCTGCGCCCCGTCATCGGTGACCCAGCCCCACTGCGGGTACACCGCCCAGAGCGGCACGTGGGCGTACACCACGATGGGGGTGCTGCCCGGCAGCGCGGCCACGTCGCGCTCGAGCCATCCGAGCTGCTCGGCGCCGAGGCTGCCGAGCTTGCCGGCCTTGAAGCCGAACACGTTGACCAGCCCCACGAAGTGCACCCCGCGGTAGTCGAAGCTCTGCCAGCCGCGGCCGCCCGCCGCGAAGCGGCTCAGGTACTCGGCGCCCCCGTCGGCGAACACGTCGTTCTCGCCCGGGACGTAGAAGACGCGCTCGACGCCCACGCCCGCGAGGGCCTCCTTCACGGTGTCGAAGGCTCCCGCCTTCTGGGCGTGGCTGATGTCGCCGGTGTGGATCACGAAGGCGGGCTTCGGATTCATCGCCTCGATGCGCGTCAGCGCGGCCCGGAACGTGCCGAGCGCGTCGGGGTTGGCGCCGCCCTTGAACCCGATGTGGGTGTCGCTGATCTGCGCGAAGCGGAAGCCGCCGTCCTCCGCGGCCTCCGCGGCGCCCGGCCCGAAGAGGCGCGCGCGCGGCACGCCCCCCGCCAGCGACCAGAGCAGCCCGCCGCCCGTCCACGCCATGCAGGAGAGAAAGTCACGCCGTTCCATGCCGTCCCGCTCGCTCATGATCCGCTCCTCACCGGCGTGACCACCACCGTGCCGGTCATCAGGGGATGCAGGGTGCAGAAGTACTCGTAGGTCCCGGGCTGCGTGAAGGTATACGAGAACGTCTCCCCGGTATCGAGCCCCGGAGAGCGGAACCGGTTGGCGACGGACGTCACGGTGTGCACGTCGTCGTCGCGGTTCGTCCACGTGACGGTGGTACCCGGCTTCACGGTGAGGGTGGGCGTGCTGAACCCGTGGGCCTGGATCTCGACGCGCGCGGTGTCCATCTGCGCCGGCGCGCGCGCCGGCCCCACCAGCAGCAGGGCCGTCATGGTGGTGACCAGCATCGTCGTGATCGGGATTCGCATGATTCGGTTCCTCCTCGTCCCTGCCAACGCGGGACCGCCGCATTGGTTCCGCGGGAACGAAGCGGGCCTCCGGGCGTTACGGTGGACGGACGGAGCATCGATGGCGCGGCGACGTGAACGCGGTCTATGATCTCGGCATGGCAAGCGAGCGGGTCGACGCCGCCGCGCTGGGGCGAGAGGCGCTGGCCTACGCGGACACCCTCTACAACCTCGCCCGCCATCTCACCCGCAGCCCCGTCGACGCGGAGGACCTCGTGCAGGAGACCTACGCGCGGGCTCTCTCCGCCGCGCACCAGTTCACGCCCGGGACGAACCTCAAGGCGTGGCTCTTCCGCATCCTCCGCAACACGTTCCTCAGCCACCACCGCCACGAGCGCCACAACCCGACCGTGGGCGGCCTGGACACCGTGGTCGCGGGGGCGCCGGGTCCGGAGAGCACCTACTGGCTGCGGGGCGACCTCGAGCTGGACCGGCTCCGCAAGGTGGTCGGGGAAGAGATCGAGCGCGCGCTCGAGAGCCTGTCCGAGGAGGCGCGGACCGTGATCCTCCTCGACCTGGAAGGCCTCACCGAGGGCGAGGTCGCGCAGGTGGTGGGCTGCGCGGTCGGCACCGTGAAGTCGCGTCTCGCCCGCGCCCGCGCGGCGCTGCGCGAGAAGCTGCGGGACTACGCGCCGTGACCTGCGACGAGGCGCGCGCCCTGCTGGTGGACGCCCGGCGCGGGCGGCTGTCCGACGAGGCTCGGGCCGCGCTCGACGCCCACGTGGCCGGCTGTCCCGCCTGCGCGCACGAAGCGGCCGCGGACGCCCTGCTCGACGAGGCCCTCGAGCACCGCCTCCCGCAGCGTGGCGCGCCCCTGGCCCTCAAGCGCCGGCTCGCCGCGAGCTGGGCCGCGACCGGGCTGCCGGTGCCGCCGCCCGACGCCCCGGGGGGTGCCGAGGACCCGGCTCGCGGGCGCGGAGCGCGGGCCGGGTGGGGCGTCCGCTGGCGGCGCGCCCTGGTGCCCGCGCTGGCCGCGGCAGTGGTGGTGCTGGCGCTGGTGCCGGTCTATGACCGGCAGGTGGGGGACGGCGGCGCCGTCATGGTGACGGAGGCGGTGAACGATCACCTGCGCGTGCTCGGCGCCCAGCATCCGCTCGACATCGCGAGCGGCGGCATCCACCAGGTCAAGCCGTGGTTCGAGGGCCGTCTCGACTTCGCGCCGGTGGTCCGGTTCGAGGGCGACGCGGAGTTCCCGCTGCGGGGCGGCGCGGTCGGCTACTACCTCGACCGCAAGGCGGCGGTGTTCGTGTTCAACCACCGCCTCCACGTGGTGACGCTGCTGGTGTTCCGGGCCGAGGGGCTCCCGTGGTCGCGGCGCGGGCTCACGCCGGTCGGGCCCGTGCAGGCGCACGTCACCAGCGCGCGCGGCTTCAACACGATCCTGTGGCGGGAGGGCGATTTGGGCTACGCGCTGGTGTCGGACGTGGACCGCGCGGCCCTGCTCACGCTGCTCGGCAAGCTCGCGGCCAGCTCCTGATCCGCGTGCGCGACCACGCCGCCCACCATCGTGAGGAGGGGGCGGATGGCCGCGATGCGCGCGGCCGGGCAGGCGAACACGTCCTCGGAGAGCACGATCAGGTCCGCCCGCCGGCCCGGCTCGAGCGACCCCTGCTCGGCCTCCCGCCCGATGGAGCGCGCGTTCCAGATCGTGAAGGCGCGCACCGCCTCCTCGCGGGTCATGCGCTGCTCGGGCTGCCAGCCGGGATGGTCGCCCTCCCGCGGCGCCCGCGTCACCGCCGCGTGGAGGCCGTGGAAGGGATTGGCGTCCTCCACCGGAAAATCGGAGCCGCCCGCCACGTACGAGCCCGCGTCCAGGATCGACCGCCACGCGTACGCGCCCACGAGGCGCTCCGGGCCCAGGCGCTCGCCGGCCCAGCGCATGTCGGAGGTGCAGTGGGTGGGCTGCATGCTCGGCACCACGCCCAGGCGCGCGAAGCGCGGGATGTCGGCGGGAGTGAGGATCTGGGCGTGCTCGACGCGGAGCCGGGGTGGCGGTCCGCCGTCGCCGAGCACGCGCTCGAACACGTCGAGGACGAGCGTGTTTGCGCGGTCGCCGATGGCGTGCACCCACACGTGGAAGCCGCGGGCGGTCGCCTCGCGGGTGAGGCGCAGCACCTCGTCGGGAGGAACCAGGACCAGGCCGGTGTTCTCCGGGTCGTCGCAGTACGGCGCGTGGAGCGCGGCACCCCGCGAGCCCAGCGCGCCGTCCAGCCAGAGCTTGATCGCCCCCACCGTGAGCCGCCCGTCGCCGACCGATTCGGGGCCGCCGCGATCGCGGTACTGCCCCCAGGCCTTCTTGCCGGAGAGCGCGGCGACCACCCGGAACGGGAACCGGGCGCGCCCGATGAGGCGCGTGTACGAGGCCACCGCGGCGAGATCCAGCCCCGGCTCGTGCGCGCCGGTGAGCCCCTTGGCCAGGCACTCCGCGATCACCGCCTCCACCGCCGCGTCGAAGCGCGCCTCCGACGGCGGCGGCACCAGCCCGCGGATCAGGTCCTGGGCCAGGTCGATGAGCAGCCCGGTGGGCTCGCCCCCGGCGTCGCGCACGATGACGCCGCCGGCCGGATCGGTCGAGCGGCGCGTGACGCCGGCGCGCTCGAGCGCCGCGCCGCTGGCCCACGTCGCGTGGCCGTCGACGCGCACGAGCGCGACCGGGTGTCCCGGCGCCGCGCGGTCGAGCGAGGCGCGCGAGGGAAAGGCCTGCCCGGGCCAGCGCGTCTGGTCCCAGCCGCGCCCGGCGATCCACTCCCCCGGCCGCAGGTCCCGCGCGGCGCGGGCCACCATCGCCGCGATCTCCTCCTCCGAGCGGGCCGCGGACAGGTCCAGCTCGAGCCGGGCGCGGGCCAGCAGCATGAGGTGCCCGTGCGCGTCGACCAGTCCCGGCAGCACGGTGCGGCCGCCGAGATCGATCACCGGCTCGCCCACCGCCGGGTTCACCGCGTCGCGACGGCCCGCGAAGGCCACGCGCCCGTCGCGGATCACGAGGGCATCGACCACGGAGCCGGCGGCATCCATGGTGTGGATGCGGCCGTTGGCCAGCAGCGTCACGCGATCATCCGAGCCGCGCGCGCCGGGAGCGACCGCATGCGCCGGACGCGGCTAGGCGAGCGACCACCGGGACGGCGCGGAGGCCCGGGTCTCCTCGGTCACCCGCCCCTCGGCCCGGAGCTTCCGCAGGTGCGAGTGCACCGACTGCCCCGCCACCTTGTGCAGGCGCGTGTCGACCTGCGCGTAGACGACCTTCACGATCTCGGGAATCGTGCGCGGCCCGCCGCCCAGCACCTCCAGGATCTGCCGCTCGCGCAGGAGCCGGTGCTCGATGAACTCCGCGATCTTGGCCGGTCCGTCCTCCACGACCGGCCCGTGGGCGGGATAGATGCGCTGCACGCCGAGGGCCTGCACCCGCGCCAGCGACTCCATGTAGAGGCCGAGGTCGCCGTCGTCCTCCGGGATCACGGTGGTCGAGCCGTTCAGGATGAGATCGCCGCTGAAGAGCGCGCGCTCCTCCTTCAGGAAGAAGCAGAGGTGGTCGGAGGCGTGACCGGGCGTGTAGACCGCCATCAAGGTGGCCCCGTCGATCTCCACCGTGTCGCCGTCCTCGAGCGTCTCCACGTCCTCGGGCAGGTTCGAGTCGCGGTGGATCATCTTGGCCACCGGCACCCCCGGGAAGAGCTCGCGCAGCTGGTTCACCCCACCCAGGTGGTCGCGATGCCGGTGGGTCAGGATGATGCGCTCCGGCCGCCGCCAGCCGCGCTGCCGCAGGTAGCCCTGGAAGAGCGCCGGGTAGTCGGCCTCGCCCGCGCCGGTGTCGATGAGAACCGGACGCGTGCGGCCCACGAGGTAGGTGTTGGTGCCGGGCCCGGTCATCATGCCCGGATTGAGCCCGAGCACCCGGCCGACCAGGTCGCTGGGAGTGGCCGTCTTCGGAAAGCCCGGATCGATCCAGGTCATGGGCCCGAGTGTAGCACCCGTCGCGGGCCTTCCCGACCCGCGTCCTCACGCCACCCCGAGATACCTCCGCTTCACCTCCTCGTCCGCCTCCAGCGAGGCGGGCGTGCCCTCGTAGACCACCTGCCCCTTGTTCATCACGTACACCCGGTCCGCCACCCGCAGGGCGAGGTGATAGTTCTGCTCGACCAGCAGGAGCGACAGCCGCTCGGCCTTCAGGGCGAGCAGGATCCGGCCGATGTCGCGCACGATCACGGGGGCCAGGCCCTCGGAGGGCTCGTCCAGCAGGATGAGGCGGCTGTTGGTCAGCAGCGCGCGGCCGATGGCCAGCATCTGCTGCTCGCCGCCGGAGAGCGTGCCGCCCGACTGCAGCGCGCGCTCCCGCAGGCGCGGGAACAGCGCGAAGACCCGCTCCAGCGTCCAGCCCTGGGCGCGGGCCCCGAGCAGCAGGTTCTCTCGCACCGAGAGCGGCGAGAAGATCCGCCGACCCTGCGGGACCAGGGCCAGCCCGCTCCGCGCGATGCGGTAGGACGGCCAGCGCTCGATGGGCCGACCGTCGAAGAGGACCCGGCCCGTTCGCGGGGGCGTGAAGCCGACGATGCTGCGGATGGTGGTGGTCTTGCCGGCCCCGTTGCGCCCGAGCAGGGCCACCGCCTCGCCCGGCGCGACCCGCAGCGAGACCCCGTGCAGCACGTGGCTCTCGCCGTAGTAGGTGTGGATGTTCTCGACGTCGAGCAGGCTCACGCGTGCCCCAGGTAGACCTCGTACACCCGCGGGTCGGCCTTCACCTCCGCGAAGGTGCCTTCGGTGAGGACCTCGCCGTAGTGCAGCACGGTGACCCGGTCGGCGAGCGAGCCGACCACGTCCATGTCGTGCTCGATGATCAGGAGGGTCACCTCGCGCGGGAGCGCCTCCAGCATGCGGGCCATGCGCTGGGTCTCCTCCGGCGACATGCCCGCGGTGGGCTCGTCCAGGAGCAGCAGGCGCGGCGAGGTGGCGAGCGCCACCCCGACCTCCAGCTGCCGCTGCTCCCCGTAGGACAGACGGCCGGCCGGCTCGTCGAGCCGCGCGGCGAGCCCGACCGTCTCCGCGACCTCCCGCGCGCGGTCGAGCGCTTCGCGGCCCCTCCCCACCCGGCCGAGGAGGTTCCAGGTGCCCGGCCGTCCCGCCGCCGCGGCGAGCCGGAGGTTCTCGCGCACCGTGAGCGACGGGAAGAGGTTGTTGCGCTGGAACGATCGGGAGAGCCCGCGCCGGGCCACCCGGTGCGGGGGCAATCCCTCGATGGGCGCGCCGTCGAGCAGGATGCGGCCGCCGCTGGGCGCCAAATGCCCGGTGATGAGATTGAAGAGCGTGGTCTTCCCGGCCCCGTTCGGCCCGATGATCGCGCGCCGCTCGCTCGCGGCCACCTGGAACGACACGCGGGCGAGCGCGTTGAGGGCCCCGAACGAGCGGCTCACCGCCTCGACGGCCAGCAGGGGCGCGGACGCGCTCACGCCCGGAGCCCGATGCGGCCGCGCAGGGCGCCCACGATGCCGCCCGGCGCGAACAGCACGAACAGGATGAAGGTGGCCCCCAGGATCAGCATCCAGCGCTCGGTGTAGGTGCTCACCAGGCTCTGGAGGAGGATGAACGCGGCGGCCCCGAGCACCGCGCCGCCCAGCGTGCCGGTGCCGCCGATGATCACCATCAGCAGCGCCTCGCCCGAGGTCTTCCAGAAGAAGGCGTCCGGGGTGATCGAGCCGTTGAACTGGACGTAGAGCGAGCCGGCCAGCCCGGCGACCACGCCCGCGATCACGAACGCGAGCAGCTTGTAGCGATCGACCGCGTAGCCCAGCGCGGCCATGCGCGCCTCGTTCTCGTGGATGCCGCGCAGCACGTGGCCGAAGGGCGAGGAGACCACGCGCCACAGCAGGAGAGCGGCCAGCACCACCAGCACCAGCAGGTAGCCGTGGAAGCCGCGCAGGCTCGCGAGGTCAACGCCGGGCATCGCGGGCCGCGGGATGCCCACCAGCCCGTCCTCGGCCCCGAGCCAGGAAACCTGGAAGGTGTAGGCGTGGAACATCTGGGAGAAGGCGAGCGTGAGCATGATGAAGTACACGCCGCTCACGCGGATCGAGAAGAAGCCGATCACCAGGGCGGCGAGGCCGGCGGCGACGGCGGGCAGCAGCAGGGCCGAGACCAGCCCCGGGCTCTTGGCCAGGGCCAGCGCGGCCACGTACCCGCCCACGCCGAAGAACGCGGAGTGGCCGAAGGACACCATGCCCGCGTAGCCCATGAGGAGGTCGAGGCTCATGGCGAAGATGCCCCAGATGAGGATCTCCTGCAGCAGCTTCACCGGATAGGTGCCGGCGGCGAGCGGGAAGAGGCCGAGCCCGATCACCACCAGCACCGCGGCGAGGAGGCGGAGGCCCGTCACTTGAGCGGGCGGCCGAAGAGCCCCTGGGGTCGCACCACCACGATCGCGGCCATGACCACGTAGATGATCAGCATCGACGCCTCGGGCAGCCACGCCTTGCCGAAGGTCTCGGCCTGGCCGATGAGCAGGCTCCCGATCAGCGAGCCCTTCAGGCTGCCGAGGCCGCCCACGACCACCACGATCAGGGCCGGGATCAGGATGGTGACCCCCATCGACGGATACGCCGACTGGATCGGCCCCGCGATCACGCCGGAGAGGCCGCCCAGCGCGGCCCCGAACGCGAAGACCGCGGTGAACACCCGGTGGATGTTGATCCCGAGGCCCGCCGTCATCTCCGCGTCGAACACGCCCGCGCGGATGATCGCGCCCAGACGGGTTCGCTCGATGAGCAGGAACAGCAGCACCGCCATCGCGAGCCCGAACACGATCACGAACAGCCGGTAGGACGGGATCACCGCCCCCCCGAGGGAGACCGAGCCCGAGAAGAGATCGGGCGGCGGGATCGAGCGGATGCGCCCGCCCCAGATCCACTTCACCACGTCCTCGAAGAGGTAGATGAAGCCGAAGGTCAGCAGCACCTGATCGAGCGGCGGCCGGCGGTAGAGCGGGCGCAGGCACGACCGCTCGATGAGCGCGCCGATCAGCCCCACCGCGAGCGGGGCGGCCACCAGGGCGAGCCAGAAGTTGCCGGTCGCCGCGATCAGCGAGAGACCCGCGTAGGCCCCCAGCATGTAGAACGAGCCGTGCGCCAGGTTCACCACGTCGAGCATCCCGAAGATCAGCGTGAGGCCCACCGACAGCAGGAACAGCAGCACCCCGTACGCCAATCCATTCAGCGCCTGCCCGAACACATCAACCGGCATGGCTCACCGGAATCGGCCGCACGGCCTGCGGCGGCGCTGGGCGACCGGGAGCGGGACGAGCAGCAGAGGCGATGGACGCGGCGAGGGCTTGCGCCCGTCCACCCGCGGAGCGGAGAGGGGGCGCGGAGCGGCGGGCGTGCCCGGTGAGCGGTTCATCGAACAAGGGCACGCCGGCCGCCCCGCCTGCCCCGCGGCACTAGGCGGGAAGCGTGCAGCCCGTCCCCGGGTCGGCCACGTTCGCGACCTTGTCGATGGGCACGTTGTTGATCCCGCCCGCCACCTCGCGCACCTCGCGGATGTAGATGAACGGCTGAATCACGTTGTGCGTCTTCGGGTCGAACCGGAACCGCCCGCGCGGGCTGTCGAACTCGGTCTTGGCGATGACGTCGACCAGGCGCTCCTTGTCCTGCGTGTTGCCGTTCACCGCCTTCAGCGCGTGGACGATCACCTCCGCGGTGTCGTAGCCCTGGCACGCGAAGCCGTCCGGCATCTTGCCGCCGAACTTGCCCTGGAACTCCTTCACGAAGCGCTGGTTGGTCGGGTTGTCGAGGAGCGGCGTGTAGAAGTGGCCGGTGATCACGCCGAGTGCGGACTTGCCCTGGGCGGGCAGCACGTCGGGCTCGGTGAGGAAGCCGGCGCCGGTGAGCTTGATCGACTGCTTCAGGCCGAACTGGTCGTACTGCTTCACGAAGTTCACCGCGTCGGAGCCGGAGAAGAAGCAGTAGGCCGCCTTGGCGCCGGACTGGCGGATCTTCGTCAGATAGGGCGCGTAGTCGGTCTCGCCCAGCTTGGGATAGTCCTCGCCGACCAGCTTGCCCCCCGCGGCCAGGAACGTCTCCTTGAACGCGCCGAGCTGATCTTTGCCGGCCTGATAGTTGGGCGCGGCGATGAACACGTCCTTCGCCACGTGCTTGGCCACCCAATCGCCCATCGGATGGTTCGGCTGCCAGTTCGAGAACGAGGTGCGGAAGATCCACTTCGAGCACCGCCCGCGGCTGATCGCGTCCGCGCCCGCGTTGGAGACGATCAGGATGGTCTTGCTGTTGTGGACCTTGTCGCGCATGCCCATCAGGATGCCGCTGTGCACCGGCCCGGTGAGGATGTCGACCTTGTCCGAGTCGATGAGCTTCTCCGTCTTGCGGATGCCCACCGGCGGCTGCATCTCGTCGTCTTCCTTGATCATCTCGATCTTGCGTCCGGCCACCGTCCAGTTCTCGCGCGCGAACACCAGCTCCATGCCCTGGGTGATGGACTCGCCGAGCACCGCGTAGACGCCCGAGTACGGCAGCACCAGACCGATCTTGACCGGCCCCGCCTGCGCGCTCGTCCGTCGAACCCACGGCCCCATCGCCGCGCCGGCCGCCGCCAGGGACGCCGTGCCGAGGAACCTCCGCCGGGTTACGTCTGCCATCGTGTTGTCCTCCTGAAGACTGGTCGATGAGGTTGGCCGGCGCCGTCACCGGCACCGAGGCGCCACAAATCTACACGAAATCGCCGCGATTTGCGAAACGGGGCGGGGCGGGCGACGGTTTACTTCTTCAAGCTCTTCAGCTGCGGGGGCCCCGAAATGGCCCCCGCACTCCCCCATGCCCGCGGACTACCGTTGGCGATCCGCGACCCGGTGCCGTCATTCGCCCTTGAGGCGGGAGACGATCACGGCTGGGATGGGCCGGGCCGCTAGCGGACCGCCGGCGTGGTCGGGTTGCGCCACCCAGGCCCGCACCTCGAAGCCGGAGGCGCAGTGCCGCGCGCCCACCGCGACGGTGTGCTCCACCCGGAACGTCTTCTCGCGCACCTCGGCCACCGCGGTCTCGATGCGCACCACGTCGCCGTAGCGCACCGGGGAGGCGAAGCGGGCCCCCGATTCCACGATGGGCACGCCCACGATCCCCTCGGCCGGAAACATCTCGGTCCACGGCAGCCCGATCGACTCGAAGAGCGCCTCGGTCCCGAGGTCGAACCACTCGTAGAAGCGCGGGTAGAAGACGATGCCGGCCGGATCGGACTCGCTCCAGCGCACCTTGACCGAGAGGGCGTGGCGGATCATGGGCGCCGGAAGTATACGTCACCCGTCGCGCGGCGGGCGCGCGGGTCAGCCGGGCAGCTCGGCCGCCAGCTCCCGCAGCCGGAAGCGCTGCAGCTTGCCGGTGGCGGTGCGCGGCAGCTCGCGCATCACCCGGATGGCCCGCGGCCGCTGGTGCGGGGCGAGGGCGCCGTCGAGATAGCGCCGGAGGTCGCCCTCGAGCGCCTCCGGAGACCCCGCGGGGTCACGGGGGACCACGAACACGAACGGCTTGATGAGCCCGCCCGCCGCCGGTGCGCCCACCACCCCGCCGTCGAGCACCCCGGGGTGGCGCAGCAGGACGGTCTCGATGTCGGCGGGCGCCACCCACTGCCCCGCCACCTTGAAAAAGTCGTCCTCGCGACCGCAGTGGACGTGGTGGCCGTCCGGGTCGCGGCGGTAGACGTCGCCGGTGCGGAACCACTCGCCCACGAAGGTCCGGCGTGAGTGGTCGAGCCGCTGGTGGTAGTGGGCGGCCTGCGATGGCGTCCGCACCCACAGCACGCCCTCCTCTCCGTCCGCCACCGGACGACCCTCCGCGTCGAGCAGGCGGGCCTCCGTCCCCGGCACCGGCAGTCCGGTGGTGCCGGCGCGGCTCTGCCCGGGACGGTTCGAGAGCACCATGAAGACGGTCTCGGTGGCGCCGATGCCGTCCAGCAGCTCGACCCCGAACCGGGCGCGCCACGCCTCGTAGAGTTCGGCCGGCAGCCGCTCGCCCGCCGAGACGCAGAGGCGCACGGAGCGGAACGCGTCCCCGGGCAGGTCGGCGCGCAGGAGCCGCGCGTAGACGGTCGGCACCGAGAAGAAGAGGGTCGGCGCGAACTCGCGCACGATGCGCGCGGCCTCGGCGGGATCGGGCCAGCCCGGGTGGAGATAGGCGCAGGCGCGCGCGTGAAGCGGGATCAGCAGCGCGTTGCCGAGCGCGTAGGCGAAGAACAGCTTCGACGTGGCGAACACCCGGTCCTTCGCGGAGACGCCGAGCAGCTCCGAGAAGTGGCGGCAGGCCGGCAGCGTGCGATGGCAGTGCACGGCCGCCTTCGGGCGTCCGGTGGTGCCGGAGGTGTAGAGCCAGAACGCCATCGCGTCCGGCCCGACCGGCTCGGGCACGAGCGGGGCGACCGGCGCCGGGTCGGCCACCAGGGCGTCGGCCTCGATCACCGCGCGCGCCCCGAGGGCGAGCGCATCGACGTCGGCGGCCTCCAGCAGCGCACGGTCGGCCACCAGCATCCGGGGCCGGCAGTCGGCCAGCACCGTGGCCAGATCGGCGGGAGCGAGACGGGTGTTGAGCGGCACCGCGACCGCGCCCAGCTTCAGCGCGGCGAAGAACGTGGCGGCCCAGGCGGGCCCGTCGGCCATGAGCAGCGCGACCCGATCCTCGCGCTCCACGCCGCGGGCGCGCAGGCCGAGGGCGGCGCGATCGGTCAGGCGCTGGAGGCCGCCGAACGTGAGCGGGCCGCCGGGGCCGACCAGCGCGACCTGGTCGCCCAGGCCCTCCTCGACCGGCGCGTCGACGAAGAGGGCGGCCGCGTTCTCCATGCCCTGCCCGCTCAGCCCCCGGACCTCTTGCCTCGGGCGATGGAGTAGCCGGCCGCCTCGATCCGGTCGGTGATGCCGTGGAACTTGTGGCGACCGTCCGCATGGGCGCTCCACACCGCGTCCAGGTCCTCGAAGCCGGCCAGGTAGCGCAACCCGCAGTCGGCCGGCTCCGCCATCTGCATCTCGCCGGCGAGGAAGCGCCGGTGGCCCTCGGCCGGATCGATCCAGAAGCCCTCGGAGGCCTCGCCGCCCAGCAGGCGCGGCTCCTGCCCGGCCGGCACCGGCGCCAGGAAGAAGCGGGCCGTGAAGCGGATGGGGCTCGACGGCGGGGTGATGAAGTGGGAGAGGTAGCGGAACGGCCCCAGATCGAGGTACCAGCCCTCCCGCTCCAGCAGTCCGGCGAACGCGCCCGCGTCCGCGGCGAGGGCGTGCCGCAGCGCTTCGATGCGCGCCCGCGTCACCGCGGCCGCGGTATCCACCGGACGGCCCTGGGCGTCGCAGCCGACCAGCAGCCCGGTCTCCTCCACAAGCTCGCGGGCCGCGGTGACCCAGTAGGCGAGCGGGGGAATCCCCTCGACCTCCGGGAAGGCGTGGAGCGCGGCGCCGGCGGACACGCCGTAGCAGCGCGACAGGGCCGCCGGGCTCGCGTCGGTGGGCTCGACCTTGCCGCCGGGGAAGGCGTAGAAGCCGCCGAGGAAGCGCATGCTCTTCTGGCGGCGAATCATGTAGACCTCGACCGGCACGCGGGCGCCGGGGCGGACCAGCAGGACGGAGGCGGCGGGGCGCGGGACGGCGGGCGAAGCGGTGGGCGCGGTCACGCGGGCGCGATGCGCGAGCGCGTCAGGCCGGCGAGCTGCTCGAGCAGCGCTTCGGCCGAGACCGGCTTGGCGATCACGCGGTCCACGTACTGCATGGACTCGTGCGCGGACACCCCCTCGCCCCACCCGGTCAGGATGAAGACCGCGGTCGAGGGCGAGCGCATCTTCACCCCCTGCGCGACCTCCCAGCCGTTCATCTTCGGCATGCCGAGGTCGGTGATCACCACGTCGTGCGCGGTGGGATCGAAGACCGCCAGCGCCTCCTGCCCGTTGGCCGCGGTGGTCACCGCGTGCCCCTCGCTGCCCATCACGTCCGAGAGCACGCTCAGCAGGCGCGGATCGTCGTCCACCAGCAGCACGCGGGCCGCCTTCTCCGGCGCGACCTGGCGCTCCGCCATCCCCTCGGAGGCCGGGATGATCTGGAAGCGGCTGGCGTGCAGGCGCAGGCGCACGGTGGTGCCCCGACCGATCTCGCTCTCGATCGCCACGCTCCCGCCGTGCCGCTCGATGATGTCGTGGACGTGGGCGAGCCCCTGCCCGGCGCCCCGGCCGGGCTGCAGGCTCCGCGCGTGCTCGGCGAGGCGCCGGCGCGTCTCCTCCGACATCCCGATCCCGGAGTCGCGCACCTCGACCACCACCCACCCCGACGCCTCCGCGGCGGCCCGGATCGCGAGCGTGCCGCCCCGGAGCATGGCGTCCACCGCGTTGTGGATCAGGCGCACGAGCGCGTCGCGCAGCTCGAAGGCGTTGCCCTCGACGGGCGGCAGCGCCTCCATGTCCTGCGTCACCGTGATCGCCGCGCCCTTGCGCTGGGCCTCGTCACGCCAGCGCGGGGCGGTCAGCTCGAGCGCCTCCGCGATGACCGCGGGCAATCCCACCGGGCCGAAGGCCACCTGCGGCTGACGCGACACGAACTCCTGCAGCTTGCGCACCGTCGCGGAGGCCTCGAGGGCCACGTCGCGGATCACCGCGAGCCGCCGGCGCGCGGTCTCCGACTCGCTCTCGCGCAGCATGAGCTCGGTGTAGGCGAGGATCGCGGCGAGCGAGTTGTTGAAGTTGTGGGCCAGCCCGCCCACCGTCTCGCCGAGGGCGCGGAGGTCGTCTCCGCGGGAGAGACCGCGCGGGGATTCCGCGAGCCGGCGCCCGAGGTCGCGGGCCCAGCTGCGCATCGCGAGCACCGACCGGTCCAGCTCCACCTTGGTGCGGCGGATCTGGCGCGCGATGTCCTGGATCTCTTCGTGATCGGCGAAGAGCAGGGCTTCCGGCGGCAGCGCGCGCGCGTCGCGCCGGATCCATCGGCCCATGTGCTCGCGGAGCCGCTTGATCATGGGCGGACGGAACGCTACAGGTTCACGAGCTGAGCGACCCGCTCGCGGTGGTAGGTGGCGTCTCCGAAGGTGAACTCCGAGCCCTTCGCCCGCTTGAAGTAGAGGTGCAGGTCGTGCTCCCACGTGAAGCCGATGCCGCCGTGGAGCTGGATGCCGGCCGCGGCCACTCGGCGGTAGGCGTCGGACACGTAGGCCTTGGCCATGCTCACCGCCAGCGCCGCCTCGGGCACGCCCTCGTCGAGGGCCCACGCCGCGTAGTAGGTGATGGACTTGCTGTTCTCCACGTCGACCAGCATGTCGGCCGCGCGGTGCTTCACGCCCTGGTAGGAGCCGATCGGCCGCCCGAAGGCCTGGCGGATCTTGGCGTACTCGACCGTCATGTCGAGCACCTTCTGGGCGCCGCCGCACATCTCGGCGCAGAGCGCGACCGTCGCCCGGTCGAGCACGCGGGCCAGCGGGGCCCAGCCCGCGTGGGCCGTCCCGAGGAGCGCCTCCGTCCCGACCGTGACGTCCGCGCAGGTGACCTCGCAGAGCTTGCGGGTCTGGTCCATGGTCGGCAGGAGCGTCACCTGGAGCCCCGCGGTGGACCGCGGCAGCAGGAAGAGGGAGACGCCCTCCGCGCCCGCCCCGGCCCGGGTGCGCGCCGCCACCACCACCGCGTCGGCGGTGTGCGCGTCGGCCACGAACAGCTTGGTGCCGGACAGGGTGTAGCGCCCGGCCCGCTCGGTGGCGCCGAGCGTGACGCCGGCCGGGCCCAGCTGCGCGCTCGGCTCCATCCAGGCCAGGGCCACCCGCCGGTCGCCCGCGGCGATCCGGGGCAGCCACTCCTTCTTCTGGGCCTCGGTGCCCGCCTCCAGGATCGCGAGCCCGCCGAGGATCACGGTCGAGAAGAACGGCCCCGGCACCACCGCGCAGCCCATCTCCTCCATGAGCACCACCAGGTCCACCAGCCCGAGCCCCAGGCCGTCGTAGGCCTCGGGGTAGACGAGCCCGAGCCATCCCTGCTCGGCCAGCTTCTTCCACAGCTCGGGCGTCATGCCCTCGGGCGTCTCCATCAGGCGGCGGACGGTGTCCGAGCCGCACTCGTTCTCGAAGAACTTGCGCGCGGTGCTGCGGAGGAGCTCCTGCTCGTCGTTGAACCCGAAGTTCATGGCTTAGCCTTTCGGCAGGCCGAGCACGCGCTCGCCGATGATGTTGCGCTGGATCTCGGTGGTGCCGCCCTCGATGGAGTTGGCGCGCGAGCGCAGGAACGTGTGCTGCCAGAAACCGTCCGCCACCGCCCACCGGCTGCCGTGGGTGAGCTGGCTGAACGCGCCCTGGATCTCCATGGCCAGCTCCTGCAGGCGCTGGTGGCCCTCCACCCACATCATCTTGCCCGCGGAGGCCTCGGGCCCCGGCAGCTCCCCCTTGAGCAGCCTGGTGATCGCGCGGGCGCCGGTGTACTTGAAGACCTCGGTGTCGATCCAGAGCTGGGCCAGCTTCTGGCGCATCACCGGGTCCTGCGTCACCGGGATCCCGTTCTTCTTGCTGGCCCGCGCCATGTCCACGAGGCCGTCGAGCGCGATGCGCAGGCGCACCTGCAGCCCGAAGCCGAGGGCGAGCCGCTCGTACATGAGGGTGGTGAGGCCCACCGCCCAGCCGTTGTTGAGCCCGCCCAGGATCTGCGACTCGTGCACGCGCACGTTGTCGAAGTACACCTCGTTGAACTCCGCGTCGCCGGTCAGCTGCTTGAGCGGCTTCACGGTCACGCCGGGGCTCTTCATGTCGAGCAGGAAGTAGGTGATGCCCTTGTGCTTCGGCGCGGACGGGTCGGTGCGGGCCAGCAGCATCATCCAATCGGCGATGTGGGCGAGCGACGTCCACACCTTCTGCCCGTTGATCACGTAGTGCTCGCCGTCCTTCTCGGCGCGGGTCTGCAGCGACGCGAGGTCGGAGCCCGCGTTGGGCTCGGAGTAGCCCTGGCACCAGATCTCCTCGCAGGAGAGCATCTTGGGCGGGTAGCGCTTCTTCTGCTCGTCCGTCCCGTAGGCGATGATGGTGGGGCCCGCCATGCCGATGGCGAGGATGTTGAGCACCGGGGGCGCCTTGGACAGCGCCATCTCCTCCTGAAGGATCATCTCCTCCATGAAGGTGAGGCCGCGCCCGCCCGCTTCTTTCGGCCAGGTCAGCCCGACCAGGCCCGCCTCGTACATCTGCCGCTGCCAGCGACGCAGCAGCTCGTAGGCCTCCGGGCGGGGGATGTCGGAGCCCTGGCGCAGGCGCGCCACCCAGTCCTGGCGCATGGACTTCGCGAGCCAGGTCCGGACCTCGTTGCGAAACGCCTCCTGCTCAGGGGTCAGCGAGAAATCCATGCTCCCTCCCGCGCTGGTGGCGGCTCACCGAGGTTGACCGAGATGAGGGTGAACGAAGGTTCAGTGCCCATATTACGAGCGGGCGCGAGAAAGTGTCAAGGCTTCGTGTGCGGTATACTCGCGGCGTCCATGGCCACCCCGGGCATCTCGCTGGAGCGCCTCAAGGAGCACATCGAGACCCTTTCCACCTTCGGTCGCAACGCGGACGGCCACGGGATCACCCGCTCGTGCTGGAGCCCGGCGTACGAGCGGGCGCGCGCGTGGCTGCTCGACCGCATGAAGGCGGCGGGCCTCGAGACGCGGGTGGACGCGGCCGGCAACACCTTCGGGTTCCTCGCCGGCGAGGGCGCGGCGGTGCTGACCGGCTCCCACATCGACACCGTGCCCGAGGGCGGGCCGCTCGATGGGGCGCTGGGGGTGCTGGCCGGTCTCGAGTGCCTGCAGACGATCCGGGAGGCGCGCCTGGCGGTTCGGCGTCCCCTCGCGGTGGTGGCCTGGAGCGACGAGGAGGGCCGCTACGGGAGCCTCTTCGGCTCGCGCGCGTTCACCGGCCGTCTCGACCTGGCGCAGGTGCCGTCCCTCCGCGCGCTGGACGGCGAGTCGCTGGTCGACGCGATGGCGCGCGCCGGGTACGACGCGAGCCGGGTCGCGGAGGCGCGCTGCGATCCGCGCACGATCCACGCCTACGTCGAGCTGCACATCGAGCAGGGCCCGCACCTGGACCAGGCGCGGATCCCCATCGGCCTCGTGGAGGGCATCGTGGGCATCCGGCGCAACCGGCTCACCTTCATCGGCGAGCCCGATCACGCGGGCACCACCCCGATGGCCCGGCGCAAGGACGCGTTCCTGGGCGCCTGCGAGTACGCGCTCAAGGCGCGGGAGCACATCGTGCGCAAGGGCAGCGGCCGGAGCGTGACCAACTTCGGGCGCATCGAGCTGTCCCCCGGCGTCTCCAACATCGTCCCCGCGCGCGCGGTGCTGATGCAGGAGATGCGGGAGCTCGACGCCCGGATCCTCGCCCGGCTGGACCGCGAGTGCGTGGCCCTGGCCCGGACGGTGGCGCGGCGTCGCGGGCTGCGGGTGGTGGTCGAGACCCAGTCGCGCACCGAGCCGGCGCGCTGCGCGCCCCGGGTCATGGAGGCGGTGCAGGCCGCCTGCGACGCGCTGCGCCTGCGCTACCGGCGCATGCCCTCCGGCGCCGGGCACGACGCGCAGAATCTGGCCGCGATCACCGCCGCCGGAATGCTCTTCATCCCGTCCCGCGGGGGGCGGAGCCACCGGCCGGACGAGATGAGCGACTGGAAGGCGATCCGGCGCGGCACCAACGCGCTGCTGCACACGCTCCTGCGCCTGGCCTCCTGAGCCGCCGCGCGTCGAGCGCGCGCATGTGAAACTTTCCACTTGGCAAGGGTCTGCGGGATCAAGTACACTCCGCCTGACTTCCGGCGCCACCATTTCAATTGAGGATGTTGTGCCCACGATAGTGCACCTGCTGCTGGCCCTGGTCCTGACCGTCTTCCTGGTCGTTCAGGCCCGGTCCCTGGCGTTCGTGCTTCGCTCGCGCCGGTCGGTGTCGCCCCGGAGCGCCCGCCGGGGAACGGACTGGCTCTGGACCGGTATCCCGCTGCTGCTCGTGCTCTTCCTGGCCGCCCGCAGCTGGGTGGCCGTGGTCGACGTCCACCGGCCCGCGGTCGCGGCGACGGGGGCGCCGACCCAGTCGGCGGCGACCCCGCGCTAAGAGGAGCCATCTCGTGACGACCCCCCGCCCAACCCCGCCCCGACTCCGGCGGCGCTTCGACTGGTCCCTCGCCTGCCTGCTCGGCGCGGTGCTGCTGCTGGCCTGCTCCTGCAGCGCGGTGGGCTGGAACTGGGACACCCCGATGACCACGGTCATCCCGAAGTCCGACTTCGGGATGCTGATCCACGACATCTTCATGCTGATCTCGTGGTGGACCCTGGGCATCTTCCTCGCGGTGGAGACCGTGCTGGTCTGGGTGTGCTGGCGCTACCGGGACCGCGCGGGCGCGCCGATCCCCAAGCAGATCCACGGGCACACCACCCTCGAGGTGGGGTGGACCATCGCCTTCGCGGTGATCCTGCTCGTGTTCGCGATCCCGACCATCCGGGTCATCTTCAAGACGCAGGAGGCGCCCGCGGCCACCGCGCTGCGGGTGGACGTGCTCGGCCACCAGTGGTGGTGGGAGTTCCGCTATCCACAGTTCAAGATCACCACCGCCAACGAGCTCCACCTCCCCAAGGGGCAGACCGCCACCTTCCTGCTCAACGCCCCGGACGTCATCCACTCGTTCTGGATGCCGCAGCTCGGCGGAAAGCGCGACGTGGTGCCGCGCCGGGTGAACCACCTCACGCTCACGCCGCAGGTGGCCGGCGAGTACCCGGGCCAGTGCGCGGAGTACTGCGGCGTCTCGCACGCCAACATGCGGTTCCGGGTGTACGTGCACGAGCCGGCCGACTTCGAGAAGTGGGTCAAGCAGCAGCAGGCGCCGCCGGTGGAATCGCCTGACCCGCTCGCTCAGCAGGGCAAGACGATCTTCAGCTCGTCGGCCTGCGTGGGCTGCCACACCATCTCCGGGATCTCGGCCGGGCACATCGGACCCGACCTCACCCACTTCGCCAGCCGCACGCGCTTCGCGGGCGCGCTCATCGACACGACGCCCGACAACGTCGCGAAGTGGATCGAGAACCCCGACCACATGAAGCCCGGGGCCCTCATGCCGAACCTGGGCATGACCCCTGAGCAGAGCAAGGCCATCACGGCCTACCTGCTCAGCTTGAAATAGGGAGACGCCATGGCCACGCAGGCCGCCTTCATGCACGGCTCGAAGGCCGAGACCGAGACCTTCTGGGGTACGGTCTGGTCCTGGCTCACGACGGTCGATCACAAGCGGATCGGCATCCTGTACGGAACCTCCGCGTTCATCTTCTTCCTGGTGGGGGGCATCGAGGCGCTCATCATGCGCCTGCAGCTCGCGCGGCCCGACAACACCCTGGTGGGGCCGGAGCGCTTCAACGAGCTGTTCACGATGCACGGCACCACCATGATCTTCCTGGCCGTGATGCCGTTGAGCGCGGCCTTCTTCAACTACATGATCCCGCTCATGATCGGGGCGCGCGACGTCGCGTTCCCGCGCCTGAACGCGCTCTCCTACTGGATCTTCCTCTCCGGGGCCCTGTTCCTCAACTCGAGCTGGCTGTTCGGGATGGCCCCCGACGGGGGATGGTTCGGCTACGCCAACCTGACCACCACCCAGTTCTCCCCGCGCCACACCATCGACTTCTGGATGCTGGGCCTGCAGATCCTCGGCCTGTCCTCGATGCTGGCCGGCTTCAACTTCCTGGTGACCATCATCAACATGCGCGCGCCCGGCATGACCCTCATGCGAATGCCGGTCTTCGTCTGGATGAGCTTCGTGACCCAGTTCCTCATCGTGCTCGCGTTCCCCGCGATCACGGTGGCGCTCATCCTGCTCATGTTCGACCGCTTCTTCGGCACCCTGTTCTACGAGCCCGCCGCGGGCGGCGACCCCCTGCTCTGGCAGCATCTCTTCTGGATCTTCGGGCACCCCGAGGTCTACATCCTGATCCTGCCCGCGATGGGCATCGTCTCCGAGGTGCTGCCCACCTTCGCGCGCAAGCCGCTCTTCGGGGCGCCGGTGGTGATCTACTCCGGCATCATGATCGGCTTCTTCGGCTTCGGGGTGTGGAGCCACCACATGTTCTCGGTGGGCATGGGCCCGGTGGCGGACGCGGCGTTCTCGATCTCGACCATGCTCATCGCGGTGCCCACCGGGGTGAAGATCCTGAACTGGATCGGCACGCTGTGGGGGGGCTCGATCCGCTTCAAAGCCCCCCTCTACTTCTCGCTCGGCTTCATCGCGATGTTCACCATGGGCGGCCTGTCCGGCGTCATGCACGCCTCGCCGCCGGTGGACCTGCAGCAGACCGACTCCTACTTCGTGGTGGCCCACTTCCACTACGTGCTGTTCGGGGGCTCGATCTTCGGCCTGTTCTCCGGCATCTACTACTGGTGGCCCAAGATCACCGGCAAGATGCTCGACGACACGCTCGGGCGCTGGCACTTCTGGACCATGCTGATCGGCTTCAACATGACGTTCTTCCCCATGCACTACCTGGGGCTCATCGGGATGCCGCGGCGGATCTACACCTACGCGCCGGACCTGGGGTGGAACCACTGGAACCTGATCTCCACCATCGGGTCCTTCCTCATCGGGGTGTCGCTGCTGTTCTTCATCGTCAACGTGTTCCGCACCCGGCGGAGCGGGGCGGTCGCGGGCAACGACCCCTGGGACGCCCGGACGCTGGAGTGGTCGATCCCCTCCCCGCCCCCGGTCTACAACTTCGCGCGCATCCCGCAGGTGCACGACCGCGACGACTTCTGGCTCCAGAAGTACGGCGACGGCCACGGAGGCGCCCCGAGGCCCAAGCCGGCTCCGGTGACCGCGGCCGAGATCGCGGCCATCCACATGCCCGACACCTCGTTCTGGCCGCTCCTGCTCGCGCTGGCGCTCGCGGTGATGGTCTCCGGGCTGATGATCAGCATGGTGCAGGTCGTCATCGGCGGGTTGCTCACGCTGTGGCTGATGTACAAGTTCGCCATGGAGCTGCACCGGCCCGCCGCCGGGCACGGGCACTAGGAGAGCCGCCGTGGTCGATCACGCCTCCGCCGTCGCGCACGCGCACGACCCCAACATCGGCACCACCGGGCTCGACAACCGCAAGGTGGGCATGTGGGCCTTCCTCGGCTCCGATTGCATGTTCTTCGGGTCCCTGATCGGCACCTACCTGGCCTACAAGGGCAAGTCGATCTCGGGGCCGCTGCCCCACCAGGTCTTCGACATCCCGCTCACCTCGTACAGCGCGGCCCTGCTGCTCGCCTCCTCGCTCACCATGGTGCTGGCCCTCGCCGCCCTGCAGGAGAGCCGGGTGAAGAAGGCGGCCGGGTGGCTCTTCGTGACCGCGATGCTCGGGCTGCACTTCGTGCTGAACCAGGTCTACGAGTTCACCACCTTCGCGCTGCACCACGGCCTGAAGCTCTCCACCAGCCTCTTCGGCTCCACCTTCTTCGTGCTCACCGGCTTCCACGGCGCGCACGTGACCGGGGGCGTGATCTGGCTGCTGATCCTGGTGATGCTGGCGCTGCGGGGCAAGATCGACGCGCGCGACTACACCAAGGTGGAGATCGCCGGCCTCTACTGGCACTTCGTCGACATCGTCTGGATCGCGATCTTCACCGTCATCTACCTCATCCCCTAGGAGCCGCGAGATGGCCGACCATCACGCCGTTGCTTCCGCGCCCCACGGAGGAGGAGGCGGGCACGCCACCGTCCGCACCTACATCAACGTGGCGATCGCGCTCGCGATCATCACCGCGGTGGAGGTGGCCACGCTGTACATCCCGGGCATCCCGAGCACGGTGCTCGTCCTCAGCCTGCTCGCGATGTCCGCGATCAAGTTCTTCCTGGTCGTGGGCTTCTTCATGCACTTGAAGTACGACCACCCCGTCATGCGCGCGCTGTTCGTGGGACCGTTGATCATCGCCATCGCGATCATCCTGGCCGTCATGGCGCTCTTCAGCGCCTTCGTGCTCCTGCCGCGCGTCGTCCTCTGATATGGCGCACGTAGTACCCGGGCCCGCGGGGCCGCCGCCCCTCGGGCCCGACGGCTTTCCGTGGACCCGCTGGCACGCCGATCCGGTCGTGGTCGGCGGGCTCCTGGTGGCGGGCGTCGCCTACGGGGCGGCCACCCTGTGGCGCCGGCGCCTGGATCCGGACGCGGACATCGAGCCCCACAAGGTGGCGTCGTTCGCGGGATTCCTCGGCGTGCTGTTCGTCGCCCTCACCGGCCCGATCCACGACCTCTCCGACTACTACCTGTTCAGCGCCCACATGGTGCAGCACATGCTGCTGGTGTTCGCGATGCCGCCGCTGCTGCTGCACGGCGTGCCGGCCTGGATGGCGCGCCCGCTCCTGCGCGACCCGCGCCTGCTCGCCCTGGGCCGCGCGATGACCCGGCCGATCGGCGCGTTCGCGACGTTCAACGTGGTGCTGGTGGCGTGGCACCTGCCCCCGCTGTACAACCTGGCCATGGAGCAGCATCCCATCCACATCGTGGAGCACCTGATGATCATGGCCGCCTCGGTGATCCTCTGGTGGCCCCTGCTCTCACCGCTGCCCGAGCTGCCCCGCGCGCCCTACCCGGTGCAGATGCTGTACCTCTTCGTGGTCGGCCTGCCCATGGTGATGGTGGCCATCTTCATCGCGATGGCCGACAGCCTGCTCTACCCGTACTACGCGGCGTCGCCGCGGGTGTGGGACGCGCTCACGCCCCGGATCGACCAGCACCTGGGCGGACTCATCATGTGGATCCCCGGCGGCCTGGTCTTCCTGATCGCGCTCTCGGTGGTCTTCTTCCGCTGGCAGCACGCGGGCGGCGACGACCGCGACGTGCCCACCAACACGGTGGTGACCCGTGCGCGCTAGGATCGCCTTCGCCGCGGTCGTCTCGGTGTTCCTGCTGATGACCCTCGGCAACGTGGTGAGCGCCACGGGCTCCGGCCTCGCCTGCCCGGACTGGCCGCTCTGCCACGGCTCCATCGTCCCGCCGCTGCGCGCCGACGTGCTGATCGAGTACGGGCATCGGCTCTCGGCCCTGGCCGCCACCGTGCTGATCCTGGCCGCCAGCGTGGCCACCCTGCGCGGCCGCGCGTCCGCGGGGCTGCGGCGGCTCGCGTGGCTGCTGCCGCTGCTGTTGCTGGTGCAGATCGGCCTCGGCGGCGTCACGGTGCTGCTCAAGCTGCCCGATCTGGTCAGCACCGCGCACCTGGTGAACGCGCTGCTGATCCTGGGCGGCCTCATCGTGCTCACCCTCGGCCTCCGGGGGCCGGATCGCGCGCGGCCGGCCGACCCCGAGCGCACGCGGAGGCTGGCCCGGGCGGCCTTGGTGGTGCTGCTGGTCCAGCTCGCCCTGGGCGGCTACGTCCGGCACGCCGGCGCGGGGCTCGCCTGTCCGGACTTCCCGCTCTGCAGCGGCGATCTGCTCCCGAGCGGGTGGCTCCCGACCGTCCACTGGGTGCACCGCTGGCTCGGGGTGATGCTGCTGGGCGTCTTCGTGCACCTGGCGGTGGCCGGACGCACCGCGGTCAGCCGGCTCGTGGCCGCCCTCGCGGTGCTGCAGGTCTCCCTCGGCGTGGCCACCGTGCTGCTCCAGCTGACCCCCGCGGTGCGGGCGACCCATGCCGCGGTCGGCTACGCGCTCTGGGCCACCCTGGTGTGGGCGAGCGTGGAGGCGGGCTGCTGGCGGATGGCGGGCGGTGAGGGCGCGGCCCGTCCCGGCGCGGAACGACGGGTGGTCCATGCCGCCTAGGGCGGCCGCCGCGTCCTCGCGCGGGCTTTCGGCCCTCGGGGTGGCCGCGCGCTTCGGCGCGTACGTCGAGCTGTCGAAGTTCGGCATCGTGCTGCTGGTGCTGGTCTCCGCGGGCGCGGGCTTCATGCTGCGCGCGCCGCTCGGCGGCGACTTCCCGTGGGCGCAGGGTCTGTTGATGCTCGCGGGCGTCATGCTGCTCTCGTGCGGCGCCTCCGCGCTCAACCAGGTGCAGGAGCGCGGGCGCGACGCGCTGATGCCGCGCACCGCCGGTCGCCCGCTGCCCTCCGGCCGCCTCACCCATTCCCAGTGCCTGGCCTTCTCGCTGGCCGGCATCGCGGCCGGCGCCACCCTCTTGTGGCTCGGGGTCGGGCCGGTGGCCGGCGGGCTGGGCCTGATCGCGAGCGCCTTCTACAACGGCGTCTACACCCCGTGGCTCAAGACGCATTCGCCCTTCGCGGCGGTGCCGGGGGCGATCCCGGGCGCGATCCCGCCCGTCATCGGCTGGGTGGCGGGGGGCGGCGCGGTCACCGACGCGGGCGCGATCATCCTGTTCGGGATCCTGTTCCTCTGGCAGATGCCGCACTTCTGGGCCCTCGCCCTGCGCTATCGCGGCGACTACGCGGCGGGCGGCTTCCCGATGGTCTCCGAGCGGGTCGGCGTCGAGGGCACCGCGCGGCTCATCCTGGTCTACGCGCTGGCGCTGACCGCGTGGTCGCTCGCCGCGCCCACCTTCGGCGTCGGCGGGCCCGCGGCCCTGATCGCGGCGGCGGCCCTGGGCGGGCGCCTGATCTGGCTCGCCGAGAAGTTCGCGCGCCGGCCCGAGAACCCGCGCGGGTGGCTCTCCCTCTTCCTCTTCTCCAACTTCTACCTGCTGCTGCTGTTCCTGGTCATGGTGGGCGAGCGGTTGATCCGCCACGCCCTGACGTAACCCGAATTCGGGACCGGGTTGGCGCGGCGGCCGGGTCGCTGCTATCCTGAGGCTCCGTCTGGAGGGCGTGACCGATGAACATCTGCGTCGTGGGAACGGGTTACGTGGGGCTGGTGACCGGCGCCGTCTTCGCCGATCTCGGCAACGACGTGATCTGCGTGGACAACGCGGTGAAGAAGATCGAGGCGTTGCGGGCCGGCCAGATGCCGATCTACGAGCCCGGCCTCGAAGAGATGGTCGTGCGGAACACCAACGACGGCCGGCTCACGTTCAGCACCGACCTGGCCTCCGCGGTCCGTCAGGCGGACGTGATCTTCATCGCGGTCGGCACGCCCCCCAAGGAGACCGGCGAGACCGACCTCTCCCAGGTGGAGGCGGTGGCCGCGGAGATCGGCCGGTCGATGGACCGGTACAAGGTGGTCGTGAACAAGTCCACCGTGCCGGTGGGCACCGGCGAGTTCGTCCGCGAGGTGATCACCAAGCACCAGCCCCGCCCGCTCGACTTCGACGTGGTGTCCAATCCCGAGTTCCTCCGGGAGGGCTCGGCCATCGAGGACACCCTCCGGCCCGATCGCATCGTGATCGGGGCGCCGAACCAGCAGGTGGCCATGACCCTGGTCGAGCTCTACGCCCCGCTGGAGCGGCCGATGATCATCACCGACCTGCCCTCCGCGGAGGTCATCAAGTACGCGTCCAACGCGTTCCTCGCCGCCAAGATCTCGTTCATCAACGCGATCGCCAACATCTGCGAGGCGGCCGGCGCCGACGTGACCCAGGTCATGAAGGGCATGGGGCTCGACTCCCGCATCGGGATGCAGTTCCTCCAGGCCGGTCTGGGCTACGGCGGCTCGTGCTTCCCCAAGGACGTGGACTCGCTCATCCACACCGCGGCGCGTCTGGGCTACGACTTCAAGCTGCTGCGCTCGGTGGTGGAGATCAACAAGGAGCGCGCCGGGCACCTGGTCGAGATGATGCGCAAGGCGATGGGGCCGCTGGAGGACAAGACGGTCGCGGTGCTGGGGCTCGCGTTCAAGCCCAACACGGACGACATGCGAGAGGCCAAGAGCCTCGAGGTGGTGCGGGCCCTGCACGCGGCGGGGGTCCAGGTCCGGGCCTACGATCCGGTGGCGATGGACAACGCGCGCCTCCTGATGCCGCCGGGGGTGGTGTTCTGCGAGTCCGCCTACGAGGCGGCCACCGGGGCCGACGCGGTGGCGCTGCTCACCGAGTGGAACGAGTTCAAGTACCTGAACCTGGACCGCCTGCGCGGGCTGCTGCGTCGCCGGCTCATCTTCGACGCCCGCAACCTCTACGAGCCGGAGCGCATGCGGCGACTGGGCTTCGAGTACTACTCGATCGGGCGCAAGCCCGTTCTGGCCGGCTGAGGAACACCCGGTGCGCGTGCTGGTGACGGGCGGGGCCGGCTTCATCGGCTCTCACCTGTGCGACTTCCTGCTGACCCGGGGCTGTGAGGTCGTCTGCATGGACAACCTCCTCACCGGCTCCACCGACAACATCGCCCACATCAACGATCCCCGCTTCCTGTTCGTGCAGCACGACGTCACCAACTACATCGTGGTGGGCGGCCCCCTCGACTACGTGCTGCACTTCGCGAGCCCCGCCTCGCCGATCGACTATCTGGAGCTGCCCATCCAGACCCTGAAGGTGGGCGCGCTGGGGACCCACAAGGCCCTCGGCCTCGCCAAGGAGAAGCGGGCCAAGTTCCTGCTCGCCTCCACCTCCGAGGTCTACGGCGATCCGCTGGTACACCCGCAGCGGGAGGACTACTGGGGCAATGTCAACCCGGTCGGCCCCCGCGGGGTCTACGACGAGGCGAAGCGCTTCGCGGAGGCCATGGTCATGGCCTACCACCGCGTGCACGGCCTCGACGCCCGCATCGTGCGCATTTTCAACACCTACGGCCCGCGCATGCGGCTGACCGACGGGCGGGCCATCCCCACCTTCGTGCGCCAGGCCCTCCGCCACGAGCCGCTCACCGTGTTCGGCGACGGCTCGCAGACCCGATCGTTCACCTACGTCTCGGACCTGGTCGAGGGCATCTGGGCGCTCATGCAGGCGCCGGTCAACGAGCCGGTGAACATCGGCAACCCGAGGGAAATGACCTTGCTCCAGCTCGCCAAGCAGATCGTCCAGATGAGCGGCTCGCGGAGCGAGATCGTGTTCCGCCCTCTCCCCACCGACGATCCGAAGGTGCGCCAGCCCGACATCACCAAGGCCCGCCGCCTGCTCGGGTGGGAGCCCAAGATCGAGGTGGAGGAGGGGCTCCGCCGCACCATCGACTGGTGCCGGCGTCTGGTGGTCCAGCCGTGAAGGTCATCGTGACCGGCGGAGCGGGCTTCATCGGCTCGCACGTGGTGGATCGCTTCATCGCGGCCGGCCACGACGTGGCGATCGTCGACAACCTCACCACCGGCGATCCCCGCTGGGTGAACCCGCGCGCGCGGCTGCACGTGATCGACCTGCGCGACGCGCGCCTGGGGGAGGTGTTCGAGAAGGAGCGGCCGGAGGTGGTGGCCCACCTCGCCGCCCAGGCCTCGGTGGGCCGCTCGGTGATCGATCCCGCCTTCGACGCGAGCGTCAACGTGATCGGCGGTCTGGGCCTGCTCGATTGCTGCCGGCGCTTCGGGGTCCGGCGCATCATCTACACGTCGAGCGGCGGGGCCGGCTACGGCGACACCGACGTGATCCCGACCCCGGAGACCCATCCCACGCTGCCGATCTCGCCCTACGGCATCACCAAGGTGGCGATGGAGCACTACGTCAACGCCTGGAGCGGCATCTTCGGCATCAGCGGCATCTCGCTGCGCTACGCCAACATCTACGGACCGCGCCAGAATCCGCAGGGCGAGGCGGGCGTCATCGCCATCTTCTGTCACCGGCTGCTGACCGGGCAGTCGCCGATCATCAACGGCGACGGGGACCAGACCCGCGACTACACCTACGTGGAGGACGTGGCCGCCGCCAACCTGGCCGCGCTCGAGCGGCCCCACGTCACCGGACCGGTCAACATCTCCACCGGCGTGGAGACGACCGTGAACGAGCTCTACCGCGCGCTCATCGCGGTCTCGGGCTCCACGATCCCGGCTCAGCACGCGCCCCCTCGCCCCGGCGAGCAGCGGCGCAGCTGCCTGAGCCCGGCCCACGCCGAGCGCGTGCTCGGCTGGAAGCCCTCGGTGACGCTCTCGGAGGGCCTCGGCCGCACCTTCCGCTTCTTCCAGGAGGAGCTCGGGAAATGATCGACGAGGAGCTGCGGTCCATCCTGGCGTGCCCCGCGTGCAAGGGGGACCTGATCTTCGAGGAGACCCGCATCATCTGCCCGGCCTGCCGCAAGGCGTATCCCATCCGGGACGGCATCCCCGTGATGCTGATCGGAGAGGCGGAGCCCTGGACCCCGGCCAGATAACCGCGGTCATCCTCGCCGGCGGCCAGGGCACGCGCCTCCGGCCGCTCACCCTGACCACCCCCAAGCCGGTGGTCCCGCTCCTGAACATCCCGTTCCTCGCCTACCAGCTCGCCCTGCTCCGCCGGCACGGGATCACCGACGTGGTGCTCTCCTGCTCCTACCTGGTGGACGAGGTGCGCCGCATCATGGGCGACGGCGCCGCCCACGGCGTCCGCCTCCGCTACGCGGTGGAGACCGATCCGCTCGGCACCGCGGGGGGCATCCGCAACGCGGTGGACCTGGTGCGCGACCTGGTCGTCGTGCTCAACGGCGACATCCTCGCCGACCCGGACCTGACCGCGCTGCTCGCCTTCCACGCCGCCCGCGGCTCGCACGCCACGATCTACCTGACCCGGGTGGCCGATCCGAGCCAGTACGGCCTGGTCGAGCTGGAGGCGGACGGACGCATCCGCAGCTTCATCGAGAAGCCCCCGCCGGGTCGCGCGACGGTGGACACCGTCAACGCGGGCGTGTACGTGCTGCGCCCGGCGGTGGTGGCCGCGATCCCGACCGGGCGCGCGGTCTCCATCGAGCGCGAGACGTTCCCCGGCCTGCTGCGCGACGGCGTGCCCTTCTACGGCTGGGTCTCGGAGAACTACTGGCTCGACATCGGCAACCCCGCCAAGTACCGGCAGGGCCAGCTCGACCTGATGGCGGGCCGGATCGCCATCGACGCCGCGCCGCCCGGCGATCGCCCCGACGGGCTCCGGATCGCTCCGGGCGCGCGCGTGTCCGCCGACGCCACCCTCGCGGGGCCGTGCGTGATCGGCGCCGGCACCCGGGTGGAGGCGGGCGCCCGGGTGGGCCCCAACACGGTGCTGGGCTGCGATTGCGTCATCGGACCCCGCGCGCGGGTCGAGGGCGCGATCCTGTGGGACGCGGTGACGGTCGGCCCCGACGCGATCCTGCAGGACTGCATCGTGGGCTCCCACGTCCAGATCGGGGCGGGTGCCCAGCTGGGCTTCACCGCCGTGGTCGAGGGCCACACCACCGTCCCCGCCCACGCGCGCCGGTAGGCGGCGCGCGACTCAGTCGATGATCTGGTCCGCTCGGAGGAGCAGCCCTCGGTCACGATCAGCCGCACGCCGCGGGCCCGGGCCACCGCCTCCGCGTGCTGGAGCTTCGCCGCGTGGACCGGCTGGTCCGGGTTGCGCAGCACCGCGATGCGGGTGGCGCGCGGCAGCGCCTCCTTGATCAGCTCGACCTGCTTGCCCGCCGGCTCCGCGGCGAGCGCGGTCACGCCGGTGACGTTGCCGCCCGGCCGGGCCAGCCTCTCGAGGGTGGTCGGATCGCCGAGCGCCATGACGACGGGGACGGTCGAGGAGGCCTGGCGCGCGGCGCGGATCGACAGCGGCGCGATGGCCAGGATCACGTCGACCTGGCTCCGCACCAGCTCCTGCGCCAGCCCGGGACGCGCCTCCACCCGGCCGGCCGCGCTGCGCACCTCGGACGAGCCGGGTGCGCCGCGCAACGGCGTGGTATTCTTAGCCGGATGGCCATCGATCTGATTCGCAATTTCTCCATCGTCGCCCACATCGATCACGGCAAGTCCACCCTGGCGGACCGCCTCCTGTCGCTGACCGGGACCATGGACGCGAAGAAGGCGGTGGACCAGGTGCTGGACTCGATGGACCTGGAGAGGGAGCGCGGGATCACCATCAAGGCCCACACCGTCCGCCTGCTGTACCGGGCGCGGGACGGGCGGGAGTACACCCTCAATCTCATCGACACCCCCGGGCACGTGGACTTCTCCTACGAGGTCTCGCGCTCGCTGGCCGCGTGCGAGGGGGCCCTGCTGATCGTGGACGCCGCGCAGGGGGTCGAGGCGCAGACGCTGGCCAACTTCTACCTCGCCCTGGACGGCGGGCTCGAGATCATCCCGGTCATCAACAAGATCGACCTGCCCGCGGCCGACGTCGAGGCCACCCGGAACCAGATCACCGAGATCCTCACCCTGGACGGCGACGAGGCGCTCGCCATCTCGGCCAAGCACGGCACCGGCGTCCCCGACGTGCTGGAGGCGATCGTGGCCCGCATCCCGCCGCCGAAGGGCGACGTGGAGGCCCCCCTCAAGGCCCTGGTGTTCGACTCCTTCTACGACTCCTACCAGGGCGTGGTGGTCTACATCCGGCTGTTCGACGGCCGGGTGCGCGCGGGCACCCGGATCCTCCTCATGTCCAACGGCAAGACCTACGAGGTCCAGCAGGTCGGGGTCTTCTCCCCCGACATGCGGCCGGTGGACGAGCTGACCGCGGGCCAGGTCGGCTACCTCACCGCCTCGATCAAGCGGGTCGCGGACGCCAAGATCGGCGAGACGGTCACCGAGGTGCTGCGACCGACCGCGGAGCCGTGCCCGGGCTACCGCGACGCCAAGCCGATGGTCTTCGCGGGTCTCTACCCCATCGAGGACACCGACTACGAGGGCCTGCGCGACGCGCTCGAGAAGCTGCGGCTGAACGACTCCGCGTTCAATTTCGAGCCGGAGACGTCGCTGGCGCTGGGCTACGGCTTCCGCTGCGGCTTCCTGGGGATGCTGCACCTCGAGATCGTCCAGGAGCGGCTCGAGCGCGAGTTCAACCTCTCGCTCATCGTGACCGCCCCGAGCGTCCGCTTCCGGGTCGTGACCATGGCGGGCGAGGTGCTGGAGGTGGAGAATCCGTCCAAGCTGCCGCCCCCCGACCGGATCGACCGCATCGAGGAGCCCTACGTGCGCGGCTCGATCTTCGTGCCCACCGAGTTCATGAGCGAGATCTACAAGCTGGCCCAGGAGAAGCGAGGCGAGCACAAGTCGCTCGAGTACGTGGGCAAGCGGGTGCACATCCAGTTCGACTTCCCGCTCAGCGAGATCGTGGTCGACTTCTATGATCGCCTGAAGTCGATCTCCAAGGGCTACGCCTCGTTCGACTACGAGTTCCTGGAGTTCCGGCCCTCGGACATGGTGAAGCTCGACATCCTGCTCAACGGGGACCCGGTCGACGCGCTGTCCACGATCGTCCACCGGGAGAAGGCGTACGAGAAGGGGAAGTCCCTCGCCGAGAAGCTGCGCGCGGTGATCCCGCGCCAGCTCTACGAGGTGGCGATCCAGGCCGCCATCGGCAGCCGGGTCATCGCCCGCGAGACGGTGAAGGCCATGGGCAAGAACGTCACCGCCAAGTGCTACGGCGGCGACATCACGCGCAAGCGCAAGCTGCTCGAGAAGCAGAAGGAAGGCAAGAAACGGATGAAACAGGTCGGCCGCGTCGAGGTCCCGCAGGAGGCGTTCCTGTCGGTCCTGAAGAGCTGAGCGCCATGAACGACCTCCAGGTTCGTCCCGAGCGGGACACCGCGCCCCCGGGGTCCGCGGTCAAGACCCTCCGCAAGTCGCTCTTCCGTGAGTACTCCGAGGCGATCATCATCGCGGTGCTGCTGGCGCTGTTCATCCGCCAGTTCGCGGTGCAGGCGTTCACGATCCCCTCCGGCTCCATGATGGACACCCTGCTGATCGGCGACTACATCCTGGTCAACAAGTTCCTCTACGGGGCCGAGGTGCCGTTCACCGATCTTCACCTGCCGGGCATCCGCGATCCGCACCGCGGCGACATCATCGTCTTCAAGTATCCCAACGACGAGACGCGCGATTTCATCAAGCGCATCATCGCGGTGGGGGGCGACACGATCCAGGTGCGGGACAACCGGGTCACCCTGAACGGCCACCTCCTCGACGAGCCCTACGTGCGGCCGGGCTCGTTCTCGGGGCCGCCGTCCACCTCCTGTGGCTACGCCTACGCCTGCGAGCCGCTCAAGGTGCCCGACGGCTCCTACTTCGTCATGGGCGACAACCGCGACAACTCGCAGGACAGCCGCTACTGGGGCTTCGTCCGGCGGGACAAGATCCGCGGCAAGGCCTTCCTGATCTACTGGTCGTGGAACGGGGACGGACACTGGCTCCGCTGGCGCCGGCTGGGTCACTACCTACCGTAGCCGACTGGGCGCCCCGGGGGGCCCGGCTCGGGGCCTACGTGCACGTGCCGTTCTGCGTCGAGCGCTGCGGGTACTGCTCCTTCAACACCGCCCCCTACACCGCGGACGGCCAGAGCCGCTTCCTGGCCGCGCTCCTCGCGGAATGGGACCGGCTCGCCACGAGCCCCTGGGCCGGTCGCGTCACCCTGGACACCGTGTTCCTGGGAGGCGGCACGCCGTCGCTGCTCACCGTCGATCAGATGCAGGCCCTGCTGGGCCGGATCGGCGAGCGCTTCGCGATCGAGGACGGCGCCGAGATCACCGTCGAATGCAATCCGGACGACGCGACGGTGGAGCGCCTGGCCGGCTACCGGAAGGCCGGGGTGGGCCGGCTGAGCCTCGGGGTGCAGAGCCTGGACGACCGGATCCTCGCCCGCCTCGACCGCCGGCACTCGGCGCGGCAGGCCCGCGTCGCCTTCGAGGCCGCGCGGGCGGCCGGAATCGGCAGCGTGAGCGTGGACCTCATCTACGGCCTGCCCGGTCTCGATCTCGCGACGTGGGGCGCGACGGTGCGCGAGGTGCTCGCGTGGGGTCCCGATCACTTCTCGGCCTACGGCCTCACCCTGGACGAGGGCAGCCTCTGGCACGCCCGTGGGGTCGGCGGGATGCCGCCCGAGGAGACCGTCACCGCCCAGTACTGGGCGCTCGCCCGCGCGGCCGCGGAGGCGGGCTACGAGCACTACGAGATCTCGAGCTACGCGCGTCCGGGCCATCGCTCTCGCCACAACCAGCGCTACTGGCGCCGGGAGGAGTATCTCGGTACGGGCCCGGGCGCGTGCGGCTTCCTCGGCTCCGTGCGCTACGCCAACGTCAAGCCGGTGGAGCGCTACACGAGGCTCGCGGAGACCGGGCGGCTGCCGCTCGACAGCCACGAGGTGCTGACTCCGCGCCAGGCCCTGGCCGAGCGGCTCATGCTCGGACTGCGCACGAGCGACGGCGTGCCGGCCCACCACCTCGCCGAGCGCTGCGCGCTCGAGCGCGGCCGCCTGCCCGAGACGCTCGACGCCTGGCGACAGCGGGGGCTTCTCGTCGAGGACCACGGGCGCGTGCGGCTCACCGAGGCGGGCTTCCTGCTCTCGGATGCGCTGTTCACCGACCTGCTCTAGGAGTAAGATCGGCGCATCCATGAGTGGTCCCGTCCTCGATAAGCGCAACCGGCAGGTACTCCTCGCGGTCATCGCGGAGTACGTCGAGACCGGCGAGCCGGTCGGCTCGCGCGCGGTCGCCCGCCGGCACATCCGCGGACTGTCGCCGGCCACCATCCGGAACGCGATGGCCGACCTCGAGGAGATGGGCTACCTGGTGCAGCCGCACACCTCGGCGGGGCGCGTGCCCACCGACGCCGCCTACCGCTTCTACGTCGACCACCTGCAGCGGGTGCCGTGGGGCGCGGGCCAGGCGCCGGCGGTCGGCACACCGGCGGGGCCTCCACCCGACGGCGCGGAGCGGCTGATGGCGGAGACTCCGGCGCGCCTGTCGTCGGACACCCACATGATGGGCGTGCTGCTCGCCCCGCCGCTCAAGCAGACCGCGCTGGACCGGATCGAGCTGGTGGCGCTGGACGAGCACCGGGCGCTCGCGGTGCTGGTGACCGAGACCGGCTGGATGACCGCACGGCCGCTCGCCGCCTCCCCGATGGGCGGCGCCGACGAGCTGCGCGAGACCGGTCGCGCTCTCACCCGGCGCTTCCGCGGCAAGACCTTCCAGGAGATTCTCGACGAGCTGGCCGGCCCCCCCGCCGACCCGTTCGACCCGCTCTGGACCCGTCACCGCAGCGTGCTCGACGAGGTGGTGGCGCTCCTGCGCGACCGGACGCTCTACGTGAGCGGGGCCACCAACATGCTGGACCATCCCGACCTCTCCGACCCCGCCGCCCTGCGCTCGATGCTGCGCGCGTTCGAGGACAAGGCCCGCCTGGCGGATCTGCTGTCCCGGATGGCCGAGGAGCGCGGCATCCACGTGCTGATCGGCAGTGAGAATCCGGTGGAGGACCTGCGGGGCCTCAGCCTGATCACCTCCACCTATACCTATCGGGACCAGATCCTGGGAGTTCTCGGGGTGGTCGGGCCCCGGAGGATGCCGTACTCGGACGTCATGGCGGTGGTCGACGAGACCGCCCGGATCGTGTCCAGCTCGCTCTCCCGGGTCCGGCAGCACCTGTACCTGCCCTAGCGCTGCCACGTCGCCGATGGCGGGCGGCCGACGCCGGAGCCGCCTCGGGCGGTCTGCTATAATTGGCTCTCGTCATGGCTGATTCTGACTTCAACGAGCCAAATGCGGACGGGACGGACAAGCGGGACGAGCGCGACGAGGAGCTCGCGCGGCTGCGGGAGGCCATCGAGGCCAAGACCCGCGAGCTCGAGGCCCTCCACGACCGCTATCTCCGCACGGTGGCCGAGTTCGACAACGCGCGCAAGCGGGCGGCCCGGGAGCGGGAGGAGTACACCCGCTTCGCCAACGAGTCCCTCCTGCGCGACCTCCTCCCGGTGCTGGACAATCTGGACCGGGCGCTGGCCGCAGCCCGTCACGATCCCTCCGGGGTGGTGGCGGGTGTCGAGCTGATCCAGCGCGAGCTGCTGAAGGTCCTGGAGAAGTTCGGCCTGACGCCGTTCAGCTCCGTCGGGCAGCCCTTCGATCCCGAGCGCCACGAGGCGGTGGCCCGGGAGAGCCGCCCGGATCTGCCCGAGATGACGGTGGCCAACGAGACCGGGCGCGGTTACCTGCTGAACGGCCGCGTCCTGCGGCCCGCGATGGTGACCGTGGCCATGGCATCCGACGAGCAGAATCCGGCGACCGAATCCTAGCGTGGCGGCCAAGGACTACTACGCGGTCCTGGGCGTGCCCCGGAACGTCGACGACGCGGGGCTGAAAAAGGCCTACCGCACCCTCGCCCGCGCCTACCATCCCGACCGGAACAACGGCGACAAGAAGGCGGAGGACCGCTTCAAGGAGATCAACGAGGCCTACAACGTCCTCTCGGATCCCGAGAAGCGCGCCCAGTACGACCGCTTCGGGACGGTCGGCGGCGGGATGGGGGACGCCGGATTCGGAACGATCTTCGAGGACCTGTTCGAGGGCTTCTTCGGCGGCGGCGGGCGCGGGCGCCCGCGCACCCGCGCCCGCCGCGGCGACGACCTCCGGTACGACCTGGAGATCTCGCTGGAGGAGGCCGCCCAGGGGCTCGAGACGAAGCTCCAGGTGCCGCGCCTCGAGGCCTGCGAGACCTGCCGCGGCACCGGAGTGCAGCCGGGCAGCCAGCCCGAGATCTGCGGCACCTGTCGGGGGCAGGGCCAGGTGCGCTTCTCGCAGGGCTTCCTCACGGTGGCGCGTCCCTGCCCGCACTGCGGCGGCGAGGGGCGGATCATCCGGAACCCCTGCGCGGCGTGCCGCGGCCAGGGGCGCGTCTCCCGCGAGCGCCTGCTCAAGGTCACGATCCCGCCGGGGGTGGAGGACGGCAATCAGCTCCGCCTGAGCGGCGAGGGCGAGGGCGGGCTGCACGGCGGGCCGCCCGGCGACCTGTACGTGGTGCTCCACGTGCGCCCGCACGAGATCTTCGTGCGCGACGGCGCGAACCTGGTCTGCGAGCTGCCGCTGACGTTCCCGCAGGTCGCGCTCGGCGACGAGATCGAGGTGCCGGTGCTGGACGGGACCGCGCGCCTCAAGATCCCGCCCGGCACCCAGCCGGGGCAGCGGCTCGTGATCAAGGGCAAGGGCATGCCGCACCTGCGGGGGCGCGGACGGGGCGACGCGGTCTACGAGGTGATCGTGGAGGTGCCGGCCCAGCTCACCGCGCGCCAGCGCGAGCTGCTGGAGGAGCTGCGGCGGACCACCGAGAGCGACGCGAGCCCGCGCGTGTCCAAGTTCGTCGAGCGGATGAAGAATCTCTTCGGTAGTTGATGCCGTTCTGGCAGCTCACCGTTCCCGCCTCCGCCGACACCTCCGATAGCCTGACCAACTTCCTCTGGGAGCAGGGCGCCCTCGGCGTGGTGGAGGAGGAGGCGCCCGGCGCCCCCGCGCAGGTGCGCGCCTTCTTCTCGGAAGCCGTCTCGTCCACCGGGCTGCTCGACGCGGTCAGGACCTACTGCGACTCGCTGCGCGCGCTCGGCTTCGCCCAGCCCGGCGACCCGCAGATCGCCCCGCTGCTGGACGAGGCGTGGGCCAGCGCCTGGCAGCAATCCTTCCCGGCCCGCGACGTGGGCCGCCGTCTGCGCGTGGTGCCGCCGTGGCTCGACGGCGAGGCGCCGGAGGCGGCGAGCACGGCGGGCCGGCTCACGATCGTGATCGAGCCCGGTCGGGCCTTCGGCACCGGGCATCACGGCACCACCGAGGGCTGCCTCGTGCTCCTCGAGGAGGCCCTCGCCGCCCAGCCGGGCGCCGCGGTCCTCGACATCGGGACCGGCACCGGCATCCTGGCCATCGCCGCCCGCCGGCTCGGGGCGGCCCGCGTGCTCGCGATCGACCTCGACCCGGACGCGGTGGCCGCCGCGCGCGTCAACGCCGAGCGGAACCGCGTGGACGGGCTCACGATACGCCTGGCCGAGGCGGCCGACGTGACCGAAGCCGCGCCGATCGTGCTCGCGAACCTGCTCACCCACGCGCACCTCGCGCTGGCTCCCCGCTATGGCCGCCTGGTCTCGCCGGGCGGCCAGCTGGTGCTGGGCGGCATGCTCGATCACGAGGACCGGCGCGTGGTCGATGCGCTGGAAGCGGCCGGCTTCCTGCGGCAGGCCCGCGTGGCCCTCGACGGCTGGGCGTCCCTCCGCCTGACCGCGCCGCGGTGACGCGCTTTCATCTGGCGCCGGGCGCGGTCGAGGGCGACCGGGTGCGCTTCGACGCGACGGCCGCGCATCACCTCGGTCGCGTGCTGCGGGCCGCGGTCGGGGATCTGATCCAGGCGGTGGACGACGGCACCCTGCTGTCGGTCCGGCTCACCGCGATCGGCGCGCGCCGGGCCGAAGGCCTGGTGGTCTCGCGCGCGCCCCTGGCCACCGAGTCGCCGCTCCGCCTCACGCTCGCGCAGGCGGTGCCCAAGGGCGACAAGATGGACGGCATCGTGCGCATGACCACCGAGCTCGGGGTCAGCCGGGTGATCCCGCTCACGACCGAGCGCAGCGTGGTCCGCCTGTCGCCCGAGCGCTGGGACGCGCGTCGGGCCCGGTGGGAGCGCGTGGCGCGCGAGGCCGCTCAGCAGAGCGGGCGCGCCACGGTGCCCGAGATCGCCCCGGGCCGCACGCTCGCCGACTGGCGGATCGATCCCGCCACCGACGGGCTCGTGGTCTGCTTCTGGGAGTCGGAGCCGCGCGGGCTGGCCGTCCTCCTGCCCGGGGAGCCCTGCTCGACCGTCACCGTGATCGTGGGACCGGAGGGCGGGCTCACCCCCGCCGAGGTCGAGGCGCTCGCGCGGTCGGGGGCGGTGGTCGCGGGCCTGGGGCCGCGGGTGCTCCGCACCGAGACCGCGGGTGCGGTGGCGGTGGCCCTGCTGCAGGCCCGCTATGGCGACCTGGGGCGCGCGTGACCGTGGAGATCTCCGCCACCGGTGACACCCTGCCCGAGGCGTTCGTCCGGATCGCGCTCGCCCTGTTCGCGACCGCCGTGGACCCGGACACCGTGGAGGATGCCGACGTGAGAGAGGTCCGGGCCCACGGCAGCGGCGCCCCCGCCCTGCTGCGCGCCTGGCTGCAGGAGTGCCTGTACGTCCACGAGGTGGAGGGCTTCACCTGCCGGGGCATCGAGATGGTCGTCTTCGATGCCGCCCCCGGGGCTGGTGGCGAGAAGATGCGGCTCCACGCGATCCTGGCTGGCGAGGAGATCGACCCCGCCCGCCATCGGGTGCGCCCCATCCGGAACGTGCTGACCGCGGACCTGGTCCACGATCCCGCCGGGCCCGGCCCCGTCTCGGTCCGGGCCACCCTGGATGTCTAGTGGTGCGAAATTGACACAGGGACGGGGTCGGGGGTGTGTCTTTCTTGCAACTTCCCGACGATTCGTCGGGCGGTCGGCCTGAAATTTTGGCCGTCTGGACAGGGGGTTGTGTGAGCATGTCGGGCATGGCACCAGGCTTGCCTCCCCTAGCCCCGGCCATGGACCTCCAGCAGACTGTGAGACGGTCGGTCAGCCTCGCCGGCATCGGGCTTCACTCCGGTGAAGCGGTCCGCGTGACGGTCTCCCCGGCCGGGGCGGACACGGGCATCGTCTTTCGCGCCGCGGACGGCACGCTGATCCCCGCCAACGCCGATCACGTCGTCGACACCAACTCCGCCACCACGATCGGTGCCTTCGGGGTGCGCGTCCGGACCATCGAGCACCTGATGGCCGCGGCCGCGGCGCTCGGCATCGGCAACGCGCTGATCGACATCGAGGGGCCGGAGGTTCCCGCGGCCGACGGCAGCGCCCAGCCGTTCATCACGCTGCTGCGCGAGGCCGGGCGTGCGAGCCTGCCGGCGCCGCGCCGGCCGATCGTCATCACCGAGCCCATCCGGGTCGGCACCGAGAACCGCTGGCTGGAAGCGATGCCGGCCGACAGCCTCCGGATCAGCTACACGCTGGACAACAGCCACCCCGTCATCGGGCTGCAGGCGGGCACCTACGGGATCACCGAGGAGGTGTTCACCCAGGAGCTGGCCGCGGCCCGGACCTACGGGTTCCTCCGCGACGTTCCGGTCATGCGCCAGAACGGCCTGGCTCGGGGCGGCTCGCTCGAGAACGCGGTGGTGGTGGGCAAGCGGTCGGTCCTGAACGACAGCCTGCGGTTCCCGGACGAGTTCGTGCGCCACAAGATCCTCGACCTGGTCGGAGACCTCTTCCTCCTGGGCCGCCCCCTGCACGCGATGGTGGTCGGTCGCAACGCCGGCCACGCCCTGAACCACCAGCTCGTGACCGCGATCCAGAAGGCGGTCGCCGCCGAACGGCGGCGCGGTGCGGTACGGGTCATGCGGTCGGCGGCCGCCCCGGTCGCCAGCAGCGGCGACGGGTTCCTCCCGGGCGTGGCGGCCCTCTAGGGCCTCCGCCCGGTCCGCTCCACCCCCTCTCGCTCCGCTCGCGGGGCGCCCGTGCGCCGACCGAGTGACTCCGACCGGGCCGGGAGGCCGACGCTATAATGGTCCGTCGTGTCCATGGGATCTCGCCGTCGCCTGCTGGGAAAGGTGGTGGTGGGCGCGAGCCTGCTCGCCGCGCTGCTTCTGGCCGCCGAGGCCGGCTCCCGGTCGGCTCAGGCCGAGGTCCGGATCAGCAACCTCTCCGTCTTCCTGAACGACTACGACGTCACGGTATCGGTGGTGCTCTATGACGCGGTGCCCGACGCCCTGCGCGAGTCGATCCACACCGGGATCCCGGCCCACGTGCGCTACTACGTCGAGCTATGGCAGTACACGAGGATGGGCGTCGATCGCCGGCTCCAGGCCCGGACCATCGAGCGGCAGCTCACCTACAACGTGCTGACCAAGGAGTACAAGGTCGCCTCCCTCAAGGGCGAGACGCGCGAGCCGGTGCTCACCAAGGACCTCCGGGAAGCGCAGCGGGTCATCTCCGAGCTCCGGGTGGGCCAGCTGGCCCCGGTGGCCGCGCTCGACAAGCAGGACCTCTACTACGTGCGGGTCCGCTCCGACGTGTCGCTCGGCGGCGTCAACTCCTGGTTCGCGCGCCTGACCGGCGAGGCCGCGGAGACCCCGTGGGTGCAGTCGAGCCTCCTCACTCCGGTGCGCAACCAGTGAGCCCGTTCACCCGCCGGCCGGAGCGCGTCGCCGAGCAGGAGAAACGCAAGCGCAACCTGCTCATCATCGCGGGCATCCTCATCCTGCTGGTGGTGGCCACCGTCTTCGAGGTGGGCATCCGCGCTCCGCAGATCCCGTTCGCCTCGAACCTGATTGTCTTCTTCCTGTTCAACCTGAACCTGATCGTCTTCCTGCTGCTGCTGGTGCTGCTGTTCCGCAACCTGGTGAAGCTCTCGTTCGAGCGCCGGCACAAGATCATCGGCTCGCGGTTCAAGGCCAAGCTCGTGCTGACCTTCCTGGCCCTGGCCCTCGTGCCGGGCATCTTGATCTTCCTGATCGCGTCGAACTTCATCACCACGTCCATCGAAGGGTGGTTCAAGCCCCAGGTGGAGCGGCCGCTCGATCAGGCCATGGAAGTCGCGCAGACCTACTACCAGGGGCTGGAGGGCACCCTGCTCCGCCACGGCCGCTACATGAGCAAGGTCATCGAGCGCGACGGGCTGCTCGCCGACAGCAAGCGGGAGGGCCTGGCCGGCTACCTGGCCGAGCAGCAGGACCGGCTGGGCGTGGCCGCGATCACCATCTTCAACCGCGAGGGCCAGGAGCTGGTGCACGTCAAGAATCCGGTGCTGGCCAAGGTGGCGACCCGCGAGGCCAACCGCGAGCACATCAAGCAGGCGCTCGCGGGGCAGGAGATCACCACCGTCCACGAGCTGGACAACGGCGACATGATCCAGGCCATCGTGCCCATCCGCGACGCCGCCGACGCCTCCGTCGCGGGCGCGATGATCGTGGCCTTCCACGTGACCCAGCGTCTCGAGGCCCGCCTGCGCAACATCAGCCAGGCGTTCCAGGAATACAAGCAGCTCCGGCTGCTGAAGAACCCGATCAAGGGCATCTACATCCTGCTCTTTCTCCTGATGACCCTGATCATCGTGTTCTCCGCGACCTGGTTCGGCCTCTACCTGGCGCGCGGCATCACCGACCCGATCCAGATGCTGGCCGAGGGCACCCGGGAGGTGGCGGCGGGCAACCTCCGCTACAAGGTCGAGGTGCGCGCCGACGACGAGATCGGCATCCTGGTGGACTCGTTCAACCGGATGACCGCCGACCTCGCGGCCTCCCAGTCCAAGCTGGAGGAGACCTACCGCGACCTGCAGGCCAAGCACACCGAGGTGGAGGAGCGCCGCCGCTACACCGAGACGGTGCTGGAGGCGGTGGCCACCGGCGTGGTCTCGCTCGATCCGGAGGGGCGCGTCACCACCATCAACAGCGCGGCGGAGCGGCTGCTCGGTCTCGACGCGGCGTCGGTGCAGGGCCACTCCGCCACCCGCGTGTTCCGCTCGCCGGAGTACGTGGAGATCGACGCGCTCGTGCAGCGCATGGGCCGGGTGCGCGAGGGCATGCTCGACCGCGAGGTCCACCTGCGCCGCGGCGGCCAGACGGTGGCCCTGCTCGCCTCCGCCACCGCGCTGCGCGGGCCGGACGGCAACTACGTGGGCATGGTGCTCGCCTTCGACGACCTCACCGAGCTGCTCAAGGCCCAGCGCCTCGCGGCCTGGCGCGAGGTCGCGCAGCGGATCGCCCACGAGATCAAGAACCCGCTGACCCCGATCCAGCTCTCGGCCCAGCGCCTGCGCCGGCGCCTGGCCTCCGACCGGAGTCCGGAGGACAAGCGCCTGCTCGAGGAGGCCACCGGCACCATCATCCAGGAGGTGGACGGGCTGCGGCAGCTGGTGGACGAGTTCTCCCGCTTCGCCCGCATGCCCGCGCTGACGCCGCGGCCCAGCGATCTGGCCCGGCTGCTGGAGGGCGTGGTGGTGCTCTACCGCGAATCGCACCCGAGCCTGGCGATCCGGGCCGCCTTCGCCACCGACCTGCCGCCGGTCGAGGTGGACCCGGACCAGATCAAGCGCGCGGTGCTGAACCTGGTGGACAACGCGGTGGAGGCGGTGGGCGGCACCGGGGTCGTGGTGGTGCAGACCGAGTGGCTGCCCGAGGCGCAGCGCGCCCGCATCGTGGTGGCCGACGACGGCCCCGGGATCCCCCCCGAGGATCGCGAGCGTCTCTTCGTGCCCTACTTCTCCACCAAGGCCACCGGCATGGGGCTGGGTCTCCCCATCGTCCACCAGATCGTGTCCGACCACGGCGGCTCCATCCGGGTCGAGGACAACACCCCCCACGGCAGCCGGTTCGTCATCGAGCTGCCGGTCGGCCGACCGGTCGCGGCCCCGGTGCAGGCCTGAGCGCGCCCGCCATGCCCGGCGAGCACATCCTGATCGTCGACGACGAGGGCGCGATCCGCGCGACCTTGCGAGGCGTGCTGGAAGATGAAGGGTATCGGGTCACCGCGGTGGGCTCCGGCGAGGAGGCGATCGCGCGGCTCCAGGACGAGACACCCGACGTGATCTTCCTCGACATCTGGATGCCCGGCGTCGACGGGCTCGACACCCTCGCCGAGCTCAAGCGGATTCGGCCGGAGACCGCGGTGGTCATGATCTCCGGCCACGGCACCATCGAGACCGCGGTGAAGGCCACGAAGCTCGGGGCCTACGATTTCATCGAGAAGCCGCTCTCGCTGGAGAAGACCCTGCTCGCGGCCAGCCGCGCGCTCGAGCACACCCGGCTCGAGCGGGAGAACCGGGCCCTGCGGGCCCAGCTCGAGCGGGGCCAGCAGATCGTGGGCCAGAGCGCGTTGATCGAGCACCTGCGGCGGCAGATCGCGATCGCGGCCCCCTCGACCGGCCGGGTCCTCATCCAGGGGGAGAACGGCTCCGGCAAGGAGCTGGTGGCCCGCGCCATCCACACGCTGTCCGCTCGCCGGGACGGCCCGTTCGTGGAGGTGAACTGCGCGGCGATTCCCGAGGAGCTGATCGAGTCCGAGCTGTTCGGGCACGAGCGGGGCGCGTTCACCGGCGCGGTGGCGCGGCGGCGCGGCAAGTTCGAGCTCGCCGATCAGGGCACGCTGTTCCTGGACGAGATCGCGGACATGAGCCTCAAGACCCAGGCGAAGGTGCTGCGCGCGCTGGAGGAGCAGGCCTTCGAGCGGGTCGGCGGCAAGGACACGATCCGCGTGGACGTGCGCGTCCTGGCCGCCTCCAACCAGAACCTGCCCGAGCGCATCGCGGCGGGCGCGTTCCGCGAGGATCTCTACTATCGCCTGAACGTCATCCCGATCGAGGTGCCGCCGCTGCGCCAGCGGAAGGAGGATCTGCCGCTGCTGGTGGCCCACTTCGCGTCGATGTTCTCGGCCGAGAACGGCAAGCGCCCCAAGACGGTCTCGGTGGAAGCGCTGGCCTACTTCCTCTCCTACGACTGGCCGGGCAACGTCCGCGAGCTCCGCAACATGGTGGAGCGCCTGGTGATCATGACCCCGCGCGACGTGATCGGGCCGGAGGACCTGCCCCCGCCCCTGCGCCCCCGCGACGCGGAGCCGTCGGTTCCCGAGGACGCCCAGCGCGAGCGCACGCTGAAGGAGGCCCGCGAGGCGTTCGAGCGCGCCTTCATCCTGAGCGAGCTGCGGGCCAACGAGTGGAACATGACCCGCACCGCCGAGCGGCTCGGCATCGAGCGGAGCCATCTCTACCGCAAGCTGAAGGCCTATGGGATCTCCGCTCCGAAGTGACCCGGCGGCCGCCGTCACCGCCGCGCCCGGCCGCTCCGGACGCCGCCCCGCCGGCGGCGGAGCCAGACGAACAGGGGCAGGCCCGCCGCGACGGGAAGCCAGAACGCCAGCAGGCGATAGAGCAGCGTGGCCGCGAACGCCCGGCCCTCGCCCACCCCGTGGTGCGCGAAGAACCCGGTCATGATGAGCTCGAACCCGCCGCCGCCCGCCGGCGCCCCCAGGACCCCGCCGCCCGCCATCGACACCACGAGCCCCAGGAACACGGTCGACGGCTCCGGCGCCGCGCCGACCGCGAGGAACGCGAGATAGAGCGCGGCCGCGTCCGCGCCGATCGCCGCGTACTGGAAGGCGAGCATCCGGGCGAAGCGGGCCGGCCGGCTCGCGATCATCGCCTTTCCCCGCTCGTACTCGACGAGACACGAGCGGAGCGGGTCGTCGGGCCAGCCGCGACCGAGGAGACGCTCCACCCGCTGCTTGGCCCCGAGCACGAGACGCTCGAGGCGAGCGGGCCGGCGCTGCGCCAGGTAGAGCAGGAGGGCCAGTCCCAGGACCGCGAGGCCGGGAAGGAGGCCGGCCCGGAGCGCGGACGGGGCCATCGATCCCCACCCGAGGAGGTAGACGACGGCGCCGACGACGAGGGTCGCCATGGCGAGCGCATAGCTCAGGGTGTCGATCAGCGCGATCAGGGGGGCCTGTCCGCTCGAGACGCCCTGGCGGTGCAGGGCGTAGGCGAGGAACGCGTACCCGCTCGCACCGCCGGCCGGGATCGCCTGGTGCACCGAGGTGGCGACGACCGCGATCGCGAGCAGCACCCGGCGCCGCATCGAGTAGCGCAGCGCGCGAAGGGGCTCGCGATACGCGTGGGCCCGGGCGACGTAGACCACCGCCACCATCCCGAGACCGAGCGCGACGCAGCCGACGTGAGCCCCGGGCAGGAGCGCGAGCCCCGCCGCGAGCGGCCCGCGATGGCGATACGCGATCAGCGCCGCCGCGAGCGGGACCACCGGCCACAGCCCGTGGGCGAGCCGGGCGCCACCGCGCCACGTCACGAGCCCGGCTCCCGCCGCGCCCCGCGAGCGCACCGCACGGTCGCGGCAGGACCGCTCCGCGGCGAAGGCGGTACACTGAACGCATGGCGCGTCGCATTCACGGGATGGCCCTCGGCGTGCTGGGCGCGCTGCTGGTGCAGGCGCTCCTGAACCGCCGCGCCATCCCCCGTCTCGCGAGGATGCGGCCCGGCACGCGCCGAGCCGCGGTGCTGATCCCCGCCCGCAACGAAGCGGGAACGATCGCGGCGAGCATCGAGGCCTGGGCCGGTCAGGACCATCCCGACTACGAGGTGGTCGTGCTGGACGACGATTCGTGCGACGGGACCGCCGCGATCGCCCGCGCCGTCGCCGCGCGGTTCCCGCACGTGCGAGTCGTGTCGGGTGGGCCGCTCGCGCCGGGCTGGCACGGCAAGCCCTTCGCCTGCCACCGCCTGCGCGCGCAGACCGACGCCCCCGTCCTCGTCTTCGCCGACGCCGACGTGCGGCCGGCCCGAGGGGCGCTCACGCGTCTGGTGGGCGCGCTCCAGCAGATGTCCGCGAGCGTCGTGTCCGCGCTCCCCCGCCACGCCCCCGCGCGCCCCGTGCTGTGGGCCGCGCTCGGCCTGCAGAACTGGGCGGCCATGACGCTGGTGCCGGTCTGGCTCCAGCGCTGGTGGCGGGCGCCGGCCCTCACCGCGACCAATGGCCAGGTGCTCGCCATCGAACGCGCGGCCTACGACCGGATCGGCGGCTTCGCCTCGGTGCGGGGCACGGTGGCGGAGGACACCGCCCTCGGACGCCGACTGGCCCGGCTCGGCCACGACGTCCGCCTCGTCGACGGCACATCGCTCATCGCCTGTCACGCCTATGCGGATCTGCCCGCGCTCTGGCGCGGCAACGTGCGCAACCTGCACGCGGTCCTGTTCGGCTCCACGGCGCTCGGCGTCGCGGGCGCGCTGGCCCTCTCCGCCCTCTACGTGGCGCCGATCCTCCTCCTGGCCGCCGGTGGCATCCGCGGCCGGTCCACCTCGACGTGGCTCTGCGGCGCCGAGGTGGCGCTCGGGTACCTCACGCGCCTGCTCTCCGACCGCCGGGCCGGCTATCCCGGCGCGCTCTCCCTGCTCCACCCGCTCTCGGTGGCGATGCTCGCGGGCATGCTGATCGAGTCGGCGCGGCGCGCGGCGACGCGGCGCCCCGTCGAGTGGCGAGGCCGGCACTACCTGGTCCAGGACGCGCGTTGACCGCCGTGGGACACTGTCGAGGTATGCGGGTCGTCCTCGCCCTGGTCGTGGGGCTCCTCGTGTCGTGGTGTCCGCTCCCCGCCCGGGCCCTGCCCCACCTGCCCCCCGCGGAGCGCGCGCGCCTCGAGAGCGGGGAGGTCGTGCTGCTGGATCGCCTGCCGCCCGGCGGAGGCGGCGCCGCGGGTGAGGGCGGAACGGCCGTGTCGGTGGTGCATGCGAGCGTCGGCGCGGTCTGGCGCGTGCTCCTCGACTATCCGGGCCACGCCGGACTGTACCCGAGCGTCGTCCGCGCCGACGTCCTCGAGTCGGATCGGAGCCGCGCGCTCGTCCGCTACGTGATCCAGGTGGGGCCGTTCTCCTTCAACTTCCACGTGAACAACTATCCCGACCGGGCGAACAATCGGATCGACTGGCGGCTGGCCCGCGACCGTCCCAACGGCCTCTTCCGCGACACGTGGGGCTACTGGGAAGTGCAGCCGGACGCGAGCGGGGTGCTGCTGACCTACGCCATGGGGGCCCGCACCGTCCTCCCCCGCTTCTTGACCCGGGGCGCGGAGCGCGACGGGCTCGTGGAGACGATCCGGGCGGTCCGCGATCGCGCGGAGCGCACGCCCTAGGGTCATCCGCCGGCTCCGCGCGCGGTGACCGGGACCGCACACCGGCCGGCCGCCGCCTCCGCGGCGCGGCGACGGGCCTCCGGAAGGTCCGCGCCGCGGAGCCAGTGGCAGAATCCGGCGGGATCCTCCTGGATCCAGCGGGCGACCTTCACGGACACCCCGAATCCCTCGGCCAGCTTGCGGTCGGCGAGCCAGCCGAACACGACGCTCAGCGCGCGCGCGAGGGCCGCCGCGGCCCGGTCGTCGATCCGCACGTAGGCCTCGATGTCCTGGGCCGTCTCGCCGTCCCGATCGCGGAAGGTCAGCACCGAGAGCGCGCTCCCGCCGACGTCGCCCAGGAAGTGACTCGTGTGGCGGCCCCACGAGAGGATCACCCGGCGATGCGGATCGCGCGCGAGCACCCGGTAGACGCCCCGCGCCCCTCCGTGGTCGTCCGCCTCGTACCAGTCGGCCCCGAGCCACCGGACCTGGGGTGACGGCAGACCGCGGTCCCGCGCCGCCGCCGCGGTGACGTCGGGCAGGTCGACCAGGGTCAGGTACCGCTCCACCGGCATCGGGGCCGGAGGACCGACCACGCGGCGGTGCAGGGTCGGCTCGCCCCAGACGCGCCGCACCGCGTACACGATGCCGGGATCCCACGCCGCCGGTCCGGCCAGGAACTCCGGCCAGCCGGGCTCCGCGGCGGCGGTCGCGCCGCAGGCGACGAGGACCGAGACGGACGCCAGCAGCATCCCGGTCTCGCGGAGCCGCGTCATCGGGAGCGCGACCTCGACCGGCCGCGGGACGGTACCGCGCCGAGCGTCTCCCGCGGCGCGCCGTAGCGCCGGATCAGCGCGTCCCTCGACATCCACAGCTCGTGTCGGGGACGCGACAGCACCTTGCCGCCGCGGAAGCCGGGATTGAACGCCCACGCCAGCCCCCAGATCAGCACGTTCTCGCCCAGATCGTGGAGCCGGGACCGGAGACCGGTGGACGGCACGATCTGCACCTCGAATCCGAACCGGCGGACGACCTGCATCAGGCGCCGCGGCTCGCGTGGCGCGAACGCGGCGCGCCCGTGCACCGCGCGGATGTCGCGGAGGTCCTCGCGCGATTCGAGGAACTGGGCGAGCAGGCGCAGCGAGTGCTCGGTCCGCCGCCATGCGGAGGCGGCCCACGCGAGGTCCTGCGCGGCCGGTCGACCCGGCCGCGCGAGGTGCTCGTTCCAGAGATGCAGCTCCACGTACCGGTCGCCCGGATTCACCCGGGTGCCGTCCGAGAGCACGATGGTCCGCGTCGCGCGCGCCCAGCGCGCGCGGAGCATGCACGAGGGGTCCTGAGTGAACTCGAAGATCTGCTCGCGGGCCCGCACGCGCCGATCGAGCCAGACCACCCAGCGACGCGGCACGTCGCGCAGCGAGCGCGCCGCGCGTCCCGGCCGGCGCCTCCCGCCGCGTCCGGGAGCGAGCCGGCCGTCCGGCCTCACGCGATAGCGCACTCCTCGCCACACCACCGCGTTGCCGGCCAGGCCGGCGCACCAGATCGCGACGTCCAGCACGTCCCGAACGGGGAGCCAGACGAGCCAGCGCCACGCCGTGCGATCGCCGATGCGGGGGGCGATCCAGCCGGCCACCGCCACGCGCAGCGCGAGCGTCGCGACGAGCGCCCACCATGCCGCCTCCGCCCCGCCGCTCGCGGCCACCAGCAGCGCGGCCCAGGGCAGGGCGAACGTCACCGGCAGTCCCAGGTAGCGCCGCGGCTCCGCGGAACGGATCGTCCGCGCCCACCGGACGCCGCGCTGCCAGAGGTCGCGCCCGGTCATGCTCCCCCCGGCGTGCTCCACCACGCACGAGCTCAGCCGGCACACCCGGCCGCCGCCGGTCAGCATCGCGGCCACCGCGTGGTCATCGGCGAGGTGATCGGCGATGGCCTCGAACCCGCCCGCGCGCCGCAGGTCACCGCGCCGCAAGGCGATGGTGGCGCCCAACGCGGTGCGGAAGCGCGGGATGAGGCTGTCGACCGCCACCGACGGCAGGAACGTGAAGTCGATGTACAGGGCCTCGAGCGCCTCCGCGAGGCGGCGAACGCCCCGCGCCCGGTAGAGGCAGGTCACCAGCGCCACCCGCGGATCGCGCAGGGGGCCGACCACACGCCGCAGGTAGTCCGGGCCCACCCGGATGTCGCTGTCGCTGATCACCAGCACGTCATGGCGGGCCTGCTCGCACAATGCGCGCAGGATCGCCACCTTGGGGTTCGCGCCCAGATCGGGGGCGATGAGGAGCCGGAGCGGCCGGTCCGGCCACTGCCGCTGGAGCCGCCGCACGACCGCGACCGCGGGATCCTTCGGGTCGCGCACGCCGAAGAGGATCTCGAAGTCGGGCGCCTCCTGCCGGCAGAAGCTCGCCAGGTTGTCGTAGAGCTCGGGCTCGGCGCCCTTCAGCGGCTTGAGCACGGACACCGGCGGGGCGGGCGCGGGCTCGTCGGCCGGCGCATACGAGACCCTGCGCACGCGCAAGGCCACGCACCAGCATGCGATCAGCCAGTACGCCCACGCGACCGCGAGCACAATCGTGAACAGCAGCTCGGGAACACGGCTCACGTCCACACTCCGGGCGCAGCGAACAGAGTCAGCAACCGGTGTGCCCGACCCGCTCGCACGGTGCAACCCCGCGCCCGGGGGGCGGCCGGAAACGACCCGGCTCGCCCCCCGGGCCCGACAGCACATTTTGCCGGGTGATTGTTACCGTGCCGGTCGGTCACGCTCGCGTCATTCGGGGGGCGACCCCCTCCGAAGTCACGGTGGCGGCACCACCCTTCTCTGTGATACATCCGTAGCGCTCTGTCGCAACTTTCGGCTGCCACAGGAGGAAAATCAATGCGACGCCGTCTCAGTGCACTCGTCACCGTCTGTCTCCTGGCCGGGGCCGCGGTCGGCGTGACCGCCCAGTCCCGGGAGCCGGTCAAGATCGGCCTCACCGCCGCGGTCTCGGGCGGCTCGGCCGCCTCCGGCGAGGCGATCAAGCGCGGCCTCGAGATCGCCATCGCAGAGATTAACGCCAAGGGCGGGGTGCTGGGCGGCCGTCCGTTGCAGCTGGTGGTCCGGGACGACGAGGGCCAGCCCGCCAAGGGCGTGACCATCGCGCGCGAGCTGGTGGAGCGCGAGAAGGTGACCGCGGTGTTCGGTGGTCTGCACACGCCGGTGGCCCTCGCCCAGGTGGCGGTGTGGCACGAGCTCAAGACGCCGTACATGGGGGCGTGGGCGGCGGGCACCAACATCACCCGCAACGGGCAGAACCCCAACTACGTGTTCCGGGTCTCGGCCAACGACGACGACGCGGACAAGTTCCTCACCCGCTACGCCACCGAGGTGCTCCGCAAGGGCAAGCCGGGACTCCTGCTCGAGAACACGAGCTGGGGCCAGTCCAACGAGGCCGGCCTCACCAAGTGGCTCGGCCAGAAGGGCATCAAGGCGGTCGGGATCGAGAAGTTCAACTGGGGCGATCCGGACATGAGCCCGCAGCTGCTGCGCCTCAAGAACGCGGGGGCCGACCACGTGGTGCTGGTGGCCAACGCGCCCGAGGGCGCGCAGGTCGTGAAGTCGCGCGCCAAGATCGGCTGGGAGGTCCCGATGGTGTCGCACTGGGGCATCTCCGGCGGCCGCTTCGCGGAGCTGACCGGCGATCTGTCGGACGGGGTGGCCTTCCTGCAGACGTACTCGTTCTTCGGAAAGCAGAGCGAGCGCGGCGAGGCGGTGCTGAAGGCCCTCAAGGAGCGGTACGGCGTGAAGGGCCCCGAGGACGTGGTGGCCCCGGTCGGCACCGCCAACGCCTACGACGGCCTGCATCTGGTCGCCCTCGCCATCGACCAGGCCGGCTCCCCGGAGGGGGCCAAGGTGCGCGACGCCCTCGAGAACTTGAAGACCGAGTACAAGGGCCTCATCAAGACCTATCGCCGGCCGTTCACCGCCGATCAGCACGACGCGCTCACCGACGCCGACTACATCATGGTGGTCTGGCGCGCGGGCCGGATCGTCCCGCTGGCCGCCAAGTAGCGGGGTGCTCGTCCAGCTCCTCGTCACGGGGCTCGCCCTCGGCAGCATGTACGGCCTGGTCGCCCTGGGCTACCACATCACCTGGGCGACCAGCCGCACCATGAACTTCTCGCAGGGCCACGCGGTGATGGTGGGCGCGGTGATCGCGTGGGGCCTGGCGGTGGCCGCGGGCTGGCCGCTGCCCGCCGCCCTGCTCGCCACCCTGCCGGCCCTGGCCGCCTTCGGCGCCCTCATCGAGCGGGTGGCGGTGCGGCCGTTCTTCCGCGCCTCCTCGCCGGCGTGGCTGCTCTCCACCATCGCCTGCGGCATCATCGCGGAGAACGTGGCGCAGCTCCTGTTCGGCAAGGACGCGCGCGCGTTCCCCTCGTCGCTCACCCAGCGCCCCATCCTCGTGGGCGGCGCCGGCTTCTATCCCCAGGAGCTGCTCATACCGATGGTCGGCCTCGGCCTGATGGCGCTGGTGCAGCTCTTCTATCACCGCACCGGCTACGGCCGGCAGCTCAAGGCGGTGGCCTGGAACGCGGAGGCGGCGGGCCTCATGGGCATCAACGTCCCGCGCGCGGTGATGGCCGCCTACGCGCTCTCCGCGCTCCTGGCCGGCGTGGCGGGCGTGCTGCTGGCGCCGCTGCTGAACGTCGCGCCGACCATGGGCACCATCATCGGGCTCAAGGCGTTCGCGGTGGCCATCATCGGAGGCCTGACCTCCGCGCCCGGCATCGTGCTGGCGGGGCTCGGCTACGGCCTCCTCGAGGCGGTGGTGGCGGGCTACGTCTCCACCGGGGCGCGCGAGATCGTCGGCTTCGGGCTGGTGATCCTCGTGCTGGTGGTCCGGCCGTGGGGCCTGCTCGGGGCGCCGCCCGCGAGGCGCGTCTAGTGGCGCGCGCCGGATGGGGCGCGGTCGCGGCGGCCGCGCTGCTGCTCCCCCTCGCCACCAGCAACACCTACTACCTCTATCTCGCGTGCAGCGTGGGATTGCTCGCCATCGTGGCGGCGGGCCTCAACGTGCTCGCCGGCTTCGCGGGGCAGATCTCGCTCGGCCACGCCGGCTTCTACGCCCTCGGCGCCTACGGCGCCGCGCTGGCCGCCACCGGTCTCGGCTGGCCGCTCTGGGCCTCCGTGCCGGTCGGCATGGTGGCGGCGGCGATCGTCGGGGCCGCGGTCGGCGCGGCCGCGCTGCGCGTCTCCGGCCCGTACCTGGCCATGGTCACGATCGCGTTCGGCATCATCGTCGAGCACGTGCTGATGGAGTGGGTCTCGCTGACCGGCGGCCCGGGCGGGATCTTCAACATCCCCAAGCTCGCGGTCGGCGGAAGCTACTGGCTGATCGCGGCCGCGACCGCGGTGACCCTGTGGCTCACCGCGAACCTCCGCGCGTCCGCCTGGGGCCGCGCGCTGCTGGCGGTCAAGAGCAGCGAGGTGGCGGCGGAAGCGCTCGGCATCTCCGCCTACCTCGCGCGCACCACCGCGTTCACCATCTCCGCCGCGCTCGCCGGCCTCGCCGGCGGTCTCTTCGCGATCCTCAACGGCTACATCTCGCCGGACAGCTTCACGCTGCAGACTTCGATCGTGTTCCTGCTCGCGCTCCTCTTCGGGGGCCTCGGGAGCGTGGCCGGACCGCTGGTGGGCGGCGTGGCGCTCACGCTCCTGCCCGAATTGCTGACCGGGCTGGCCGACTACCGGCTGATCCTCTACGGCTCGCTGCTGCTGATCTCGATCTACGGCCTGCCGACGGGCGTGGTGGGAGCGGTGCGGTCGCGGGCGCGGCGGCACGCCCCTCACCCGGCCCTCTCCCCTGAGACGAGAGGGAGAGAGGCCCCCCCTCAGGGGAAAGGGGGCGACGCGGCGGCGCTGCTGGAGGTGGAGGGGCTCGGCGTGTCGTTCGGGGGCGTGGTGGCCCTGTCGGGCGTGACCCTCACGGTGCCGTCGAACGGGATCACCGCGGTGATCGGGCCGAACGGCGCGGGCAAGACCACGCTGATCAACCTGATCACCGGCTACTACCGGCCCGACGCCGGCCAGATCCGGCTCGCCGGAGAGCCCATCGCGGGCCATCCCCCGTACGCGGTGGCGCGCCGGGGCGTGGCGCGCACCTTCCAGACCGCGCAGCCGTTCGACGATCTCAGCGTGGTGGAGAACGTCATGATCGGCGTCGCCGGCGCCCGCCTCGGCCATCTGGGCGGCGCGCTGCTCCACGGCCCCGGGACGTCTCGCCGCGAGCGCGCGCTGCGGGCCCGCGCCCTGGCGCTGCTCGACGCCGTCGGTCTCGCGCCGCGGGCGGAGGAGCCGGCCGCGAGCCTGCCCGCCGGCCTCCGCCGCGGGCTGGAAATCGCGCGCGCCCTCGCCACCGAGCCGCGCCTGCTCCTCCTCGACGAGCCGGCGGCCGGCCTCTCGCCCACCGAGATCGCGGACCTCGCGGCCCGGCTCACCGCGCTCCGATCCCGGGGCGGTCCCGCCATCGTGCTGGTGGAGCACCACATGGATCTGGTGATGGCGATCTCGGATCGCATCAGCGTGCTGGACTACGGACGCGTCATCGCCGCCGGCGCGCCGGCGGCGGTGCGCGAGAATCCGATGGTGATCGAGGCGTACCTCGGAGTGCCGGCGTGAGCGCGCTGACCGTCTCCGGGCTCTCGGTGGCCTACGGCGCCGCGACCGTGCTGCACGACGTCTCGCTCGAGGTCCGGCCCGGGGAGATCGTCACCGTGATCGGCGGCAACGGGGCCGGCAAGACCACGCTGCTCAAGACGGTGGCCGGCGTGCTCCGGCCCGCCGCGGGCCGCATCGCGGTGGGCGAGCGCTCCATCGCGGGACGGCCGTCGTGGGAGGTGGCCCGCTGCGGGGTGGCGCTGGTGCCGGAGGGCCGCGGCGTCTTCGGGGATCAGACCGTGCGCGACAACCTGCTGCTGGGCGCGCTCGCCCGCGCGGACCGCGGGCAGCCGATCGGACCGCAGATCGATCGCGCGGTGGCCCACTTCCCCGCCCTGCGCGAGCGTCTCGACCGGCCCGCCGGCGCCTTGTCGGGCGGGCAGCAGCAGATGCTGGCGGTGGCCCGCGGGCTCATGGCCCAGCCGCGCTTCCTGCTGCTCGACGAGCCGTCGCTGGGCCTCGCCCCCCTCCTCGTGCGGGAGATCTTCACGGTGATCGCCCGCCTGCGCGACGAAGGGGTCACCGTCCTGCTGGTCGAGCAGATGGCGGCGCAGGCGCTGGCCTTCGCCGATCGCGCCTACGTGCTCGAGCGCGGACGAGTGACCCTGAGCGGCCCCGCGCACGAGATCCGCTCGAACCCGGACGTCGTCCGCGCCTACCTCGGCACGGCCCGGACCCGATGAGCCTCGATCTCCGGACGCCGGCGAGCACGCGCGAGAGTTCCCCGGGCCACCGGCGCGCGCGCGTCCTGCGCATCGGCGCCGCGGTGGCCGATCGGCTGTCGGGCGACGCGGGAACGATCGGCCGGGTGCACTCGGTGTTCGGCCGGGCGCTCAACATCGAAACGCTCGACGGACGCCTCCTCACGCTGCACGGACCGGGTCCGCTGCGCGCGCCGTTCGCCGCCGTCATCGACCGTCTCGCGCTGCTCCGTGCCCAGCGGCCGGGCGCGCCGGTCGCGGTCGAGCCGGGCCGCCTGCGCCTGCCCGGCCTGACGCTCGAGTGGGGAGGAGCCACCCGCGTCGAGTGCACGATCCCCGGCCCGCCGCCCGGGCTCCATCGCTCGGTCGTCGACATCCTCCGCGCGTTCGATCCTCGCCGCGCGCCCGCGCTCGACACCCCTCGCGGCGTGGCCGCCCGCGCCGCCCTGTCGGCCGCCATCGTCTCGGGCGCCCCGCGCGCGCTGGTGAGTGCCGCCCGGGCGCTGCTGGGCCTGGGCGAGGGGCTCACGCCGGCGGGCGACGATTGCCTGGTGGGCGCGCTCGCGGTCGTGCGGGCGATCGCGGGCCCGGCGATGGTCGGCGCGCCCGCGGTGGCGAGGGTGGTCGCGCACGAGGCGCTCCATCGCACCACCGCCCTCGGCCGCGAGTTCGTGATCGAGGCCCTCGCCGGCCGCTTCTCCGAGCCGGTGCTGGGCCTGCTGCGCGCGCGCTCGGCGGACGCGGCCGCCGCGGCGGCCCGGGCCCTGGCCGGCCTCGGGGCCACCTCCGGCGCGGACACCCTCACCGGCATGCGCCTGGCGTGCGGGGCCTTCGCCTGACCATGGCGCAGACGACCGTGGTCAAGCCCGGCGCGTATCACGACTCGGTGGCGCTGCTCCGTCTCGCCCGCGCGCTCCGCGCGCGCCCGGGCGTGCGCGAGGCCGCGGTCGTGATGGGCACGCCCGCCAACCGGGACCTGCTGGCCGACGCCGGACTCCTCACCGAGGCGGCGCGCGCGGCCACCCCGAACGACCTGGTGATCGTGATCGACGCCGAGACCGCCGACGGCGCGCAGGCCGCGGCGGCCGCCGCGGAGCCCCTGCTCGCGCGGAGCGCGCCCGACGCCACGCGGGGCGGCCGCTCGCGGGCGCGCACGCTGGCCGGCGCCGCGCGCCGCATGCCGGACGCCAACCTGGCGCTGGTCTCCGTGCCGGGCGCCTTCGCAGCCGCGGAGGCCCGCGCGGCGCTGGCCGCCGGGCTCAACGTGATGCTCTTCAGCGACAACGTGAGCCTCGCCGACGAGGTCGCGCTCAAGCGGCACGCCATCCGGCAGGGCCTGCTGCTGATGGGCCCGGACTGCGGCACCGCCTACGTGGCCGGCGTGCCGCTGGGGTTCGCCAACGCGGTGCCGCGCGGCGAGGTCGGCCTCGTGGCCGCCTCCGGCACCGGCCTGCAGCAGGTGGCCTGCCTGCTCGCCGCCCGCGGACGCGGCGTCTCCCACGCCATCGGCGTCGGCGGGCGCGACATGAGCGCGGAGGTCGGCGGCCTCATGACCCTGGCCGGCCTCGACCTGCTCGGCGCCGACGACGCGACCGCGCTGATCGTGGTGGTCGGCAAGCCGCCAGCCCCGGAGGTGGGCGAGCGGATCCGCGCGAGGCTGGCCGCGATCGGCAAGCCGGCGGTCGCGTGCCTGCTCGGCCGCCGCGTCGCGGTGGGCACCGAGGGGCCGGTCACGACGGTGGACACCCTGGAGGACGCGGCGCTGGCCGCGGACGCGCGGCTCGCGCGCACCGCGTGGCGGCCGCGCCTCTTCACCGTCCCCGGGGTGGAGGCCCGGATCGCGGTGGCCCGTCGCGGCCTCACCCCGGCCCGGAGGACCGTGCTCGGCCTCTACGCGGGCGGCACTCTCGCCCACGAGAGCGCGCTGATCCTGGAATCCCTGCTGGGGCCGGTCGCCTCGAACCTCACCGGCGCCGCCGCAGGCGATCCGGAGGGAGGGTCGCCATCGCATCGGGTGCTGGACCTCGGCGCCGACGAGTTCACGCGGGGGCGCGCCCACCCCATGATCGACCCGACCGTTCGCATCGAGCGCATCGCGCGCGCGGCGAGGCGGCCCGACGTCGCGGTGCTGCTCCTGGACGTGGTGCTCGGTCACGGCGCCGCGGACGATCCGGCGGGCGACCTCGCCCCCGCCATCGAGGCCGCGCGCGCCACCGCCCGCGGGCACGGACGCGAGCTGGCCGTCGTCGCGACCGTGGTCGGGACCGCGGCCGATCCCCAGGGCCTCGCCGCGCAGACCGCGCGTCTCGAGGCCGCCGGCGTCTGGGTCCTGCCGTCGAACGCGCAGGCCGCCCGCGCCGCCGCCGCGATCGCGGGCAACGAGACGGTGCGCGCGGCGCTGCGGGCGGGAGGATCGGCATGACCGGCCGCCCGGATCCCTCGCGCGCGCTGCTGGCCGACGGCGCCCGCGTGATCAACGTGGGGCTCGAGAGCTTCGCGACCGATCTGGAGGCCCGCGGCGTGCCGGTCGTGCACGTGGCGTGGCGGCCTCCCGCCGGAGGAGACGACGCCAGCGCCCGCCGGCTGGCCGCGCTGCAGGACGCATCGACGGCGGCCGCCATCCAGGCTGCGAACGCGGCGGTGCTCGACACCATCACCGGCGCCCACCCCGTCCTGGTGGACTGCCGGCCGGCCCGCGAGGCCATGGGGCTCGAGGAGCGGGTGGTGCTCCACGCGGGACCACCGCTGCCCTGGGATCGCGCCTGCCCCACCATGCAGGCCGCGGTGCTGTGCGCGATCCGCTACGAGGGCTGGGCCGGCGACGACGCCGCCGCGCGGGACCTCGTCGAGCGCGGCGCGGTCGCCCTGGCGCCCTGCCACAGCCGGGGCGCGGTCGGCCCGATGACCGGGCTCATCACCGCCTCGATGCCGGTGTTCGTGGTGGAGAACCGCGCCGCCGGCACCCGCGCCTACGCCACCATCAACGAGGGCCTGGGAGCGGTGCTGCGCTTCGGGGCCAACGACGAGCGCGTGATCCGCCGGCTCGGGTGGCTGGCCGCGGAGGCGGGGCCCATGCTCGGGGCCGCCCTGCGGGCCGGCGAGGGCATCGACCTGCGGGCGATGATGAGCCAGGCCCTCCGCATGGGCGACGAGATGCACCAGCGCAACATCGCCGCCTCCGCCCTGCTCACCCGCCAGTTGATGCCGGCCCTCGCCCGCGCCGGCCGCGACACCGCGGCGCTGGCGCGGCTCGCCGAGTTCATCGGCGGCAACGACCAGTTCTTCCTCAACCTCGCCATGGCGGCCGGCAAGGCCTCGACCGACCCGGGGCTTCACCACGCGGGCTCCACGCTGGTGGTCACGATGGCGCGCAACGGCACCGAGTTCGGGATCCGCGTGGCCGGCCTCGGCGATCGCTGGCTGACCGCTCCCGTCAACACGCCGCGCGGCCTGTACTTCGCGGGCTACGGACCGGAGGACGCCAATCCCGACATCGGCGACAGCGCGATCGTGGAGACCATCGGCCTCGGCGGGCTGGCGATGGCCGCCTCCCCCGCGGTGGCCGGCTTCGTGGGCGCGGGCGGCCTGCACGAGGCGATCGCGATCACCGAGGAGATGGCGGAGATCACGGTCGGCGAGCACCCGCACTTCCGCATCCCGAACCTGGACGACCGCGGCGCGCCGGTCGGCATCGACGTCCGTCGGGTGGTCGAGACCGGCATCACCCCCATCATCAACACCGGCATCGCCGACCGCCGGCCGGGGGTGGGTCAGATCGGAGCCGGCACCGTGCGGGCGCCCCTGGCCTGCTTCGAGCAGGCCCTCGCCGAGCTGGCCGCGACGATCGGCGACCGCGCGTGAGCCCGCCGCTCGACCTGCTCCTGCGCGACTGCCGGCTGCCGGACGGCCGGCTCGCCGACATCGGCTGCCGGGGCGGCCGCATCGAGACGGTCGGATCCCTCGCGACGCGCGCGGCCGCCCGGACCATCGCGTGCGAGGGCCGCGCGGTGACGCCGGGGCTCGTGGACGCGCACATCCACCTGGACAAGGCGCTGCTCGACGATCGGGCGCCGAGCCGCGAGGGCTCGCTCACCGAGGCCCTGCGGGTCACCGGGGAGGCCAAGCGGGGCTTCACGCGCGAGGACATCGCGAGCCGGGCCCGGCGCGTGCTCGACATGGCGATCCGCCAGGGCACGACCGCCATGCGCAGCCACGTCGAGATCGATCCCATCGTGGGGCTCACCGGCTTCGAGGCCCTGGCCGCGCTCCGGCGCGAGTACGCGCCCGCGATCGACCTGCAGCTCTGCGCCTTCGCCCAGGAGGGCATCCTGAAGGCTCCGGGCACCGACGCGCTCCTGCGCGAGGCGCTGCGCGCCGGCGCCGACCTCGTGGGCGGCGTGCCCTACGTCGATCCAGACCCGCGCCGTCACGTCGACATCGTGTTCGACCTGGCCGCCGAGTTCGGCGTGGACGTGGACTTCCACGCCGACTTCTTCGACGAGCCCCAGCACCTGCACGCGCGCTACATCGCCGAGCAGACCGTGCGCCGCGGCTGGCAGCACCGCGTGGCCCTGGGCCACATGAGCGAGATGGCGGCCCTGCCGCCCGACGAGCAGGACGCCCTCGCCCGTGTGCTGGCGGAGGCCGGCGTCGCGGTCATCGTGCTGCCCGCCACCGATCTCTACCTGATGGGCCGCAAGGACGTGCGCTCGCCCCGGCGCGGGCTGGCCCCGATCAAGCGCCTGCTCGCGGCCGGCGTCCCCGTGGCCGCCGCCACCAACAACGTGCGCAACGCGTTCACGCCGCTCGGCACCGCGGGCCTGCCCCTGATGGGCTACCTGGTGGCGATCGCCGGGCACTTGGGCGCCGAGCCCGAGCTCGCCCAGGTGCTCGACATGCTGACCACCCACCCGGCCCGGATCCTTCGCCGCGCCGAGCCCCTCCTCGGCCCGGGAGCCCCGGCGGATCTCGTGGTGTGGGAGGGCGCGCGCGGGGCGGAAGTGATCAGCACCCTCGGACCCTGCCGGGTGGTGGTGAAGAACGCCCGAGTGACGATCGAGCACCGGCGCACGGTCGTCGAGCCGTGGCGAGAAGCGGCGCGGAGCGCTCCCGGAGGGGCCTAGAGCCGGAGCGGCCCCCGGCCTTGTCCCCCCGGCGAGCCTGGGCGTATGATGCTGCCGGCCATCACGCTCGCGGCCTCCGGGCGAGCGTCAACCCGTGACGGGAAGGAGTGCGTCGATGCGGATTGGCACGATCATCGCGGCGCTGCTGGCACTGCTGTCGTTCCTGGCACCGACTCCCGCGTACGCGGGCGGGGCATTCGCGCTGCCCCCGGTCGCGTGCACCGTCATCATCATCATCCTGGTGATCGTGGTGATCTACCTCCTGGCCACCCGGCGGCGCTAGCGGCTCCGCGACCCTTCCTCTTCCGCTCGCGCCAGCCAGAACCGCATCCCCAGCTCCCGGAAGAGCACGCCGGCGGCGGCCAGCTCCTCCGCGGCCCGGCTCGTCTGCCCGGCACGCCGGCAGGCCGCGGCGAGACCGAGCCGCGTGCGGGCCACCAGCGGCCGCATGCCGAGCGCGCTCGCCAGCTCGAGCGCGGCGCGCAGCGACTGCTCCGCCGCCTCGGCGTCCCCGTCCCCCCGGAGCGCGATGTCGCCCAGCAGGCGCAGCGCGCACGCCTCGTCGCCGCGCTGGCCGCGCCCGCGAGCCATCGCGAGCGCGCGGGTGGCCGACACGTGGGCCTCCTGGACCCGCTCCGCGAGCAGGTGCGCCTCGCCCAGCAGGACCAGCGAGCTCGATTCGGCCACCCGGAGGTGGATCGACTCCGAGAGCGCGAGCGCCTCCTGCAGCAGCGCGGTGCCCTCGGCCACGCGGCCCATCAGGGCGTAGGCGGAGCCCAGCGCGCGCAGCACCTGGGGGAGCAGCCGGGTGAGGCCCGCGCCCCGGGCGGCCGCGAGCGCGCGCTCCAGCAGGAGCGTCGCGGAGTCGAGGTCCCCGCGCACCCCGTAGAGGTAGCCCAGGCCCCAGTCCGCGGAGACGGCGGCGTAGGGCCGCCCGATCTCCTCCGCGAGGCGGATCGCCTCCCGGCCGGTCGCGATGCCTTCCTCGAACTCGCCGATCTCGGCGAGGCAGCGGGCGAGCCAGCCGAGCGACACCGCGCGGAAGCCGGCCGGCGTGCCGGTCTGGGTGGGACGGAAGCCGCCGGCGGCGGGCTCCTCCCGCGGGAACTCGGCGGCTCGGCGCTCGTGGTCGGCGGCGCGGCGGTAGTCGCCGAGGGCATGGAACGCCATGCCCAGGTACTGGTCGGCGGCCAGTCGCAGGGGCAGGTCGCCGAGGGTGGTCGCGATCTCGTGGGCCCGCTCGATGAGCGCGGACGCCTCGCGGAAGTGGCCGGTCTGGCGGTTGTACTCGCCCAGGTGCATCGAGATCCAGCCGCGGCGCCGGGGATCGCCGAGCTGTTCCGCGATCTCCTCCGCCTCGCGCAGCAGCGCGGGCATCCGCTCCAGCGCGCCGATCGCGTAGAGCGAGCCGCGCAGGTCGAGACGCACGTCGATCCCCTGCGCCAGGGTGTCCGCGTTCACGGGCAGATGGGCCAGCGCGGCGAGCGCCTGCTCGAGCCACGCCACCGCCTCCCGATGCGCCGAGCGCTGCTGCGCGCGGTTGCCGGCCTGGCGCGAGTACCGCGCCGCGCGCTCCCATCGCTCGCCCCGGTAGGCGTGGTGCGCGAGGCGATCGACGTCCTCCTGCACGCGCTCCGGCTCGAGCCGCTCCATCGCATCCGCGATCCGGCCGTGCAGCGCGCGCCGCCGCGCCTGGGAGAGGCTGCCGTAGGCCACGTCGTGGGTGAGCACGTGCCGGAAGGTGTACTCGAAGTCGGGGAAGAGCCGCGACTCGTAGAGGAACTCGCCGGCCTGGAGCGTGGCCAGGTGTCCGGGCAGATCGTCGCCCTCCTCCGCGATCTCCTGCAGCAGCGCCAGCGGGACGTGCACGCCGACCACCGCGGCGGACTGCAGCAGGCGCTTGGCGCCGTCCGGCAGCCGGTCGATGCGCGCGGCGAGGATGGCCTGCACGGTGGGCGGGATCTGGAGGGCCTCGATCATCCGGGCCTGCCGGTACGCGCCCGGCTCGCCCGCCAGCACGCCCACCTCCGCGAGGGTCCGCACCGTCTCCTCCAGGAAGAACGGGTTGCGGTCGGTCAGCTGCACCAGCAGGCGCTTGAGCGGCCGCAGTCCGGGGTCCGCCCCCAGCAGCGTCTCCAGCAGCTCGTCGGTGGGGCCCGGCGGCAGGGCATCCATCCGGAACTGGGTGCACACCGGCAGGTTGGCCCAGCCGTGCTGGTACTCGGGCCGGTAGGTCACCAGCAGCAGCATCCGGGCCGCGGGCAGGCTCGCCACCATCTCGTCGAGCAGGGTCTGGGTCTCGGCGTCGACCCAGTGCAGGTCCTCGCACACCAGCAGCACCGGCCGCCGCTGGCTCTCGCGCACCAGCAGCGTGCGCACCCCGTCCAGCGCGCGCCGACGCCGCTGGGTGGGATCGAGGTCCGCCCACTGCGGGTCGTCGCTCGGCACATCGAGCAGCCACAGGAGCGCGGGGTGATAGCGGGCCAGCGCCGGATCGAGGCCCATCAGCCCTTCCCCCACCTTCTCCCGGATGCGCGCGTGGTCGTCCCGGCTCTCGATGCGGAAGTACTGCCGGAGCAGATCGACCACCGGCGACCAGCTGGGCCCGCGCGCGTACGACACCGCGCCGGTCTCGAGCACCACCCACTGCCGCGCGCCGGCGGAGTGGGTGAACTCGTGGCACAGGCGCGACTTGCCCACGCCGGCCTCGCCCAGCACCGCCACGAGCTGCCCGTGGCCCTCGCCGGCGCGCGCCATCGCCTGCACCAGATGGTTCATCTCGGCGGTCCGGCCGACGAAGCGGGTCAGCCCGCGGGCCGCCGCCGCCCGCAGCCGGGAGCGGGCCGGGCCCGCGCCGATCAGCTCGTACACCTCGACCGGCGCCGCGAGCCCCTTCACCGGCGTGGGGCCGAGGGGCCGCGTCTCGATGAAGCCCTCCGCGAGGGTGAGGGTCGCGGTCGTGAGGAGGATGCTGCCGGGGTCCGCGAGCTGCTCCATGCGCGAGGCCAGGTGCGTGGTCTGGCCCACCGCGGTGTAGTCCATCCGCAGGTCGCTGCGGATCGTGCGCACGATCACCTCGCCCGAGTTGAGCCCGACCCGGATGCGCACCGCGACCCCGAGAGTGTGCCGCACCTCCTCCGCGTAGCGCTTGATCGATTCCTGCATCTGCAGCGCCGCGTAGCAGCCGCGGGTGGCGTGGTCCTCGTGCGCGAGGGGGGCGCCGAAGAGGGCCATGATCCCGTCGCCCATCACCTGGTTCACGGTGCCCTCGTAGCGGTGCACCGCGGCCATCATCAGCTGCAGCACCGGGTCCAGCACCCGGCGCGCCTCCTCGGGATCGCGGTCGGCCAGCAGCTCCATGGAGCTCTGGAGATCGGCGAACAGGACGGTCACCAGCTTGCGCTCGCCCTCCAGGGCGGCGCGCGAGTCGAGGATGCGGGCCGCCAGATGCTTGGGGGTGTAGGCCTGCGGCGACCCGAAGCGGGGCTCGGCGGCCGCCGACGGCACGAGCGAGGCGCCGCAGCCGCCGCAGAACCGCTCGGTCGCGTGGTTGGCGAACCCGCAGGCGAGGCACCGCGACACGAACGACAGACCGCACTCTCCGCAGAAGCGACGATCCGCGCGATTGTCGGCGTGACAGCGGGGACAGATCACCGAGGCAGGATACGGCGCGGGCCGGGGCCGGTCAACGCTCGGCGGGAGCGCGCGAGGCGGGCACGCCCGCGGCGCCGCGGGCCGCGGTGCGCCACGCCCATTCGAGCGGTCCCGCCGGGAAGTGTCGTGTCCACCACGCCGACCACGCGAGCTGCACCGTCCAGACCGCCAGCACGATCAGGGCCTGACCCACCCGGTCCACGGCGCCGAAGAGGCCGAGCCCGTGGCCGTAGAAGATGGTGGTGCAGATCACGCTCTGCAGCAGGTAGTTGCTGAGCGCGGTGCGCCCCACCGCGGCCACCGCCCGCGCCCGCCAGCCGAGGCGGCAGAGCAGCATCACGAGTCCCACGAATCCCGTCCCCAGCGCCAGGTCGCCCGCGTACGAAAGCTGGGTGCCGACCCGCATGAAGTCGTCGAGATCGAAGCCGTGCGCCCGGCTGCGGGCCACCCCGGCCCACGCGAGCGGCAGGCCCACTCCGAACCCGAGCGCGGTCATCACCGCGTAGAACCGGCTCGAGCGCGCCGCGGTCAGCACGCCCAGCTTGAAGAGACCCATGCCGATCAGCATGAGACCGCTCGTCTGCCAGAGACCGCGCAGCACGAGCTGCGAGGTCTCGATCTGGAAGGCCTCGGGGGCGCGGTAGGCCATCTGGCCCAGCCAGCCCCCGCGGTAGGCCGCGATCTCGCGCGCCACCATCTCCGGCGACGGGGCCCACACCGCGCGGAAGCCGGCCCGCAGGTCCTCCGGCCACGAGGGCATCGAGAAGCCGACGGCCGCCGCGATGACCGACACCGCCAGCAGCGCGAGCGCTCCCCCGCCGAGCAGCCGGCGCGCCGGCAGCCCGTGCAGGCCGAAGACGAGCGCGCCGCAGAGCGCGAAGGTCACCAGCATGTCGCCGTACCAGAGGAGATACGCGTGCAGGAGGCCGATGCCGCCCAGCAACGCCATGCGCCGGCGGTGGAGGCGCTCGACGTCGCCCAGGCCCTCGCGACCGGAGGCGAGCAGCAGGAGGCCGGCGCCGAACAGCATCGCGAAGATCGCGAGGAACTTGCCGTCGGCCAGGACCGCGGTGGCGAGCCAGATCCACCCGTTCGCGCCGTCCAGGTCCCCCCCCACGGTGGGGTGGAGGCGCGCGGCCACCACCATCGAGAACGACTGGATGTGCACCGGCAGGATGCCGAGGATCCCCACGCCGCGGAGGGCGTCGAGGGAGGTGATGCGCGACGCGCGCTCCGCCACGGCGGCTGGCTCCGGGCCGGGTCGAGGCGTCGACGCTAGGCGGCGCCGGGCGTGATCACGGTCTTCGCCCCGCGCCCCGCGGTCGCGTGGGCGAACGCCTCCTCGATGCGCGCGAGCGGAAACCGGGCCCCGATCAGGCGCTTCACCCCGAGGGTAGGCAGGAGCGCGAGCGCGCGCCGGAACGCGGTGCCCCGGCCGTAGGCGCCGTGGATGCGGATCTCCCGGAAGTGCGCCTCGTAGAGGTCGATGGGCATCGGGCTGCCCCTGGGATTCACGCCGACCAGCTGCAGCACGCCGGTCGGCTTCACCATCGAGAACGCCTCCGCGACCAGCTCCGGCTTGCCCACCGCCTCGCACACCACCTCCGCGCCACGCCCGCGCGTGAGGGTCATCACCCGTTCCGGCAGGCTCTCGCGGGTCGGATCGACGACCACCCGGGCGCCGAGACGCCGCGCGAGCGCGCGGCGCTCCTCCAGCGGGTCCGAGAGGATCAGCCGCCGGGCGCCGCGCCGTCGCGCGATCGCCATCGTGAGCAGCCCCATGATGCCGCCGCCCATGACCACCACGGTGGCGTCCCGCGGCATCGTGAACATCTCGAGACCCGACAGACAGCAGGCGGCCGGCTCGGCGAGCGCGGCGGTCACCGCATCGATCCCCTTCGGCAGGGGGTGCACGCAGCCGGCGGGCAGCGCGACCCGCTCCGCGAAGCCCCCCACCCGGGTGGCCTTCCCGCACTGGCTGATGCGGCCGTGGCGGCAGTGCATGCACGCGCCGCACCCGTAGGACGGCTCGCACGCGACCGGCCGGCCCACCAGCCGTCGGCTGACGCCGCGGCCGACCTCGCGCACCACGCCCGCGTACTCGTGCCCCATGATCATGGGCGGGGTCCACGGAAACAGGCCCTGGGTGGCGTGCACGTCGGTGCCGCAGATGCCGGCCGCCACCACGTCGACCACCACCTGCCCCGGCCCCGCAACCGGGTCCGGCGCGTCATCCAGCGTGAAGCGGACTCCGCCTCGCCAGGTCGCGACCTTCACGTCCGGGGCGTGACGGCGTGCTGCGAGAACTTCGGCATGACCTCGGTGGCGAGCAGCTCCATCGAGCGGCGCCACAGCGCGGGGCGGTCCCAGTCGTGGCCGCCCATCAGCAGGGTGCCGAAGTGACCGGTCTCCTCCCGGAGCGCCACCAGCTGCTCCAGCACGCGCCGGGGGCTGCCCGCGATCACGAGCGCGCGCTTGACCATGTCCACGGTGACGTCCTCGTCCGGGATGAGCAGGTCGGGCTTCAGCATGAACAGCGCCTTGCGGCCCTTCGAGAAGCTGTGGTGGAAGAACCGGTAGTAGAAGGAGAGGCCGTTGTCGGGATCGGCCAGGTACTCCTCGGCCTCCGCGTCGCTCTCGGTGACGAGCACGCTGCGGGACACGCGCCAGATGTCGGGATCCGGCCGGCGGCCCGCCCGCTCGCAGCCCTCCACGTACTTCTCCCAGTGCCCCTTGAGGTAGCGGCGATGGAAGAACTGCCCCGACACCGGGATCCATCCCCGCTCGCCCGCGGTGACCGCGCTGTTCGAGTTGGGCGTCAGCAGGGACAGCGCGATGGGCGGATGGGGCCGCTGGTAGGGGCGTGGCACGTAGCCCACCTTGAACTCGGGCCAGATGCCGTTCTTGAGCGAGATCTTCCAGAAGCGGCCGTCGATCTCGTAGGGCGGGTCCTGCCCCCACAGCTTCAGCACGGTGTCGATGGACTCGATCACCATCTGCGGGCGCAGCTCGGCCTGACCCACGTCGAACATCTCGAGGTCGCTCACCAAGCCGCCCGGGCCGATGCCCATGATGAAGCGGCCGCGGCAGAGATGATCGAACATGGCGGCGTGCGCCGCCACCGTCGCCGGATGCAGCTGGGGCAGGTTGATGACCCCGGTGCCGAAGCGGATCTGGGTGGTGCGCGGGATCAGGGTGGCGAAGAAGATGAGGGGCGAGGTGATGCGCTCGCTCCACGACGAGAAATGCTCGCCCACGAAGGCTTCGGTGAAGCCCAGCCGGTCCGCGAGCACGATCGCCTCCTGATCCTCCTCCAGGATGGCCGAGTACTCGCGGTCGGGATGGTGGAACGGCATGGTGAACATGCCGAGCTTGACGGTCATCGAGACCTCCGTGGGCGCACGAGTGTCCGCCCGCCTACTTCTTGGCGCGGGCTTCGAGCAGGGTCTTCACCTCCGCGGCGGCGGCGCGCCAGAGCGGCCCGCCCGGCTTCTCGTACTCGGCCTGCACCTGCTTGCGGAACTCGTTCATCGCCGCGTCCTGCTGCTCCTTGGACGCGCCCGGGGGCACCGCCCCGACGGTCCGGGCGCGGATGGCGGTGCTGACCACGGTGGCCCCGTGGGCCCGCTCCAGCCAGCGGCCGATCTCGTTCCAGTCCTTGTCGAAGAAGACCACCACCGGGATGGACTGGTACCCGTTGTTGAGGAAGGTGTCGCGCAGGTCCGGCACCTGGTCGCGGAAGAACACCCGCAGCTCCGCGCCGGGGATCGCCTCCACGATGTGCGCGATGAGCGGAGAGTTGCGGTGCACGTCGCCGCACCAGTTCTCGGCCAGCATCATGACGTACTTCACGCCGGTGACGCTGCTGAAGAACTTCCGCTCCTCGTCGGTCAGCTTGGAGTTGGCGTAGTTCTGCTCGGTCCGGGCCCGGGTGTCGCCCATCTGGGCCATGTAGTCCTTCCAGGTCAGCCCGGTGGCAAAGCGCTTGGCGTCGAGAGGAATCATCAGCTGAGCCATGTCTCGTCCTCGCTTCGGTGAGGGTGGTGGGTTGGGACGACTACCGTCTACGGCGACTGCCGGTCACGGACTTCGTACCGTTCACGGTGTACGGTTGGTGCCTTTCGCGGCCTACCGCAACTGCCGCTCGCGGCCTTGGTGCCCTTCATGGTTTAAGGCAACTGCCTTTCACTGCCTTTCTCATGGTCGCCTCGCCTGCGGCTTCGGCTCCCCCTTCCATGGGCACCAGCAGGACGACCTCGGCGCCGTCGTGGAGAGCGGTGGTGCGCTCGGCCAGCGCGCCGTCGACGGCCGCGGTGACGTCCATCGCCGCGTCGAGACCGAGGACGGCGAGCAGATCGGCCACGCGCGCGTTCGCGGGCAGCACGTGTCGCTCCGGGCCCTGGTCGCGGCCGGGCCGCCGCCGACGCAGGGCGGCGGACAGCACGACGGACACGCTGATGGACGGAGCCACGGGATTCGGCGCGTCGTGGAGCCGGCTCATGACCATCGCGGAGTATACTACGCCGCGATGGGGCTCGGCTGGCCGCGATGAGCCCTCGCCGGGAGTGGTTCCGCGACTTCTTCGACGCGGCGTACGTGGCCCAGCTCCGCGAGGAGACGCCGCCCACCCAGACCCGCCGCGAGGTGGAGTTCGTCCTGAAGGCGCTGGCGCTGCCGCGGGGCGCCCGCATCCTCGACGTGCCGTGCGGCTACGGCCGCCACGCCGCGGTGCTCGCCCGGCGCGGCTTCCGGGTGGTCGGCGTCGACCTCTCGCGCGCGATGATCGCGGAGGCGCGCCGCCGCTTCCGGGAGGGCCCACGGCTCACCTTCGTGCGCCGCGACGTGCGGCGCCTCGCCTTCCGCGCCGAGTTCGACGCGGTGGTGAACCTCTACACGAGCTTCGGCTACTTCACCGCCGCCGAGAACCGGGCCACGCTGCGGCGTCTGGCCCGCGCCCTGCGCCCGGGCGGCCGGCTGCTCATCGACCATCGCGATCCCGCGTACGACGCCGCGCTGCCGCGTCGGCTCTGCTATCGCGCGGGGCGGACCCGTCTTCTCCTCGAGGACCGGCGCTTCGACCGGCGCACCGGCGTGAACGAGACCACGCAGCTCGTGCTGACGCCGGGCCGGCGCGCGGTGCGCCAGCGACGCTTCCGCATCCAGGAACTCACGCTCGGGCAGTGGCGGCGCGCGCTCCGCGAGGCCGGGCTCTCGCTCGAGCGGGCGTACGGCGGCTACGACGGCCGCCGTCATCGCCCCGGCGTGACCGGACGCCTCATCGTGGTCGCGCGGCGGCCGCTCCGCCCTCGTCGATCGCGCGCGTCGCTTGACACGGGCCCATCCGCGGCGTAGCATGCGACCACATCTCGATTCACTCCTTTAAGCGGGCCCTGCGAGGCCGGCAAGGAGCGTACGATGCGGCACCTGCAGCGTGTGTCTGGCCCTTCGCCCCGTGAGGGGCATTTTTTTTGCCCGCGGGCGGCATTCCGGGGAGCGCGGTGAGCGCGCGCGAGAAGGCGCAGGTGCTCGACGAGACGGGGCTCGACCGGGCCCTCACCCGCATCGCCCACGAGATCGTCGAGCAGGCGGGCGGCGGCGAGGACGTCGCCCTGGTCGGCATCAAGACCCGCGGGGTCACCCTCGCCCAGCGCATCGGGGCCAAGATCGCGGCCATCGAGGGCACCAAGCCGTCGGTGGGGGCGCTCGACATCACCCTCTACCGCGACGATCTCGGGCTCAAGGCCGAGCAGCCCGTCGTCCGCTCCACCGAGATCGGATTCCCCATCAAGGGCCGCACGGTCGTGCTGGTCGACGACGTCCTCTTCACCGGTCGCACCATCCGCGCCGCGATGGACGCGCTGATGGACCTGGGCCGGCCGCGCATCATCCGCCTGGCGGTGCTCGTGGACCGCGGGCATCGCGAATTGCCCATCCGTCCCGACTACATCGGCAAGAACCTGCCCACGAGCCGCCGGGAGTCGGTGGCCGTGCTGCTCCGCGAGCACGACGGCGTGGACCGCGTCGTCATCCAGGAGGAGTGAGCCCCATGGGCTGGAAGCGCAAGGATCTGCTCGGCATGCAGGAGCTGGAGGCGGCGGAGATCACCGACGTGCTCGACACCGCGGTCTCCATGAAGGAGATCTCCACCCGCGAGATCAAGAAGGTCCCGACCCTTCGGGGGAAGACGGTGGTCAATCTGTTCTACGAGGCCTCCACCCGGACCCGCACCTCGTTCGAGATCGCGGGCAAATGGCTCTCCGCCGACGTGATCAACTTCTCCGCGTCCGGCTCGAGCGCCGAGAAGGGCGAGAGCCTGCTCGACACCGCCCGCAACATCGAGGCCATGAGCCCGGACGTGGTGGTGGTCCGCCACAAGGCCTCGGGCGCGCCCGCGCTGCTGGCCCGCAGCCTGCGCTGCGGGGTGATCAACGCGGGGGACGGCGCGCACGAGCACCCGACCCAGGCCCTGCTCGACCTCATGACCATCCGGGAGAAGAAGGGGCATCTGGAAGGTCTCAACGTCGCGATCGTGGGCGACGTGACCCACAGCCGGGTGGCGCGCTCCAACATCTTCGGGATGCGCAAGATGGGGATGACGGTGACGGTGGCCGGTCCGCCCACCCTGATCCCGCCCCAGTGCCAGGAGCTGGGGGTCAAGGTCAGCCACCGCCTGGAGGAGGCGATCGAGCACGCCGACGTCATCATGATGCTGCGCCTGCAGCACGAGCGCATGCAGGGCGGCTTCATCCCGTCGATCCGGGAGTACTCGAGGGTGTGGGGCCTCACCCCCGCGCGGCTCCAGCACTGCCGGCCCGACGTGCTGATCATGCACCCGGGCCCGGTGAACCGCGGGGTCGAGCTCTCGCCGGAGGTGGCCGACGGCCGCTACTCGGTCATCCTGGACCAGGTCAGCAACGGCGTCGCGGTGCGCATGGCCGCGCTCTACCTGCTGGCCGGGAGCAAGAGCGCATGAGCGTGGAGCACGGGCGCGCGAGCCTGCTGATCCGGAACGGGCGCGTGGTGGATCCGGCGGGCGGCGTGGACCAGGTGCAGGACGTGCTGATCACCGACGGGCGCATCGCCCGGCTCGGCCGGGGCCTGAAGGCGCCGGCGGGAACCGAGGTGATCGACGCCACCGGCAAGGTGGTGTGCCCGGGCTTCGTGGACATGCACGTGCACCTGCGCGAGCCGGGCTTCGAGTACAAGGAGACCATCGCCTCGGGCACCCGCGCCGCCGCCGCGGGCGGCTTCACCGCGGTGGCCTGCATGGCCAATACCTTCCCGGTCAACGACAACCGCGCGGTCACCGACTACATCCTGGCCCGCGCGCGGGTCGAGGGGGTGGTGCGCGTGTACCCGATCGGCGCGGTCAGCCGCAACCTCGAGGGCACGCAGCTCGCGGAGATGGCGGAGCAGGCCGAGGCGGGCTGCGTGGCCTTCTCCGACGACGGGCGCTGCGTGATGAACGCGGAGCTCTACCGCCGCGCCATGGAGTACGCGCTGCCCTTCGGCACCCCCGTGATCAGCCACGCCGAGGACTGCCACCTCGCCCGCGGGGCCCCCATGAACGAGGGGCTCGTCTCCACCGAGCTGGGTCTCTCCGGCCAGCCGGGCGCGGCCGAGGAGGTGATGGTGGCGCGCGACATCATCCTCGCGGAGCTGACCGGCGCCCACCTGCACATCGCCCACATCTCGACCGCGGGCGCGGTGCGGATGGTGCGCGAGGCCAAGGCGCGGGGCGTGCGCGTCACCGCCGAGGTGACCCCGCACCACCTCCTGCTCACCGACGAGGCGGTGCGAACCTACGACCCCAGCTGCAAGATGGCGCCGCCGCTCCGCACCAAGCGCGACGTGGAGGCGTGTCTGGAGGGACTGATCGACGGCACCATCGACTGCGTGGCCACCGACCACGCCCCGCACGCCACCTCCGAGAAGGAGGGCGAGTTCGCGGAGGCGGCCAACGGTATCGTGGGGCTCGAGACCGCGGTGCCGCTCCTGCTGGATCGCCTCGTGCGCCCCGGCGTCATCGATCTGCCGACGCTGGTGACCCGCTGCAGCACCGCGCCCGCGCGCCTGCTGAACCTGCCCGGGGGCACGCTCGCGGCGGGCGCCGACGCCGACGTGACCATCCTGGACCTGGAGCGGGCGTGGACGGTGGAACCGGCCGCCTTCCAGTCGCGCAGCCGCAACACCCCCTTCGCGGGGCAGAGCGGCGTGGGCGCGCCCTGGCTCACCCTGGTGGGCGGCGTCAAGGTCACGCCGTGACGCGCCCCGCCCTGCTCGCGCTGTCCGACGGCCGCGTGTTCCGCGGATCGGCCCTGGGGGCCACCGGCGAGGGGGCCGGCGAGGTCGTGTTCAACACCTCGATGACCGGCTACCAGGAGATCCTCACCGATCCCTCCTACCGCGGGCAGATGGTGTGCATGACCTATCCGCTCATCGGCAACTACGGGATCAACCCGGAGGACGTGGAGTCGCGCCGACCGTGGGTGGCGGGCTTCATCGTGAAGGAGGCGTGCCCCTACCCGTCCAACTGGCGCTCGCGGATGTCGCTCGACGACTACCTGCGCGAGCACGGGATCGTGGGGATCCAGAACATCGACACCCGCGCCCTCACCCGGCACCTGCGCGACCACGGCGCCCAGGAGGGCATCGTCTCGACCGAGGAGCCGGATGCGGCCCGCCTGGCGGAGCGGGCCCGCTCGCGGCCGGGCCTGACCGGCCGCGACCTCGTCACCGAGGTGACGGTGGAGCGGCCGCACGGGTGGACGGAGGGGCCGTGGGACCTGGTCCGCGGCTACACGCCGCCCGCCCCCGCGCGCTTCAACGTCGTCGCGTTCGACTCCGGGATCAAGCACAACATCCTCCGCTGCCTGGCCGGCATCGGCTGCGAGGTCCAGGTGGTGCCGGCCCACACGCCGGCCGCGGCGGTGCTCGAGCGCAAGCCCGACGGCGTCTTTCTCTCCAACGGGCCGGGCGATCCGGAAGCGGTGCCCTACCTGATCGAGACGGTACGCGGGCTCGCGGGCCGGGTCCCGATCTTCGGCATCTGCCTGGGCAACCAGATCCTGGGCCTGGCCCTCGGCGGCCGCACCTACAAGCTCAAGTTCGGCCACCACGGCGGCAACCACCCGGTCCGGGATCTCGAGACCGGGCGCGTGGAGATCACCGTGCAGAACCACGGCTTCGCGGTCGATCCCCGATCCATCGAGAAGCACGGGCTGGTGGAGACCCACGTGAACCTCAACGACGGCACCTCGGAGGGGATGCGGCATCGGGAGCTGCCGATCTTCTCGGTGCAGTACCACCCGGAGGCCTCGCCGGGGCCGCACGACGCGCACTACCTGTTCCGGCGGTTCGCCGACCTCATGACCAAGGGAGCGTGACCATGCCCAAGTACCTGATCGCCTACCGCAAGACCGAGGAATCGGGCCAGAAGCCGGACTGGGCGGTCTTCACGACCGACAGCGATCTGAGCCTCGAGGCGCACGCGGTGAAGGAGCGCGTCGAGAAGCGCATGAGCGTGCTCGGCGAGAAGCTCTGGGGCAACGGGGAGGTCCTGTGGATCGGCAACGGCCGCCTCGACGACGTGCTCTACCGGCGCGACGAGGCCGCGCCCGAGGTCTCGGTGGTGTACGGGCTCATCGACGCCTAGGAACCGCCGCGTGCCGAAGCGGACCGACCTCAAGAAGATCCTCCTCATCGGCTCCGGGCCCATCGTCATCGGCCAGGCGTGCGAGTTCGACTACTCGGGCACCCAGGCCTGCAAGGCGCTGCGCGAGGAAGGCTTCGAGGTGGTGCTGGTGAACAGCAACCCGGCCACCATCATGACCGATCCCGAGATGGCCCACCGCACCTACGTGGAGCCGCTCACCCCCGAGTTCGTGGCCAAGGTCATCGAGCGCGAGCGCCCCGACGCGATGCTGCCCACGGTGGGCGGGCAGACCGGCCTCAACCTGGCGGTGGCGCTCGCCGAGGACGGCACGCTGGAGCGGTTCGGGGTCGAGCTGATCGGGGCCAAGCTGCCCGCGATCAAGACCGCGGAGGACCGCAACCTCTTCGGCGCGGCCATGGAGCGGCTCGGTCTCGCGATGCCCAAGGGCTTCTATACGAAGAGCCCGGAGGACGCGCTCGCCGGCATGCGGCAGCGCCGCATGCAGTTCCCCCTGATCATCCGCCCCTCCTTCACTCTCGGCGGCACCGGCGGCTCCATCGCCTATCATCCCGAGGAGCTCGAGGCCGCGATCAAGTGGGGGCTCCAGCAGAGCCCGGTGCAGCAGGTGCTGGTGGAGGAGTCGGTCATCGGCTGGAAGGAGTTCGAGCTCGAGGTGATGCGCGACCTGACGGACAACGTGGTCATCATCTGCTCGATCGAGAACTTCGACCCGATGGGCGTACACACCGGGGACTCGATCACGGTGGCCCCCGCCCAGACCCTGACCGACAAGGAGTACCAGCTGATGCGCGACGCCTCGCTCGCGATCATCCGCGAGATCGGCGTCGAGACCGGCGGCTCCAACATCCAGTTCGGCATCAATCCCGCCGACGGCCGCATGGTGGTCATCGAGATGAACCCGCGGGTGTCCCGCTCCTCCGCGCTCGCCTCCAAGGCCACCGGCTTCCCCATCGCCAAGATCGCGGCCAAGCTCGCGGTGGGCTACACCCTGGACGAGCTCTCCAACGACATCACCCGGGAGACGCCGGCCTCCTTCGAGCCCGCCATCGACTACTGCGTGGTGAAGTTCCCGCGCTGGGCCTTCGAGAAGTTCCCGGAGGCGGACCAGACCCTCACCACCCAGATGAAGTCGGTGGGCGAGGTCATGGCCATCGGGCGCACCTTCAAGGAGGCGCTCCAGAAGGCGGTGCGCTCGCTCGAGCAGGACCGCTGGGGCCTCACCCTGGAGCCGCCGGTGGCGGACCTGGACGAGCTGCGCCAGAAGCTGCGCATCCCCGGGGCGGACCGCTGCTTCGCGATCGGCGAGGCGTACCGGCGCGGGCTCGGGACCCGCGAGATCCACGAGCTGACCGCCATCGACCCCTGGTTCCTCGACAACATCCGCCAGATCGTGGAGTACGAGGCGGTGATCGCGTCGGCGGGGCTGGGCGACGTGGAGGTCCTGCGCCGGGCCAAGCAGATGGGGTTTGCCGACAAGCGTCTGGCCCAGCTGACCGGAGCCACGGAGGGTGAGGTCCGGCACGCCCGGGCCCGCGCCGGCATCAAGCCCGTCTACAAAATGGTCGACACCTGCGCGGCCGAGTTCGTGGCCCACACCCCCTACCTCTACTCGACCTACGAGGAGGAGGACGAGGCTCCGCCGACGCCGCGCGACAAGGTCATCATCCTGGGCAGCGGGCCCAACCGTATCGGCCAGGGCGTCGAGTTCGACTACGCGTGCGTGCACGCGGCCTTCGCCCTCCGCGAGGCGGGGGTCGAGGCGATCATGGTGAACTGCAACCCGGAGACGGTGTCGACCGACTACGACACGTCCGATCGCCTCTACTTCGAGCCGCTGACCTTCGAGGACGTGATGGCGATCGTGGAGCGGGAGCGACCCCGCGGGGTGATCGTGCAGTTCGGCGGCCAGACCCCGCTCAAGCTGGTGGTGCCGCTCGAGCAGGCCGGCGTGCCGATCCTGGGCACGCCGCCCGACGCGATCGACCGCGCGGAGGATCGGCGCCGCTTCGCCGAGCTGCTGGACCGGCTGGGGCTGGCCCAGGCGCCCGGCGCCACCGCGCGCTCCTTCGAGGAGGCGGCGCGCATCGCGGCCACCATCGGCTATCCGGTGCTGGTGCGGCCGTCCTACGTGCTGGGCGGGCGCGCGATGCAGATCGTCTACGACGAGACCGACCTGCAGTCGTACATGACGGAGGCGGTGCGGGTAAGCCCCGAGCACCCGATCCTGGTCGACAAGTTCCTCGAGGACGCGCTGGAGATCGACGTGGACGCCATCGCCGACGGCGAGCGCGTGGTGGTGGGCGGCGTCATGGAGCACGTGGAGAAGGCGGGCGTGCATTCGGGCGACTCCGCCTGCGCGCTGCCGCCCTACTCCCTGGGCGACGACCAGGTCGAGCGCATCCAGGCCCAGACCCGCGCCCTCGCCGCCGAGCTCGGGGTGATCGGCCTGCTCAACATCCAGTTCGCGATCAAGAACGAGCAGGTGTTCGTGCTGGAAGTGAACCCGCGCGCGTCCCGCACCGTGCCCTTCGTCTCCAAGGCCATCGGGGTCCCCCTCGCCAAGCTGGCCACCCGGGTGATGCTCGGCTCCTCCCTCGCCTCGCTCGGCTTCGCGGAGGAGCGCACGCTCTCGCACATCGCGGTGAAGGAGGCGGTGTTCCCGTTCATCAAGTTCCCCGGCGTCGACACCATCCTGGGCCCGGAGATGAAGTCCACCGGCGAGGTCATGGGCATCGACGTCGACTTTCGCAAGGCCTACGTGAAGTCGCAGGTCTCGGCGGGCTCGCCGCTGCCCACCTCGGGCAAGGTGTTCCTCTCGGTGAAGAACCGCGACAAGCGCGCGGTCCTGCAGGTGGCCAAGCGGCTCGCCGAGATGGGCTTCAGCCTGGTGGCCACCACCGGCACCGCCAAGCTCCTGCAACGGCAGGGCATGACGGTGGAGGTCGTGCACAAGGTGAACGAGCAGTACCGCCCGAACATCGTGGACCTCATGAAGCGGAACGAGATCGCGCTCGTCTTCAACACCCCCGAGGACGGCCGCGCCCGCCGCGACTCCTACCTGATCCGGCGGACCGCGGTCACCCAGAACATCCCCTACTACACCACCGTGGACGGAGCCCAGGCGGCCATCGGCGGCATCGAGGCGCTGCTCAAGGGCGAGATCTCGGTGAAGCCGCTCCAGGAGTACTACGACCCGTTCCCGCCCCTGTCGGCGAAGCGGACGGGCTGAGGGCCACCCATGGATTCGCGCACCCGCTCGCTCCCGGATCTCAAGGACCGCTTGATCGTCGCGCTCGACGTGGAGAGCGTGGCCGACGCCGAGCGGCTGGTGGATCGTCTGCAGGGGCTGGTCACCCGCTTCAAGATCGGCTCGCAGCTGTTCACCGGGGCGGGACCGGGCGCGGTGGAGGCGGTCCAGAAGCGCGGCGCCGAAGTCTTCCTGGATCTCAAGTTCCACGACATCCCCAACACGGTGGCGGGCGCGGCCCGCGAGGCCACCCGCATGGGCGTGCTCATGTTCAACGTCCACGCCTCCGGGGGCCGCGCCATGATGGCGGCGGCGGCGGAAAGCGCCGCGACCGCGGCCCGCGAGATGGGGCGACGGCGGCCGATCGTGCTGGCGGTCACGGTGCTCACGAGCCTCGACCGGGCCGCCCTCGGCCGCGAGCTGCGGGTGGCGGACTCGGTGGAGGGCCACGTGCTGCACCTGGCCGGCCTCGCCGCGGAGGCCGGGCTCGACGGCTGCGTGGCGTCGCCTCAGGAGATCGGAGCGCTGCGCCTGGACCGCGGCCCGGGCTGGGTGATCGTGACGCCGGGCGTGCGGCCCGCGGGCAGCGCGCTCGGCGACCAGTCGCGCATCGCCACCCCGGCCTCCGCGGTGAGCGCGGGCGCCCACTACCTGGTGGTGGGCCGGCCCATCACCGCCGCGCCGGATCCGGCCCGCGCCGCGGAGGCGGTGCTGCGGGAGATGGGGGCATGAGCGCTCCCGCGACGGCGACCGGCGGCGCGCACGCGACGCTCATCCGTCGGCTCTTCGAGATCGGGGCCATCCGCTTCGGCGAGTTCACGCTGAAGTCGGGCATCACCTCGCCCTTCTACATCGACCTGCGGGTGGTGATCTCCTTCCCCGACGTGCTGGAGCGGATCGGCGCCCTCATGGCCGCGGAGGTCGCCCGCTGCGGCGCGGACCGGGTGGGCGGCATTCCCTACGCGGGCCTGCCGCTCGCGGTCGCGGCGAGCCTGGCCGGGCGCGTCCCCCTCATCTACCCGCGACGCGAGGAGAAGGCGTACGGCACCCGCAGGCGCATCGAGGGGCAGTTCAAGCCCGGCGAGCGCGTGGTGCTGATCGACGACATCATCACCGACGGGGCGAGCAAGCTGGAGGCGATCGCCCCGCTCGAGGAGGCGGGGCTGGTGGTGCGCGACCTCGTCATCCTGGTGGATCGCGAGCAGGGCGGCCGCGAGCTGCTGGCCACGCGCGGCTACGCCCTCCACGCGGTGCTGACCATCTCGCAGTGCTTCGACGAGGGCGAGCGGGCCGGTCTCGCCCCCATCGACCTGATCCGGCGGTCGCGGGAGTTCCTCAAGGCCACCCGGTTCGCCTGATGCCCGCGAGCGACGGCCCCGGCCAGATCCTGGTCGATCGAGAGACGATCCAGGCCGACGTGGCCCGCCTCGCGGCCCAGATCTCCGCCGACTACGAGGGCCGGGCGGTCCACCTGATCGGCGTGCTCAAGGGCTCGGCGATCTTCATCTCCGACCTCATGCGGGCGATCGCCATCCCGGTCACCGTCGACTTCATCTCGGTGGGCGCCTACGGGCCGACGATCACCCCCTCCGGCGTGGTCCGCATCCGCAAGGACCTGGACGAGCCGATCGAGGGACGCGACGTGGTGGTGGTGGAGGGCATCTGCGCGAGCGGCCGCACCCTGGCCTACCTGCTGCGCAACTTCCAGACCCGCAACCCGGCGTCCCTCCGGGTCTGCACCCTCCTCGCCAAGCAGTGCGCGCGGTCGCAGGAGCTCACGCTCCACTACGTCGGCCGCCAGATTCCGGACGTGTTCGTGGTGGGCTACGGCCTCGACCGGGACGAGCGCTTCCGGAACCTGCCCCACATCGCCCAGCTGCGCTGAGGCTCTCGCCCGCATCCCAGGTCGCCGGCCATGGTCGGCACCTGCGGTATGCTCTGAGAGTGATGCGTCGCCGTCCGCTCCCCGTGCACGTCGGGCTCCTCGTCGCGCTCGCTCTCGCGCTCTCGGGCTGCGAGAGCGGAGGCTCGGTCTCACGCACCGTGGCCATGGCCGAGCAGCCCACCTGGCACGCGGGCGACTCGTGGACGTATCGCGGGCGGGGCCGGAGCGGCACCTACAACCTCACCCGCACGGTGCTCCGCGAGGGCCTGTTCCAGGGGCGCGAGGCCTACGAGATCGACGCGGGCGGGACGCATTACCGGTACACGAAGCAGCTGGGCTACCTGGCCCGGACCAACGGCGATCAGATCACGCGACTGGCGACGCCGCCCGAGGACTGGCAGTGGCCGCTGCAGGTCGGCAAGCAGTGGTCCGCCACCGTGCACTGGACCGACCGGACCGGCGGCCAGGAGCAGAGCTACACGCTGACCACGGTCTGGGCGGTGGAGGGCTACGAGGACGTGAAGACACCCGCCGGGACCTTCAAGGCGTTCAAGGTCACGCGACGCGAGATCGAGAGCGGCGCCTCGCAGGAGTTCTGGTACAGCCCCGAGGCCAAGGGCTGGGTCCGGATACGCGCCCGCAACACCGCCGACGGCGACTATGAGGAAGACCTGACCAGCTTCACCCTCCGCTGACCGGTCAGCGCGGGCGATTCTCCGGCCGCCATCGCAGCAGGCGCGCCTCCAGCTGCCGGATGCCGAGCGCCATCACGATGCCGATCGCCCCCAGCACCACCAGGGCCACCATCATGTCGGCCGCGTTCAGGGTGCCGAGCGACTGGATGATGAGGTAGCCGAGCCCCCCGCCGGACTCGCCCCCGATGAACTCGCCCACCACCACCCCGATCAGGGCGAACGAGATGGACGGCGTGAGGGACGCGAAGGTCCAGGCGAGCGCGGACGGCACGACCACGCTGGTCATGATCTGCCGCTCGGAGGCGCCCAGGAAGCGCGCGGAGTGGACGAGGTCCGCGTCGACGCTCCGCACGCCCTGGAACGTGTTGAAGAACACGATGAAGAACACGATGCTCCACGCCAGCACGATCTTGGCCAGCAGGCCGAAGCCGAAGATCATGGTGATGAGCGGCACCAGCGCGATGCGGGGCAGCGAGTTGAACGCCACGATGTAGGGCTGGAGCACGCGGACCAGCGCCTCGCTGCGTCCCAGCAGCAGGCCCGCCGCGAAGCCGGTGGACACTCCGGCCAGGAAGCCCCACACGGTCGACTGCACCGTCGAGAGCGCCATCTGCCACAGGGTGAGCCGCACCCGGGGCGACATGAGGTAGACGAAGCGCTCCGCGATCGCGGAGGGCCGGCTGATGAAGAACGGATCGATCCAGTACAGCCCCGGCACTTTCGACACCGCCTTGATGCCGGTCAGGTACTGCCACGCCGCCACCACCACCACGAGGATGGCGACCTGCCAGAAGAGGACGCGGAGGCGCTGCGTGTTCATGTAGGCCGGCTCCGGGCTTCCGGACGGTGCCGCACCTCTTTCATCTGCGGGGGCCCAGACATGGCCCCCGCACTCCCCCCGTCGGCGGACAGCCCATTTCGGCTGGTCACGATCTCGTCTCGCGGAACTCCTCGCCGAGGGCGTTCCAGATCTCTGCGTACTCGCGGGCGTATTCGTCGGTGGCGCGGACGCGGATGACGTCGCGGGGGCGGGGCAGCCGCACGTCGTGCACCAGCTTGATGCGGCCGGGGCGCCGGGTCATCACCACGACGCGGTCGGCGAGCGTGATCGCCTCCGAGAGGTCGTGGGTGACGAAGATCACGGTCTGGCGCTTGGCCTGCCAGATGGCGAGCAGCTCGGCGTGGAGCTGCAGCTTGGTGTGGGTGTCGAGCGCGCCGAACGGCTCGTCCATCAGCAGGATCTCCGGATCGACCACCAGCGAGCGCATGAGGGCGACGCGCTGCCGCATGCCGCCGGAGAGCGTGGCCGGAAACGCGTCCTCGAAGCCCTGCAGGCCGGCCAGGGCCACCGCCTGCCGCACGCGGGCGGCGCGCTCCGCGGGGGGCACGCCGCGATACTCGAGACCGAGGGCGATGTTGCGCTCCACCGTGCGCCACGGAAACACGGTGTCCTTCTGGAAGACGTAGCCGACCTGGGGCGGCGGGTCCCCGGTGATCCGCCGCCCGTCCACCAGGATCTCGCCCGCCGACGGCGCCACCAGGCCGCCGATCATGTTGAGCAGGGTGGACTTGCCGCAGCCGGACGGCCCCACCAGGGCCACGAACTCGCGATCGTGCACGTCGAGGGAGACCGGCGCCACCGCGGACACCTCGCGCGGGGCCTGGCCGAAGGTCTTGGTCGCGCCCCGGATCGAGACGCGCGTCTCGGCCGCCACGGCCGCGGCTACTTGTAGCGGGCCTGCGCCTTCCTGACGAAGCTCATGTCCACCGCCTGCCTGTAGGGAATGGGCTTCTCCAGGGCGGTGGGCACCCACACCTTCATGCCCCGCTCGTAGTCCTTCTCCTCGATGACGAAGTCCCAGTCGAAGATGGTGCGGTAGTAGCGCACCGACTCCAGCACCACCTCCCGCTTGAAGGTGTCCATGTACGGCTTCCAGAGCAGGTCGGTGACCTCCTCGTCCTTCGCGCGGCGGATCCACTGCTGCGCGCGGTAGTTCGCGTTCACGTACGCCTGCACCAGGTCGGGCGACTTCTCCACCGTCTCCTTCAGAACGTAGCCGACCGTCACCGGGATGGGCCCGCCGAACACGCGGTTCCACGCCTTCTCGTCCTGGATGTCGAAGATGGGCCTGCCGAAGCCCTCCTCGACCGCGGCGGACTGCCACTCCGGCACCGCCATGATCGCGTCGAACTTGCCCGCCTTGAGCCCGCCCAGCATGGTGGTCGAGGCGCCGCCCCCCACCCAGTCCACGTGGTCGTTCACCGGACGGCCGTCCGGCCCCTTGAGGTTCTGCAGTACGTAGACGCCGTAGACGTAGGTGCCGGAGCCGATGGCGGTGGCCGCCACCACCGCCTTGCGCCCCACCCGCTTGACGTCGGCGAGCCCCTCCACCGTGTGGACGCCCTTGTCCCACAGATCCTTGCGCACCACGATGTTGGCGTAGGAGCACCGCCGGTCAGTGGCGAAGAGCATCAGCGCGTCCTTGCCCTTCTCGGTGACCTTGAGCGGATGGTTGGAGTCGCCCAGGGCGAACTGGACCTGCCCCGCCGCGAGCGCCTGCACGACCTTGGCGCCGCCGCCCGGCACCACGAAGTCGGGCGTGCGGACTCCCTCCTCCTCGAAGAACTTCTTCTGGGCCGCGACCAGGTGCTGGCCGTAGACGAAGGTGGACACGCTGTGCGAGGCGGTGATCGACTTGAGCGCCTGGGCCCGCGTCCGTGTGACCCACGGTCCGCCGGACAGCGCGGCGGCGCCGGCCCCGACTCCCGCCCATGTGATGAAATCCCGGCGCGTCGAACGCCCGGTGTGCGACTCTGCGGCCATGTGAGCCCTCCTTGGAGAATCCGGGGGGCATGCTACAGCCCGCCCATCCCGACTGTCAACGCGGGATTGGGCCCAAAGACATTGACAGATAAGGTGTTTTGGACTATCGTTCTGCGATGCCCCGTAGTGGTGCTCCCCCTCACCCCAGCCCCGCCGAGGCCCCGATGATTCGCAGCATGACCGGCTACGGGCGGGGGGAGGCGACGGGCGAGCGTACCGTCCTCACCGTGGAGTGCCGGTCGGTCAACCACCGCCACCTGGACATCTCCCTCAAGCTGCCGCGGGTGATGGCCCCGTTCGAAGCCGACGCCCGACGGCTCATCCAGACCGCCGTGCAGCGGGGCCGCGTGGAGGTCAGCGCGACCATCACGACCCTCGAGGGCACCGTGCTCAACCCGCTGAGCGTCAACATCGCGCAGGCACGGGAGTACGCGGATGCGGCGCGCAAGCTGGCCGACGCCCTCGATCTCTCGGACGGCCCCTCGCTCGGCTGGGTGATGGGCCAGCCCGGCGTGCTGACCCGGGAGGAGCAGCCCCCGCTGTCGGCGGAGGAGGCCTGGCCGCTCCTGGAAAAGGCGCTGATGGGGGCGCTCGCGATGATGGTCGAGCGGCGCGAGACCGAAGGGGCCGCGCTGGCCCGGGAGCTGACGAGCCTGCAGGCCACCCTCGCCGACCACGTGGACACAATGGCGCGGCGCGCGCCCGCCGCGGTGGAACGCCGCGCGGCGCGGCTGCGGGAGCGGATGCAGGCCATGCTGGGCGACACGCCCCTCGACCCGGCGCGTCTGGCCGCCGAGGTGGCGGTGTGGGCGGACCGCACCGACGTCAGCGAGGAGCTGACCCGGCTGCGGGCGCACCTCGCCCAGGTCGGCACCCTGCTCGCGGGCCGGGAGCCGGTGGGACGCACCCTGGACTTCGTGATCCAGGAGATCAACCGCGAGGTGAACACGGTGGGCTCCAAGGCGGACGACCTGGAGATCTCCCAGACCGCCATCGCGGCCAAGGCCACGCTCGAGAAGATGCGCGAGCAGGTGCAGAACATTGAGTGACGCGGGGGACTGATGCAGCTCATCAAGCGGCGCGGCACGCTGGTGGTGGTCTCGGCGCCCTCGGGCGCGGGCAAGACCACCCTGTGCCACGAGGTGCGCGCGCTGGTGCCGGATCTGTACTACTCGGTCTCCTACACCACCCGCGCCCCGCGCGCCGGGGAGACGAACGGCACCGATTTCTACTTCGTCACCGAGGGCCAGTTCACCGCGATGCGGGCGCGCGACGAGTTCGCGGAGTGGGCCGAGGTGCACGGGCACCTCTACGGGACTCCGGCCAAGGCGCTGGAGGGCGCGCTCGGGCGCGGGCTCGACGTGCTGCTCGACATCGACACCCACGGGGCCCGGCAGCTCCGCCAGCGCTATCCGGAGGCGGTGTCGGTGTTCATCATGGCCCCGTCCATGGCCGAGCTGGAGGCCCGGCTCCGCGAGCGCAACAGCAACTCGCCCGGTGACATCGCCCGCCGCCTGAGCCGCGCGAAGGAGGAGATCGCGGCCTGGCGACAGTACGACTACCTGATCATCAACCGTGACGTGAAGGAGGCGGTGGACCAGCTCGCCACCATCATCCAGGCCGAGCGCTGCCGCACGAGCCGACTGACCCTGCGATTCCCCGACATGGAGGTACCGGTGTGATGTCGTTTCCATCCCTGGAGAAGTCCCTCGACAACGTTTCCAACCGCTACATGCTCGTGGTGCTCGCGGCCAAGCGGGCCCGTCAGCTCAACCGGGGCGCCAAGCCGCAGGTCGAGACCAAGCACAAGAAGCCCACGAGCACCGCGCTCGAAGAGATCGCCGAATCCCGCGTCGGCTACCGCGTCAAGGAAGAAGACACCCCCAAGCTCTAGGGACCAGAGCCACAACCGGCGGTCCGCCGACGGGGGGAGTGCGGGGGCCATTTCGGGGCCCCCGCAGATGAAAGGTTTGAAGAGTTAAACGGAAGACCGCACGCACCATGAGCCTCCGCGACAAGGAGCTGATCCTCGGCGTCACCGGCAGCATCGCCGCCTTCAAGGCGGTGTACCTGCTGCGCGAGCTCACGCGGCTCGGGGCCCGGGTCACCGTGGTCACCACCGCGCACGCGGAGCACTTCATCGGTCCGCTCACCTTCCGGACACTCTCCGGCCGCCCGGTGCTCTCCGACCTGTTCGACCCGCGGAGCCCCGACGCGGTGGAGCACGTGGCCCTCGCCGAGCGGGCCCACGCGGTGGTGGTCGCGCCGGCCACCGCCAATCTCCTGGCCCGCGCGGCTCACGGCATCGCCGACGATTTCCTGACCACGCTGCTGCTGGCCGCGCGGGGCCCGGTGCTGATGGCCCCCGCGATGGACGGCGGCATGTGGGACCACGCCGCGGTGGCCGCCAACGTGCGGATCCTCCGCGAGCGCGGGGTCACCGTGCTCGAGCCCGACGCGGGCGAGCTCGCCTCCGGCCTCTCCGGCCGGGGACGCCTGCCGGAGGTGGATGCGATCGTCGAGGCGCTGGAGCGGCTGCTCTCCCCGCGGCGCGACCTGGTGGGCGAGCGGGTGCTGGTGACGGCGGGGCCCACCCGCGAGCCGATCGACCCGGTGCGCTACATCTCGAACCGCTCCTCCGGCAAGATGGGCCAGGCGGTCGTCATCGCGGCGCTCCGGCGCGGGGCGGACGTCGTCCTGATCTCCGGGCCCACCGCGCTCACCCCGCCCGCCGGCGCGGTGTACGTGCCGGTGCAGACTGCGGAGGACATGCGCGAGGCGGCCCTGCAGCACCTGGAGCGCGCGACCATCGTCATCAAGGCCGCCGCGGTGAGCGACTACCGGGTGAAGCGCCCGAGCCCCAGCAAGATCAAGTCGAGGAAGGACGAAGGGCTCACGCTGGACCTGGTCCCCAACGCGGACATCCTGCGCGAGCTGGCCGCCCGCAAGGGCCGCGCGTTCCTGGTGGGCTTCGCGGCGGAGACCCACGACGTGCGCGCGAACGCGGCGGCCAAGCTCCAGGCCAAGGGCGTCGATCTGCTGGTGGCCAACGACGTGAGCGTCAAGGGCATCGGCTTCGAGGCGGACGACAACCAGGTGACCCTGCTGGACCGCTGGGGCGGAGTGACCGAGCTGCCCCGCATGAGCAAGCTCGAGGTGGCGGACGCCATCCTGGACCGGGCCCTCGGGCTGCGCGCGGCGCATCCGGCCGGCGCGCCCGGTCCCGCCGGACGCTAGCGGGATGGACGATCCGCGGGAGGCGGTCGGCCTGGCCCTGCGCGGGCTCGCCGATACGCTTCGCCACCATCGCGATCTCGGCCTTCGCGATCTCGCGCTCTCGACGAATCCCTTCCCCGATCCCGCCGACGCGCTCCGCGAGCAGGAGCGCGCGCGGCAGGGCTGCCAGCTCTGCAAGCTCTGCAAGAGCCGCACGAACGTGGCCTTCGGCTCCGGCAACCCCCGCGCGCGCCTCATGGTGGTGGGGGAGGGCCCGGGCGAGGAGGAGGACAAGCAGGGCGTGCCCTTCGTGGGTCGCGCGGGCCAGCTGCTCACGCGCATGCTGGCGTCGGTCGGCTTCGATCGCGAGCGGGACTGCTACATCGCCAACGTGGTGAAGTGCCGGCCCGAGCGCAACCGAAATCCGGAGCCGGACGAGGTGGCGGCGTGCAGCCCGTTCCTGATGGCCCAGATCGACACCATCCGCCCGGTGGTGGTGCTGGCCCTCGGCAACTTCGCGGCCCAGACGCTGATCGGCACCAAGGAGGGCATCACCCGGCTGCGGGGGCGCACCTACGGCTTCCGGACCGGCGTGCTGGTGCCCACCTTCCATCCCGCGTTCCTGCTGCGCAATCCCGGCCAGGAGTACAAGCGCATGGCGTGGGACGACCTCAAGCTGGCCCGTCGCGAATACGACGCGCGCGTGGCCGACGGGGGGCGGCTCGCCGGTTGATCGCGGATGTCGTCTTCGATATCCCGATCGATCAGGCGTTCTCCTACGCGGTGCCCGCCGGGCTCCAGGTGAGCCGTGGCCAGCGGGTGAGCGCGCCGCTCTCCGGCCGGAGCCGCATCGGCGTGGTGGTGGCGCTGCGCGAGGGAGACCCCGCGGGCCTCAAGCCGCTGCAGCGCGCGGTGGAGCCGGTCCCGGTGCTCTCCGATACGGCGCTCGCGCTCACGCGCTGGGCCGCGGACGAGAGCCTCTGCTCCTGGGGCTCCACGCTGCTCGCGCTGCTGCCGCCCCCGCCGCGGGGCGCCGGGGCCGCGACGGTCTCCCCGCCCGCCGAGCCGGCCGCGGCCCACGCGCGGCGGCCCGAGCTCTGGACGGATCACCGCCGCGAAGCCCGGCTCGCCGAGACCCTGGAGCGCGACGCGGGCGCCGCGCTGGTCATCGCTCCCGACCGCGAGGCGGCGGCCCGGTGGGCGCGGCGTCTGGACGCGGCCCGGCTGGACAGCGGCGTCTCCGAGTCCGAGCGGCGCGAGGCCTGGTACGCGGCCTCGCGGGGCCGCCGCCGCGTGGTGGTGGGAACGCGCTCCGCCCTGCTCGCGCCCCTGCCGCCCCCGGCCACGCTGGCCCTCATCGACGAGCACGACGCGGCCCACAAGCCGCCGGGCGCGCCGCGCCTGCACTCGCGCGACCTGCTGCTGCGCCGCGCGGCCCTGGAGGGCAGCCGCCTGCTCCTGCTCTCGGCCACCCCGTCGGTGGAGACCTGGTGGCGCGCGCAGGACCGCCAGATCACCGCCGCCGCCGCGCCGGCGGGCCCCTGGCCCCAGGTGATCACCGCCGACACGCGGGGCATCCTCCGGAATCATCCCCTGACCCTGCCGCTCACGCGCGCGATCGATGAGAGCGCGCGGCACGGTCGCCGCGTTGCCCTGATCGTCAGCCGACGCGCGGCCGCGCTGGCCTGCGACGAGTGCGGCGCGATCCTCCGCTGCCCGGACTGTGGCGTGCCCCTGGCTCTCCCACGGGACCGGCAGGAGCTGCGCTGCCCGCTGTGCGCGCGCCGGGATGCTCCGCCCGAGCAGTGCGCGGACTGCGGCGGCCACCGGCTCTCCCCGTTCGGCTGGGACCCCGAGCGCGTGCAGGTCTCGGTGGTACGGCGGTTTCCGCGCCTCGGCGTCTCGCGTCAGAGCCAGGACGCGCAGGTGGTGATCGGCACCCCGGCCCTGCTCCGCCTCCTGCCCGCGCGCTCCGTCGGCTGCGTGGGCTTCGTCGCGCTCGACGGGCTGCTCCGCGTCCCGGACTTCCGGGCCGGCGAGCGCGCGTGGCAGCTCCTGTGGGCGGCCGCGGAGGCGGTGATGCCGGACGGCCGGGTCATCGTGCAGACCCAGCACCCGGAGCACTACGCGGTCCGCTCCGCCCAGGCCCAGGATCGCGCGATCTTCTACAAGGAGGAGCTTCGATTCCGGGCGGAGCTGGGCTATCCGCCCTTCCGCCGGCTCTGCCAGATCTCGACCCGCGCGCGCGAGGACGACCGCGCCCGCGCTCTCGCGGAGGAATGCGCGGCCGCGCTCCGCGGCCTGGAGGGGCTCACGATCTACCCGCCCGCCTCCGCGAGCCCGGCGCGGACGCGCACCGGGCGCTGGCGCTTCGTGGTGAAGGGGCCCGCCGACCTGCCGCACCGTCTGGCCCCCGCGCTCCGTCCCCTGCTCGGCAAGCGCCGGGGCTCGGCCGGTGTGGTAGAAGTAGAGATGGATCCGCAGGACAACAGCTGACGAGGAGACGAGGCCAGTGGCCCTGCTGACGGTGAGACTGTACGGCGACCCGGTGCTGCGTCAGGTGGCCGCCCCGGTGCGGGACATCACGCCGGAGATCAGGCAGATCATCGCCGACATGACCGACACCATGTGGCACCAGGTCGGCGTCGGCCTGGCCGCCCCGCAGGTGGGGCTGTCCCACCGCATCCTCGTCATGGACGACGGCAAGCGCGGGGTGCAGGCGCTCCTCAATCCGGTCATCGAGTCCCGCAGCGGGACTGTACAGGAAGAGGAAGGGTGCCTGTCCCTGCCCGGCATCTTCGCGGAGGTGGAGCGGAGCCGGAGCATCGCGGTGTCCGCCATCGACGCCGACGGCCGGCCCGTCTCGTTCGAGGCCAGCGGGCTCAAGGCGCGGATCGTGCAGCACGAGCTGGACCATCTGGACGGCGTGCTCTTCATCGACCGCCTCCCGCCGGTCACGCGAGACCGCATCAAGAAGAAGATCCAGAAGGACGGCTTCCCCAAGGAGTCGGGGCACCACGCCTTCGCCCTCTAGGCGGTCGGGGATGCGCGTGCTGTTCTACGGCACCCCGGCCTTCGCCCTGCCGACGCTCGAGGCCTTGCTCGCCCATCACCGGGTGGTGGGCGTCGTCACCCAGCCCGACCGGCCGGCGGGCCGCGGTCGCCCGGTCGTCGCCTCCCCGGTGAAGCGGCGCGCGCTCGAGGCGGGCCTGCCGGTGCTGCAGCCGCCGCGCCTGCGCGATCCGGGCTGGCCCGAGCGCCTCGCCGAGCTGGGCGCGGAGGTCGCGGTGGTGGTCGCGTTCGGGCAGATCCTGCCCAAGGCGGTCCTCGACGTGCCGGCGCGGGGCTCGATCAACGTCCACGCCTCGCTGCTTCCGCGCTACCGGGGCGCCGCGCCGATCGCGTGGGCGATCATCCGGGGCGAGACCGAGACCGGGGTCACCACCTTCCAGATGGACGCGGGCATGGACACCGGCGACATGCTCCTGCGCGAGTCGACGCCCATCGGTCCCGAGGAGACCGCGGGAGAGCTGTCGGAGCGCCTGGCCGGACTCGGGGCCCGACTCCTGCTGCGCACGCTCGAGGAGATCGATACGCTGCCCCGGATCCCGCAGGATGGCACGCAGGCCACGCTCGCGCCGCGGTTGAAGAAGGAGGACGGCTGGCTGCGGCCGGCGGAGCCGGCGCGCGACCTGGTGAACCGCGTGCGGGGCTGCAACCCGTGGCCCGGCGCCGCGCTGCAGACGCCCGTGGGCCGCGTGCTGATCTGGCGCGCCCGCGCGCTCCCCGACCCCGCACCCGCCGTACCCGGGACCCTCGTGCCCCTCTCCCCGGACGCAAGACCCGGGGCCCCCCTCGCCATCGCCACCGGCTCGGGTCTGCTGCTGCCCGTCGAGGTCCAGCCCGAGAACCGCAAGACGATGCCGTGGGCCGACTTCCTCCGCGGGGCCCGGCTCCACGCCGGCGCGCGCGTGACCGAGCCCGGCCCGTGAGCCCGGTGCTCAAGGCGGGGCCGGTGTCGCAGGCGCGCTACGAGGCGCTGCACATCCTGGTGCGCGTGGAGCGCGACCGCGCCTTCGCCGACATCGCGCTCGAGCACGCGCTGGACCGCGCGCGCCTGGATCCGCGCGACGCCGCGCTCTGCACCGAGATCGTCTACGGCACGCTGCGCTGGCGGCGCCACCTCGACTGGCGGCTCGCCCCGCACCTCAACCGGCCGCTGGCGAAGCTCGATCCGTGGGTGCGCGCGCTGCTGCGGCTCACCCTCTACCAGCTCCTGTTCCTGGACCGGGTGCCGCGCTGGGCCGCGGTGGACGAGGCGGTGAGCGTGGCGCGCCTGAAATCCCGCACCCCGGGTCCGGCCGAGTTCGTCAACGCGGTGCTGCGCTCGTTCACGCGCGCGCCCGGACCGCCGCGGCCGCCCGTCAATCCGGTGGAGGCCGCGGGCGTGCGGTGGTCGTTCCCCGACTGGATGGCCGCGCGGTGGATCGCGCGCTACGGCCCCGACGAGGCCGGTCGGCTCATGGCCGCACTCAACGAGCGCCCGCCGATCACGATCCGCGCAAACACCCTCCGCATCTCACGGGAGGACCTGGCCGCGCGGCTGCGCGACGAGGAGCTGGCCGAGACCGAGCCCACCGCCCTCGCCCCGGAGGGTTTGACGCTGCGCCGTGGCTCGGTCGGCCGCTGGGCCGCGTTCGCGGCGGGCTGGTGCGCGATCCAGGACGAGGCGTCGATGCTGGTCGCGCGCCTGCTCGCGCCGCAGCCGGGCGACCTCGTCGCGGACACGTGCGCGGCGCCCGGCACCAAGAGCACGCACCTGGCCCAGCTCATGGACAACCGCGGGCGCATCGTGGCCATGGATCCGATCGCGGCGCGCCTGCGCCTCCTCGACCAGGCCGCGGCGCGCCTCGGCGTCACCATCGTGGAGACGCATGCCGGCGGGGTGGCCGCGGTCGGCGTCCGCTGGAAGGACCGGTGCGATCGCGTCCTGGTGGACGCCCCGTGCTCGAACCTGGGCGTGCTGCGCCGCAACCCGGATGTGAAATGGAAGCGCGAGGAGACGGACCTGGCGCGCCTGGCCGACAAGCAGCGCGGCATCCTCGCGTCCGCGGCCGCGCTCGCCCGGCCCGGGGCCCGGCTGGTCTACGCGACCTGCTCCCTCGAGCCGGAGGAGAACGACCTGATCGTCCGCGAGTTCCTGGCCGGGCATCCCGACTGGGGCATCGAGCCGCCGGCCGACTTCCCGGTGGCCCCGGACCGAGAGGGCTTCGTCCGCTGCCTGCCCCACGTCCACGGGACCGACGGCTTCAGCGCCGTCCGCCTGGCGCGCGCGGGCCGACGCTAGCCCACCCGCCCGCTTTCGGGTAAGGTCGCACCATGAAGATCGCCCCCAGCATCCTGTCCGCCGACTTCACCGCCCTCGGGGACGCCATCGCCCGGGTGGAGGCGGCCGGGGCCGACCTGCTCCACGTGGACGTGATGGACGGCCACTTCGTGCCGAACCTGACCATCGGCCCCCCGGTGATCGAGTCGATCCGCAAGCGCACCCGCCTGCCGCTCGACGTGCACCTGATGATCGAGGAGCCGGAGCGCTGGGTCGACACCTACGTGAAGGCCGGGGCGGACTACGTGACGCTCCACGTGGAGGCCTGCGCCCATCTGGAGCGGGGCCTCCACATGATCCGGGAGGCCGGCGCCCGGGCGGGAGCGGCGCTCAACCCGGCGACCGGTCCGGGGGCCCTCGAGTACGTGCTGGACGACCTGGACCTCGTCCTGGTGATGTCGGTAAACCCCGGCTTTGCCGGGCAGTCCTTCATCCCGACGGCCTACGACAAGCTGCGTCGGATCCGGGCCATGCTGGGCAAGCGGGACACCCTGCTGTCGGTGGACGGGGGGGTCAAGGTGGCCAACGCGGCCGCCCTGGCCCAGGCGGGCGCCACCATGCTGGTGGCCGGCTCCTCGGTCTTCGGAGCTCCCGACCCGGGGGCGGCGGTGACCGCACTGCGGACTGCTGCGGAAGTAGCGAGAAGCGCTTGACTTTTTAGCTGCACGCCAGTAGTCTTTAGCGTTTCCAGGCGCAGTCTGCCAGGTGGTAAAACGCCAATGCTCGACAGTCTGACCAGTCGTCTGACCGGCATCCTCGACCGTCTGCGCGGCTACGGCCGGCTGACGGAGGAGAACATCCAGGAGGCCCTCCGCGAGGTGCGGCTGGCGCTGCTGGAGGCCGACGTCAACTTCAAGGTCGTGAAGACGTTCGTCGAGCGCGTCCGCGTCAAGGCGGTCGGGCAGGACGTGCTGCAGTCGCTCACCCCGGGTCAGCAGGTGGTCAAGGTGGTGCGCGACGAGCTGGTCGAGCTGCTGGGAGGCGCCGGGCATCGCCTCGCCATGGCGCCGCACCCGCCGACCGTGATCATGCTGGTGGGCCTGCAGGGCTCGGGCAAGACCACGAGCGCGGCGAAGCTCGCCCGTCACTTCCAGAAGCAGGGCCAGCATCCGATGCTGGCCGCGGCCGACGTCTACCGGCCCGCCGCGATCGATCAGCTGAAGACGCTGGGCGCGCAGCTGGGCGTGCCGGTGGTGGGCGAGGCGGACCAGAGCCCGGTCGCGATCTGCTCGACCGCGCGGGACGAGGCGGCGCGGCGGGGCCTGTCCCCGCTCATCCTCGACACCGCGGGGCGCCTGCACATCGACGAGGAGATGCTGGACGAGCTCCGCGCGATCAAGCAGGCGGTGGGCCCCCACCACGTCCTGCTGGTGGTCGACGCCATGACCGGTCAGGACGCGGTCACGGTCGCCGACAAGTTCAACGCGGCGATCGGCATCGACGCGGTGGTCCTCACCAAGATGGACGGCGACGCGCGGGGGGGAGCCGCGCTGTCGGTGCGCGAGGTCACCGGCCGGCCCATCGCGTTCGTGGGCGTGGGCGAGAAGACGGACGCGCTCGAGCCCTTCCATCCCGACCGCGTGGCCCAGCGCATCCTCGGCATGGGCGACGTCCTCTCGCTGGTGGAGAAGGCGCAGGCCACCGTCGACGCCAACCAGGCGGAGGAGCTGGCCCAGAAGATCCGCGAGGACTCCTTCACCCTGGAGGACTTCGCGACCCAGCTCAAGCAGCTGCGCTCGATGGGGCCCCTCGGGCAGCTCCTCGACATGGTGCCCTTCTTCAAGGGGGCGAAGGGGCTCCCCAAGGAGATGGCGGGCGAGGAGAAGGAGCTCCACCGCTACGAGGCGATCATCGCCTCGATGACGCCGCTCGAGCGACGGGATCCCGCGGTGATCAACGGCAGCCGCCGCGCGCGGATCGCGCGGGGCAGCGGCACCAGCGTGTCGGACGTGAACCGGCTGCTCAAGCAGTACGCGCAGCTGCGGAAGATGATGAAGGGGCTCAAGCAGATGGAGGGACGGATGGGCAAGTTCAAGGGCGCCCTTCCCTTCCTGCCGCGCTGAGCATGGCGACGCACAACCGAGAGGAGAGGTGACCAGTGGCGGTGCACATCAGGCTGAGACGGACGGGAACCACGCGCAAGCCGGCCTACCGCGTGGTGGTGGCGGATTCACGCGCGGCGCGGGACGGCAAGTTCATCGAGGTGCTCGGGCACTACAACCCGCTCACGAATCCCCCCACCGTGAAGATCGAGGTGGAGCGCGTGAACGAGTGGATCAAGAAGGGCGCGCAGCCGAGCAACACGGTGAAGAACCTGCTGGCGCGGGTGGGGACCGCGGCCAAGGCGTAGGTCGGTGACGGACGCGCCGCTCGTCGCGGTGGGCGAGGTGCTGCGGCCCTACGGGCTGCGCGGCGAGCTCAAGGTGCGTCCCCTCACCGACCGGCCCCGGGAGCGGTTCGAGCGGCTGGACCGCTGCGTGCTCTGGGAGCCGCAGGGAGACCGGCGCGAGGACTGCCGCATCGCCTCGTGCCGCTTCGAGGCCGACACCGTGTTCGTGCGCATGGACGGCGTCGACTCGCCGGAGGCGGCGCGGCGCTTCCAGGGGCGCCTCCTCGCGGTGGCGCGCGACGAGGCCCTGCCGCTGGCCGAGGGGCAGTTCTACCCGTGGCAGCTCGAAGGCGCCGCCGTCGAGACCACCGACGGACGTCCGGTGGGCCGGTTCCTCCGGGTGGAGAGCGGGGCGCAGGACCTGTGGGTGGTCGAGGACGAGGACCACCGCCAGCGGCTGATCCCGGCGGTGCCCTCGATCGTGGTGGAGGTGAGCGTGGCGGAGCGGCGCATCGTGATCGATCCGCCGGAAGGGCTGCTCGAGCTGTGAGGATCGACCTCGTGACCCTGTTCCCGGCCATGCTGGAGGCGCCGCTGGCCCAGTCCATCCTGGGGCGGGCCCGCGGCCGCGGGATCGTGGACGTGCGCGTCCACGACCTGCGGGAGCACGCGACCGGCCGCCATCGCGTGACGGACGAGCCGCCGTTCGGGGGCGGGGGCGGCATGGTGCTCAAGCCCGAGCCGCTGGCGGCCGCGGTGGACGCCCTGCGCGCCGAGGGCGGCCCGGCCCGGGTGATCCTGCTGGGCCCGGCGGGCCGGCGCTTCACCCAGGCGGTGGCCCGCGACCTGGCGCGCGAGCCGCGGCTGATCCTGCTGTGCGGGCGCTACGAGGGCGTGGACGAGCGGGTCGCCGAGACGGTGGCGGACGAGGAGCTGTCCATCGGCGACTACGTGCTGAGCGGAGGGGAGCCGGCCGCGCTGGTGGTGACGGACGCGGTGGTGCGTCTCCTGCCCGGCGCGCTGGGCGACGATGGAGCGCCCGCGCACGACTCGTTCGCCCGCGGGCTGCTGGAGCATCCCCAGTACACGCGGCCGGAGGTCTTTCGGGGCCGGAGCGTGCCCGAGGTGCTGCGCTCCGGCGATCACGGCCGGATCGCGCGCTGGCGCCAGGTCATGTCGCTCTGGCGCACGTGGCGGCGGCGGCCGGATCTCCTGGAGACGGCGGATCTCACGCCGGAAGAGCAGAAGTGGACGGACGGGTTCCGGCAGGGCCGGACGCCGGACGATTTTCTGGACTAACTTCAGCGAGCGAGGAGCGTCAGATCATGGAAGCGATCCGAATCGTCGAGGCGGGCGACCTCAAGAAGGACCGGGGCGGCTTCCGACCCGGGGACACCGTCAAGGTGATGGTCAAGGTCGTCGAGGGCGAGAAGGAGCGCCTGCAGGCGTTCGAGGGCGTGGTGATCCGACGTCGCGGGAGCGGCACCGGCGCCTCCTTCACGGTTCGCCGCATCTCGTACGGCGTGGGGGTGGAGCGCACCTTCCCGGTGCACTCGCCGCGCATCGACAAGATCCAGGTCACCAAGCGCGCGGCGGTGCGGCGGTCGAAGCTCTACTACCTCCGCGACCTGGTGGGCAAGGCGGCGCGGCTCAAGGAGAAGCGCGTCGCCGCGGTACCGGCGTCGGGCGAGCACTCGAGCTGAGCCGCGGGCGTGGGCTCCGGAGCCCCGTACCGGTTCGAGCACGCCGCGTGGCGGCGGGGGGTGACGCGCCTCGCGGGAGTGGACGAGGCAGGCCGCGGCCCGCTGGCGGGGCCGGTGGTCGCGGCGGCGGTGGTGCTGGCCCCGGGGACGAGGATCCGCGGCGTCGACGATTCGAAGCGGCTGGATCCGGAGCGGCGGGCGGAGCTGTTCGAGATCATTCACGAGCGGGCGCTGGGAGTGGGAGTGGCGGTGGTGGATCACGTCACGATCGATCGCATCAACATCCTGCAGGCCACCCGTCTGGCCATGGCCCAGGCCCTGGCGTCGCTCCCGCTGCCGCCGGACTTCGTGCTGACCGACTTCGTGGAGGTGCCGGGGCTCGCCTGCCCGCAGCGCAACCTGGTCGAGGGCGATCGCCGCTCCGCCTCGGTGGCGGCGGCCTCCATCGTGGCCAAGGTCACGCGGGACCGCATCATGGACGATGCCCACCGCGAGTTCCCGCTCTACGGATTCATCCGGCACAAGGGCTACGCTACTCCGGAGCACCGCGAGGCGCTGGAGCGGCACGGGCCCTGCTCGCTGCACCGCCGCACCTTTGCCGGGCTGTGGAACCAGCTCTCGCTGTTCTCGCGGAGCGAGATGCAGTGGATCGAAGCGGATTCGTGATGGACGATCTCGAGATGGTCAAGGAGTAGGGACGTGCCAACCGACACCCGAAAGGTCACCGGAGAGAGAGGAGAGGAGGAGGCCGCGCGGTTCCTGACCCGCAGCGGTTTCGCGATTCTGGATCGCAACGTCCGCACGCGCGCGGGGGAGATCGACCTCGTGGCGAAGGAGGGCAAGACCCTCGTCTTCGTCGAGGTGAAGACCCGGCGCGACATGGAGGGCGATCCGCCTCAGGCCGCGGTCAACACCCGCAAGCAGAACCGGCTCGGGAAGCTGGCTCAGGGCTACCTGAAGCTCAAGCGTCTCCGCCAGGTCTCGTGCCGGTTCGACGTGGTCTCGGTGATCTTCAACGACGAGGGCGCGGTCAAGGCCATCCGCCACATCCCGAACGCGTTCTCGGTGAGCGCGTGGTAGTGCGAGGCGAGCCGAAGGCGAGCCGAGCGAATCAAGTAAGGTTTGAAGAAGTAAACCTCCTGAGAGGCGTGAGCGGTTCGAAGAAGTAGTGCTAGTGCGAGGCGCCGCCCCGAGCGGAGAGGAGCGACCGCTGCACCGCGACGAGCTGTTCCGGACGACCCTCCCCCTCGACCCCGGGCGCACCGCGCTGCTCGTGGTCGACATGCAGCGCGCCTTCGTGGATGAGGGCCAGGCGATGGAGGTGCCGCCCGCCCGCGAGGTGGTGCCGCGCATCCAGGCCCTCATCGAGGTCTTCCGCGAGAAGCGCCTGCCGGTGGTCTTCACCGAGTTCACCTACTCGCCCGCGGCGCCCCTGCTGGTGGGCGAGCTGCACCCCGAGCACCGCCCGGCCGAGCCCGGGATGCCGACCGGCTTCGGGCGGCCGTCTTCATCCTGCCTCGAGGGCGACCCGCATACCGCGGTGATCCCGGAGCTGGCGCCTCGGCCCGACGAGCTCGTGGTCCGCAAGCACTACTACGACGGCTTCAACGGCACCGTGCTCGACGGGGCCCTGCGAGCTCGCGGCGTCACCACGCTCGTGCTGACCGGCACCATGACCGACATCTGCGTGCTCGCCACCGTGGTCGGGGGCTTCAACCGCGAGTACCGCATGGTGGTCGTGGAGGACGGGGTCGCCACCCTCTGGCCCGAGATCCAGCGCGCCACCCTCGACATCGTCCGCCGGGCCTACGCCCGCGTGCTGTCGGCCAAGCAGGTGGCCGACGAGCTGGCGGGCTGGTGAAGTGGGCCGCCTCCGTGTGCTAAGGTCGACCCCATGAGCCACACCCTGCGCTTTCACGGATGCATGCCGGCCAACCTGTTGCCGTTCACCGCCGACCTCGCCATCGACGAGCCCGCCTACCGCAAGCACCTGCGCTGGCTGGTGGACGCGCCGGGGGTCACCGGGCTGGTGGCGAACGGCCACGCGGCGGAGGTGGCCTCCCTCACCCGGGACGAGCGCCGGCGCGCGCTCGACATCGCGCTGGACGAGGTGGCCGGCAAGGTGCCGGTGGTCAGCGGCGTCTACTCCGACGGCACGCTCGAGGCCGTGGAGCTGGCGCGCGACGCGCAGGCGGCGGGCGCGGCGGGGCTGCTGGTCTTCCCGCCCACGCTGTTCATGTGGGGCGCACAGCTCAAGCCCGACATGGTGCTGCGTCACTTCCAGACGCTCGCCGACGCGGTCGACCTGCCCCTGGTGGTCTTCGAGTACCCGGTCGCCTCGGGCATCGGCTACAGCCCGGAGACGCTGGCCGAGCTTTGCAAGATCCCCACCGTCGCCGCGATCAAGGAGTGGTCGAACGACATCGTGAGCTACGAGAAGAACCTGCGCGCGGTGCGGGCCACCGGCCGGCCGGTCGCCATCATGTCCTCCTTCACGATGTCGCTGATGGCGAGCTTCACGCTCGGGGCCGACGGCTGCATCTCCGGCATGGGCAGCGTCGTCGCGGACCTGCAGGCCGCGCTGCTCGCGGCGGTGCGGGCCGGGCGTCTCGACGAGGCGCGGTCCATCAACGACCGCCTGGCCCCGCTCGTCGGGGTGTTCTATGCGCCCCCGTTCGTGGACATGCACAACCGGATGAAGGAGGCGCTCGCCATCCTGGGGCGCATCCCGGCCGCTCACGTGCGGCCTCCGCTCACCCCCGTCTCCGACGACGAGCGGCACCGGATCCGGCTGGCGCTGCGCGCGGCCAACCTGTCGGCCTAGCCCCGGGCCGGAGCGGTCTTCGCCGGCCCGTTACGCCCGGCGAGACCCTCCCATCTGTGTTGCGCTCTTGCGGCCAGGGCCCCTTTACGGTATAAAACCCGCCAATCTCTCCGTCCCAGCGAGGTGGAATGGCAGGTCCAGCCGGTCGTAGCTCCGACGAAGAAGCTCTGCTCCACAAGGCGATGCGAGTCCTGCCCGGCGGCGTCCTGGGCGGGTACTACGCCCCGCAGGAGATGGCCTTCGTGGTCCGCGAGGCCCACGGGGCGCGGCTTCGCGACGTCTCGGGTCGTGAGTACATCGACTACATCCTGGGCAGCGGTCCGCTCGTCCTCGGGCACGCCCATCCGGCGGTGGTGGCCGCGGTCGAGGCGCAGCTGCGCAAGGGCACGACCTACTTCCAGCTGAGCGAGCCGACCCTGGCCCTGGCCGAGGAGATCTGCCGGGCGGTGCCCTGCGCGGAGCAGGTCCGTTTCTGCAGCACCGGCAGCGAGGCCACGTTCTTCGCGCTGCGGGTGGCGCGCGCCTATCGCGGACGGGACAAGATCCTCAAGTTCGAGGGCGGCTTCCACGGCGTGCACGACTACTCGCTGATGAGCGTGGGCCCGCGCGAGCCGAAGGCCTTTCCCGCGCCCACTCCCGACTCCGCCGGCATCCCGCACGCGATCCAGGGCGAGGTGCTGATCGCCCCGTTCAACGACGCGGCCACCGCGGAAGCGATGATCGAGGAGCACCACCACGATCTGGCCGCGGTGATCATGGAGCCGTTCCAGCGACTGATCGTGCCGCAGCCGGGCTTTCTCGAGGGCGTGCGGGCCGTGACCTCGCGGCACGGCGTGCCCCTCATCTTCGACGAGATCGTCACCGGCTTCCGCTTCGCGTACGGGGGCGCCCAGCAGCGCTACGGCGTCGTGCCGGACCTGGCCGCCTTCGGCAAGATCGTGGGCGGCGGCTTCCCGCTCGCCGCGGTGGCGGGGCGGCGCGACATCATGCGCCACTTCTCGCACGAGCTGGAGGGCACCGGGCAGTTCGTGCAGCAGGCCGGCACCCTCAACGGCAACCCCGTCGCGGCCGCCGCGGGCCTCGCCACCCTGGCCGAGCTGCGCAAGCCCGGCGCCTACGAACGGCTCTTCGCGACCGGGGCGCGCCTCAAGCAGGGGCTCGAGGACGCGGCCCGCTGCGCGGGGCTCGCGGCGCAGGTGGCGGGCGAGCCACCGGTCTTCGAGATCTACTTCACCGACCGGCCCGTCGTGGACTACCGGGCCACCCTCGGCGCCGACCGCGATCGCCACGCCGCCTTCACTCGCGAGATGCTGCGCCGGGGGGTCGTGAAGGCGGCCCAGAAATTCTACGTCTCGCTCGCCCATACGGACGCCGACGTCGCCCGCACGCTCCAGGTGTTCGAGGAGTCGCTGGCCGCGGTGGCGGGAACTTCTCACTGAGCGGCTCGATTGCGCAGGAAAAGGAGGCTTCCCCAATGGCCAAGACCGACAACGAGGAGTACTGGTACCAGGGCAAGATCACCCGGCGGCGCTGGCTCGGCCTGAGCGCGGCCGCCGCGGGCGCCCTCGGCTCCGGCATGCTGGTGCCGGCTCCCTGGCGCGACGCCTTCGGGCAGGCCAAGCCGCTCAAGATCGGCGCGCTCCAGCCCCTCTCGGGGGCGGCCGCGGCCGGGGGCAAGACCGCGCTCGTGGGCACCCAGATGGCGGTGGACCGCATCAACAAGGCGGGCGGCGTCAACGGGCGGCCCATCGAGCTGGTGGTGGCCGACTACGAGTCGAAGCCGGACGTCGGCCAGCGGAAGGCCGAGAAGCTGGCAACCGAGGACAAGATCGACGCCCACCAGGGCGGCTTCCTCTCCAACGTGTGCCTCGCGTGCATGCCGATCTGGGACGAGCACAAGATCGTCAACATGATCGGGGTGTGCCTCGACACCACCATCACCACCAGCAAGTGCAGCCGCTACACCTTCCGTCCGTTCGACTACGCGCCCGCCCAGGCGGTGGCGTTCGCGCCCTACCTGGTCAAGAAGATGGGCAAGAAGTGGTTCATCGCCTACGCCGACTACTCCTGGGGGCAGTCCACCAAGGACGCCTACAGCGAGCAGATCAAGAAGGCGGGCGGGGAGATCGTCGGTACCATGGGGATCCCGCTCGGGACCGCGGACATGACCGCGTTCCTCTCCAAGGTCACCGGCTCCTTCGACGGCTTCTTCGGCATCTTCTTCGGCAAGGACGGCGTCACCATCGGCAACCAGGCCTACGACCTGGGGCTCACCAAGAAGTACAAGTGGGCCGGCGACGGCGCCATCGCGGAGTCCACGAACCTGCCTGCGCTCGGCAACAAGATCGAGGGCTTCGTGGGCATCAACCGGTACATCCCGGTCATGGAGGGGCCGCTGAACACCCCGGCCCACAAGAAGTTCTTCGACGAGGCGGTGGCGCGGCTCAAGCAGATCGATCCCTCCGGCCCGCTGCCCGACCGCTACGTGCAGTCCAACTTCGAGGCGATGAACTTCCTCAAGCTCGGCATGCAGAAGTCGGGCTTCCGGGGCCGCGAGGACACCCCGAAGCTGATCGAGGCGCTGGAGGGCCTCGAGGTCAAGGCGGGCGACGACTTCCCGCAGGGCGACAAGACCCTGCGCAAGGAAGACCACCAGGCCTTCCTCAGCGAGTTCATCTTCGAGATCAAGGGCGGCAAGCACAAGATCGTGGAGGTGGTCCCGAAGGAGAAGACCGTCTTCCCGCCGGCCTGCAAGTTCGCCTAGTGACGGCGGAGTCGTCGACCGGCGCCGTCCCCCGCCCCGCCGCTCCGACGGGCGCGGCGGCCGCGGGGCGCGGCGCCGGTGGACCGATCCTGCGCACGGAGGGGCTCACCGTGCGCTTCGGTGGGCTCACCGCGCTCAACAACGTCAACATCGAGGTCCCGCGCGGCGAGATCCGCGCGATCATCGGCCCCAACGGCGCGGGCAAGAGCACATTCTTCAACTGCCTCACCGGCGTGCTGCGCCCCACGTCGGGGCACGTGTGGCTGAACGGCGAGGACGTCACCGGCCTGCCCCCGAACCGCATCTCCCAGAAGGGCATCGCGCGCTCCTACCAGATCACCAACATCCTGCCCAACGCCACCACGCTCGAGAACGTGCGCATCGCGGCCCAGTCGCGCCGGCACAGCTGGGCGCTGCTCACCCACCACCGGGCCTACCGCGACATCCGGGAAAAGGCGGAGGCGGCGCTGGAGGCGGTGGGCCTGCGCGACAAGGCGTACGAGCTGGCCGCCAATCTCTCGCACGGCGAGCAGCGCAACCTCGAGATCGGTATCGCGCTCGCCACCGAGCCGCAGCTGCTCTGCCTGGACGAGCCGACCGCGGGGATGAGCGCGGCCGAGACGCACGACACGATGCACCTGGTGCGACGCATCGCCAAGGACCTGACCATCCTCATCGTCGAGCACGACATGCAGGTGGTGATGGAGCTCTGCCATCACATCACCGTGCTCCACTACGGCGAGGTGCTGGCCGACGGCAGCCCCGCGGAGATCCAGCGCAACCCCCGGGTGCTGGAGGTCTACCTCAAGACGTGAGCGGCTCCGCGTCCGCCGCCGCCCCGCTCGTGTCCGTGGAGGAGATCCACACCTACTACGGCAAGAGCCACATCCTCCACGGCGTCTCCCTCGAGGTGCGCCCCGGAGAAGTGGTCGGGCTCCTCGGACGCAACGGCGTCGGCAAGAGCACCACGCTGAAGACGGTGATGGGGCTGGTGAAGCCGAGCCGGGGCGAGGTGCGCTACGAGGGGCGGGGCATCACCGGGCTCCCTCCGCACCGGCTCGCGCGGCTCGGCATCGCCTACGTGCCGGAGGATCGGCGGATCTTCCGCCTGCTCACCGTCATGGAGAACCTGCGCACCGGCCTGGATCGCGGCGGTCTCGACGAGACGCGCAAGCAGGCGCTGCTCGACAAGGTCTACCGCTACTTCCCGGTCCTCGCGGAGCGGCGCAACCAGGCCGGCGGAACGCTGTCCGGCGGCGAGCAGCAGATGCTGGCGATCGCGCGGGCCATGATGCTGGAGCCCAAGATCATCCTGCTCGACGAGCCGACCGAGGGGCTGATGCCGCGCATGGTGTCCCAGATCAGCCACATCATCGAGGCGCTCCACCAGGAGGGGGTGGCCATCCTCCTCGTCGAGCAGAACGTGCCGCTGACCCTGGAGGCCTGCCAGCGCGTCTACCTCATGGAGAAGGGCGTGGTGCGCCACCACGCCGGCTCGGCCGAGCTGCGCGCCGACCCCGCGGTCATCCACCAGTACATGGGAATATAGCCCGACCATGCTGCTCGATCAGATTCTCATCCAGACCGTCAACGGCATCGTGACCGGGATGATCCTCGCCCTGGTGGCGTCGGGGCTGACCCTCATCTTCGGGATCATGGACGTGGTGAACTTCGCCCACGGCGAGCTGTTCATGCTGGGCGCGTACGTGGGCGTGATCACCATCGTGGCCAGCGGCAGCTTCTGGCTCGCCCTGGTGGTGGCCACCCTGGTCATCGCGCTGCTGGGCGCGGTGATCCAGATCACCACCCTGCGGCCGCTGCTCGGGCGCGACCCGCTCACCACCATCCTGGCCACCTTCGGGCTGTCCCTGGTGCTGCAGAACTACGCCCTCTGGCAGTTCGGCCCGGTGGCCCGCAAGATCCCCGAGCCCTTCACCGGGCACTTCACGCTCTTCTACCTGGACTATCCCTGGTACCGGCTGGCGATCGCGGGGCTGTCGGCGGCGATCATCGGGGCGCTCTGGCTCTTCCTGAAGTTCGGGACCTACGGCATCTGGATCCGCGCCACCACCCAGGATCGGGTGATGGCCGCCGCCATGGGCATCCCGGTGCCGTGGGTGCACACCGCGGTGTTCGCGATCGGCGCGGGCATGGCCGCGGCGAGCGGGGTGCTGTTCGGTCCGCTGGTCGGCGTCAACCACGCGATGGGGCTCGACTGGGTGCTGAAGGCCTTCATCGTGGTGGTGGTGGGCGGGATGGGCAACCTGGGCGGATCGATCGCGGCGTCGATCTTCATCAGCCTGCTCGAGGCCTACGCCTCCCTGTGGGTGAGTCCGGCCCAGGCGGTGATCGTCTCGTTCGTGGCCCTGATCCTCACGCTGCTCTTCCGCCCCACCGGCCTGTTCGTCCCGACCCCGAAGTGATGAGCCGGCACTCGCCCGTCGCGTTCTGGACCGGCTTCACGCTGGTGCTCGTTCTCTTGATCGTGGCGCCGCTGGTGCTGCCCGAGTTCTGGCGCCGCTTCGTGACCGAGATCCTGATCTGGGGGCTGCTCGCGATGTCCTCCGACATCCTGATCGGCTACACCGGGATGGTCTCGTTCGGTCACTCCGCGTTCTTCGGGCTCGGCATGTACGGGGCGGCCGCCGCGCTGCTCAGCGTGAAGCCGCCGAGCCTGTGGCTGGCCATCGTCTACGGACTGGTGGCCGCGGCGGGAGTCGCGGTGTTCGTGGCCTACTTCTCCACGCGCCTGCGCGACATCTACTTCTCGATCACCACGCTGATCTTCTCGCAGATCTTCTATGTCATCATCTTCACCTGGACCGAGGTCACCGGAGGCGAGAACGGGCTCTCCTTCCGGCGGCCGGTCCTCGCCATCCCGGGCCTGTTCTCGATGCCGTTCGACTCGAACACGCTGCACTGGTTCGTGCTCGCGGTCGTGACGGTGTCCTACCTGGTCCTGCGGCGGATCACCCAGTCTCCGTTCGGCATGGTGCTGCAGTCCATCCGGGAGAACGAGCCGCGCACGCGCGCGGTGGGCTACGCGGTGGAGCAGTACAAGATCGTGGCGGTCATGCTGTCCGGCCTCTTCGCGGGGCTGGCCGGCGTCCTCTACGCGGTCCACAACCGGTTCGCGGCGCCCGACTACGTCTTCTTCCTGATATCGGGCGAGGTGGTGATCTTCAACGTGATGGGCGGCATCGGCACCCTGGTGGGCCCGCTGGTGGGCGCCGCGTTCTTCCTGCTGCTGCGGGAAGGGTTCTCCCGCTTCTTCACCGAGTTCTACCTGATCCCGGTGGGCGTGATCTTCACCGCCATGGTGATCTTCATGCCGCAGGGTCTGCTCGGGTTCCTCCGCCGCCGCCTGAACGAGTAGGGCGGGCGCCGGGTCACACCCCGGTGGAGCCGAAGCCGCCGGCGCCGCGCGCGCTCTCGCCGAGCGCGCCCACCTCCACGAGGGTCGCGCGCGCCACCGCCTGGATCACCAGCTGCGCGACCCGCTCCCCGCGGGCGATCGTCACCGGCTCCGCCCCGTGGTTGATCAGCAGGACGCCGATCTCGCCGCGGTAGCCCGAATCGACCAGGCCGGGCGCGTTCAGCACCGTCACCCCCGCGCGGAGCGCCAGCCCCGAGCGCGGCAGCACCAGCCCCGCATAGCCCGGGGGGATGGCCACGCGCAGCCCGGTCGGAACGAGGGCCCGGCCGCCCGGCGGCAGGGTCGCGGGCTGCGCCGCGGCCAGGTCGAGACCCGCGTCGCCTTCGCGAGCGTATGCGGGCAGCGCCAGGGTCGGGTCGTCGCGCACCACCTCGATGCGCACGGAATCGAGTCGATCGATCACGGGTGGATCTCCGCGAAGGGATTGCGCGCGGCTGATGCGCGCTGCCGAAGAGTAGCAGACTCCCGGCCGGCCCTGACAAAGTTCGGAGTGGCCGCGTGTCGCAACTGCCCCGCAACCACATGGATCTATTGAGGTAATCGCATGGCCTCCCGATTGCTATCCCAGCGGGACACGAGGAGGGCTTGGGATGCTCACGCGCTTCGGGCCGTCGGGTTTGTTGAGGCTGACCGCCGTGATCGGCATCGGTGCCTCGCTGCTGCTGGCCGGTTGTGCGGCGTCCACGCCGGAGACGGCGCAGGCCGCGGTGGAGGACAGGGACGGCTGGACTCGCTGTGATCACCCGCGCGCCGGCGGCATCACCGTCGTCTGCTGGAAGCGCTGAGGATCCGATGAACGGACCCCGCACCCTGCGGCCGGTCGCGAGCGCGGCGGTCGCCCTCACCGCGCTGCTGCTCGGCGCGGCCTCGCCCGCGCGCGGCGACGGCACGGAAGACGTCGCGGCCGCCATCTCCCGCCTGCGCATGCGTCTGGCCGCCAACAGCGCCCGGGAGCAGCAGTGCATGGCCGGCGCGACCCAGCCGGTGTGGACCGCCTCGCTCGCCACCGACCTCAAGATGCTCCAGGATCGAGCGCGCCAGGCCGCGGCCACCGGCAGCCCGGCGGAGGCCCAGCGCTGGAAGGAGCTGGCCCGCAAGGCGGAGGCCCTCGAGACCCGGGCCACCGCCAACGCCCGCACCGGGGCGGACCTGTTCCAGAGCGAGCAGATCGGCCTCGACTGCCTGGACCGCTTCGCCGGAGTGCGCGAGGCACTCAACGCCTCGCTGCAGCTCGCGTTGCAGGATCCCGCGCTCTACGGGGCCTCGCTGCGGCTGGCGCGTGAGCAGGGCACCGCGGCGCTCCGGGAGGACCTTGCCCGGCTGCAGGAGCGGACCCGGGCGCTGTCGGCGGAGTGGAGGCACGCGCCCGCGAAGGTCGGCACCGGCACCGCGGCCATCCGGGACGAGGTCGATGCGCTACGCCGGCGCCATACCGTGACGCTGGAGGATGACGCCGCCCGGGCAATTGCCGATCCGGGGCTGCGGGCCGCGGAGGCCCTGGTGGCGGCGGCCACCGCGTGGGATCGGCGGCGGGAGGCCGCTGCTCGCATGAGCGCCGCGCGCGACGAGGCGGAGCAGCGCCTGGCCAGGCGGGACCGCGACGACGCGGAGCGCCTCGCGCGCGAGTACTGGGCCACCGCGGACCGGCTGCTCGGCCGGTAGCCCGGGCGGGCTACCCGCCCGGGAACAGGGTGCCGAGCAGCTGGCGGAACTCCTTCAGCTTGAAGGGCTTGGTGACCACCGGCAGCTTCGAGTCCTGGAGGAACTTCCGGTACTCGGGCGCCTCGTCCTCCCCGGTGATGAACACGAAGCCGGGCATGGCTCCGGGCCGCCGCTTCTGCAGCTCGCCGTAGAGCCGGGGCCCGTCCATCTGAGGCATCTGGAGATCGCTCACCACCAGCTCGTAGGGCTGCGCGTCGAACATCTTGAGCGCGGTCATGCCGTCCTCGGCCGGCTCCACGCTGTGTCCGTCCGCTGAAAGCGCCTCCACCAGCAGCTCCCGCATGTGCTCCTGATCGTCCACCACGAGGATCCGAAGCGCTCGCATGGCGTCGAGTCTAGCAGAGGCGGCTCTCCGGAGTCATGTCTGCGGCAAGGAGGCCGGGCGGCCGGCTGTATCCTTCCCGAGGCATTGACGCCTCTCCCGGCGCTTCCCACACTCCATGCGTGCTCGCGCGCGTGCGATCCGCCACCATCGCCGGCGTCGAGGCGGCCACCGTCTTCGTGGAGGTGGACGTCACGCCGGGCCTGCCGTCGTTCACCACCGTCGGGCTGCCGGACTCCACCGTCCGCGAAAGCCGCGATCGGGTGCGGGCCGCCATCCGGAACATCGGGCTCGAGTTCCCCGTCGACCGCATCACGGTGAACCTGGCCCCGGCCGAGCTCCGCAAGGAGGGCGCGGCCTTCGACCTGCCGGTGGCGCTCGGCATCCTCTGCGCGACCGGCCTGGTCAAGCCCGGCCGGCTCGAGCCCTGCCTGGTGATGGGCGAGCTCTCGCTCGACGGCAGCGTGCGCGCGGTGCGCGGCGTGCTGCCGGTGGCGCTGCACGCGCGTCGCCAGGGCTTCGGCCCGCTGCTGGTGCCGGCGGCCAACGCGGCGGAGGCCAGCGTGGTCGCCGGCATCCAGGCGATCCCGGTCACCACGCTGCACGACGCGGTCGCATACCTGAACGGAGAGCGGGAGATCGCCCCGACCGGCGGGGGCTCCCCCGGTCTGGTGCCGAGTGATGGAGACGGCAGCCTCGACTTCTGCGACGTGCGGGGGCACGCCCACGCCAAGCGCGGTCTCGAGATCGCCGCGGCTGGGGCGCACAACGTCCTGATGATCGGGCCACCCGGAACCGGCAAGACCATGCTGGCCCGCCGCGTGGCCTCGATCCTGCCGCCGCTGTCCCTGGAGGAGGCCATCGAGGTGTCCACCGTCTGGAGCGTCGCGGGGCTGCTCACGCCGGGCCAGGGGTTGCTCACCGCGCGCCCGTTCCGGAGTCCTCACCACACCGCGTCCGAGGCCGGCCTGATCGGTGGGGGCGGGGTACCCCATCCGGGCGAGATCAGCCTGGCGCATCACGGCGTCCTGTTCCTCGACGAGCTCCCCGAGTTCTCCACGCGGGTGCTGGAGGCCCTCCGGCAACCCCTGGAGGACGCGCGCGTCGTGGTCTCGCGCGCCTCGGGCACCGTGGCCTTCCCCGCCCGCTTCCAGCTGGTGGCCGCCGCCAATCCGTGCCGGCGCGGATGCCCGTCCCTGCCCGCCTGCGCCTGCTCGCCGCCCGAGCGCGCGCGCTACCTCGGCCGCCTCTCCCGTCCGCTGCTGGATCGGATCGACGTCCATCTCGAGATCCCCACCCTGCCGCCCGCCGAGCTCACCGGGAGCGGCACCGGAGAGGTCTCCTCGGCAATCCGCACTCGCGTGCTCGCGGCCCGAGCCCGGCAGCTCGCGCGCTTCAAGGGCACCGGGACGCATGCGAACTCCCGCATGACCGGCCGTCAGATCCGCCGCTTCTGCGCCCTGCCCCCCGAGGCCGCGCGGCTCGTGGGGCTGGCCGTCACGCGCCTGGGGCTCTCCGCGCGGGCCCACGACCGGCTGCTGCGGGTGGCGCGCACCATCGCCGACCTGGCCGGCGCCGACAGCATCGCCACCGAGCACGTCGCCGAGGCCATCCAGTACCGCTCGCTCGACCGGGCGCGCTGACCGCGCCGCCGTCCGACGACGGCTTGCCTCCACCAGAAGATGTGAGAGGATGGCGGCGCTTCGAGACCCCACCTCCGGAGGATCGCGATGCCCCAGTCAGGCTCCCGTCCCGCCCCGCCCCATCCGATGGCCCTCGTGCGCGAGCAGAGCGCGCTGGTCGTGATCGACGTGCAAGAGCGTCTGTTCCCGGCCATGGATTCGGACCATCGCGAGGAGGTCATGCGCAACCTGAAGGTGCTGGCCGCGGCGGCCCAGCGCCTGGAGCTGCCGACGCTGGCCACCGAGCAATACCCGAAAGGCCTGGGACACACCCTGCCCGAGATGAAAGCGGCCCTGCCCACTGGACTCGAGCCGATCGAGAAAGTGGCGTTCTCGTGCTGGGCGGTGGAGTCGTTCCGCACCCGGTTGGCCTCCACCGGCAAGCGACAGATCCTTCTGGGCGGCATCGAGGCCCACGTGTGCGTGCTGATGTCCGCGCTCGACCTGCTGGCCGCCGGCTACGGGGTCCACGTGGTGGCCGACGCGGTGACGTCGCGCACGCAGGCGAACTGGCGGCTCGCGATGGATTATCTGCGTCAGGCCGGCGCAGTGGTCACCACCACCGAGACCGCCCTGTTCCAGCTGCTGGGACAGGCCGACTCCGACACCTTCCGAGAGCTCGCACGCCTGATCCGCTGATGTCCCGCTACTTCGACATCCGGAGCACCGTCCTGCTGGTGGTCGGTTACGGCATCTTGCCGGAAGAAGAGGACCGGCCGGTGGCCTACGAGCTGAAGCGCGAGATCAACGCGCGTCGGAACGGCTTTCAGGACCGAAGCGCGGTGGTCGTCACCGACATGTGGATGCTCAACCAGGAGATGGCGGAGATGTTTCCCGGCATCGCCATCGGGGGCCCCGGGGTCAATGCCTTCACCGCGCAGGTGTACGAGGACCTCCCGCTCGCCTTCACGCGGGATCAGGAGGTCTTCATCCAGATGAACCAGGAAGAGGGAAAGCGGGCCGCGCTCTGGGGCATGGATCCTCGAGGTACCACCGAGGCGGCGGAGCGCTTCGTGAAGGACGGGCTGCTGGATCGGTTCCTGGATCTCGTCTGGCACCGGTCCGGATGACCGGCGAGGCGCCGCCGGCCGGCTAGCGGGAGACGGTGAGACGGCTGCCGGGCGGCAGATTGCTGTAGGTCACGCTGCCGTCCGATCCCGCGTAGCGGTATACCGCCTTCGGCAGGGGGCCGGCGCGACGGCCGGACCAGGACCCACCGCCCCCGAGCACACGCTGTACGTACTGCTGGGTCTCCGCGTAGGGGGGAATGCCGCGATGCGAGTCGACCGCGCGCTCGCCCGCGTTGTAGGCGGCCACCGCGAGCGGGATGTTGCCCGGGTAGCGGTCCAGCAGGTAGCGCAGGTGGCGGACGCCACCCTCGATGTTCTCGCGCGGGTTGAACGGGTCGCGCACGCCCAGCATCGCCGCCGTTCGCGGCATGAGCTGCATCAGCCCGCGCGCTCCGGTGCGGGAGACCGCGGTCGGATTGAAGGCGGATTCGGCCCGGATCACCGACTCCACCAGCCACGGGTCCACGCCGTGGCGGAGGGAAATCTCGCGGATGTCGGCCGCGAACTGATGATGCGAGGCTTCGCTCAGGCGGAGCCAGCCGGTCGAGGTGCCGGAGACGATGGGCATCCCACGGTAACGCGGATCGGTGGGAGCGTTGGTGAGGTGGATGACTCCGTTGCCGTCGACGAGGCGGTAGTTCTCAGCCTCGGCCGACATCACCCAGAGGAGGACAACCAGGCCTGAGGCCGCCCCGAGGAGCCGCTTGGTGAGCACGGGCCCCTGGGGTCCAAGAGGCGTGCCACCCCCCTCCAGACAAGCGAAGAGGCCGCCCGCGCCGGGCGGCCCCTTCTCCTTCTATTCCGCTAGCTTGCGTATCAGTTCCGGGCCTGGAGCAACGACTCCCGGACCCGATGGTCCTTGGGAATGGGCTCCTCCAAGGCCAGATTGAGCACCTGATCCATCGTATCCACCAGGTGGAAGGTCATGCCATCCCGGACCTGGCTCGGCACGTCCTCCAACAGGTTTTTCTCATTTCTTTTCGGCAAGATAACCGTCTTCACGCCGGCCCGCCGAGCCCCGAGCACCTTCTCCTTGATGCCGCCCACCGGCAGCACGCGGCCCGATAGCGTCACCTCACCGGTCATCGCCACGTCCGCACGCACTGGCCGCTGAGTCATAAGCGAGACGAGCGCCGTCACCAGCGTGACGCCTGCGGACGGCCCGTCCTTCGGGATCGCGCCGGCCGGCACGTGCACGTGGATGTCCGAGGTATCCCAGTAATCGGACCGGATGCCCAGCTCGGAGGCGTGCGACCGCACCCAGGACAGCGCGATCTGGGCGGACTCCTTCATGACATCGCCCAGCTGACCGGTCAGCGTCAGCGTCTTGCTGCCCTTCATCCTGGTCGCCTCGATGAACAGGATCTCGCCGCCGGTCGGGGTCCACGACATGCCGACGGCCACGCCGGGGATCCGCGTGCGCTCCTCCAGCTCCTCGTGCTCGAACCGCGGCGCTCCGAGCAACTCGCCCACCAGGGCCTCGGTGACCTCCACCGGCTCGGTGTGGCCTTCCACCCGCCGCTTGGCGACCTTTCGCGTGATCGCGGCGATCTCTCGCTCGAGATTGCGCAGTCCGGCCTCCCGGGTATAGCTCCGCACGAGCCGGCGCAGGGCCGCATCGGTCCAGCGGATGTGCTCTCCCTCGACGAGCCCGTGATCGGCGATCTGCTTGGGCACCAGATGGGTCCGCGCGATAGCGACCTTCTCCTCCTCCGTGTAGCCCGCAATCTCGATGATCTCCATCCGGTCCCGCAGCGGCGCCGGCACGGTGTCCAGCACGTTGGCGGTCGTGATGAAGAGGATCTTGGACAGATCGAACGCCACGTCGATGTAGTGGTCCCGGAACGCCACGTTCTGCTCCGGATCCAGCACCTCGAGGAGCGCGGAGGCGGGATCCCCCCGGAAGTCCATCCCGAGCTTGTCCACCTCGTCCAGCATCAGCACCGCGTTCTTCGACTCCGCCCGGCGAAGGCCCTGGATGATCTGGCCCGGCAGCGCCCCGATGTAGGTGCGCCGGTGGCCGCGGATCTCCGCCTCGTCGCGCATGCCGCCGAGCGAGATGCGGTGGAACTTGCGGCCCAGCGCCCGTGCGATCGAGCGACCGAGCGAGGTCTTCCCCACGCCCGGAGGCCCCACGAAGCACAGGATGGGGTCCTTGCCCGCCGGGCGCATCGACTTCACCGCGAGGTACTCGAGGATCCGGTCCTTCACCTTGTCCAGACCCGAGTGGTCCTCGTCCAGCACCCGTCGCGCCTCGGCAATGTCGAGGTTGTCGGTGGTCTGCTTGTTCCAGGGCAGCGCCAGCAGCCAGTCCAGATACGTCCGGGCCACCGTGTACTCGGCGGCCGCGGGCGGCATCTTGCTGAGACGGTCGAGCTCGCGGAGGGCCTCCTTCTTGGCCTCCTCGCTCATCCCGGCCGCCTCGATCTTCTCGCGGAGCTCGTCCAGCTCCTGCGTCCGCTCGTCGCCGCCGCCCAGCTCTTTCTGGATCGCCTTCAGCTGCTCGCGCAGGTAGTACTCGCGCTGGCTCTTTCCGACCTCGGACTCCACCTGCGACTGGATCTTGGATCCGAGGGCCAGGACCTCCGCCTCCTTGGTGAGCACCGCCACCAGACGCGCGAGGCGCGCCTTCACGTCGGCCGTCTCCAGGAGCTCCTGCTTGGCCTGGGTGGTGAGCGTGGGCAAGGTGGCCGCGATGAGGTCGCCGAGCCGGTCGGGCTGGGTGACGTTCTGGATCACGGTCGCCAGCTCGTCCGGCAGCATCGGCGACAGCTCGACCACCTGGCGGAACAGATTGATCGCGTTCCGGGCCAGGGCTTCGGTCTCGAGATCGCCGGATGCGGGCGCGATCTCCGGCTCCTCCGCGATCCGGGCCACCAGGTACGGGCGCACCTGGGTCATCTCCACGATGCGGATCCGATGCAGACCCTGGACCACGAGCCGCACGGTCCCATCCGGCTGCTTCAGCACCTTGTGAACGGTGGCCAGCGTGCCGATCCGGTGGAGATCGGCCTGCTGAGGCTCCTCCGTCGAGGCATCGCGCTGGGTGAAGACACCGATGAGTCGGTTGCCCCGCACGACGTCCTCCAGCAGGCGGACCGAGGACTCGCGCCCGGCGCCCAGCGGGAGGGCGGACTGCGGGAACAGCACGGTGTCGCGCAGCGGCAGGATGGGTACCTGATCCGGAACCGCCGCGCCCTTCGGGCTGGCGCTCGCGGTGGACACCTTGTCGTCTGCCATGGTGATGGCTTCCTTTCCTAGAAAGGATCAACGGGCGAAAGCTGACTGGAAGCCGCCCGGACGAGCGCTTCGCCCTTGTGACGCCGGGCTTCGTCCTGCGATGTCGACATGTCGCCTCGCACGTGCTCGGTCAGTTCCTCGATTTGCGCCTGCATGTCGAGCAGCCGGCGCCTCATCTTTAGGATGATTTCGATGCCGGCAAGATTCACTCCGAGGTCCCGAGCCAGCCGGGTCACCCGGGCGATCTCCTCGACGTCCTCCGCCGAGTAGAGGCGCGTCTTCCCCTCGGTGCGGCTCGGGCGGATGAGACCCTTCTTCTCGTACATCCGCAGCGTCTGGGGGTGGATCTTCAGCATCTCCGCCACGACGCCGATCATGTACAGTGGTCGACTGCGATCGCTCATTCCCGCGCGCTCCTGGGACTCGAATCGCTCGGCCGGGCGGGCAGCAGCCGCTCCAGCTCACGGAACAGCTCCACCGCCCGGGGCTCCACCACCCGCGGAATCTCCACTCGCGTGGTGACGTACAGGTCGCCGCGGCCCTCGCCGGTCAGACGGCGCACACCCTTCCCCCGCAGCCGGAACGACTGGCCGCTCTGGGTTCCCGCGGGCACCACCAGCTCTACGACGCCGTCGATGCCCCGGACCCGCACCGTCGTGCCCAGCACCGCCTCCACGAGTGTGAGGGGCACCTCGCAGTAGAGGTTGTCACCCTTCCGGACATAGCGCGGATCGTCGTGGACTCGGGCGCTGACGATCAGGTCGCCGCGCGCTCCCCCGAACGGCCCCGCGTGCCCCTCTCCCGGCACCCGCACCTGCGCGCCGGTGTCGAGACCGGGCGGCAGCACCACGTGCACGGTCGCACGACTCGGAGCCACCCCACGACCCCGGCAGCCGCGGCACGGCTCGGACACGCGTACGCCGGCGCCATCGCAGGCGGGGCACACCCGGGCCACCCGCGAATCCTCCTTCCAGACCGTCCCGAGGCCGCCACAATGGGAGCAAGCGACCGGTGCCGCGCCGGGCGCCGCGCCGGTGGCATGGCAGGCCGGGCACGCGGAGAGCCGTTCGATGGGCAGGTCGACCGCCACCCCGGCCATCGCCTGTGCGAACGACAGCTCGACCGGCACGTGGACGTCGTCGCCGCGCCGCCCACCGTTCGCGCGGACATCGCCGCCCGGCTCACGCCGGGCCCCGCGCCGATCGTAGACGCTGCGGGCGGTCGGATCGCTCAGGATCCGGTACGCCTCGGTGATCTCCTCGAAGAGGGCCCGCGCATCCCGCTCCCACAGGTTCACGTCCGGGGAGTAGCGACGCGCCAGCCGCTGATAGGCGCGGCGGATCTCGGCCGCCGTTGCGCCGGCCCCCACTCCCAGCACTGCGTAGTAGTCACGCATGGCCCCGCGCGGGACCCGCGATGTCGCGCGGGCCCCGCGCCCTCATCGTCAGCCCAACTGCCGACGGCTACTTCTTGTCTCCCAGATCCTCGAACTCGGCGTCCACCACGTCGCCCTTGGCGGCGTTGCCGTCGCCCGCGCTTCCGGCCTGTGACCCACCCGCGCTCGGACCGGGCTGGGCCTTGGCTTGGGCGTCGCGGTACATCGCCTCCGCCAGCTTGTGCGACGCCTGGGTCACCGCCTCCTGCGCCTTCTTGATCCGCTCCAGGTCATCGGCCTTGAGGGCCTCGCGGAGCTCGTTCAGCGCGGTCTCGGTCGCCTGCTTGTCCTCCGCCGACACCTTGTCGCCGTGATCACGCAGCAGCTTCTCGATGTTGTAGACGGTGGCGTCGCCCTGGTTCTTGATCTCGATGCTCTCACGCTGCCGGGCATCCTCGGCCGCGTTGGCCTCGGCCTCCCGCTTCATCCGTTCGATCTCCTCCTTGCTGAGACCGGACGACGCGGTGATCGTGATGTTCTGCTGCTTGCCGGTCGCCTTGTCGCGCGCGGACACATTCAGGATGCCGTTCGCGTCGATATCGAAGGTGACCTCGATCTGCGGCACGCCCCGCGGCGCGGGCGGGATCCCATCGAGGTGGAACCGTCCGAGCGTGCGGTTGTCACGCGCCATCGGCCGCTCGCCCTGCAGCACGTGCACCTCGACCGATGGCTGGTTGTCCGAGGCCGTCGTGAAGGTCTCGGTCTTCTTGGTCGGGATGGTCGTGTTGGCCTCGATCAGCTTGGTCATCACACCACCCAGGGTCTCGATGCCGAGCGACAGCGGCGTCACGTCGAGCAGAAGCAGGTCCTTGACCTCACCGGTGAGGACCGCGGCCTGCACCGCCGCTCCCACCGCCACCACCTCGTCCGGGTTCACCGTCCGATTGGGCTCCTTGCCGAACAGCTTCTTCACCTCTTCCTGGACCTTCGGCATGCGCGTCTGGCCGCCCACCAGGATGACCTCATCGATGTCGCTGGGGTTCACCCCCGCCTGGCGCAAGGCCTCCCGGCACGGAGTCAGGGTCCGTTCGATCAGGTCCGCGACCAGAGATTCGAGCTTGGCTCGGGTCAGGGTCAGCACCAGATGCTTCGGGCCGGTCGCGTCCGCGGTCACGAACGGCAGATTGATCTCCGTCTGGACCGTGGTCGACAGCTCGCACTTGGCCTTCTCCGCGGCCTCCTTCAGCCGCTGCAGCGCCATGCGGTCCTTTCGCAGATCGATCCCGTTCTCCCGCTTGAACTCCTCCGCGATCCAGTCGATGATGCGCTGATCGAAGTCGTCACCACCGAGGTGCGTGTCGCCGTTGGTCGCCTTGACCTCCACCACGCCCTCGCCGATCTCGAGCACCGAGATGTCGAAGGTTCCACCGCCGAGGTCGTACACCGCCACCGTCTCGTCCTTCTTCTTGTCGAGCCCGTAGGCGAGCGCGGCCGCGGTCGGCTCGTTGACGATGCGGAGCACCTCGAGCCCCGCGATCGTTCCCGCGTCCTTGGTCGCCTGGCGCTGGCTGTCGTTGAAGTAGGCGGGCACCGTGATCACCGCCTGAGTGACCTTCTCACCCAGGTAGGCCTCGGCCGCTTCCTTCAGCTTGCGCAGGACGAGCGCGGAGATCTCCGGGGGTGAATACACCTTGCCCCGGATCTCGACGCGCGCGTCGCCGTTCTGGGCCTTGAGCACCTTGTAGGGCACCAGCTTGATCTCGCTCAGGACCTCGTCGTAACGCCGGCCCATGAAACGCTTGATCGAAAAGATGGTGTTGTCGGGGTTGGTGATGGCCTGACGCTTCGCCACCTGCCCGACGAGAGTCTCGCCTTCCTTCGTGAAGGCCACCACGGACGGAGTCACGCGGCTGCCTTCCTGATTCGCGATGACGGTGGGGTCTCCGCCCTCCACGACCGCCACCACCGAGTTCGTCGTCCCGAGGTCAATGCCAATCACCTTCGCCATGTCGTTCTTTCTCCTGTCTGTGATCTGACACGTCACCGGCGGGGCACACGTCGCGCCCCGCCGGTATCCCTGTGACGGGCGGCGCTACGCCGCCTCGATCTTGATCTCCTTCGGCTTGACTTCTTCCGACTTCGGTAGCTTCACGGTCAGCACACCATCGCGGAAGGTGGCCTTGGCCTGACCCACGTCGACCGGGAACGGGAGCGAGAACGCCCTCTCGAACTTCCCGAACCACCGCTCCTGCCGGTAGTGATTCTCAACCTGCACGTCGAGCTGCCGCTTCTCGCCCTGAACCGTCAGGACGTCGTCTGCGATGGAAAGCCGGATGTCCTTCTCGGCCACGCCGGGCAGTTCCACGACGATCACCGCCTCGTTCTGGGTCTCGTGCATGTCCGCCGGCGGCGCCCATACCCGCTCCACCGGTGCGAACAGCCGGTTCATCTGCGTCTGGATCTCAGCCAGGCTTTCGGACACGTCCTCTGCGAACGGACGAAGTCGAACTGCCACCATGGGGTTCCTCCTTGGTCGCCGGGGGGGCCACCCTCCGGCCAAATCTAAGTCTATATGACTTATATATACTGAGTCCGAGCTTGTCAAACATTAGCCAGAATATGCATGCCAGACCAACTAGTTCAGTGGTTTCTGAACGGCCAGGTGGTAGGGTTCCCGCATGCGGCTCGGCTGCCTGGGCTGCCTGGGCTCTCTCCTGGGCGCCATAGCCATTGCCGGCCTGGTGGGCGGCGGATACTGGGCCTGGGGGAGGGTCTGGGAGGCTCCCCCGCTGGCGGCCGCACATATTCATCCGTCACCGGCTCGGCTGGATCGGAAGCTCGCCGACCTGGGGCTGCGTGGCGGTGGGCGACCGGGCCCCGGCTCGATCGTGCTCAGCGAGGCGGAGGTCTCGGAGGTCGCCTCGAGGCAACTACGCGACGCTGGCCTGCTGATCTCTGCCCCAATTGTTGAGATGCAGCCTGGGCGGGCCATGGTTCAGTGGCGGGGTCCGGTCGGCGCGCTGCTTCAAGGGCCGCCGTTCGGCTGGCTGGGGTCACTACTGCCGTCCTCAATCAAGGAATGGCCGCTCTGGATCACCCTCTCCGGGGGGGTACAGCTGCGGCCCGCGGCAGCCCCGCGTCGCCCCCGCTACGCGGAGGCGTCCGTCGTAAGCGCGCGCCTGGGCCGCCTGCCGGTACCGACGTGGCTCCTCATCCTGATGGCGGGTCCCCGGGGGGCCTCCCTGCTTCGGTGGCCGGTGCCCCCTCCGGTCGACCAGATCGAGCTCGGTGACGGGCGCCTGACGATCCGGACGCGCTAGTTGCCGGCTCGCGCCGCCTGGACGAAGCGCATCTGGAGGTCGTACAGGATCTCTTCCACGAGTCGGCTTTCCTGCTCGGTTCGGTTTCCGTGGGTCTTGTCACGCAGCATGAGCAAGATGTCGATGGCCGAGCGGGCCTGGTCGAGGTCGACGCGCGGCGCTTCTGCCCCCGGCTCCCTCATGGCCCCGAGGCCCACCAGAGCCGAGTTCGCGAACATGATGAACAGCGCGCTCAGTTCGGCCGGCGGGGCGCCGGTTCGCCGCGGTCCGGATGCGGGAGGCACGGCGGAAGGTGCCGCAGTCGGGGGAGCATCCTCGCTTCGCCTTCGCCGGTCGGTAACCTTGAACTGCTCGTCCTGACTCATGCTGCGTGCTCCGGCCTCACATCGGCGCCGAGCCTAGCACGTGGTCCGAGGCCCTTCAAGGCGCTGTACCCGTTGTGTATAATGCCGGTGCGTGTACTTCTAGATCTTCCCATGGGTGACGCCGCCGGCATTCGTTTCGCCTCCCTCCTCTCACTCATGGCTCGCCTCAGGAGTGAAGGTGGCTGCCCGTGGGATCGCGAACAGACGCGAGCGTCCCTGAAGCCCTATCTCGTCGAGGAGACCTATGAGGTCCTGGAGGCCATCGACGAAGGCTCGCGAGATCACCTCGTGGAAGAGCTCGGGGATCTGCTCTTCCAGATCGTGTTCCACTGTCAGCTCGGAGCGGAGAGTGGAGAGTTCACGATGAGCGACGTCATCGATCGGCTTTGCGCCAAGATGACGCATCGGCATCCCCACGTCTTCGGCGATCGGGTCGTGGCGAACGCGGACGAGGCCTTGGCCCAGTGGGAGCAGATCAAGCACGAGGAAGCGCAGGTGAAGGATCGTCCGGCATCGTCCCTTCAGGGGGTCCCGGCCGCGCTGCCCGCCCTGCTTCGCGCGCAGCGGCTGCAGGCAAAGGCGGCCCGGGTGGGATTCGATTGGCCGCGACGGCAGGATGCCTGGGCAAAGCTCGAGGAGGAGATGCGCGAGGTCGGTGAGGCGCTTGAGGGCGGGGCGGACGATCGCGTCGCTGACGAGCTGGGCGACTTGCTGTTCTCGATGGTCAACGTAGCCCGGTTGCGCGGGCTGGACGCCGAAGAGTGCCTGCGGCGTTCTTCCGAGAAGTTCACGAGGCGATTTGGAAAGGTGGAAGCGGAGATGAGGGCCGGGGGACGGTCGGTCACCGAAGCTTCGATGGAAGAGCTGGATCGAGCATGGGAGGCGGCGAAGGCGCAGGAACGCTCGGAAACACCCCCGACCGGACCACGGCCATGAAATGCAAGATCGGCAAGACGACCCTCGTGGTCGAGCGAGGCGACATCACGGACGCCGAAGTGGACGCGGTCGTGAACGCGGCCAACGATGAGCTCCTCATGGGGGCGGGGGTGGCGGGCGCGCTCAAGCGAAAGGGCGGGTCCGTGATCGAGGAAGACGCACTGCGCCAGGGACCGATCGAGATCGGCGAGGCCGTTCTCACGGTCGCCGGAAACTTGCCTGCGACCCATGTCATTCACGCGGTGACGATGGGTAAGGACCTGAAAGCGGACCCATCTCGGATCTCCGCGGCCACGCGGGCAACCCTGGCCATCGCGGAGAAGCACAAGCTCTCTTCCCTGGCCTTCCCGGCCCTCGGGAGCGGCATCGGTGGGGTCCCCGCTGCCCAGTCGGCGGATGCTCTGGTCTCGACCGTCGTCGAGCACGTGAAGCGCGGCAACTCCAGCCTTGAAAAGGTCCTGTTCGTCCTCTATGAGGATCAGGCCCAAAAGGCCTTCAGTGAGGCGCTGAAGCGCCTCGGAGGGGCCCGCTAGCCGTTCGACCGCCCGCGCCTCTGGCCGGTGGCGGCGCCTCCGCTGCACCGGCCGAGGACACCGCAGCCAATACGCATTTACTGGCCCACCCCTGGGCTAGAATGAAGTGGCTCTGCTGGCCCGCCCTGCCATTCAGGTCGCCCCGGGGTCCCCGGCACAGCGCCGGCAGGACGTGCCGGAATTGTGGAACGCAGGTTGCATGCGGTTCTGAGGGCGCATCAGCATCATCCCCTCATATGCCAAGGAGGCTCTAGGCAACTAATGGCCGCGACGATGCACGACCTGCTGACCTTGATGATCGAGCGTGGGGCCTCGGACCTACACATCACCACCGGGACGCACCCGCAGATCCGGCTGCACGGCAAACTGATCCCGCTCACGCAGTTCGACGTGCAGATGCCGCAGGACACCCAGCGGCTCGCCTACAGCGTCCTGAACGAAGGCCAGAAGCAGAAGTTCGAGGAAGAGAACGAACTCGACCTCTCGTTCGGAATCCAGGGGCTGGCCCGCTTCCGCTGCAACGTCTACCGGCAGCGCGGCGCGGTCGCCGCCGCGATCCGCGTGATCCCGGTGAAGATCCGCGGGTTCGACGAGTTGGGCTTGCCGCCGATTGTCGAGCAGCTCGCGGATCGGCCCAAGGGACTCATCCTCGTGACGGGCCCCACCGGGTCCGGCAAGTCGACCACCTTGGCCGCGATGGTGGACAAGGTCAACTCGGAGCGGTCGGAGCACATCGTTACCATCGAGGATCCGATCGAGTTCGTGCACCAGCACAAGAAGTGCATGGTGAATCAGCGCGAGGTCTTCTCGGATACGCACTCCTTCAAGAACGCGCTGAAGTCGATTCTCCGGCAGGACCCCGACGTGGTGCTCGTCGGCGAGATGCGCGACCTCGAAACCATCGCGGCCGCGCTGACCATCGCGGAGACCGGACACCTGACCCTGGGCACACTGCACACCAACTCCTGCGCGCAGACCATCAACCGAATCATCGACGTGTTCCCGACGAGTCAGCAGGCCCAGGTGCGCGCGCAGCTCTCCCTCGTGCTGGAGGGCGTGCTGTCCCAGCAGCTGATCCCGACCGCCGACGGGCGCGGCCGGGCGATGGCGCTGGAGATCATGGTGGCGACCCCCGCGATCCGGAACCTGATCCGTGAAGAGAAGATCCATCAGATCTATTCCGCGATGCAGGCCGGTCAAAAATTCGGCATGCAGACGATGAACCAGTCCCTGGCCGAGCTCGTACAGAAGCGCCGGATCACCCGCGAGGAGGCGATGAACCGCAGCACGCTTCCGGAAGAGCTTGCCGGGTTGCTCGGCGCGACGGGCAGCTCGTCCGCCACTCCGGCCGCTGCCGCGGCTGGAGGCTCTCCCTTCGGCCGACGGTAGCCGGTTACCGAGGAGGCTTACGCGATGGCTGTTTTCGTCTATCAGGGGCGTTCCGCGAACGGGATGCAGAGCGGCGAGATCGAGGCACCGGACCGCTCGGCCGCGGTCGGCGAACTCCGACGGCGCGCGATTCTGGTTACCAAGATTTCCGAGAAGACCGCGCCCAAGGTGACCTTCAAGTTCGGGGGCAAGGTCAATGACAAGGAGATGGCGATCTTCACCCGCCAGTTCTCCACCATGATCGACGCGGGACTGCCCCTGGTGCAGTGTCTGAACATTCTCGCCGAGCAGAGCGAGTCCAAGACCCTCCGGTCGGTGACCGGCCAGGTCGCCCGCAATGTGGAAGCGGGGTCGACGCTTGCCGATGCGCTGCGACGGCATCCCCGCACGTTCGACGAGCTCTTCACCAACCTCGTCGAGGTCGGCGAAGCGGGCGGTATCCTAGACGTCGTGCTGCAGCGCCTGTCCGCGTACATCGAGAAGGCGGCGGCGTTGAAGAGGAAGGTCAAGGCGGCGATGGTGTACCCGGCCGCCATCATCGGCGTGGCGATCATGGTCGTCATTTTCATGCTGACCTTCGTCATTCCGACCTTCGCCCAGATGTTCAAGGACCTGGGCGCCGACCTGCCGCTGCCCACGAAGGTGGTCCTGTGGCTCTCCACGTTCGTGCGCACCTACATCCTGCTGATCGTCGCGGCCATGATCGGCTGCGTGCTGGCGCTCCGGTCGTACTACCGGACCGAAGGGGGGCGATCGACCATCGATGCGTTGATGCTGAAGATGCCAATTTTCGGCACTCTCGTGCGAAAAGTGGCAGTCGCCCGGTTCACCCGGACGCTCGGCACCCTCGTGCAGTCCGGCGTGCCCATTCTGGATGGGCTTCGGATCACCGCCCGCACTGCCGGCAACAAGGTGGTCGAAAAGGCGGTGCTTCAGTGCCGTGCGGCGGTGACCGAAGGTAAGACCCTCGCCGAGCCGCTTCGTGTTTCCGGGGTGTTCCCGCCGATGGTGACCCAGATGATCTCGGTCGGGGAGCAGACCGGGGCCCTGGACGCGATGCTGAGCAAGATTGCGGACTTCTACGACGACGAGGTGGATACCGCGGTCAGCACCCTGACCTCGCTGCTGGAGCCCATCATGATCGTGTTCCTGGGCGTGGTGGTCGGCGGCCTGGTGGTGGCGATGTATCTCCCGATCTTCAAGCTGGTCACGCTGGTGAAGTAGCGAGAACCGCTGGTTGCCGAAGCCGCAGGTGCTCCAGTCGTCCCTGTGGGGGCTGAACCGGGCGCGGCTCTTGACGGCCGCCATCGTGTTGGCGGTCGGAGCCTTACTTCGGTTCACCGACGCGTTTCCCTACGCGTTCGGGCCGTTCTCCCTCACGGTCCTCGGTGGAGTCGCGGCCTGTCTCGTGCTCCCGGTGGCCGAGTGGCTGGACTTCCATCCGGAGCGGATCGCCTGGTTCCAGTTCGGTCTCGACGCGGTGCTCACCACTGCCATCGTCACCGAGAGTGGCGGGCCGCGGTCGGTGTTCATCCCGCTCTACGTCCTGCTCGTGGTCGGGTCTTGCTTCGTCCTCTCGCGAGCAGGTGGGTTCATCGTGGCTGCGATGTGCAGTCTGCTGTACGTATTCCCGGTATGGGGCCGGACCATCCTTCCCATGCTGGAGACCGGGACCGCTTCCGAGAATACCGCGGTGGAGATCCTCACCGTGTTCATGAACTCGGGAGTGCTCCTGCTGGTGGCGGTGCTCACCGGGGCACTCGCCGGCAGGTACCACGAACTGCAACAGCACATGGAGGATCAGCGGAAGCACCTCTCGGACCTTCAGGCCTTCCGTGACCTCATCTTCGAGTCGGTCGGCTCGGGTCTCGTGGGAGTGGATCCGAACGGCCGCGTCACCGCGTTCAACCGGGCCGCCGAGTCGATCACCGGCGTGCGCGCGGACGAGGCCATCGACCAGCCGTGGGAGTCGATATTCGGGCACGGCGTGAATCTCCCGGACGTCCAGCGGGCGGTCTCCGACGGCAGCGAGCCGGCACCCCGGTATGAGTTCCGGCTCCGCCGACGCGACGGCCAGGAGGTACCCGTCGGCATCTCGTTCTGGTCTCTCCGGTCCGGCGCCGGCGACGTGGCGGGTCTCATCGGCGTGTGCCAAGATCTCTCGAACATCAAGCAGATGGAGCAGCGCGTCCGCCAAGCGGACCGCCTGGCCGCGGTCGGACGGCTCTCGGCAAACATGGCGCACGAGATCCGAAACCCGCTCGCGTCCATCTCGGGAGCGGTCGAGGCGCTCGCGCGGGATTTGCCCGCGGATCCCACCCGCAGCCAGCTCGTGGAGATCGTCCTTCGCGAATCGGCCCGCTTGAACCAGATCGTCGGCGACTTCCTCGAGTACGCTCGGCCGGCCCCCATGGCACCGATCGAGATCAACATGGCGGAGATTCTCGACGAGGTGCTGCTCCTGATCGAGCACCGAAGCCTTCCGGCAAATCTCAAGGTCGCGCGCGAGTACGGTGATACGCTGCTGACGCGGGCCGATCCCCAGCGGCTCCGCCAGGCGATCTGGAACCTGTGTCTGAACGCGGTCCAAGCGATGCCGGACGGGGGCGAGCTCCGGGTTGGCGCCCGGACGCTGCGAGAGCGCGGAGGGCGGCTCCAGATCTCGATCAGCGACACCGGCCAGGGCATCGCGGAGGGAGATCTCCCTCACATCTTCGAGCCCTTCTTTTCCACCAAACCGGAAGGAAGCGGCATCGGACTCGCGCTTGTGTACCGCGTACTCGAAGAGCATGGGGGCACCATCGAGGTACGCAGCCGCGTAGGCGAGGGCACCACATTCATCCTCATCCTGCCGGCGCCCGACGGCGCCGCGCGGGCGTGAGCCTGCGGTCCGAAACGAGGAAGACATGAAAGAAGCACGGGTCCTGGTGGTGGACGACGAGAAGAGCATGCGTGACCTGCTGGCCATCACGCTGCAGAAGGCCGGCTACGAGGTCACACTCGCCGACGGCGGGGCGGCCGCGATCGAGGCGATCCGGCGGGATCCGTTCGACGCGGTCATCACCGACCTCCGAATGCCGAAGGTAGACGGACTCCAGGTGCTGCGAGCGGCCAAGGAACAGTCGCCCGACATGTCCGTGATCATGGTGACCGCCATGGCCTCCACCGAGACCGCGGTCGAGGCCATGAAGCTGGGGGCGTACGACTACATCACCAAGCCCTTCAAGCTGGACGAAGTCAATCTCATCATCAAAAACGCACTCGAGCGGAAGCAGCTCCGCGCCGAGAACCAGTACCTGCGCAAGCAGCTCGAGACACAGCACCGCTTCGAGAACATTATCGGAAAGAGTTCGCGGATGGTGGAGGTCTTCGACACCATCCGAAAGATCGCGGACAGCCCCTCCACCGTCATGATCACCGGCGAGAGCGGGACGGGGAAGGAGCTCGTCGCCCGGGCGATCCACTTCAACAGTCATCGCCGGGACAAGCCCTTCGTGTCGGTGAACTGCGGCGCCATTCCGGAAGGGCTCATGGAGTCCGAACTCTTCGGCCACGTGAAGGGGGCGTTCACCGGCGCGGTGGCGAACAAGATCGGTCTCTTCACCGCCGCCGAGGGCGGCACGCTGTTCCTGGACGAGATCACCGAGATTCCGGCGTTGTTGCAGGTCAAGCTGCTACGGGCAATCCAGGTTCGGGAGATCCGGCGCGTGGGCGACACCAGGGACGTCAAGACCGACGTCCGGCTGATCGCGGCCTCCAACCGTGACCTGGAGACCGCCGTGAGGGACGGGGTGATGCGCGAGGACCTCTTCTATCGACTGAACGTCCTCCCCATTCACCTGCCTCCCCTGCGCGAGCGCCGGGAGGATATTCCGCTGCTGATCGCGCACTTCCTGCAGAAGTTCAGCAAGGATCTCGGCAAGGAGGTGCGCGGGGTCACGCCGGAGGCGCTGGCGGTGCTGGAGCGCTACCACTGGCCCGGCAACATCCGGGAGCTGGAAAACGTGATGGAGCGGGCCATCGTGATGGGGGGCGCGGACATGTTGAGTGCGGACGCGCTACCCGAGTCCGTGCGCCGTGAGCGCCCCAGCCGCGGACCAGAGATGGTCGATATTCCGGAAGAGGGGCTGGATCTCGAATCGACCCTCGACGATCTCGAGCGACGCTACCTGCAGCGGGCTCTCGATCGCACCGGCGGCGTTCAGACTAAAGCCGCCGAGTTGCTACGCATGACGTTCCGGCAGTTCCGTTACAAGTTGCAGAAGCACAGCCTCGCCAAGCGTGGGGCGCCGGGCGACGAATGACATTCCTCGGCCTGACACTAACAGGCGCTGTCAACTCCGCATCGTATGTCACCGCTCCGCCGGCCAATTCGGCAATGCTGAGCGTTGCTTGAAAAGTCAACAGAACTAGATACTTGAGACGCGGAGTCCGATCGTGGGCTCCGGCTCGGAGTGTTCGATATCCGACATCCCTGGCCCCGCTCGGTGTGGCATCGAACCTGCACTCCCCTCCCTGCAGATGCAATTCAACTTCTCTACTCGGCCGAAAGGCCACAAGGCTTCAGGGAGGAAGAGCGCAATGAACAAGTTCTGGAACCGCAAGATGCTGGGCAACCAGCGCGGCTTCACGCTCATCGAGTTGATGATCGTCGTCGCCATCATCGGCATCCTCGCCGCCATCGCCATCCCGCTGTACGCCAACGTCCAGGCGCGCGCGCGGCTGGCGAAGGCCCAGGCTGACGCTCG
>DASRHC010000064.1:0-3117 GCA_035650715.1 Candidatus Methylomirabilota bacterium | reverse complement strand
CGTGGATCTCGCGATGATGATCCACACCAACTGGCGCGCGGAGGACGGCAAGGCGGGCGTGCCCGCGTCGAACAACGGTCGGGTGGGCAAGACGGCCCGCTTCATCGGGCGCGCCGCGCACGCGGGCGGCGCGCCGCACCTGGGCGTGAACGCGCTCTACGCGGCGCAGATCGCGCTGGCCGCCGTCAACGCGGTCCGCGAGACCTTCCGCGACGAGGACTCGATCCGCGTGCATCCGATCCTCACCCACGGCGGCGCGCAGGTGAACGTCATCCCGGGGGAGGCGCGGCTGGAGATGTACGTGCGCGGCAAGACCCCGGAGGGCGTGGCCGACGCGAGCCGTCGGGTGGACCGCGCCCTGCGGGCGGGCGCGCTCGCGCTGGGGGCGCGGGTGGAGATCGACACGTTGCCCGGGCCGATGCCGCTCCGCTCTGATCCGACCATGGCGCGCTTCTTCGCGGACATCGCCCGCGCCCTCGTGGGCGCGGAGCACTACCGCGACATCCCGCACCGCTCGGGCTGCACCGACATGGGCGATCTCAGTCAGGTGATCCCGGCGCTGCATCCGTACATGGGCGGCGCGCGCGGGCCCGGCCACTCGGCCGACTTCGCGATCGTGGACCCGGAGCTGGGGTACGTGCAGCCGGCCAAGGCGCTGGCCGCGATGGCGGTGGACCTGCTGGCCGACGGCGCCCAGGGCGCGCGCGAGGTCCTCGCCGGCCCGCGCCCGCCGATGACGCGCGAGGGGTATCTCGCGTTCCAGCGCGGCATCGCGCGCCTCGAGCAGTTCGACGGAGGAGGAGAGGGGACATGGGCCAGCTCTTCAAGATCCTGAGTCACGTGAGCGTCACCGTCACCGACGTCGCGAAGGCGCGCGAGTTCTATTCCGGCGTGCTCGGCTTCACGGAGATCCCGCGGCCCGCCTTCGACTTCCCGGGCATCTGGTACAGCCTGGGCGGCGACCTGCAGCTGCACATCATCCTGAACGACCGGCTGGTGCGGGAGGCGAGCGAGCGCGAGAAGATCGTGGCCCGCTATCCGCACTTCGCGCTCTGGACCGACGACGCCGACGCGACCGCCCGCCGCATCCAGGACCGCGGGCTCGTGTGCCGCGACGTGATCTCGGGCCCCACCGGCCTGCGACAGCTGTTCGTGAAGGACCCGGACGGCAACATGATCGAGTTCCTCGGCCCGAGCGCCTCCGCGGGGGAGCGGCGCATGGAGCCGGTCGGCACGCATTGAAGGTCGGCGTCAACCTCATCAGCTTCGGGCCGGGGGCGAGCCCGGACTCGCTCGCGCGTTGGGCCGGGTTCGCCGAGAACGTGGGCTACCACTTCCTGATGGTGGGCGACCACGTGGCCATCACTCCGGACGTGCAGGGGCGCTACCCCGCGCCCTTCTACGACCCGTTCGCCACCCTCGGCTGGCTCGCCGGCATGACTCGCCGGATGGAGCTGGGCTTCACCGTGATCGTGCTGCCCTATCGCCATCCGCTCGAGACCGCCCGGCTGGCCGCGACCCTCGATCGGCTGAGCGGCGGGCGGCTGATCTTCGGCGTCGGGGTGGGCTGGGCGCGTCAGGAGTTCGAGGTGCTCGGGCTCCCGTTCGAGCGGCGCGGGGCCATGACCGACGACTACCTGGGGGCGCTCAAGGCGGCGTGGACGCAGGAGGTGGCGAGCTATCAGGGCCGCTTCGTCTCGTTCAAGGACGTCTACACCGCGCCGCGACCCACGCGCCGGCCGCACCCGCCGATCTGGGTGGGCGGCAACAGCGAGGCGGCCCTGCGGCGCGCCGTGCGACACGGCGACGCGTGGCATCCGATCCGGAGCCGCATCGCCGTCCTGCGCCACGAGGCCCTGCCTCGTCTGCGCGCGATCGCGGAGCGGGAAGGCCGGCCGATGCCCGCGCTCTGCCCGCGCATCCGCCTGCGCATCACCGACCAGGCGCTGCCGGAGGACACGCGCCTGGCCGGCGAGGGGACGCTCGAGCAGGTCCGGCGCGACCTCGCCGCGCTGGAGGAGATGGGCGCCACCCACGTGTGCCTCGACACCTTCGCGGACGACGTGGAGGGCTCGCGCAACCACGAGGCGGCGTGGCGCATGCTGGCCGCGCTGGCCGAGCGCGTGCTGGACCTGGGCCGCGAGGGCCTGCGCTGATGGACGCGGTCGACTTCTGGCTGCTGCGCTACGAGAGCGTGCACGGCTTCCTCATCGACGAGCTGATTCGCCCGCTGAGCCCGGAGCAGGTGCGGGGCCGGCCGGTACCCGGCATGAACCCGATCGCGTGGCTCATCTGGCACGCGATGCGGATCGAGGACGTCGGCATGAACCGCTTCGTGGCCGACCGGCCGCAGGTGCTGGACGACGGGTGGCTCAAGCGCCTCGCGGTCCCGCGCCGCGACGTGGGCACCGGGATGACGGACGCGCAGGTGGACGACTTCTGCGCGTCGGTGGACCTCGAGGCCCTGGCCGGCTACTGCCGCGCGGTCACCCGCGCGAGCCTCGATCTGGTGCCGACGCTGCGCGGGCTGGACCTGGCCGCCCCGGTGCCGGAGGAGCGCGTGCGCCACGTGTGCACCGCGGAGGGCGCGGTCGATCCGGGCGCGTCCTGGCTCACCGACTTCTGGGCCGGAGGCCGCAGCCGCGGCTGGATCGTGCTGCAGACGTCGCTGCTCCACGTCTACGGCCACTACTTCGAAGGCCTCACCGCCCGAGGCCTCCGGGGCACCCGCGCCCGCTAGCCGCCGGACCAAGCGCCACCGCCAGCGCCGCCACCGCAGTCAAGGGACGGAGCGCGGCGCGGGGGGTGGCAGGGCACCGACCACAACCGCTCTTCCTTCTTCGCCGGCCCGTCGTGGTGGCGCGGCTCACACGCCTGGTTGTTCGCCAGCCACGTCGTGGTCGAATTTTCCTTCGCCCGCCGGCCACGGCGTGGCGACCCGGGTCACTTGCGCCGGGGCGAGGGGCGGGCGCGGCGCGCGGGGGTGGCGGGGGGCCGGGTGACCCGTTCCCTGCACGGGCAATGATGTCATCGCGCACGAGGTTGGGAACTCCTGACCGGGTGAGGCGGCAAGCGACGGTCGTGGTCGGAGGCCCGCCGCCACCCCCCGCGCGCCGC
>DASRHC010000063.1:0-44053 GCA_035650715.1 Candidatus Methylomirabilota bacterium | reverse complement strand
CCGGGACATTCAGCACACCCTGGACGTGCTCTGGACGCTCGCCGATACTCGCGCCCTACGGCAGGAGGCCGCCCGTGGGTAACACTATTTTGAGGCACCGATCCCGGCGCTCGGTAACACCTACTTCTGAGGCATCACGGGCACCCATCGGGTGGCAAAGGCCCGGGGGACGTGCCAGAATCCAGCCCATGAACACCACCGCGGACATCGTGATCGTCGGGGGCGGAGCCAACGGCACCAGCACCGCCTTCCACCTCGCCCGGATGGGGGCCCGGAACGTGCGGCTGCTCGAGCGGCGTCACCTCGCCGCGGGCGCCACCGGCAAGTCGGGCGCCCTCGTGCGCATGCACTACACCAACGAGCACGAGTCGCGCCTGGCGCTCGAGAGCCTGGCGATCTTCCGCGACTTCGCCAACGTGGTGGGTGGCGACTGCGGCTTCGAGGCGCCCGGCTTCCTCCAGCTGGTCCCGCCCGGGTACGAAGCGGCGCTCCGGCGCAACGTGGCGCGCCAGCAGCGGCTCGGCGTGGAGACGCGGGAAGTCTCTCCCGACGAGGCGCGCGCGCTCTTCCCCGAGCTGCGCACCGACGACATCGGCGCCGCCGCCTACGAGCCCGGCTCGGGCTACGCCGACCCGAACGCGACCGCCTTCGCGTTCGCGGCCGCCGCCCAGCGCCTGGGCGTCGCGGTGGAGACGAACTGCGAGGTCACCCGCGTCCTCACCGAGCGCGGACGGGTCACCGGCGTGGAGACCACGCGGGGCCGCGTGCAGGCTCCGGTGGTGGTGCTGGTGCCGGGGGCCTGGGGCCAGCCCCTGCTCGATCCGCTCGGGCTCGACTTCGGCCTGCAGCCCTTCCGCATCCAGGTGTCGCTCTTCCGCTGGCCGCCCGCGCTCACCCGCAAGCACCCGGTGGTGATCGACGCCGGGCAGAAGGCGTGGATCCGCCCGGTGGACGGGGCCCTCACCTTGATCGGGGTCGAGCTGGGGGCCGCCTACGCCGGCGAGCCCGACAAGCTGCACGAGGGCGTGGACGAGGGCTACGTGGCGCTCTGCCGCGAGCGGTTGAGCCATCGCCTGCCGCTCTTCGCCGACTCCACCATGCGGGGCGGCTGGGCGGGCGTGATCATGATGAGCCCGGACGGGCGTCCCATCATCGACCGCATCCCGTCCGTCGAGGGCCTCTTCGTGATGCTGGGCGACTCGGGCACCTCGTTCAAGACCTCGCCGGCCATCGGCCGGTGCCTGGCCGAGTGGATCCTCGAGGGCCAGCCCCGCACCGTGGACCTCACGCCGTTCCGGTCGAGCCGCTTCGCGGAGGGCAAGCCCTGGGTCGACGAGGACCACTACGGGCGGGAGCGGCTGACGATCTCGCGCTAGCCGGCGCGCCGGCGCGGGCGCGTGGAGGCGCGCGTCACGCGGTCGGGTCCGCGCGCAGCCGGTAGAGGCGCATCGGCGCCTCCACGTTCTTCAGCTCGCGGACGCCCAGGTCCTCGAGGGGCAGCGCCCCGTCGAGCCGCGCGCGGGTCGCCTCGCTGAGCACGATCTCGCCGTCCCCGGCCTGGGCGGCCAGCCGCGCCGCGATGTTCGTGGTCATGCCGGAGGCGGTGTAGGTCCAGCGGGTCCCCGCGCTGCCCTCGATCTTGGTCGCGCCGAGCAGGGCGGGCCCGGTGTTGACGCCCACGTGCATCGCGAGCGGGTCGAAGCGCCCGGCCAGCTCGGCCCCGATCTCCGCCGCGCGCCGGTGGATCGCGCGCGCGGCGTCCACCGCGGCGCGGGCGTGGTCGGGCTCGTGGAAGATCACCATCAGCCCGTCGCCCGCGGTCTCGTTGACGTCGCCGCCGTGCTTGACGATCTCGTCGAGGAAGGCGCCGAAGTAGCGCTCCACCAGCGCGGCGAGGTCGTCGGGGGCCAGACGCGCGGACAGCCGCGTGTAGCCGCTGATGTCGGCGAAGAGCACGCTCACGTCGGTCTCGCGCTTGTCGAGCGAGGGCGCCTCCGGCGACTCCTCGATGAGCTGGCGCACCCGGCGCGGCACGAACTTGGCCAGGCTGCCGCGGATGAGGAGGCTGCGCTCGAGCTGCTGGGCGTAGTCGAGCACCTGACGGTGCGCTTCCGCGTTGGCCACCGCCACCGCGGCCTGGTCCGCGAGCGCCTCCAGCATCTCGAGGTCCTCGCCGGTGTAGGCGGCGTCGGAGCGCTTGCCGCCCAGCACCAGCAGCCCGCGCAGGCGCGCCTGGAAGCGGAGCGGCACCACCACCTCCGCGCCGAGGGCCTGGTAGGCCTCGAGCGCGGCGCCCCCGGCGGGAGCGAAGCGCGGGTCGGCCGCGAGCTGGTAGCGCGAGAGCGCGCCGGGCGCCACCTCGAGGGCCCCCAGGATCGCGGTGGGCAGGCCGTCCACCAGGAGGCGCGCCGAGCGCACGTGCATCGACGACTCGATGGTGGTGGTGAGCCGCCGGGTGATCTCGTCCAGGTCGAGCAGGCTCGACATCGAGCGGGCCAGCGCCCGCATGGCCCGGACGTAGTCGGACCGCTCGCGGAAGAAGGTGCGGTCCACCGCCCGGCGCACCCGCTCCCGCAGCGGGTTGAAGAGCAGCGCGACCAGGAACATGAAGCCGGCCGAGAACCACGGCGAGCGGGTGAGATCGGCCTGGGCCAGGAGCGCGTTGGCGACCGCGAGCAGCAAGGCGTAGGCCCCGGTGATCAGCCCGGCCAGCCCGGTGTAGATGACCGAGCGGCGGATCACCACGGTGGCGTCGAACAGGCGGTAGCGCACGGTGGCGTAGGCGATCGCGGCCGGGTAGAGCAGCACGAGCGCCGAGCCTACCTGCGGGTCCACCGGCCCCTCGTAGAGGAACGACAGCGGCCCCAGCATGAGGGTGAGCCAGCACCCGAGGCCGAGGCCGATGCCGAGCAGCAGCACGCCGGTCTGCTGGTTCACCAGCGGCGAGACCGCGCGGCGCCGGGTGTCGAGCAGGGCCGCGATCTTGATCGGGAACGACAGCGCGGCGAGCGTGAGCTGCAGCGCGAGCGCGCCGGGGTAGAGCCAGCCGGTGGCGAGCCGCTCCGGGGAGAGCAGGTAGACCGCCCCGAACAGGGCCGAGAGGGCCACCCCCAGCGCGATGGCGCCGCGGTAGAGCGCGGGAATGATCCGGTGGCGCTCGAGCCACGCCTCGCGCGTGGGGTTCACCGGATAGGTCAGGAACAGGACCCAGCCGTGGACCGAGAGGAGCGTGGGGACGAAGCCCACCAGCCCCGCGCCGTACTTGTCGGGGCTCAGGGTGGCGTCGGGCACCGCCACGTTCGACACCGCCCACAGGCACATGTACAGGAGGAAGCGGCGGTTGGGCGCGGCGAGCGGATTCTGCCGGTACACCGCCACGCCCACCGCGAGCATCACGAGGGAGATCAGGAAGTACCCGCCGAAGTGACCCAGCAGCGTGGCCCACGTGACCGGCGCCGGCGCGAGGTCGATCGCGAAGCGGCGCCCGTCGCGCTCGATCTCGTAGCGGAGCGGGCCGGTGGCCGCCCGCACCCGCGCCATCAATTGAATCGGCGAGCCGCCGTCGACCGCCACGAGCCGGTCGCCCCAGCGCAGGCCGGCCGCGCGCGCGGCCGGCTCCGCGGGCACCACGTGGTAGTCGATGGCGAAGAAGAAGCCGGGATAGGGCCGGCCGACCTCGGACGCGAGGCCCAGCGCGAGACCGATCACGACCGCGAGGCTCAGCCCGGCGACGAGTGCGTATCGGCGATCCCAGCGCGCCATGCTCGCGCTCGATCATACACGCTATACTCCGGCCCGTGAGCGGGCTCCGCGCGGTGTTCCGGCCTCGCGCCATCGCGGTGGTGGGCGCCTCCGACGACCCGGTCAAGATCGGCGGCCGCCCGCTCGCGTTCCTGCTCCGTCACGGCTACGCGGGGCGCGTCTATCCGGTGAACCCCGCGCGCGCCACCGTGCAGGGCCTGCCCGCCTTTCCCTCGCTCGCCGCGATCCCCGATCCGGTGGACCTCGCGGTGGTGGTGGTGCCGGCGGAGCGCGTGGAGGAGGCGCTCGAGGCCGCGGCGGCCAGGGGCGTGCAGGCCGCCATCGTCTTCAGCAGCGGCTTCGCCGAGGTGGGCGAGGCCGGCCGCGCCGCGCAGGCGCGGCTGGGCGCCCTCGCCGCGCGCAGCGGGCTGCGCATCATCGGCCCCAACTGCCAGGGCGTCGCCCACCTGCCCTCGCGGCTCGTGGCGACCTTCGCCTCCCCTTTCCTCGACGCCGACCTCGCGATCGGCCCCATCGCGATGGTGAGCCAGAGCGGCGCGATGGCGGGCATGCTCTACGAGATGGCGCGCGCGGCGGGCCTCGGCCTGAACTACTGGGTGAGCACCGGCAACGAGGCGGACGTGCAGGCGGCCGAGATCCTCGCCGAGGTCGTGGAGGATCCGGAGACGCGCGTGGCCTGCCTGTATCTCGAGGACGTGAAGGACGCGGCGCGGCTGCGCGAGGCGCTGGCGCGCGCGCACCGACGCGGGGTGCCGGTGTTCGTGCTGAAGTCGGGCCGGAGCGCGGCCGGCCGCCGCGCCGCCTCCTCGCACACCGGCGCGCTCGCGGGCGAGGACGCGGTCTACGACGCGGTGTTCGACGACTGGGGCGCGATCCGCTGCGCCGATCCCGCCGGGCTGCTCGCCCTGCCCCAGGCCTTCCTGCACTACCGCGCGGCGGGGTCGCGGGTCGCGATCCTCTCCAACTCGGGCGGCCTCGGCGTGCTGTCGGTGGACCTCTGCGCGGACCTGGGGCTGGTGCCCGCCGAGTTCAGCGTCGAGACCACCGCGATCCTGCGCGCCGCGCTGCCCGACTTCGCGGCCGCGGCGAACCCGGTCGATCTCACCGCGCAGATGCTCACCGATCCCGGCATGCTGGCCCGCATCCTGCCGGTGCTGGAGGCCGACCCCGGCGTCGACGCGATCGTGTTCCAGATCGCGCTGCTGGGCGCCGCCGCCGATCTCGGCCGTCTGGTCGGGGACGTGGCCTCGGTGGTCCGCGGCACCGGCAAGGTGGTCGCGGTGAGCTGCCCCCAGCGGCCGGTGGTGGACGCGTTCCGGGCCGCGCAGGTGCTCGCGTTCGAGGACCCGAGCGTGGCGCTGCGCTCGCTCGCCTGTCTGGCCCGGGTGAGCAACCGGCGCGCGCGCTGGCTGGCGCGCACCACCGCGACGCCACCGCCGCCCCCGCCCGCGCCGGCGCGACCGCGGGGACGCGGAGCCGGCACGCTCAACGAATGGGAGAGCCAGCAGCTCCTCGCGCCCTACGGGCTGCCGCTGGTCGACACCGTCTTCGTCAGCGCCGCCTCCGCCGCGCCCGACGCGGCGGACCAGGTCGGCTACCCGGTGGTCCTCAAGGTGTGCGCGGCCGGGCTGCCCCACAAGTCCGACGTGGGAGGCGTCGCGCTCGGCCTGCCGGACCGCGCCGCCGTCGCCGAGGCCTGCCGTCGCGTCACCGCCGACGTGTCGGCCCGGGCCCCGGGCGTGGCGATCGACGGATTCGTGATCCAGCGCCACGCCCGGGGCGCGCTCGAGCTGGCGCTCGGCGTGAAGGTGGATCCGGTGTTCGGTCCGGTGGTGCTGGTGGGCTCGGGCGGCGTGCTCATCGAGGTGCTGCGTGACTTCCGGCTGCTGCGGCCGCCGATCGACGCGCTCGCGGCCCAGGACGCGCTGCGCGCGCTGCGGATCCGCCCCCTCTGGGACGGTCTACGCGGCAGCCCCCCGCTCGACCTGCCCGCGGCGATGGCGCTGCTCACCCGGCTCGGCGAGGCCGCGCGGAGCCTCGCCGGCTCCGTGCGCGAGATCGACCTCAATCCGGTGCTGGTGGGCCGGCGCGGCGAGGGCGTGACGATCCTGGACGCCCTGGTGACGATCTAGTCCCCGCGCGCTCAGGCCAGCGCCGCGGCGCCCGCGGCGGCGCACTCCTGGTCCTGCTCGCCGGTACCCCCGCCGCAGCCGATCGCGCCGATGACCCGACCGCCCACCACGATCGGCACCGCGCCGTGACTCGGCAACAGCTGGCCGGGGACGGCGCTGCCGACGTGGGTCCAGAAGGGCCCGCCCTTCTGGACCCGCTCCGCGAGATCGGCGGTCGACATGCGGAAGGCGGCCGCGGCCATGGCCTTGGCCCGGGAGGTCTCGGGCGTGAAGAACCCGGTCCCGTCCCCGCGCGAGCAGAGCACCAGCCGTCCCGCCTCGTCGACCACCGTGATCGTCATGGGGGTCCCGAGCGCCCGGGCCTTCTCCCGCGCCGCACGGACCGCGCGCTCCGCCATCTCCAGCGTCATCTCGATCATGCGCCCCGCCTTTCTCGCCTCGTCCCGCTGGAATCCTGCCGCCGCGCCCCGCATTGAAGCCGGTCGCTCGTCGTCTGTCAACGACGGCTATAGGTGGGGGAGCCGGCCAGGCCGCTATCGAAGGGAAAGTGCTTGAAGGAACGTCGCTCGATACCCTATGCTCGGGCCAGATGCGTTCCGGCACCCCGTCTCTTTCCTGTGGTGCGCTGGCCGCGTCGGCCACGTGCGGCGGGCAGGTCAGCCACACCAATCGAGTCCCGGGAGGGAGAGCGACGGTGCGCTTGGGATTTGCTCTGCGGCACGCAGCACTGCTGATGATGGGGCTCGGGCTGGCCCTCGGAGGCTGCGGGACGCTCTCCGGTGGCGGCACCGCGAGCCAGTCGCTGCTCGCGGCGACCAGCGCTCCCGTCGACACCACCGATCCCGCGAATCCCGTCTCCACCGCCCTCGCGCCCGATCGTCAGGCCACCGGGACGGCGATCGAGCCGCACGCGGGCGAGCAGGTCATGGCCGCGAGCGTGGCGTTCAGGCCGGCCTCGTTCGAGCTCGTGGAGCGCGAGCGGCAGCCCTCGTTCATGGTCGCCTCGCTGGCGCCGCTGATGGTGAGCCAGGCGGCGAGCCTGCCCGCCGGCCCGCTGCTCGCGCAGGCGCGGAGCGCCGCGAGCCAGCCGGACGCCTCCGAAGGGATCCTCGAGGAGTACGATCCCTGGGAGCCGTTCAACGAGAAGATGTTCACGTTCAACTACAACATGGACAAGTACGTGCTGAAGCCGGTGGCCAAGGGCTACAACTTCGTAGTGCCCGACCGGCTGCAGCAGATGATCGACAGCGGATTCGACAACCTGCTGGTGGTCCAGCGGGTGGTCAACAACCTCCTGCAGTGGCGGCCCAAGGGCGCGGGCGCCGAGGTCGGGCGCTTCCTGATCAACAGCACGCTGGGCATCGGCGGCCTCTTCGACATCGCCAAGCAGGAGTTCGGCCTGCAGAAGACCCGGGCCGACTTCGGTCAGACCCTCGGCATCTGGGGCGTCAATCCCGGACCCTTCCTGGTGCTGCCGTTCATGCCGCCGCTCACCGTACGGGACGGCATCGGCACCGCGGTCGACGGGGCGATGGACCCGCTCAGCTACGTGCTGCCGTTCATCTGGACCCGGCTCGGGATGAAGATCGGCAACACCATCAACGACCGCTCCCTCAACCTGGACCTCTACCAGGGCTTCGAGGAGACCACGGTCGACCTGTACAGCGCGGTGCGGAACGGTTATCTGCAGCGCCGCGACAACATGATCAGGGGGCCGGCGCCGTATTGATTCCCGGCGGGGGCCCTAGCAGGCCCCGCCGAGGCCTCCCCTTTCGGACTTCGGATTGCGCGGGCTGAGCCCGCGCTCGTGGCGATTCACCTCCTGCGCCCCGCCTGACTCGCTCCGCTCGGCTGCTTGCACGGTCCTCCTCCGCACCGGCCTCCCCCTCACTTCGCTTCTGTTGCGCGGGGTCGGGCGGCTGACGCGATGCGTGCAGGAATTGCGGGTCTTTTTTAGTTGACAGCGCTTCGAGGTGCGCAATATGTTGGGGTCCGCTTTCAACGGGACACTAGATATATGAACAGTCGTTCACAGCGGCCCTTTCCGAGTCCAGACGCGCCAGCGTCACGCACACCCGCATTTTCTGTCTGACGCCGTTCGCAGTCGTCAATCGAGCACAGGCCGGGAAGTTCGGCCCGCGTTCCTGAGGAGGAGAGCATGAGAATCGCCCGTCGGTTCACCAGGGAAGGCCAGAGTCCGTACGCGGGGATCCAGTTCGAGCAGCGGGTCTCCGAGATCAAGAATCCCGACGGGTCGACGGTGTTCCGCCAGGAAGGTATCGCGGTGCCGGCCGGATGGTCGGCGGTGGCGACCGACATCCTGGCTCAGAAGTACTTCCGGAAGTCGGGGGTGCCGCAGTATGCGCCGGACGGCAAGCCGCTGCTGGACCGCGAAGGGCGACCGGTCCTGGGCGGCGAGCGGGACGCGCGGCAGGTCTTCCATCGGCTGGCCGGCTGCTGGATGCACTGGGGCGAGAAGTACGGCTACTTCGACACGCCCGCCGATGCGCGGGCCTTCTACGACGAGGTCTGCCACATGCTGGCGGCCCAGGTCGCGGCCCCCAACTCTCCGCAGTGGTTCAACACGGGCCTTCACTACGCCTACGGGCTCACCGGGCCCGCGCAGGGGCACTTCTACGTCGATCCCGATACCGGCGTCCTGACGCGCGCCAGCTCGGCCTACGAGCGGCCCCAGCCCCACGCCTGCCAGCCGTATCACGCCCTGATCTCCACGCCCGAGGGGCCGATGCCGATCGGGGAGATCGTCACGCGGGGGCTGGTCGGCCTCGAGGTCTTCGACGGGCGAGACGGGGGCGCCGCCACCACGCGCGTGGTCGCGGTGAAGGACAACGGCGAGAAGGCGGTCTTCCGGATCGAGCTGCGGAGCGGCGTGGCCATCGAGGCCACCGGCGATCACCTGGTGTGGGCGATCGTGAACGGGGTGGGCGCCTGGCGCCGGGTCGACGAGATCGAGCCGGGCGCGGCCCTCTGCCTGTCCACGCGCACCGAGGTCCGCCGCGGATCGGAAGACGCCCGCGTCGACGAGGCGGCGCTGGTGGGCTGGCTGCAGGCCGACGGCTTCGTGGGCCAGGACGGACAGGACGGCGACAGCCTGGCGCTCGAGCTCACCACCATCGACAAGGACGAGCTCGACTTCGTCCTCGACCGGGTGCACCGGGTGTTCGAGGGCGTGCACTATCACGTCCGCTCGCTGGAGACCCGCACGCCGGGCCTCGACATCCACCGGATCCGGCTGTCCGGCGCGCGCCTGCGGCCCTTCGTCGAGGCCTACGGCCTGCTCCGCTCGAGCGCCGATCACGCGGTGCCCGCGGGGATCCTCCGGGCGGGCCGCGGGGCCCAGGCGGCCTATCTGCGGGCGCTCTTCCAGGCCCAGGGCGTCGTCGAGCTGCGGAGCTACTGGGCGCGGCTGGCCGAGATCACGCTGACCACCACGTCGGCCGCCCTCGCCCACGGCGTGCAGGCCCTGCTGCTGAATCTCGGGATCTACGCGCGGCTGGGGCGCGGGGCCGAGACCCGCGAGAGCCGCCGGACTCCGTTCGTGGTGTCGATCGCGCACCCGGAGTCCCGCGCCCGCTTCCGGGAGCTCATCGGCTTCGTCTCCGACGACAAGCGCCAGCGTCTCGACGTGGCCTGCTCCGACCAGTTCGCGGGCAAGCGGGTGGGCGCGATCCGGGAGGAGACGGTGGTGCGGGTGGAGTGCGTGGGGGTGCAGCCGGTCTACGACATCCAGACCGAGAGCGGCCAGTACCTCTCCAACAACGTGATCGTCCACAACTGCTTCATCCAGTCGGTGGCCGACGACCTCGTCAACGAGGGCGGCATCATGGACCTCTGGACCCGCGAGGCCCGCATCTTCAAGTACGGCTCGGGCAGCGGGACCAACTTCTCGAACCTGCGCGGCGAGAACGAGCCTCTCTCGGGCGGCGGCCGCTCCTCCGGGCTCATGTCGTTCCTGCGCATCGGCGACCGGGCGGCGGGGGCGATCAAGTCGGGCGGCACCACCCGGCGGGCGGCCAAGATGGTGATCCTCGACCTCGACCACCCCGACATCCTTCAGTTCATCCGCTGGAAGGTGGTGGAGGAGCAGAAGGTGGCCGCGCTGGTGGCCGGCTCGCGGCTCACCAAGCGGCGGCTGCAGGCGGTGCTGAGCGCGGCCCGGACCCCCGCCGGGCTCGAGGCCGACCCGCGCAAGAATCCCGCGCTCCGCTCCGCGGTGCGCGAGGCGCGCGCCGCGATGGTCCCGGAGGGCTACATCCAGCGCGTGCTGCAGCTCGCCGGCCAGGGCGTGCGCGAGCTCGACTTCCCGGAATACGACACCGACTGGGACAGCGAGGCCTACTACACGGTCTCGGGCCAGAACTCCAACAACAGCGTGCGGGTGCCCAACGCGTTCTTCGACGTGCTGGCCCGCCGCGGGCAGTGGGAGCTGAGGCGCCGGACCGACGGCAAGAGCGCGGGCTTCGTCCCCGCCGAGCAGCTCTGGGACGAGATCGCGCACGCGGCCTGGGCCTGCGCGGATCCGGGCGTGCAGTACGACACCACCATCAACGAGTGGCACACCTGCCCCGAGGACGGGCGCATCAACGGCAGCAATCCGTGCTCGGAGTACATGTTCCTCGACGACACCGCCTGCAACCTCGCCTCGATCAACCTGGTGAAGTTCCTGCGCGAGGACGGCTCGTTCGACGTCGAGGGCTTTCGCCACGCCTGCCGGCTCTGGACCACGGTGCTGGAGATCAGCGTGCTGATGGCCGCCTATCCGAGCCCGGCCATCGCCCAGCGGAGCTGGGACTACCGGACCCTCGGCCTGGGCTACGCCAACATGGGCACCGTGCTCATGCGCAAGGGCATTCCGTACGATTCGCCCGAGGCCACCGCGATCTGCGGCGCGATCACCGCGATCATGTGCGGCGAGGCCTACGCGACGTCGGCGGAGATGGCGCGCGACCTGGGCCCGTTCCCGGGCTACGCGCGCAACCAGGCCGCCATGCTGCGGGTCATGCGCAACCACCGCCGCGCGGCCTACCGCGCGCCGACCGCCGAGTACGAAGGGCTCAGCATCGCGCCCCATGGCATCGACCCCGGTCACTGCCCTGCCCCGCTCCTGCAGGCGGCGCGCGAGACCTGGGACCGGGCGGTCGGCCTCGGGGAGCAGTTCGGCTATCGCAACGCCCAGGTCACCGTGCTGGCGCCCACCGGGACCATCGGCCTGGTGATGGACTGCGACACCACCGGCATCGAGCCCGACTTCGCGCTGGTGAAGTTCAAGAAGCTGGCCGGCGGCGGCTACTTCAAGATCATCAACCAGAGCCTGCCGCTGGCGCTCGAGACGCTGGGCTACCGCCCGGCCGAGATCGAGGACATCGTGGCCTACTGCGTGGGCCGCAAGACGCTGCGCGGGGCGCCCGGGATCAATCACGAGACGCTCCGGGCCAAGGGCTTCGACGACGACGGGCTGCGGCGGGTGGAGGCCGCGCTGGAGACCGCGTTCGACATCTCGTTCGCGTTCAACGCGTGGACCCTGGGCGACGGCTACATCGCCTCGCACCTGGGATTGAACGAGGCCCAGCTCGCGGAGTGGAACGGCAACCTGCTCCGGGCCCTCGGCTTCAGCGCCGCCGAGATCGAGGCGGCCAACGACTACTGCTGCGGCACCATGACCGTGGAGGGGGCGCCGCACCTCCGGGCGGAGCACCTCGCGGTCTTCGACTGCGCCAACCGGTGCGGCAAGAAGGGGACGCGCTTCATCCCGACCGAGGCGCACATCCGCATGATGGCCGCCGCTCAGCCCTTCATCTCGGGGGCTATCAGCAAGACCATCAACATGCCGCAGGACGCGACCATCGAGGACGTGAAGTGGGCCTACGACCTCGCCTGGCGGAGCATGCTGAAGGCGGTGGCGCTCTACCGCGACGGGTCCAAGCTCTCCCAGCCGCTCAACTCCATCGCGGACGAGGACGACGAGCGCGCGGTGGCCGCCGACGTGGAGGCGGTGGCCGAGAAGATGACCGAGCGGGTGGTGACCCAGTACCTGCGCGAGCGGCATCGCCTCCCGGACCGCCGCAAGGGCTACACCCAGAAGGCGGTGGTGGGCGGGCACAAGGTCTACCTGCGGACCGGCGAGTACGAGGACGGGTCGGTGGGCGAGATCTTCCTCGACATGCACAAGGAGGGCGCGGCCTTCCGCTCGCTGATGAACTGCTTCGCGATCGCGATCTCGCTGGGACTGCAGCACGGGGTGCCGCTCGAGGAGTTCGTGGACGCCTTCGTGTTCACGCGCTTCGAGCCCAACGGGATGGTCAAGGGCAACGACCGCATCAAGATGTCGACCTCGGTGATCGACTACGTGTTCCGCGAGCTCGCCATCACCTATCTCGGGCGGACCGATCTCTCGCACGTGCCCGACGAGGACCTGCGCGCGGACGCCATCGGGACCAAGCCGGGCCAGGGCCCGGTGGCGACGAGCGCGGCCGCGAATCCGGCGGCCCGGCTGGAGCCGCCCGCAATGCCGCCCGGGGCCTCGCCGCAGGGCTCGGCGGTCCGGTCCGCCGCCCCCATCGGAGGCGGCAGCGGCGCGGTGGTCACGCCGGTTTCGGTGCCGATGAGCCCGGCCGCCAGGAGCCTCACCGAGTCGGAGATGGCGCGGCTCAAGGGCTACGAGGGCGACCCGTGCGGCGAGTGCGGGCAGTTCACGATGGTGCGCAACGGCACGTGTCTCAAGTGCATCACCTGCGGCACCACGACCGGCTGCTCCTAGCCGGCCGCGCGTAGGCGCGGGCGCCGGATCCCCGGGCACGGCCCGGGAGCCCGGCGCCCGCCGCGCGTCCGGCTATCCCCGCACCACCAGCTCCGCGTCGCCCTGGCGGTCCAGCACCTCGACCGCGGCGCCCTCGCGTCCGCGGGTGACGTGCACGTCGAAGCGCGAGCGGCCCAGGCGCAGCCCGCGCACCTCGAGCCACGGGAGCCATCGCGGCAGCACCGGTCGGGTCAGGGTGAGGCGGTTCTCGGCCGCATCGGGCTCGAGCCCCAGCATCTCGGCGAGCAGTTGCGACGCCACGCCCGCCGCCCACGCCTGGGGCGAGCAGGCGACCGGGTACGGAGTCGCCCCGTACCCCGACACCCGCGGGAAGCCGCAGAACAGCTCGGGCAGGCGCCGGCCCTCGCAGTGCTGAGCCGCCTCGAAGAGCGCGGTGACGAGCGTCAGGAACTGGTCGGTGAAGCCGTAGCGCCGGATGCCGGCGGCCGCGATCGCGGTATCGTGCGGCCACACCGAGCCGTTGTGGTAGCTCATCGGGTTGTAGCGGCGCTCGCCGGTGCCGAGCGTGCGCACGCCCCACCCCGAGAAGAGCTCGGGGCTCAGGAAACGCTCCACCATCGGGGCCGCGTGGTCGAACGGGACGATGCCGGTCCAGAGCGCATGCCCCGGGTTGGACGAGACCACCTCGCACGGCGCCCCGTCCCCGTCGAGGGCGAGGGCGCAGAAGCGCTTGTCCGGCATCCAGAAGTCGGCCATGAACCGCTGCCGAAGCGTCGCCGCGGCCGCGCGGCGCTGCGCCGCGGCCTCCGGTCGCCCCCGCGCGTCCTCGATGGCCGCGACCCCGCAGAGGGCCGCATACTTGTAGCCCTGCACCTCGACCAGCGCGATGGGCCCCGCCGCACCCTCGCCGTCCACGTGCATGATCGCGTCGTGCGAGTCCTTCCAGCCCTGGTTCACGAGCCCCCGCGAGGAGCGGGAGGCGTAGGTGAGGTACTCGGCGTGGTCCATCCACTCCAGCGCGGCCTCGATGGCGGGGGCCAGCTCCGCGAGCAGCGCCTGGTCGTTGGTCCAGCGCAGGTACTCGGCGGCCAGCATGAGGAACAGGGGCGTCGAGTCGACCGAGCCGTAATAGGGGACGAACACGATCTCGCGGCACGCCGCCATCTCGCCGCGGCGAAACTCGTGCAGGATCTTGCCCGGGCTCTGGTCCGTGAACTCGTCCTCCTCCCGGCCCTGGTGGGCGGCGAGGAACCGCAGCGTGCCCCGCGCGAGGTCCGGATCGAACGGCAGGTGCTGGAGCGCGGTGATGATGCTGTCGCGGCCGAACGGGGCCACGAACCAGGGGATGCCCGCGTAGGCGATGCGCCCGTGCACGGTGGCGGTGCCGAGCATGCGCAGGTCCGCCCAGGAGCGGGCCAGCCAGCCGTCGAAGCCCGCGTTGCCGCTGGCCACCTGCACCGCCGACGGAGTGGGATCGCCGTCCGGCACCCAGGCCGGAACCGGGCGCGGCCGGTCCGGTGCCGGCTCCTGGTCGGCGGTGATGCGCAGCCGCAGCTCGATGACCTGGCCGGGCGGCACGGTGATCCGGTGGCGCGCGAACCCCGGGGCCACCTTCTCGGGGGCCGGCGTGAAGGCGAGGGTGGTGACGCGCAGCGTGCCGTCGAGTCCCCGGTAGGCGAGACGCGCGAGCGCCTTGTCGAGGTCGGGGGGATAGAGCTCGCCCCGCCGCTCCCGGATCATGCCCCGCACCTCGAAGACGTCCGCGAAGTCCGCGGTGTAGTGCCACATCAGCACCAGCTCGTGCGGCGCGGGGTTGAAGCTCTCGACGGTCAGCACCTGGTCGAGCCCGCTCGGCGTCAGCTCGAGTCGCCGGGCCAGCCGCAGGGTCCGGCCGCGCAGCACCACGATCTCGCCGTGACAGAGATCGGGATTGGTGAGGTCGGCCGCCACGTGACGACCGTCGGTGGAGACGGCGGCGCTGAGGCTCAGGGGCCGCTGCCCGTGCACGGTGAGCTCGAGGCTGCGCAGGAAGCGGGTGCCGTCCACGTAGAGACCGAACTCGCTCTCCGCCAGGTCCGGAAGGTCGCCGTGCTGGTCCGCGACCAGAAACGCGTCGTCGCACTTCGCCACCAGCCGCTTGAGATCGGCCCCGGTGGGCGAGGCGCGGATGTAGTAGGGGTCGCGCGCGCCGTCCTCGTCGTCCCGCTCGAGCATCACCGGTGTCTCCCTGTATCTCTCAGAGCCGGCCCAGCATTGAGCTGGGGCGGGTGAAGGTGGGCGGGAGGCCGTGCGCCTCCGGGTCCCCGAAGACCGTGACTGAGCTCGGCGCCCCGCCCACTGTTCCGCCGCATCGCCGCCCTCGTTGGCCTGGCCCCGATCGCCCGCGACAGCGCACCTTCCGCCGGCGCCGCATGATCTCCGGCCGCCGCGGGCATATCCGCCGCGTGCTCTACATGGCGACACTGACCGCCATCAAGCACAACCCCGCGATCCGCGCGTTTCACCGCCGCCTCGTCGCCGCGCGACGCCCCGGCACGGTCGCCCTCACGGCCGCCATGCGCAAGCTCCTCACCATCCTCACCGCGATGCTCCGAGACCGGCGGCCATGGCACCCCACTTGACTCGCAAGACAGTCGCTCAGGCCAGCTGCGCTCCCGCCTCCAGGCGCTCGTACACCGCCTCGTAGCCGTCCGCCATGTGCTCGACGCTGAAGCGCGCCTCCGCCTCGCGGCGGCAGGCGGCGCGGTCGATCCGATCGACGCTCCGGGCGGCCAGCGCCAGCTCGTCCACGGTGTCGGCGATGAAGCCGGTGCGACCGGGCACGATCAGCTCCGGCACCGATCCGCACGGGCGCGCGATCACCGGAGTCCCGTACGCCAGGGCCTCGATCATCACCAGGCCGAACGGCTCGGGCCAGTCGATGGGCAAGATGAGCGCCACCGCGTCCCCCAGGAATGCGGGCTTGTCCGCGTCGCCGATCTCGCCGATGTAGTCCACGAGCGGATCGTCCAGCAACGGCTCGATCTCCCGCTCGAAGTACTCACGGTCCGCCCGGTCCACCTTGGCCGCGATGCGGAGCGGGATGCCGGCCCGGCGGGCGGCCCGGATCGCGAGATCGGGGCGCTTCTCGGGGGAGATGCGGCCCAGGAACGCGAGGTAGCCGCCGCCCCCCCGCCCGAGCGGATAGTTCGCGAGCGGGACGCCGTGGTGCACGGTGCCGGCCCACGCGAGCGACAGGTCCTCCACCGGGCGCCGCTGGGCCGCGCTGATCGAGACCAGCGGCACGTCGTCGAAGTGGGCGAGCAGCGGCCGGAGGTACGGCAGGTCGAGCCGGCCGTGAAGGGTGTGCACGGTCGGCGTCCGGACCAGCCGGGAGAACGCGAACGCGAGATAGTCCACGTGGCAATGGATGAGGTCGAACTCCTCGGCCCGTTCGAATACTTGCGACAGCTCCACCATGTGAAGCGCGAGCGGATCGGCGACGCCGTCGTCCAGCCGGAGCGCGCGCGGCACCGGCGCCACCAGCGACGCCGCGGTGCGCGAGTCGCCGCTCGCGAAGAGCGTGACGTCGTGCCCGCGGCGCACCTGTTCCTCGACCAGGTGGGAGACGACGCGCTCCGTACCTCCGTAGAGGGCGGGAGGCACGCGCTCGTAGAGTGGAGCGACGTGAGCGATGCGCATGCGGGTGTGAAAGTGCAAACGGATTGCCAGCGAGTCGGCGCCGCGCAGGCTGCGCTTCCGCGGATGATGAGCGCGCTCGTGCCTCGGCGATCGGCAATTCTTACCGGGCCCTCCCTACCCGCCGGGACCGCCGGTGTGGAGCCGGTGGTCGCATCGCGCGCCGGTGGCCGCGCGCGCCGCGGCGACCGGCGCGGGGCGCGGACGGCGCTAGACGTTGCCGCTGGCCAGCGCCTTGTAGAGCTCGACGCCGACCTGCGAGAGGTCGGAGCGGGTATCGATCGGCAGGCCCGCGTTCGTCCAGGCCCCGATGCCGCCCTTGAGGATCCTGACGTCCTTGAAGCCCATCCGGCGGAGGTCCCTCGCCACGCGGGCGCTGGTCTCCTCGTCGGGGCAGCTGCAGTAGGCGATCACGGGGCGGTTCTTGTCGAGGTCGAGCCCGGCCATGCCGGCGGCGAGGTCCTCGGGCGCCACCCGCACCGAGCCGCGGATCATGAGGGGCAGCTGCTCGTACATGTCAGACCGCCGCACGTCGAGGATGGTCGGCTCCTTGCCGGCCTCGATCAGGCGCACGACCTCGGAGGGGTGCACCCGGTAGCGGTTCTTGCTCCACCGATGCAGCCACTGCCCCCCGAAGCCGCCCGCGCTCACCAGCGTCACGCCGAGGGCGACCCAGAACCACGGAAACGGCTTCGGCTTCGGATTCTTCACCGCCTCCCGGGCCTCGGCCAGCATCCGCCGCGCGTCCGGCAGATTGGGATGCAGCCGATCGGCTTCCTCGAAGTAGCGCAGCGCGGTCTTGCCGTCGTCGGTGAAGAGGGCCCGCAGACCCGCGTACCACGCGTCATTGAACTTGCTGCCCGCGTTCACCTTGACCGGAGTGTCCTTGACGAAGTCGGTGACCGCGGCCGACGGGATGACGAAGTTGAAGCCCTGGACGATGCCGCCTTCCGGTCCCGGCGCGAGCGAGACGAACGTCAGCAGCCCCACCACGTTGCCGCGGTCGTCCACCACCGGCCCGCCCGAGTTGCCCCACGCGGCGGACGCGTCGGTCTGGATCACCGTGTTGTTGTTCCGGTCCTGCTTGAAGCCGGAGACGGCCCCGTTCGTGATCGACGCCTCGACCATGGACGACTGGTTCAGAAGCTCGTGGGAGAGGACCACTCCCGGGAAGCCGATGATGTGCACCGGGTCGCCGATCTGCACCGTCCTCGAGTCGGCCAGCGCGAGCACCGGATAGTTCTCCCCCGGCACCTTGAGCAGCGCCAGGTCGCGGCCCGACATCTCGTTGACCGGCGGGCTGTACTTCTTCACCTCCGCCTTGAACCGGCCCTTGGCGGTGACCACGAACACCTCGGGCTTCAGGTTCACCTTGGCGGTGGGCAGCACGCTGTCGAGCAGCCTCCGCTTGGCCGCCTCCTCCGCGTCGGGCCGATCCCCCGGCTGCAGCCCCATCTTCTTCAGGACCTGGGGCAGGCAGGCGCTGGTGACCGCGCGCTGGGCCTGCTGGTTGGCGAGCCACCGCGGCGGCTCGTACGCGGGCTGGACGACGTGGCCGTTCGTCATGAGCCAGCCGTCGGCGTCGATGAACCAGCCCGTCCCGGTCTCGCGGAAGACCGGCGGCGTGATCTTGACCGGGCCGCTGCCGCAGTCGAGCGTGACCTCGGAGGACACCTCGGCGACCACGAGGACGGTGGCGGGCTTGGCCCGGAGGAGCGCCTCCTGGACCGAGATGTGCCGCTGGGCCAGGGCGACGGCGGGCAGCCCGGCAGCCGTCGTGAGGACCGTCGCGACGAACACCGCCAGACGCAGTATCATATGCCCACTGCTGGCCATTCTACACCGAAGACGGGAGACCATGAGCCGCCAGATCGGGGAAGTGCCCACCAGGACGTTCGCGCCCGGCACGGTCATCTTCCGCGAGGGCGACGACGCCAAGGGTGAGGCCTTCATGGTCCACCAGGGGCGGGTGGAGATCCGCAAGCAGCTGGGCGGCGAGGATCGCCTGCTCAGCACGCTCGCCAAGGGTGAGCTGCTCGGTCACCTGGCCCTCTTCCGGAACGCGCCGCGCTCGGCCAGCGCGATCGCGGCCGACGCGGTGACCCTCCTGGTGATCCCGGCCAACCGGCTGGATCACCTGGTGCGCGCCAATCCGGCGCTCTCGATCGCGCTCATCCGCGATCTGGCGCGCATGCTGCTGGCGGCGGAGGACCGGCTCCGCGAGGTGGAGGAGCGGCTGCGCGAGGTGGAGGAGCGGCAGGCGAAGCTGTAAGGTCAGGCCGTCAGTCCGAACATCTCGGCGGCGACCCCGGCCACGTGCCGCCCGATGGCGAGCGAGGCGGTGGCCGCGGGCGACGGCGCGTTGACCACGTGGACGGCTCCCGGCGTCACGCTGATCTTGAAGTCGTCCACGAGGCTTCCGTCCGGGGCCACCGCCTGCGCCCGCACCCCGGCTCCGCCCGGCTCCAGGTCCGATGCCTGGATGTCCGGAACCAGCTTCTGCAGCGAGCGCACGAACGCGGCCTTGCTGGCCGAGCGATACATCTCGTAGGCGCCCACCCGCCAGTACCTGCGCGCCATGTGCCAGAACCCGGAGTAGCCGAGCGTGGCCGCCAGGTCCGCGGGCCGCACGGTGCCGAGCGTGTAGCCCTCGCGCGCGAAGGCGAGCACCGCGTTCGGCCCCGCCTCCACGTCGCCGTGGATCGTTCGGGTGAAGTGGACACCGAGGAACGGGAACTCGGGATCCGGCACCGGGTAGATGAGCCCGCGAACGATCGACCGCCGCTCCGCGCGGATCATGTAGTACTCCCCGCGGAACGGGATGATCCGCACCTCGGGCGTGACCCCGGTGAGCGCGGCCACCCGGTCGGAGTGGAGCCCGCCGCAGTTCACCAGGTACCGCGCCTCCACCGGCCCCTGCGCGGTCTCCAGCACGAAACCGGCGGCCTGCCGGCGGATCGCGTGCACGCCGGCGCTGGTCACGATGCGCCCGCCGCGCTGCTGGATCAGCTCCGCCATCTTGCCCGCCACCTGCACGTAGTCCACGATCCCGGTCTCGGGCACGTGGATGGCGCGCACCGCGCGGCAGTTCGGCTCGAACTCGCGGACCTCCTCCGCGGAGAGCATCTTGAGACCGGCGAGCCCGTTGGCCTGCCCGCGCTCGTAGATCGTCTGCAGCCGCGGCAGCTCCGCCTGGTCGGTGGCCACGATCACCTTGCCGCAGCCCTCCCACGCGATGCCGTGGGTGTCGCAGAACTGCTTCATCTGGCGCGCGCCCTCCACGCACGTGCGCGCCTTGAGCGAGCCGGGCTTGTAGTAGATGCCGGAGTGGATGACGCCGCTGTTGTGCCCGGTCTGGTGGGTCGCGAGACGCTCTTCCTTCTCCAGCACGAGCAGGCGAAGGCGCGGGTAGGCCTCGCCGAGGGCCAGAGTGGTGGCGAGGCCGACGATGCCGCCGCCCACGATGGCGAGATCGGCGCTCTGGGTCACGTCCGTGAGAATACCATCCCCGCTCGCCTTGCGGGGAGGGGCTTCCGCGCCGTGCCTTGACCCGCGCCCGGGCCCCGCATAGTATCCGCGCCCGGGAGGACACGCCATGCTCGACCTGGGTCTCACCGGCAAGATCGCTATCGTCACCGGCGGCAGCGAGGGGCTGGGCCGCGCCACCGCGATGCGCTTCGCGGCGGAGGGCTGTCACGTGGTGATCTGCGCGCGTCGCAAGGACGTGCTGGAGCAGGCGGCGGAGGCGATCCGGAAGCAGACCGGCGTGAAGGTGCTGGCGAAGGCCGCCGACGTCACGCGGCCCGCCGACGTGGAGGCGGTGGTCAACGCGACGCTCGCCGCGCACGGCGGCGTCGACATCCTGGTGAACAACGCGGGCACCTCCATGGCGGGACCCTTCGAGTCCATGGACGACGCGGCGTGGGCGGCCGACATCGACGTCAAGCTGATGGCCGCGATCCGCTTCTGCCGGCTCGTCATCCCCCAGATGAAGAAGCGGGGCGGCGGGCGCATCGTCAACGTCACCACCGTGGGCGGCAAGGTGCCGGCGGCGCGGGCCCTGCCCACCAGCGTGACCCGCGCGGCGGGCATCAATCTCACCAAGTCGCTCGCGAACGAGTACGCGCCCGACCACATCCTGGTCAACACGGTGTGCCTCGGTCTGGTGAAGAGTGCCCAGTGGGAGCGACGGGCCAAGGGTGACCTCGAGGGCTACTATCGCGAGGTGGCCAAGCGGGTGCCGGTCGGCCGCGTCGGCGAGGCCGAGGAGTTCGCGGACCTGGTGGCGTTCCTGTGCTCCGCCCGAGCGGCCTACATCACCGGGACTGCGATCAACTTCGACGGGGGCATGTCGGCCGCCTTCTAGCCGCCGGGGGGGGGACCCGGCGACCCCCCGCGTCGTCAGCCCCGCTGGATGCGCCCCGGCGACCGCCTCCGCGTCGTCAGCCCTGCTGGATCGCGCTCAGCCGGAACGCGCCGGGCCCGACCGGCCGCGTGAACGTCCAGTACTCCTCGAACTTCACCGGCTCGGTGCGGCTGCCCTCGAGCAGCCGGGCGCCGCTCTCGTCGGTGGTGTAGTCGAGCAGGCTCGCCAGGAAGTGCACGGTCACGAAGTCCTGGCCGCTCTCCTGCCACGCCTCGCTCACCTCGGCCGAGCGCACCGCGATGTTCTCCAGGCGGTTGATCTTCCGCTCCGCGCGGAGCCGATCGCAGTCCCGCTGGAGCGCCTCCGCCATCTCCGGCGTGAGCAGCGAGGCCACCGGCGCCACGCTGCGCGCGGTCCAGGCGGCCTGCACCTTGAAGAAGACGTCGGAGGCGGTCTCCGCGAACGCGCGCGGGTCGAAGCCCGGGTCCATCCCGCGGATGTGCCCGAGCCCGCGCTCCAGGTCCGAGAGGCCGGCCGGGGGTGACGGCATCGGCGGCTCGAGCGTCGCGGGGCCGCCGCGGGGCTCGTCGCGCTTCGACGGCATCGAGCCGTAGCCGCCGGACGTGGCGTAGCCGGACGGCGCGCCCGCCTGCTGGCGCCGCATGGTGGAGAACGCGAGCCAGGCGAGGCCGCCGATGATCGCGATCTCGAGCAGACCGATCCCGCCGCCCAGCCCGTGGCCGAACAGGAGGCCGCCGATCAGCCCGCCCAGCAGCAGGCCGCCCAGCATCCCCCCGAAGCCGCCCCAGCCCGGCCGCGACGGCGCCGACTGCTGGTACGAGGGCGAGGCGGGCTGACTCGGCGACGCCGGACTGGTGGACGGCGGCCGCGAGGGCGACGAGTAGCTGCGGGAGCCGCGGCTGCCGCTCGAGCGTCCCCCGCCCGCGCGGGCCGAAGCGTCGTCGACGGCGAGCAGGAGCGGGGAGAGGACCACGGCCAGCACGAACATCGCCGTCAGGATTCGCTTCATCGCGTGGCTCCTCGGGTGCACGGGGGCGTCATGGAGTGTGCGGTGGCTGCCAGTATACGCGACGCGGGAACTTTCCGTTGCGGGACCGGTCTAAGCGGGCACATTCCCCCGCCCATGAGCGGGCACGGAGGAACCCATGAATCCACTGCGACGCTCGCTTCTGCGACTTCTCGGCGCCGCCGGCGCGGTCACCGCGGCGCCCGGACTGGCCCTCGCGGAGCGCATCCGGATCCTGCCGGACGGCAGCGCACCCGTTGCGCCCGGCACCCCCGGCGTGACCAGTCCCGAGCTGAGCCGTGCCCTCGGCGCCCTCACGCCCGGCCCCGCGGTGGCCGGGAGCGGCCTCGCGGTCGTCTGGCTCCTGGGCGGCGTGAAGGGCGACCCGGCTCCCCTCGAGGTCCTCACGCTCGACGAGGCCCGGGCGAGCAGCGCGCTCACGGTGGTGGAGCGCGCGCAGGCCAGCGTGCCGGAGCTGATCGCGGAAAACCGCGGCCAGATCCCGGTCCTGCTCCTGGCGGGCGAGATCCTGATCGGCGGCAAGCAGAACCGCGTGCTCCGCGAGGACCTCGTGCTGCCGCCCCTGAGCGGCCCCCGCAACATCGCGGTGTACTGCGTGGAGCAGGGCCGCTGGAACGAAGGGCGCAAGGAGTTCGAGAGCCGCGCCTCGGTGGTGCAGCCGAGCGTGCGCTCGCAGGTGCTGGGCAAGGCGGATCAGCGACGCATCTGGTCCGGGGTGGCCGCGGCCACGCAGGCCGCGCACGCCGCCGCTCCGACCGGCAGCTATCAAGCGGTGTACGAGTCCTCCGACGTGCGCGCCCACCTGGACCGCGCCGCGCGCCATCTGGAGACGCCGGCCCCCGGCGCGCGGGGGGCGGCGGTGTTCGTGGGGTCGCGGCTCGCCGGCGTGGACGTCTTCCACGCGGCGTCGCTCTTCGCCCGCGAGTGGCCGAAGCTCCTCCGCGCCTACGCGCTCGACACCTACCGGGCCCCCGCCGGCGCCTGGGACGAGGCAGCGGCGCGCCACCGCCTGGACGGTCTGCTCCGGGACGCCCGGCGCGCGGAGGGCACGCGGCGTCCCAGCCCCGGAGCGGGCCACCTCTTCGAGTTTGCGATCGAACGGCAGCGTGGCGCCGCCCTGCTGGTCGAGGAGCAGATGCTCCACCTCGCCATCCTGTGAGCGGCCGCGCGGGGGCCCCGGCGCCTTGACCGCCTCCGGACCGCGCGCCATCATGCGCCCGCGTGCCGAGCCGCGCGCGGGACCGGGCTCGCCGCTTTCCCCGGCACGCAGGAGATGAAACGCGATGGCGGCGAGACTTCCGTATCTGGACCGCGCGCAGGTGGCGCCCGAGGCGCAGGCGGCCTTCGACACCCTCGGCGCCGGCGGCGGGCGCGTGCTCAACATCTTCCGGCTCATGGCCTACCACGCGCGCTCGCTCCTGCCCTTTGTGGCGTGGTATCCGCGCCTGCGGGAGGGACCGCTCGACCTGCGGCTGCGCTACCTGGCCTACGTGCGGGCCTCGCAGCTCAACCGCTGCCGCTACTGCGTGACCCACAACAGCGCGGCGGGCCGCCGGGCCGGCATCCCCGAGGAGCAGCTGGCCGCGCTGGCCGACTATCGCACGAGCCCGCTCTTCTCCGCGCTCGAACGGCGGGTGATCGCCTACGCGGAGGCGATGACCACCGCGGTGCAGGTGGACCCCGCGCCGGTCGAGGCGCTGCGCGACGACCTGGGCGCGGAGGCGCTCGTGCAGCTGACGCTGACGGTGGCCGCGGCGAACTTCACCAACCGGTTCAACGAGGCCCTCGGCACCGAGCTCGAGATCGACGCCGCCCGCTGAGCGCGGCGAGCCGGCCGGCGAGCGCCTGGCCCACCGCCCGGTTCCACCGTGGCACGACGACCTTGCGCGGTGCCGGGAATGTCCGCGCTCTGACGGGCGCCGCAGGACGCTGTTGTCGCCCTGACGAGCCGCGTGGCGGAAGATCCAGAATTCCGCCGAGTTATCCGGGGGGCGCCGCTCCGCGCCGCTGGCATGGGCTATGCCAAATCGGCCTCTCACCGGCGGGCTCAGGCCCGCCGAACCCGCCCCAAAGGAGCGACGCATGGCGCAGACCGAGGACGTGCTGGCCGAGTACGTGGAGCGCCTGTTCGAGAAGGCGAGCCTGCTGAGTCTCGCGGTGCTCGGGCACGGCCGCCTGCTGGAAAGCGGCTGCACCCGTCCCGATGGCAATCGCCTCGACCAGCTGCAGTCCCTCGCCAGCGAGCTGGAGTTCGGGCTCGGCATGCTGCACGACCGGCTGACCGAGCGCCAGGAGCCGGCGTAACGCCCGTGCCCGCGATGCGCTTGATCACCCCGGTCGGTCTGCTCCTGAGCGCGCTGGCGGGCCTTTCCGCCTGCGCGCATCCGGTGAACCCGCCGCCCGCCACGGTGACCGCCGCCGCATCCCCCGCCCCGACCGCTCGCCCTCCCGCCCCGGTGTGGCCGGACGCGGCGCCGGCCCCCGAGGCGCCGCCAGCCGACACGCCGGGACCGGACGCCGCGACCCAGATGGCACCCGCTCCCGAGAAGGAGTTCGCGGCCACCGATCAGCTTCCGGACGTCCACTTCGCCCCGGGCCGGTTCCAGGTCGAGCCCGCGGAGCGCAGGGTCCTCGACGCGGCGGTGGCCTGGCTCAAGGCCAACCCGACCCACATCGTGATGGTGGAGGGCTACACCGACGCGGCCGGGCCGGAGGTCGCGAACCGGATCCTGGCCCAGAAGCGGGCCGCGTGGGTGATGGCCTATCTGGTCGGCCGCGGCGTCGCTGCGAGCCGGATCACGGTCGTCTCCCGCGGCGAGAGCGGCGCGCTCTGCGCCGAGCGCAGCGCCGCCTGCCAGAGCCGGAACCGGCGCGTCCACTTCCTGGTCCGCGACACCTCGCTGCAGGTCACCGCGTCCCCCACCCGCTGAGGCAGGTCACCGCGTCGGCGCGGCCGCGCGCCAGCGCGCGCGCGATACCGTCGGGGTCGAAGTCGAGCGGCCGCAGGTCGAGCGCCGCCGATGGGGTCCAGAGCTGCACGTCCACCGTGGGGTGCTTGAGCCGGGCCAGCTCCACGTCCCGCCGGATCTGACGGATCATCCCCATCTCGAACGCCTCCTCGAGAGCCCGCCGCATCGTGGTGGGCGGCGTGCCCTGCTCGGTCGGCGCGTAGCTCATCACCACCAGCGCGCGTGACACCGTCTCGTCCGCCGCCAGCGCCTCCAGCACCGGAGCGCGCCCGGTGAGCCCGCCGTCGACCAGCAGCGTGCCGTCCACCTCCACCGCGGGAAAGGCACCGGGCACCGCGGCCGCGGCCAGGAGCGCGCGGGCCGTGATGGTCCGGTTGTCGAACACCCGAGCCTCGCGCCGGGCCAGGTCGCTGGTGACCACCAGCAGGCGCACCGGTGAGGCGCGAACGCGCTCCAGATCCAGCGTGGTGTCGATCAGCTCGCGCAGCGGCGCCGGATCGAACAGGGAGCCCGCGCGGTCCAGGGCGAGCAGCGTGAGCCAGCCCGGCAACAGCCCCGCGAAGAGGACGCTCGTGCGGAGGGCGTAGATGCGATCACGGGTCAGCCCGCGCCAGAGCGCCTCGAGCCGGTCGGTCTGACCGGCCGCGATCAGCGCCGCGTTGAGCGCGCCCGCGGACGAGCCGGCCACCAGCCGGATCGCCAGCCCGCGCTCCGCGAGGACCGCGGCCACGCCGGCCTCGTAGGCGCCCTTGGCCCCGCCCCCCGAGAGCACGAGCGCGGTCGGGACGTCGAGAGGGCCGGACGAGCTCCCGCAGTCCGCCGCGGCGAGACCCGGCGCCGAGCCGAGCGCGCCGACCGTGAGGGCAACCAGTGACGCGGCGAGGCGACGGGCGGGCCGGCGGAGGGTCATGGCCCGGCTTACAACGAGCCGGGCCGGGCGTCAATGCGCGCGCCCGGCTAGCGGGCGCGCGCGAAGGGACGAGGCGACGCGATGGCCGGCGCGCGCTGCTCTCCCAGGACCATGCGCACGCGTCGCGAGAGGTACTCCAGCGTGAACGGCTTGGTGATGACGGGCCCGCACGGCTGCAGGCCGCGCGCCACCAGGAAGTCGCGGTCGTAGGCCGACATGAACATCACCTTGAGACCCGGCATCAGGTTGGTGAGCCCGGCGGCCAGCTCGCACCCGTTCATGCCCGGCATCATGACGTCGGTGAGCAGCAGGTGGATCGGGCCCGGATGCTCAGCCGCGACCCGGATCGCGTCCTGCCCGTCCGCCGCCTCCAGCACGCGATAGCCTTCACCGGCCAGCAGGTCCCGCGCGAGCCCCCGGACCCACACATCGTCGTCGACCACCAGGATCGTTTGCACGGTGTCGTCGACCTCCCCGATCGGATCAGCCCGCCCGTCGCCGAGCGGCCCGCTCGCGCACCGGCGCCGGGACCACCGCGGCCTCCGCGCCGCGCGTCGCCCGACGCTCCACCCACACCGGGCGGGCGAGTGACGGGATCGCCTCGATCCACTCCTCCCGGAGGCGGGACGCGGAGCGTTCGCGATTGAGCCAGGACTCGAGCGGATACGATTCGACGCTGCCGCAGGTGGGACAGTGGCGGTACCGGACCGAGTCGAAGATCGTGTTGCAATCCAGCTCCATGCAGAGACTGGCGTACCGCAGGTCGATGCGAGACGTGTCCACCTCGGGCGTCATCAGCGTCCTCCAGCGTTCGATGTGACCAGGCAGGTCGAGGGCCGGGTGCTCGGGCCGCCGCATCGGTGGAGAAGGGACCGACGCACCGTCCCGCTCACCCGTCCCCCGAGTCTGCCTGATCCGTGCGCCTCCCCCGGGGCAAGTCCTGTACCACTGCCCGTTCGCGCGCAGTATCGCGTGCTTGGCTCGAGGCGACGAAAATCGTCGCTCCCCGAGACTTCCGAGGCTGGGAAACGCAATACCCTCAAGCGGGGATCGCGATCCGCCGCAGTTTCTGCGCCGCAATTTCTCCGCCGAGCCTCCGGATCCCCGCCTTGACAGCCGCGCGGCGCGGCCCGCATGATCCTCCGGCATGAAGGAGGCGGATCTCCCGGTGCGATCGATCTCCGACGCGGCGGCGCGCATCGCGGCGGGCAGGCTGACGTCCTCCGCGCTGCTGGAAGCTTCGCTCGATCGCATCGCCAAGCAGGACGAGGCGGTGCGCGCGTGGGCGTCGATCGACGAGGCGGGAGCGCGCGCCGCCGCCCGCGAGCGCGACGAGGAAGGGCGCGCCGGACGCGCGCGCGGGCCGCTCCACGGCATCCCGGTCGCGATCAAGGACATCTTCCACGTGGCGGGCCTCACCACCACGTGCGGCGCGGCTCCCGCCTTTCACGTGCGCCCGACGGAGGACGCGGTGGCCGTGGCGCGCCTGCGAGCGGCGGGCGCGGTGATCGTGGGCAAGGCGCACACCACCGAGTTCGCCTATTTCGAGCCCGGGCCCACGCGCAATCCGTGGAACCGCGCCCACACGCCGGGCGGCTCCTCCTCCGGCTCGGCGGCTGCGGTGGCGGCGGGCATGGTCCCGCTCGCCCTCGGCACCCAGACCGTCGGCTCGGTGCTGCGCCCGGCCGCCTACTGCGGCGTGGTGGGCTTCAAGGGCACCTACGGCCTGATTCCCACCGACGGCGTGGTCCCGCTCGCGTGGAGCTTCGACCACGTGGGCGTGTTCGCGCGGCGCGTGGCGGACGTGGCCCTCGCGCTCGACGCGCTGGCGGCGGCCCCGCTACCGCGCCGGGAGCCGCGGCCGCCCCGGCTCGGGCTGGCGCCCGAGCTGCTGGAACGCGCCAGCCCCGAGGTGGCCGAACGGGTCCGGGAGACCGCCGCGCGTCTGGCCCACGCGGGGGCGACCGTGCAGGAGGTCGCGCTGCCGCCGTCGTTCGCGGGGGTTCACGCGGCGGGACGCACGGTGCTCGAAGTGGAGGCCGCCGCGTATCACGAGGAGCTCTACCGCGTTCACGCCGCGCAGTATCGGCCCCGCACCCGCGAGCTCATCGCGGCCGGGCTCACGAGCTCCGCGGTGGCGTACGCGCGGGCGCAGCGCGCGCGCCTGGCGTTCCGCCGCGACGTGATGCCGCAGTTCGCCGCCTGCGACGCGTGGCTGTCACCGACCGCGCCGACGCCCGCGCCGGAGGGATTCGCCACCGGCGATCCGTGGTTCTGCGCGCCGTGGAGCTTCGCGGGCCTGCCCGCGATCTCGCTGCCCATCGGCGTCTCGCCGCTCGGACTGCCGCACGCGATCCAGCTCGTCGGCGCCGCGCATCGCGACGCGGAAATTCTCGCGGTGGCCGCATGGTGCGAGCGCGTGGTAGGATTTGAAGGCGCGCCGCCGTCGTGATGGCGAATTTGACGACGGCAGGCGCCACGATGAGAGATCGCGAGTGGATCGCCGGGCATGTCGAGCCGTCCCGGCACCGACGACGCAACCATTGCATAGAGGAACGTCCGACTCGGTCGGACGGTTGATCAGGCAGTGGCGGTGAAGAGATTCCTGTCGGCCTCCCGTGTCACGTCGCGCTCCGGTCTCGCCTCGCGCCGTCCCGCCCTCGCCACCGCGATCGGGGCCGAGGTCCTGCCCCGCGCCGAACCCGCAGCCCGCTCCTGGGCCCGCCTGCGCGACCTGGTGCTGCGGCGCTCGCTGTTCCTGTCGGTGGTCGCGCTGGCCTTCGTGCTGTTCGCGCTGGTGGAGATGCGCACCTCCGCCGTCCAGGCCCTGATGCTCTCGCGGACCGCGAAGCTCCTGACCTACCGGCTCGCGGCGGGGCCGAGCCCCTCGATGCCCTATCCCCGGACCGGCCCCTACGACACCCGCCTCGGCTACACGCGGCTGGGAGAGTTCGTGGACCGCCTCGAGGCGAGCGGCTACCAGGTCGACCAGCAGGCGCGGCCCTCGCCGGGGCTGAGCCTGGTCGCGGCGTGGGGCCTCTACCCGCCGTACCACGAAAAGACGCGCGCCGGGCTCGAGGTGCTCGACCGCGAGGGGCGTCCCCTCTACATGAGCCGCTACCCGGAGCGGGTCTACGATCGCTTCGACGCGGTCCCGCCGCTGCTCATCAACACGCTGCTCTTCATCGAGAACCGCGAGCTGCTCGACACCGGCCAGCCCTATCGCAATCCGGTGGTGGACTGGCGGCGCCTCGCCAAGGCGGTGGGGGTCGAGACCATCGGACGGTTCCGGGGCGACCGGCACTCGATCGGGGCGAGCACGCTGCCGACCCAGCTCGAGAAGCTGCGCCACGCCCCGGACGGGCGCACCCGCGCGCCCGGCGACAAGCTCCGGCAGATGATCTCGGCGAGCCTGCGGACCTACCAGGACGGCGCGAGCACCCGGGCGGCGCGGCGGCAGATCGTGGTGGACTACCTCGACTCCCTGCCCCTCGCGGCGGCGCCCGGCCACGGCGAGGTGCACGGCCTGGGCGACGGCCTGCACATCTGGTACGGGGTCGACTTCCTGCAGGCGAACGCGCTGCTCTCCACCAAGCCCGCCGCGGTGGACGCGGCGCGCGCGCGGATGTACAAGCGCGCGCTCAGCCTCATCCTCGCCGCGCGCCGGCCCTACTACTACCTGGTGGAGAACCCGCGCGCGCTGGAGGAGTTCACCGACGGTTATCTGCGCGTGCTGGCCCGCGCCGGGGTGATCGACGCGCGGCTGCGGGACGCGGCGCTCGCGGAGCGCCTGGAGCTGCGCCGCGGCGCCCGCGCCGTCGCCGTGCCGTACGTGGAGCGCAAGGGGGCCAACCTCGTGCGGGCCCGCCTCACCGGCATGCTCGGGATGCCCGCGCTCTACGACCTGGACCGGCTGGATCTGACCGCCCGCAGCACGCTGGACGCCCCCGCGCAGGACGCGGTCTCCCGCCTCCTGCGCTCGCTGCGCGATCCGGCCACCGTGGAGCGGCTGGGCCTGGTGGGCGAGAAGCTCCTGGGCGGGGGCGATCCGGCCCGCGTGCTCTACAGCGTCACCGTCTACGAGCGGGGCCCGGGCGCGAACCGCATCCGCATCCAGACCGACAACCTCGACCAGCCGCTCGACATCAACGGCGGGGCCCGCATCGACCTCGGCTCCACCGCGAAGCTGCGCACGCTGATCTCCTACCTGGAGGCCATCGCCGCGCTGCACGACCGGTACGCGCGGCTCGATCCGGCTGCCCTGGCCAAGGTCCCGATCCACCCGCGCGACCGGCTCGGCGAGTGGGCGGTGGGCTATCTCACCACCGCGCGCGGCACGGACCGCACGCTCCTGGCCATGCTGGAGGCGTCGCTCGAGCGGCGGTACTCGGCGAGCCCCGGCGAGGCCTTCTTCACCGGGGGCGGTGTGCACACCTTCGTGAACTTCGACCGCGAGGACGACGGCAAGATCCTCACGATCCGCGAGGCCTTCCAGCACTCGGTGAACCTGCCGTTCATCCGGCTGATGCGCGACCTGGTCAGCCATCACCTCTACGGCTCGCCCGAGTCGCTGGCCCTCGTGCTGGAGAACCCGAGCGACCCGCGCCGCGACGCGTACCTGAGCCGCTTCGCCGACCGCGAGGGCAGCGAGTTCGTGCGGCGGTTCTACCGGAAGTACCACGGTCTTCCCGCCGAGGAGGCGCTGGAGCTGGTGCTGAGCGCGGCCAAGCCCACCCCCACCGCCCTCGCCATCGCGCTGCGCTCGGTGTACCCGGAGGCGAGCCTCGAGGTGTTCCGGGACCTGCTCGCCACCCGCGTGCCGGGCCGCGCCCTGTCCGACAAGGCGGTGGCCGAGCTCTACGAGCAGGCCGCGCCCGAGGACATGCCGCTGGTGGATCGCGGGTACGTGGCGGGCGTGCATCCCCTCGAGCTGTGGGTCGCCGCCTACCTGCGCCGGCATCCCGGCTCCGGCCTGGGCCAGGTGGTACGGGCCAGCGCGGCGGAGCGCCAGGCGGTCTACGGCTGGCTCTTCTTCACGCGCCACCGCAACGCGCAGGACCACCGCATCGCGAGCCTGCTGGAGCTGGAAGCGTTCCTCGACCTGCACCGGAGCTGGGAGCGCATGGGGTATCCCTTCGCGTCGCTGACCCCGTCGCTCGCCACCGCCATCGGCAGCTCGGGCGACCGGCCCGCCGCGCTGGCCGAGCTCATGGGGATCGTGCTCAACAACGGCGTGCGCCAGCCCACCGTGTTGATCGACGGCCTCGACTTCGCGACCGGCACGCCCTACGAGACGCGCATGGGCCGCGCGGAGATGCCGCCCACCCAGGTGATCGCGCCCGAGATCGCGACGGTGGTCCGCGGCGCGCTCACCGAGGTGGTGGAGAAGGGCACCGCGCGCGGGCTGCGTCCCGCCCTCACCGCCCCCGGCGCGGCGCACCGCGCGGGCGGCAAGACGGGCACCGGGGACCACCGGTACTTCGTCTACGGCAAGAACGGCTCGGTGGTGGAGTCGCGGGTGGTGAGCCGGGCCGCCACCTTCGTGTTCATGCTGGACGAGCGGTACTTCGGCACCGTCACCGCGTACGTGCCGGGCCCGGAGGCGGCGCGCTTCCACTTCACGAGCGCGCTCCCGGTGCGGATCGCCGCGCTCCTGATGCCCACCCTCGAGCAGCTCGCCCGTCCGGCGCCCGACGATCCCACCCGCACCGCCGCCGCGCGCGAGGGCGGCTAGAAGACGTCGTCGCGCTCCCCGAACTCGAACTGATACGTGGTCTCGTCGAGCTCGGGTCCGGTGACGAGCCCGCGGCGGGCCAGGAGGTCCTCGAAGGTCTGGAGCCAGACCTCGTAGTACACGAACGGCCCCGGGCCCGCCTCGGCGGCCGCGATGCGCGCGATGAGGGTCTGGCGGAACTCCTCCCACTCGAAGAGCCCGGCCTCGTGCAGCGCCACCGCCATCCCGAACACCCGGCCCTGCCAGGGCTCCTCGAACACCAGCTCGCCGTTCTTGCGCGGGAGCGCGGCCTGGCCCTCCATCACCGCCACCACCCGGTCCACCGAGAGCGCGCGCCCGTCCGCGGAGACGCCGGAGTCCGGCGTCGCGCAGGCGTGGGCCCGGTGGGCGGACCAGAGGCGCGCGTCGTCCACGGGCTGGCCGTCGGGCCGCGGCTGCCACGTCGACGCGGTGAAGTGATACGGGGCGAGCGCGGCGGGCGGGGGCAGGCAGCGATCGGCGTCGAGCATGCGCTCGACGTGATCGTAGAGGGCGAGCACCTGAATCTCGGAGTCCACCGAATGGAACCACTGGGCCTGGCCGTCGAAGAGCAGCATGACCACGTTGGCGAGCGCGCAGGGCCCGAGGCAGCCTCCGATGGTGAGATGGACCACGTTGCGCAGGCGCCGCCGCTCCCATTCCCGGTGGAACGTCTCGGTGGGCACCGGCGCGAAGCCGTCCTCGGTGCGCCCGCAGCAACAGCCGGTGGCGCAGACGAATAGCTGGCCGCGGAAGCGCGCCACGTTGACGGGGCGGCCGTCGCGTCGCGTGACGATGTTGCGGCGCCGCTGGTACACGGCCTCGCGGTCAGCGGGTCGCGGGCGCGGGCGGCCGCACCTCGGCCACGCCGATCAGCGCGTCGCGCGTGATCAGCGGGATGAGCGCGTGCTCGCCCAGGCCCTCGGTGCCGGCCGGTCGCTGCGGCAGCACCATGTACCGCATCTCCGCGCTCGAGTCCCACACCCGGATCTCGCGCCGGGGATCGACGGTGAGGCCCATCTCGCCCAGCAGCGCCCGCGGCTCGCTCACCGCCCGCGAGCGGTAGGCCGGCATCTTGTACCAGGTGGGGGGCAGCCCGAGCACCGGCCACGGATAGCAGGAGCAGAGCGTGCACACCACCAGGTTGTGGACCGCCTCCGTGTTCTCGACCACCATCAGCATCGCGTAGTCGAGGTCGAAGTACCGGAGGGCGGCGCGCGAGTCGGTCAGCAGTAGCCGCCGGTAGTCGGGGTCGGTCCACGCCTTCGCCACCGCGCGGGCCCCCACCATGGGGCCGGTGTCGTTCTCGTAGCGCTGGATCACGCGGTCCACCGCGTCGGGGGCCAGGATGCCCTTCTCGAGCAGCAGGGACTCCAGGGCCCGCACCCGCGAGACCACGTAGGGATCGACGTTCGGATGGTTCTTGCCCACGGGCTCACGCGCCCCCGGCCAGGAGATAGCTCTCCCAGAGATCGATGTGCACCACCTGGTTCGGCTCCGCCGACTCGCCCCACAGCTCGCGCGCGTCGAACCGCACGCTGTAGAGCGGCTGGGGCTGCTCGCCTCCGCCGTGCGCGTTGGTGTCGGGGAAGACATGGACGCCGTGGTAGCGGTGGATCACCCCGCGCTTGCCGCGCGCGTAGCGGGGCAGCCGGGTGTGACCGCGCGGGTGCATCTCGCGCGTGCGCACCGCGTCGCCGGGCTTGAAGCGGGGGGTGGCGTCGGTCTCGCGGATCACGTCCTGCACCCACCCCGGGTTGGCCGGCACGCGGGCGGGCAGCGGCCCGCGCACCGCGTCGGTGGGGCGCGCGGCGGGATGCCGCTCGAAGAACGCGCGGCGCGCGGCCAGCTCGTCCGCGCCGACGACGCCCTTCTCCACCAGGATCCGGGTGACGCCGTCGAGCCACTTCTCGTAGTACGTCGCGCGCAGGTAGTGGGCGGGGTCCATCCGCTCGATGCCGTGGCGGAACTCGTCGATGTTGAAGATGCCCCGCGCGCCGCCCGCCCGCATGATGGCCAGCACCGCCGCCTCCCACGCCGCGTGGAAGACCGGCTCGTTCTCCTCGCGCTCCACCGGACCGAAGCCCTGCATGCCGCCGAGATCGTGCACGCCGTCCATGCCGGCGATTCTACCTCGTCAGTGGGTGCGCGGGGGGGTGGTGTCGGCGGGGGGCGGCTCCGCGGGCACGCCCGCGTGGCGCGCCCGGAGATCCATCCAGAGGCGCAGGCGCGACCAGTCGGGCGTGTCGACGTAGCGGCCCTCTCGCGGGTCGATCCACGGGTTGGGAAGGAACACGGTCATCATCTGCTCGTCGCGGCCGTTCCACAGGCGGACGCCCCAGGCGCTGGCCCGGCCCGCGCGGTCGCGATTGCGGAAGAACGCGGCGCGGCGGCAGCGCCGCCACTCGGCCAGCGCGGGCGGGGTGGGCAGGCCCGGAGAGCCCTGGTGGGGCCCGATGCAGAGGTGAAAGTGCCAGGACTCGCTGCCCTGGAGCTGCACGGTGAGGTACCCGTCGAGCAGGCTGACCCGCGGGCGCGCCGTGAAGCGGCCCTCGAACACCGCCCCCTCGATGCAGGGACCGAAGATGACCTGGGCCCAGTGCTCCTCGAACACCTCGTGCAGCAGGGCGAGGAGCGCGGCCTCGGTGCACGGCACCGGGAAGTACTCGACGCGGGTGCCGTCCAGACGCTCCTCGATGGTCATCGGGCCCGGCGTCACCGGCGGGCGCGCCTCGGCCCCGGGCGCGATCGCGTCAGGGCTCACGGTAGCCCACCAGGCCCGCGGCGAGCGCGCGCCGATCCACCCGCGAGAGCGCGCGCGTCATCGCGGGGCTCAGCAGGGGCGCGTGCCGGATCTCGAGCAGGTGCTCCGGGATCCACCAGAGATCGTCCTCCGAGACGGCCCAGCCCGGCCGGCGCCGGTCGAAGCGGGCCAGGTTCTCCGGGGCGAGTAGGCGCGCAGCGTCCGTTCGCCCCGCAGGTTGATGTAGCCGTCGAAGCAGCTCATGACCACCTCCCGCAGGGTCCGGTGCACCGGCTCCCGGTAGCGCAGCCCCGAGAAGTTCGACTTGGCGATCGCGCCCCGGTGGCCGCGCACCCGGAACACCGCGATCACGTGGTCGGTGTCCTGCACCGCCTCCAGGTCCCGCAGCAGCGGCGGAAAGCCCGGCACCCGGAGGGCGGCCGCCGCGAACACCGCGCCCTCCAGGCGATGCGCGGTCCGCTCCCGCAGCACCCGCCGCGGCGACCAGGCAGTGCCGGCCAGATGGTACGGCATCGCGTCGAGCGCCCGCTGGATGCCGACCGGGCTGCCGAGCGCGCGCAGGGCGCGGAGCTCGCGCGGGGTGAAGCCGGTAGGGTCCGACGACCGGGAGGCGGGCACGCGGGGGCGAGCCGCCCTACCAGTCCAGCCGAGAGTCGAGCACCACGCCGCGACGCCGGCTCCGCCAGCGGGTCAGCCGCACCACCTGGCGGAAGAACCAGAGCGAGCCGTAGAGGTGCTTCGGCAGGAGACCGAAGGAGCCGCCGGCCAGCACGCCGGTCACCGCCGGCACGGTGCCGAGCACGTTCCTCGGCCGCATGAACACCTCGAGGAACGCCCGGTCGTAGTACGACTCGATGAACTGCTCGAAGGGCCGGGTGCCCCGGCGCACCGCCCGCTCGTAGCCGCGGAAGCGCCGGGCCTCGAAGCGATTGGTCCGGAACGCGCGCGCGATCGCGGCCGCGGCCAGCTCGCCGGTCTGCATGGCCAGGAAGACCCCGGGCGAGAAGATGGGATCGACGAACGCCACCGCGTCGCCCACGCAGAGGAAGCGGTCGCCGGTGATCGGCTCGATGGTGTAGGCGAAGTTGGAGGTGGTGTAGAGCTCGGTGATGCGCTCGGCGCCGGCCAGGTTCTCGGCGATCCGCTCGCAGCGCTGCACCATCTCCTCGAAGAGCTCCTCGAGCGTCCCGCGGCGCGCCTTCACCACGCGCCGGTGCAGGACGCAGCCGACGCTGGTCTCGTCGCGCGCGAGCGGGATGTACCAGAACCAGCCCTCCGGGAAGATGTAGAGGCGGACGTTGCCCTCCGAGCGGCCGGGGAAGCGCCGCGCCCCGCGGAAGTAGGCGAAGATGGCCACCTTGCCCAGCCCCGGGCGCGGCTTGCGCTGGCCCTGGCGCGCGGCCAGGAACGCGTCGCGGCCGCTGGCGTCGACCAGGAAGGCGGCGCGCAGCTCGCGCTCGCCCTCCCGGTCGGAGAGGCGCGCGCTCACGCCGTCGCCGTCGAAGACCACCTTCTCCACCGTGGCCGGCTGGTGGACCGTCACCTCCGGGTGGCTCGCCGCGTGCTCCAGCAGGATCTGGTCGAACTCGGCCCGGTGCACGTCGAGGGTGAACGAGGGCCACGGCCGTCCCGGGCGGAAGTCGAACGTGGTCTCGAGCCCCAGCTCCTGGTCGTGGAAGGTGGCCCCGTACTTCATCTGGAAGCCGTGGGCGAGCACCCGGTCGAGCACCCCCATGCGCTTGCAGATGTCCATGCAGGTGGGGATGAGCGACTCACCGACCTTGAAGCGGGGGAAGACCTCGCGCTCCACCAGGGCCACCCGCAGGCCCGCCCGCGCCAGGAACGTGCTGGCGGTGGTGCCACCGGGCCCGGCTCCGATGACCAGCACGTCGGCGTCACGGGCGCGCGTCGTCACGCGAGGCATCTTACCCGAAGCGGGCGGGACCTCGCGAGTCCCGGCCCGCGGGCGCTCGAGAGGCCCGGATTGCCGGTGGCGGACCCGCGTGCTAGCCTGCGCGGGCCCCGAGCCCCCCAGGAGGCCACGATGAGCGAGATCCGCATCGAGTCCGATCCCCACGCTTCGGAGAGTCTCAAGCAGGTGGTGATCGACCATCTCGACACCTACAACGTCGGGGCCACCGGGCTCACCGAGTACTCCCCGGTCAATCTGTTCCTGCGCGACGAGGGCCAGGAGGTGCTGGGCGGGCTGCTCGCCGCCATCTGGGGCGGCGCGCTCTACGTGCGCATCCTCTGGGTGGCCCAGGCGCTGCGGGGCCAGGGGTACGGCGGGCGCCTGCTCGAGGCCGCCGAGCGCCGCGCCGTGGAGCGCGGCTGCCGCCACGCCTTCGTCGACACGTTCACGTTCCAGGCCCCCGGCTTCTACCTGAAGCAAGGTTACGAGGTCTACGCGCGCGCCGAGGACTGGCCCGTCGGGCACGCGCACGTCTTCCTGCGCAAGGCGCTGGGCGCCCCGCACTGAAACCGACGCTCGGGGGCGAGACGGGTAAGTTCCACGAAGCCGCCCTCGATGACACGGTAAGCCGTACCGGCCTCGGGCGTCGGGTGGGGGCGATGCGTCCCCCCGCTCGCCCGCGATGACGCATTCGCCCCTTCCTGATCGTCCTGCCGAGCCCGTCCGGCCGGGGCACGCGCTCTCCCCGCTGGCACACAACTTGTCTCTCGCCTGCGCCAGGCTTCATCACGAAAAGGAGGGCGGCACATGAGGCATCTTCTATCCCCGGCATTGATCTCGCTCATCGTCGTGGTGTCGGGCATCCTCGCGCTCCCCACGGCGGCGCGCGCGGTGCCTTCGTGCATCAACGCGGGCAACGTCACCGGCATCGGCGCGGGCGGCTGCGATCTCGGCATGCTGAACTTCTCCAACTTCGTGGTGAGCCCGACCGGGGTCGCCGCGAACATCTTCCTGGGCGCGCTCTCGAACGTCGACGGCCTCAACACCAACCTGGCGTTCCAGGTGAGCCACAGCCCGTCCCCGGCCAACCTGGCCGACATCATGTTCTTGTACACGGCCAAGACCCTCAGCGGCGCGGCCACCATCGGGGGCGTGGACCTCTACAGCGCGGGGCACAACGTCACCATCCGGGAGACCGCGTGCGCGACGCCGTTCGTGAACGGCTTCTGCACGACCGGCCTCCTGGCCGACAACGTGGCGACCGACAACACGCTCGTGAACTCGGTCTTCACCCCGCAGTCGGCGATCTATCTGCGGAAGGACATCATGCTGGGGCCCGACTCGTTCATCAGCGAGTTCACCAACAGCCACGACGACGCCATCGCTCCCACACCGGAGCCCGCGACCCTGATCCTGCTGGGCAGCACCATCGCGGGACTGGGAATGGCCGCCCGCCGTCGGAGCCGTACGCCCACCGCGACGGCGTGACCGGACGGGGTCAGGTCTTACATTCCGACATTTCTCCGCGCCCGGCGAGACCGGCGTGTCGCGAAAATGTCGGAATGTAAGACCTGACCCCCTACTTCGGGTAGCCGAGGGACTTGAGGGACTCGCTGATCTCGCCGAGCACCGCGGGGTCGTCGATGGTGGCGGGCACGCCGGGCTCGCCGCCGTCGGCGATCTTCTTCATGGTGCCGCGGAGGATCTTGCCGGAGCGGGTCTTGGGCAGCCGTTTCACCACGCCCACCGTCTTGAAGGCGGCCACCGGCCCGATCTTCTCCCGCACCAGCTCCACCAGCTCGCGGCAGAGATCCGCCTGCGGGCGCGACACGCCCGCCTTGACCACCACCAGCCCCACCGGCACCTCGCCCTTGATCTCGTCGTTGACGCCCATCACCGCGCACTCGGCGACGTCCGGATGGGAGGCGAGCACCTCCTCCATGGCGCCGGTGGACAGGCGGTGCCCGGCCACGTTGATGATGTCGTCGACGCGGCTCATGATGTAGATGTAGTCGTCGGCGTCCTTGTAGCCCGCGTCCCCGGTGAGGTAGAAGCCCGGGTGGCGGGTGAGGTAGGAGCGCTCGTAGCCCGCGTCGTTGTTCCAGAGGGTGGGCAGGCACCCCGGCGGCATGGGCAGCTTCACCGCGATGGAGCCGATCTGTCCCGCGGGCAGCTCCCGGTTGTCCTCCCCCAGGACCCGGATGTCGTAGCCCGGCACCACCTTCGTGGGCGAGCCGGGCTTCACCGGCAGCATGCCGAGCCCCACGCAGTTGGCGGCCATCGGCCAGCCGGTCTCGGTCTGCCACCAGTGATCCACCACCGGCACCTGCAGCCGCTCGCGCGCCCAGATGAGGGTGTCCGGATCACAGCGTTCCCCGGCCAGGAACAGGGTGCGGAACCGCGAGAGATCGTAGCGCGCCATGTGCTCGCCCCGCGGGTCCTCCTTCTTGATGGCCCGGAAGGCGGTCGGCGCGGTGAACAGCGCGTTCACCCCGTGCTGCGCCGAAACGCGCCAGAACGCGCCCGGATCCGGCGTGCCCACCGGCTTGCCCTCGTAGAGGATGGTGGTGCAGCCCTTGAGCAGCGGGGCGTACACGATGTAGGAGTGGCCCACCACCCAGCCGATGTCGGACGCGGCCCAGAACACCTCGCCCGCGCCCATGCCATAGACCGCGCCCATGCTCCACTTGAGCGCGACCGCGTGCCCGCCGTTGTCGCGCACGACGCCCTTGGGCACCCCGGTGGTGCCGGAGGTGTAGAGAATGTAGAGCGGATCGGTGGCGGCGACCGGCACGCACTCGACGGCCTCACCGCCCGCCTCCGCCTCGCGCCAGTCGACGTCGCGGCCGGGCGTGAGCGCCGCGGTCTCCATCGGGCGCTGCAGGATCACGCAGCGGCGGGGCTTGTGCGCGGCCATCGCGATGGCCTGGTCCAGCAGCGGCTTGTAGGGGATGACACGGCTGCCCTCGATGCCGCAGGAGGCGGACAGGATCACGGTGGGCCGGGCGTCGTCGATGCGGGTGGCCAGCTCCTTGGCCGCGAAGCCCCCGAAGACCACGGAGTGGATGGCGCCCAGGCGTGCGCACGCGAGCATCGCGATCACCGCCTCCGGCACCATCGGCATGTAGATGATCACGCGGTCGCCCCTGTCCACGCCCTGCCGGCGCAGGGCCCCCGCGAAGCGCGCCACCAGGTCCCGCAGCTCGAAGTAGGTGAAGGCGCGCACCGACTGGGTCACCGGCGAGTCGTAGATGAGGGCGAGCTGCTTGCCGCGGCCCCGCTCGATGTGCCCGTCGAGGGCGTTGTAGCAGGTGTTGAGCACCCCGCCCGAAAACCAGCGGTAGAGGGGCGGGCGGCGCGCGTCCAGCACGCGCTCCCAGCGCCGGTCCCAGTGGATGTCCTCCGCCGCCGCGGCCCAGAAGCCCTCGGGGTCCCGCGCGGCGCGCGCGTACACCTCGTCGTAGATGCTGGCCATGATGGGGGACTCTACACCGGAGCGCCGATGTCTTGCCACTGCAACCGGCCCCGCCGTATCATCGGCGGGACATGGCGGCCTCGAAGACCTCGGCTCCGCGCCGGCTCGCCGCGCTGGGATTGGCGCTGGCCCTGGCCGCCTTCCTGCCCGTCCCCGCCGCCGCCCTCGACGAGGAGGTGCGCACCGTCCCGACACGCCCGGGCGTCACCGAGTCCTTCCTGCTCCTGCGGCCCGCGGGGCCGCCGGTGGCGAGCGTGATCCTCTTCGCCGGCGGCGACGGCAACCTGGCCCTCGGGCCGTCCGGCCTGGGCCAGCTCCAGGGCAACTTCCTGGTGCGCACCCGCGGCCGCTGGGTCCGCGAGGGATTCCTGGTCGCCATCCTCGACGTGCCGTCGGATCGGCGGCGCGGGCTGTGGAACTTCCGCACCGGCCGGGAGCACGCAGCGGACGTCCGGGCCGCCATCGCGGCGGTGCGCGAGCTCGCCCCGGCCCCGGTGTGGCTGATCGGCACCAGCATGGGCACGCTCTCCGCCGCCAACGGGGCGTCGCGCATCGGCGACGGCGGTCCCGACGGCATCGTGCTGACCTCGTCGGTGACCGTGACCTCGAAGATGAGCTCAGAGACCGTGATGCACGGCGGGCTCGAGGACATCCGGGTGCCGGTGCTGGTCGTGCACCACAAGGACGACGCCTGTTCGTCCTCGCCGTACCCGGGCGCGGAGGCGATCATGAAGGCGCTCAAGCGCGCGCCCGCCAAGGAGCTCCTGACCTTCGAGGGCGGCAGCCCCCCGATCTCCGGGCCCTGCGAGGCGAAGGCCGCGCACGGCTACCTCGGGATCGAGCCGAAGGTGGTGTCCGCGATCGCGGCCTGGATCCGCGCGCACTGAGGCTCAGGCGCTCGCGGCCTGGGCCCGCGTGCGGCGGATCCGGGCCTGGATGTCGCGCACCCGCTCCTGTTCGAAGTCGATCTGCACCTCCTGGCGCTCCACGTCCCAGTGGGTCACCGTCGCGAACCAGCCGAAGCGGCGGCCGTGGTGCGGGAGCAGGCGCTGGCCGCGGTAGATCATGGCGCGGATCTCGCCGGTGGGCAGGCGCTGCTCCTCCTCCGGCTCGCTGCCCACGATCCGCACCACGTCGTCGTAGGTCGCCTCGCCGGTGCGGATCCGCGCCAGCGCCTCGGGGCCCGGCACCCGCCCGGTGGCCTTGCGCGCCGGCTCGCCCCGCCCCACGTGCACCCGCTCGCGCAGCAGGCGCGCGAGGCGGCGGAGCGCGTTGCCGACGATGGGGCCGGTGAGGTTGCCGAGCCCCAGCAGCAGCGCGGACAGGAGGATCGGCCGCCACGGCAGGCGACCGCGGAAGTACACGAACTGGATCTTCAGCACCTGCGGCACGATGCCGTCGGCGGCCAGCAGCGGGATGGAGAAGGCCTCGGTGTTCTCGCGGGTCTCGCTCAGCCGCCGGCTCGCGGTCGCCGGCACCACCTCGTCGATCTTGAGATGGTTGGCCTGCGCGAAGTTCACCATGAGCCGCGAGAAGTCGGGCGCGAGGGGGATGACGCGGTCGCGGTTGCCGAAGTAGAACGGGTACAGCGACGAGTAGCCCACGTCGCCGAAGCTCAGCGTGATGATGTTCCGGCGGCCCCAGAAGGCCTCCTCGAGCCAGCTCACCCGTCGATCGGTGATCTGCCCCCGGGTGGCCAGCTCCAGGCGGGGCACCCAGTCCAGGCTCGCCATCTCGGGCTTCCACGGGATGCGGACGAGCGAGGCCGGGCGGGCACCTCGGGCCAGGCCCTCGGGGCGCGCGAACGTGACGAACGCGGCCTGGCCCAGGTCGCGCCGGCCCGCCGCGCCGGCGCCGGTGCCCATCGCGGCGCGGCTCCGCGCGGAAAATCGGACGTGGCCGTGCACGAGCACCTTGAAGCCCGCGTCCTCCACCTGGCGGCGGAGGGCGGGGTCTGCGCCGTCGGCGCCGTCGGTGCCGACCAGCTGTCCGGGCCACAGCAGGAAGATGTCCTGCGCGATCTCGGCCGGGTCCTTGCCCGCGGGCGGCGCGACGCTGAACGACACCTGGAGCGTCAGCGGGCGGCCGGGGCCGGAGACGTCCTCGGGCTGGATGTTCGCGGTGATGAGCAGCGGGGCGATCCAGAAGTCGGGATGCGGCTTGGAGGCGATGAAGACCTGGGCCGCCGCCGGCGCGGGCCAGAAGACCGGCAGGAGGGCCGGGAAGAAGGCCAGCAGGAGCGTCAGGGGCGCGAGCGCGCGTCCGAGGCGCGCCGCCGCGGGCCCGGGCCGGCTCATCGCGTCGGATCCTCGCTCACGCGCACCAGCAGCTTGCCGAAGTTCTGACCCTGCAGCAGCCCGATGAAGGCCTCGGGCGCGCGCGGGAGCCCCTCCACGATGTCCTCCCGGTATCGCAGGCGCCCCTCGCGCAGCCACCCGCTGCAGTCCCGCAGGAAGTCGCCCATGCGGTCCAGGTGGTCCGAGACGATGAAGCCCTGCAGCCGGACCCGATTGAAGAGCAGCGGGCGGAGGTTGGGTCCCGGGGTCGGTGCGGTGGCGTTGTACTCCGCGATCAGCCCGCAGAGCGGGATGCGTGCGCCCCGGTTCAGCAGCGGCATCACCGCGTCGAGCACCGCCCCGCCCACGTTCTCGAAGTCGACGTCGATGCCCCGCGGGCACGCCGCGGCCAGCTCGCCGGCCAGGTCCGCCGCGCGGTGGCTCACGCACTCATCGAAGCCCAGCTCGCGCACCACGTGGTCGCACTTGTCCCGCGCCCCCGCGATGCCGACCACCCGCGCGCCCTTGATCTTCGCGATCTGCCCCACCACCGAGCCGACCGCCCCCGAGGCGGCCGACACCACCACCGTCTCCCCCGGCTGCGGGCGGCCGATGTCGAGGAGCCCGACGTACGCGGTGAGCCCCGGCATCCCGAGCACGCCGAGCGCGGTGGAGATCGGAGCCTGCGCGGGATCGAGCGGGCGCAGGCTCGCGCCCGGGAGCACCGCGTACGACTGCCAGCCGGCCTGGCCCTGCACGAACGTCCCCGGGGCGAGGCCCGGCACGCGCGACTCCACCACCTGCCCCACGGTCCCGCCCACGATCACCTGCCCCGGCTCCACCGGCTGCGCGTAGGAGCGCGCGCCGCTGATGCGTCCGCGCATGTAGGGATCGAGCGAGAGGTAGATGGTGCGGACCAGCGCCTCGCCGTCGCCCGGCGCCGGCGCGGGCGACTCCACCAGCTCGAAATCGTCGGGCCGGGGCAGGCCGACGGGACGGCGGCGCAGCACGACCTGGCGGTTCGTCGTGGCGGGCATACGCTCCTCCGTGGGCGCGGCTCAGCGCGGATCGTCGCCGCGCCGGTATTCGACGGTGAGCGCGTCGAGCCGGGCCTTGAGCGCGGCGTCGAGCGGCTTCTCCGCCGCCGCGATGGCGTCGTCCAGCTGCTCGGGTCGGCTCGCGCCCACGATGGGCGCGGTGATCGCGGGCTCGGCCAGCGTCCAGGCCAGGGCCAGCGTCGTCAGCGACCACCCCGCCTCGGCCGCGAGCGGCCGCAGCGCCTCCACCGTCTCGAACTCCCGCTCGTGCCAGTAGCGATCCTGGTAGCGTCCGGCCGCGCTGCCCAGCGTGAAGCGCGTGCCCGGCGTGGGTCCGGTCTCCCGCCGGTGCTTGCCCGACAAGAGCCCGCCCGCCAGCGGGTTGTACGGGATCACCGCGAGGCCCTCCTCCCGGCAGAGCGGCAGCAGGTCGCGCTCGATCTGCCGGAAGAGCAGGTTGTAGCGCGGCTGTACGGTCTCGAAGCGCGCGAGCCCCAGGGCCTCGCTCTTGCCGAGCGCGCGCGCCACCTGATAGGCGGGAAAGTTCGAGCAGCCCACGTAGCGCGCCTTGCCCGCCCGCACCACGTCGTCCAGGGCGCGGAGCGACTCCTCGATCGGCGTCTCCGGGTCGGGATGGTGGAGCTGGTAGAGGTCGACGTAGTCCGTGCCTAGCCGGCGGAGGGAGGCGTCGATCGCGTCCAGCACGTGCTTGCGCGAGGCGCCGCGGTCCCACGGCCGCTCGCTCATCGCTCCGGCGCACTTGGTGGCCACGATCACCTGCGGCCGGCGGCCCTCGAGCCAGCGCCCCACGATCTCCTCGGTGCGGCCCACCGTGTCGAAGCCGCCCCCCACCGGGTACACGTCCGCGGTGTCGAGGAACGTGATGCCCCCCGCGAAGGCACGATCGAGGATGGCCCGCGACGTCGCCTCGTCGCATTGCAGGCCGAAGGTCATGGTGCCGAGACAGAGACGCGAGACGGTGAGCCCGGTGCGGCCGAGGCGGACGTGACGCATGCGGTCCGAGAGTACCGAAGGGCCGCGTCGGGGGCAAGAGCGCGATCACCCTCAGAACAAGTGTTACCGAAACGGAAGGGGTTGCCTCAAAACCGGTGTTACCGAACCACGCACCGGAAAGGGGGCCCTGTGACCGAGCCAGCGCGCCGGGAATACGCGGCGGTGATGCGCCGCCGCTAT
>DASRHC010000062.1:0-38645 GCA_035650715.1 Candidatus Methylomirabilota bacterium | reverse complement strand
GCGCGAACAGCTCGGCCGCCCGAAACCGGCGTGCTTCCAACGCAGCAAAATCCCGACGGGATCCGCGGCTGGAGATCGGCATGGCTCAACATGAGATCGTACCCGTGAAATCCCCTAATTTATTCTGCGAGACTCATTAGCCCACCTTGCGGGCGAGCGCCGCGTACTTGTCGAGCAGCGGCAGGACCCGATCCCGGCCCGCGGGCGGCAGCCCGAAGATCACCCGCGTCACGCCCGCGTCACGGAGTCCGGCCAGCCGCGCCTCGTCGGTGGGGGCCCCGAAGATGGAGACGGTGACCGCGCCCGGATCCAGTCCCGCCTTCTCGGCCCGCGCGCGAAGGTCGGCGAGGGTGTCCGGCACCGGCTCGCTGTAGGAGCGGCCGCCGATCGGCAGCCAGTGGCCCCCGAAGTCCGCCGCGCGCTGTCGCGCGTGCGGACCCGCGCCGCCCATCAGGATCGGCGGGTGCGGCTTCTGCACCGGCTTCGGGTACGACCACAGCCGATCGAAGTTGACGAACTTGCCGTGGTACTCGGCCTCGTCCTTCGTCCAGATCTCCTGCATGGCCGCGATGCGCTCCCGCAGCACCTTCCACCGGGTGGCGAAGTCGGTGCCGTGGTTCGCCATCTCCTCCGCGTTCCATCCGCCCCCGATGCCGAAGAGCACGCGGCCGCGCGAGAGGTAGTCCAGGCTCGCGACCTCCTTGGCCAGCACGATGGGATCGCGCTCGATCACCAGGCAGATGCCGGTGCCGAGCATGAGCCGGGTCGTCACGGCCGCGGCGGCGGCCAGCGCCACGAAGGGATCCACGGTGTGCCAGTACTCGCGCGGCAGGTCTCCCCCGCCCGGCCACGGGCTCTTGCGGCTGGCCGGAATGTGGGTGTGCTCGGGCACGAACAGCGATTCGAAGCCGCGGGCCTCGGTCTCGCGGGCCAGCTCGTCGATGCGGATCGCGTAGTCGGTGGAGAACTGGAACACGCCGTATTTCATCGCTCGGCCGTCTCCTCGGGGAAGGGTGGAACTCCCGCGCACGGTGTTACCATGAATCGGCGACCAAGCCAACCGAGGGAGGAGCCCATGCGCTCGACGCTGCGCACGCTGGTGATCCCGGCCGTGCTACTCGGCCTCGCACCCCTGCCCGCGCCCGCCGCCGACCGCGGCCCGGTGGACGCGGCGACCCAGCAGGTGGAGCGCGGAGCGAATCAGATCGGCGAGGGCAAGGTCATCGAGGGCGCCGGGGAGACCGCGAAGGGCATCGGCAACACGGTGGTGGAGGGCGCGAAGTACACCGGCCAGCGCCTGGAGGAGGCGGGGAAGGCGGCCGCGCCGCAGGCCAAGACCGCGTGGGAGCGCACCAAGGAAGGCGCGGTCGCCTTCGGGTCGAGCGTGCGCGACTTCTTCGAGTCGCTCTTCCGCTGAGCCGGCGGCCTAGCGGACGCGCGGCGGGCGCGGCGGAGCCGCCAGGTAGGCCGCGAGGGCGGCCCCTTCCCGCTCCTGGAAGGCGACCGCGATGCGCAGCTGCTCGAGGTACTGCTCGAGCGTCTTGCCCCCCAGGACGATCTTCCGGCTCGCGAAGAAGTCGCGGACCTCCCGCTCCCACTCCGCGCTCACCAGCCCGGTCACTCCCTCGTACATCCGCCGGTAGGCGCTGCCCGGATACTGGCGGGCCATCGTCTCCCAGTTCGCCTGCAGATACTCCCAGGCGAGACCCCGGCTGTACACGGAGGACAGCAGGGCGCGCATCACGAACGGCGCGTCCTGGCTGCGCACCTCTCCGTTGGTGGTCTTCTCGAGCGTGCGGCGGATCAGCTCCGGCTGCCGGAACGCGGCGAGCGCGTAGAGGTAGCGCTGCTCCTCCTGCGGGGTCCGCGCCGCCTTGAAGCGCTGGAGGAACTCGTCGTACTCGCTCTCCCCGCCCGAGGCCGCGACGATGGCGATGAGCGCGGGCAGCACGTCCGCGTCCACCGCGCCCTCGTCCTCCCGGTAGCGTGCGTAGAGCGAGCGGGCCCGCTCCTGCGTCTCCGGATCGGCGCCCAGCGTGCCGAGCGTGCGCAGGAGCTCGCCGCGCAGCTGCCGCTCCAGCTCGTCCTCCCCGGGCTGCGCCTCCCAGCCCAGGCGCTCCACCGCCGCGCTCAGCCGCTGCCGCACCAGCGCCTCGAGGTCGGCGCGGCTCGCGTCCGCGATCACCCGATTGAGGTAGCCCCACGACCCGATGATGGCGGCCCACACGTTGCGGTCCGTCTCCTCGCCGAACCGCGCGGTGAGGTCCAGGTAGTCGGGCGACGTCATCAGGCCGGCCTGGAGCAGCGCGAACGCGTCGCTCACCAGGTTGAAGCGCTCGATGGGAGCGAGCTTCCGGAGCGCCCCGGTCAGCTTCTTCACGAGCGGCGCCGCGTACTGCACGCGGTAGAAGCCGTGGCCGCCCGCGTTCACCACCACCCACTCCGGCGCCGCGGGCAGCGAGACGGTCAGGTCCTCGGCGCCCAGGAGGACCGGCTTGTCCACGAAGCCGCGCTTGACCGCGGCCCGCACCCGCACCGGGATCTTCCAGCGCTCCCCCGCCGCGTTCTCCGCGGGCAGGTAGGTGAAGCGGCGCTGCTGGAGCTTGATGCCGGTGCCGTCGGGCTCCACGATCACGAGCGGGTAGCCGGGGCGGAAGATCCAGCCGTCCATCACCTCGGGGATCGGCTGGCGCGCGGCGTCGCCGAGCGCGGTCCACAGGTCGGTGGTCTCCGCGTTGCCCAGGCGATGGCGATCCAGGTAGAGCCGCACTCCGTCGCGGAAGACGTCCCCCGAGAGGTACTGCTCCAGCATGCGCAGCACTGAGGCGCCCTTCTCGTAGGTGAGCAGGTCGAACATCGCCTCGCAGTCGCGCGGGGCGCGCACCTCGTACTCGATCGGCCGGGTGTGGTGGAGGCCGTCCACCGCCATCGCGGCCGCCCGCGAGACGCCGAACGTGGTCCAGCGCTTCCACTCCGGCTTCCACGCGTCCACCGCGAGCAGCTCCATGAAGGTGGCGAAGGCCTCGTTGAGCCAGATGCCGTTCCACCACTGCATGGTCACGAGGTCGCCGAACCACATGTGGGCGATCTCGTGGGCCACCACGTCCGCGACCCGCTCGCGCTCGGCGTGCGAGGCGGCGGCCTCGTCCACCAGCAGCGCGGTCTCCCGGTAGGTGATCGCGCCCAGGTTCTCCATGGCTCCCGCCGCGAAGTCGGGGATGGCCAGCATGTCGAGCTTGTCGCCCGGATACGGCTGGCCGTAGTAGCGCTCGAAGAAGTCCAGGCAGAAGGCGCCCGCCTCGAGGGCGAAGCGGGCGAGGTGGCGCTTGCCCGGCACGCACCACACCCGCAGCGGGGTGGCGCCGACCATCACCGGCTCGGTGGCCTCGAGCTCGCCCACCACGAACGCGACCAGGTAGGTGGACATGCGGATGGTGTCCGCGAAGGCGACCGCCTTCTTCCCGGGTCCCGCCGGCGACTCGCCGGTGACTCGCGCGTTGGACACCGCCACCAGCCCCTCCGGGATCACGAGGGTCACCCCGAACACCGCCTTGAACGCGGGCTCGTCCCAGCACGGGAATCCGCGTCGCGCGTCGGTGGCCTCGAACTGGGTGGCCGCGATGGTGTGCGTCACGCCCGCGGGATCCTTGTAGGTGGAGCGATAGAAGCCGTGGAGGCGGTCGTTCAGGATGCCGGTGAAGCGGAGGGTGAGCCGGTGCTCGCCGGGCGGGATGGGGCGCGGGAACGCCAGGCGCGCGCGCTCCGCGGCCTCGTCGAGCGTCGCGGTCCCCTCGACCGTCTCGCCGCTCGCGGTCTGCACGCTCACCGACGGGATCGCCAGCTCGGCCGCGTTGAGCAGGATCTCGGTGACCGGCTCGGACACCGTGATGGTCACCGTCTCCTGCCCCGAGAACGTCGCGGCCTCCAGGTCGGGCTCGAGACGCAGATCGTAGCGGGAGGGCACCACCGTCGTCGGCAGGCGGTAGTCCATGACGCAGGAAAGGATATCATCCGCGCGTGGCCTGGACACCGCGATGTGTGCGCCGCCCGCGCGCGGGACGCGGGCGCACCGCGCGGTCAGCCGGCGGAGCGCGGCGGCGCCACCCAGATCGCGGCGCCCACCGCGAGGAGGCGGCCGCGCGCGTCGAACATCGCGGTGCCCGCGTACCGGCGGCGGCTGCCCGGCCGGGCCCCCGCAGGGCCCGGCTCGGGCCAGCCCATCACGATCAACGGCCGGCGGCCGTCGATCGGCTCGCGGATCTCCACCTGGAGGGTCCCGGTGTTGCCGGGGCCGGCCAGGGCCCATCCGCCCGGACAGTCGAGCGCGGACCACACGAACTCGTCGCGCAGCCGGCCGTCGGCGTCGAGCAGCGTGGGATCGGGTTGCCAGCCCGCGACCCGCGCCCCGCCATCGCCGGGCAGCGGCCCCGCGAAGAGCCGCATGCCGTCGCCGGCGGTGCGATGGTGCCCGCACACGAAGCATTCCGGGAACGTGTGCGGGACCGCGCCCGCCGCGAGCGCCGCCTCGAAGCGGCGGGACACCTCGAGCGCGACCTCGAGCGGCGGCGATGCCGGCACCGTGACGGCGGGCAGGTGGTCGGTCGACGTGCGTCCGATCGCGACGGGGCCATCGTGGACCTCCAGCGCCCCGTCGCGCGCACGCAGGACGAGCGGTCGGTCGAGGGGGACACCGGCGCGGGCGCGGATCTCCACCGCGACCGGGCCGGCCGCCGCGGCGGCCACGCGGCCGCAGAAGTACCCGCCGTTGGCGGTGGCGCCGGCGTCGTCGTGCGGGCCGCGGAAGCGCCGGGCGATCACGAAGGTGGCGTCGGACACGGGGGCCATCCTCTCACGGATGGCGCGTCACGGATGGCGCGCGCGAAGCGCCCGCGGCCCTTGACAGCCCTCGAGGCGCGGCGCGACACTCGGCGCCGTGCCGCTCACCAGTCTCCAGGATCGAGTCGCGGTGGTCACGGGCGCGGCCAGCGGCATCGGACGCGCGCTGGCCCTGCTCTTCGCCCGCGAAGGGGCGCACGTGGTGGTCGCCGATCTCGACGAGGCCGGCATGGCCGAGACGGTGGCCGGCGTCACGCAGGCGGGCCGCCGCGGCCTCGCGGTCAAGACCGACGTGAGCCGCCTCGCCGACGTGCAGGCGCTCGCCGATCGCGCCTTCCGCGAGCTCGGCGCGGTCCACGTGGTGTGCAACAACGCGGGCGTCGCCCTCTGGGGCGGCCTCGAGTCCGCGTCCCACCAGGACTGGGAGTGGGCCATCGGCGTCAACCTCTGGGGCGTCATCCACGGGGTCGAGGCGTTCGTGCCGCGCATGGTGGCGCAGAAGCAGCCGGGACACGTGGTCAACACCGCCTCGATGGCCGGTCTCATCGCCTCGCAGGGGCTCGGCATCTACAACACCACGAAGTACGCGGTGGTCGGCCTTTCCGAGACGCTTCAGAAGGACCTGCGGGGCTACGACATCGGGGTCTCGGTGCTGTGCCCGATGGGCGTCCACACCCGCATCCGCCAGAGCGAGCGCAACCGGCCCGCCGCCCTCCGCAACGCGGCCGCCGCGCGCGAGGGCGCTCCGGTGGAGCTGATCGGCCGCTATCTCACCCCCGAGCACGTGGCCGAGCGGGTGCTCCGCGCGATCTACGCCAACCGGCTCTACGTCATCACCCACGCAGAAGGTCTGACCCCGCTCCGGCGGCGCTTCGAGCGCATGGCCCAGGCCATCGAGGAGAACACATGAAGTTCTCGGTCATCGAGGGCTGGGGCACCCTGCCCGACGGCTGGAGCTATCGCGAGGTCGCGGGGGTGGCGGTGGACAGCCAGGATCGCGCGTTCGTGTTCAACCGGGGCGAGCACCCGATCATCGTGCTCGACCGGGACGGCCGCTTCGTGCGCTCCTGGGGCGAGGGCGTGATCCGCCGCGCCCACGGCATCACCATCGACGCCGACGACATGGTCTGGCTCACCGACGACCTGCACCACACCGTGCGCAAGTTCACGCCGGAGGGCAAGCACCTGCTCACCATCGGCAACCCGGACAGCCCGGCCGCGCTCCACGGGGGCCGCCCGTTCAATCGCCCGACGCACGTGGCGATCTGCCCCCGGACCGGCTATCTGTTCATCTCCGACGGGTACGGCAACTCGCGCGTGCACAAGTACTCGCCCGACGGCCGGCACGTGATGTCGTGGGGCGAGCCCGGGACCGACCCGGGGCAGTTCAACCTGCCTCACAACCTCGTGACCGACCGCGACGGGCTCGTCTACGTGGCGGATCGCGAGAACCATCGCGTGCAGATCTTCGACGGCGAGGGCCGCTACCAGGGACAGTGGAACAACCTCCACCGCCCCTGCGGCCTCTTCGCGGACCGAGCGCACGATCTCTACTTCGTGGGCGAGCTGGGCTCCGGCATGCCGGTGAACGAGAAGACCCCGAACCTGGGCCCGCGGGTCACCGTGCTCGACGGCAAGGGACAGCGCGTGGCGCGCTTCGGCGGCCAGTTCCCGAGCGAGAAGCCGGGCGAGTTCATCGCCCCGCACGGTCTGGTGGTGGACTCGCGCGGCGACGTCTACGTGGGCGAGGTGTCCTGGACCGGCTACGGGCAGTTCCTCACCCCGCCGCGGGTGATGCGCTCGTTCCAGAAGTTCCGGCGCCTCGGCTAGGCGCGCGGGCGAGGCCGGACGCGCGGCTCAGGCGCCCGCGCGGATCGGTAGGAAGCGGGCGGTCGCCTTCGCGACCACCTCGTGCGTCTCCCAGTCCTCGATGCTGGCCTCGAGGTCGATGTACTTGCCCCAGTCGCGCACCGCCCGGCCGCGCCCCAGCAGCGGTCGCTCGATCGGCGTGCCCTTCACGTAGCGCACGCTGAGCTCACCGGTCACGTAGATCCGGCCCGTCGCGCTGACCGCGGCGCCGGCCAGCACCTCGTCGAGGTAGGCGGCCACGATGCCGCCGTGGGCGGCGCCGGGCGGGCCCTCGAAGCGGCGCGGGATCACGATCGGAGACAGCACCTCGCCGCCCTCGCTCTGGAAGGTCCGCACCCGCAGGCCGATGTCGTGGTGCGGCCCGCACCCGAAGCAGTTGTGGAAGCTCGAGCGGGGTCCGCTGAACCTCACCTCGGAGAGCGGGGCGAACCGCTCCGCGAAGGGGGCGGGAAGCGGCGGATCGTGAATCATTCCGTCTCCGTCGTGCGCGCTCGGGTCATGACGACCTGCAGTATACTCGCCGGGCGACAGCCACAAAAACCGGATGTCGCGGCACGGCCGCGGTTGCTCGGCCGGCCGCGAAAGGAGGGTCCCGATGGCGGTGAGCGTGAAGGTCATCACGGACGGCCCGCTCATGGTGAAGGGCGAGGTCGAGATGCAGGACGGTCAGGGCAACGCGATGCCGCCCAAGGGCGGCGACACCATCTTCCTCTGCCGCTGCGGCGGCTCCGCGAACAAGCCCTACTGCGACGGCGCGCACAAGAAGATCGGCTTCAAGGCCTGACCCGGCTCCCCTCCCTCTCCCTCCGGGGAGAGGGGCGGGGTGCGCTCACCGCCCCCGCCGCGCCAGCCGCAGGGCGATCCCGAACGCGGCCACGCCCACCAGCCCGATGAAGTACGGCGTGCGCGCCTCGCCGAGCACCCCGCAGACGAGCGGCCCCAGGAAGATCGCGCCGTCCACGCCGACGCGATAGACGCCGGTCCACCAGCCGAGCCGCGTCACGTCGGTGTGCTCGCGGATCACGCCGAGCGGCAGCATCCAGCCCGCCATGCCGAGCCCGAAGAACGCGGCCCCGAGCCCCATCCAGGGCAGCGAGCCCAGGCCCACCGCGAACAGGCCCACGCCCAGCACCGCGGCCACCGCGACCAGCACCGGCGGCCGGCCCACCCGGTCCGCGAGCCAGCCCACCGGCAATAGCACCAGCAGATCCACCAGCTGGGCGAGCGAGAGGAGCGCCGAGATCCCGGCGCGCTCCAGGCCGAACTCGCGCGTGCCGCGCAGCGGGATCACGAACTGGCTCACCGCGGACCAGGCCAGCGCCATGATCACGCCCAGCGCGAACATGAGCTGCACGATCGGCGGAGGCGGCTCGCGCCGGGCCCGCGGGGGGCGCGAGATCCCGACGCCCGCGCGCGGCGCGGGTGCGTCGGGCGGTGCGGGCAGATGACCCCGCAGGGCGAGCGAGCCCGCGACCGCGGCGAGCACCGGCGCGCATGCCGCCAGCAGCGTCACGTTCCAGCGCCAGCCCTCCGGCAGCGCGCCCACCAGCACGAGGCCGCCCAGCACGCCGAGCATGCCCGCGAACTCGAGGGTGTTGAGGCGAAAGGAGGCGTTCGGTCCCGGGCGATCCTGCAGCACCGCGGTGAGGCTGCCCACCATGACCAGGGTGTGGGCCAGTCCGGTGAGCATCCGGCCCACCACCAGCACCGGCAGCGGCCCCGCGCTCGCCAGCAGCAGCATCCCGGTCAGCAGCGTGAAGGGCGCGGCGAGCAGGGCCGCGGCCAGATGGCGGCTCGCCAGGGCCCCCACCGGCAGGTCGGCGGCCATGCGCGCGAAGCCGAACGAGCCCGCGAGCACCCCGAGCTCCCAGTCGGGCAGGCCCTGGACGCGGGCGATGTCGGGCAGCAGGGGGCCGAACGCCCCGATGCAGATGGTGCTCGCGAAGACCACCAGGCACAGCAGGGCCGTGCCACGGTCCAGCCCCATGGGGGGAAGCGCCCTAGCGCTCGGGACGGCTCAGGGCTACGCTCCCGGGCTCTCGTCCGGCCCGGCGAACGTCCGCGGCCGCCACCACGGGTAGAACGGCGGCATGTCCACGCTGGGGCGCAGGGTGAAGCGGGGCGGACGCTTCTCGAGGAACGCGGTCACGCCCTCGTAGGCGTCGGCGGAGCGGCCCGTCCAGTCCATGCAGCGAGAGTCGAGCCGGTGCGCCTCCATCGGATGGTCGGCCCCGAGCAGGCGCCACATCATCTGCCGCGCGAGCGCCACCGAGATCGCGGAGGTGTTCTGGGCGATCTCGGCGGCGAGCGCGCGCGCGGCCGGCAGCAGCTGCTCGGGCGGCACCACGCGGCTCACGAGCCGCCCCGCGAGCGCCTCTTCGGCCGGGAACACGCGCCCGGTGTACACCCACTCCGCGGCCTGGCTCGGTCCCACCAGGCGCGGCAGGAACCACGTGCTGCACGCCTCCGGCACCACGCCGCGGCGGGCGAACACGAAGCCGATGCGCGCGGCGGTCGAGGCCAGGCGCACGTCCATCGGCAGCGTCATCGTGATGCCGAAGCCCACCGCGGGCCCGTTGATGGCCGCGATCAGCGGCTTCTTCATGTCGTAGATGCGCAGGGTGACCCGGCCGCCCCCGTCCTCGTGCTCGCCCGGCTCCTCGCCGCGGGTGCGCGCGACCCGGTCGAACGTCCGGCCGCCTGCCGAGAGATCGGCACCCGCGCAGAACGCGCGGCCCGCGCCGGTGACGATGAGCGCGCGGACCGCGTCGTCCGCGTCGGCCCGATCCAGCACCGCGAGCAGCTCCTCGAGCATCACGGTGTTGAGCGCGTTCAGCCGGTCGGGCCGATGCAGGGTGACGGTGCCGATGCCGTCGGCCACCTCGTAGCGGATGGTCTCGAACCCCACCATCAGCGGGTAGCGGAGGGCTCGCCGGAGGTGGGCTCCTCGGCCTCGCCCTGCTTGAGCTTGCGAAAGACGGTCTTGGGATCGATGCCCAGCATCTTGGCGGCCAGGGTTTTGTTGCCCTTGGTGATCCGCAGCGTCTCCTCGAGGAGCCGCTGCTCGACCTCGGCCAGGGGGGTGCCGACCCGGATCTGAAACACGCCCTCCGGCACGCCGCCGCCCTCCCCGCCCCCGCCGGGACCGCCGCGCAGCAGCATCACCGAGCGCTCGCGCACCGCGTCCGGCAGATCGCTCACGTCCACCCGCGACCCGCGGGCCAGCACCACCGCGCGCTCCACCACGTTCTCCAGCTCGCGCACGTTGCCGGGCCACGAGTAGGCCTCCAGGCAGTCGAGCGCCTCGTCGGTGAAGCCGTCGAGGTTGCGGTTGTTCTTGGCCGCGTACACGCGCAGGAAGTGCTGGGCCAGGAGCGGCACGTCCTCGTGCCGGTCGCGCAGCAACGGCACCTGGATCGTGATGACGTTCAGGCGGTAGAAGAGATCCTCGCGGAAGCGGCGATCGCGCACCAGCGTCGCCAGGTCCTGGTTCGTCGCGGTGACGATGCGCACGTCGACGCGCAGGGTCTTGGTGCCGCCCACCCGCTCGAACTCCCCCTCCTGCAGCACGCGCAGGATCTTCGGTTGGGTCACCAGCGACAGCTCCGCGATCTCGTCGAGGAACAGGGTGCCGCCGTCGGCCAGCTCGAAGCGGCCCTCCTTGCGGCCGGCCGCCCCGGTGAAGGCGCCCTTCTCGTAGCCGAACAGCTCGGACTCGAGCAAGGTCTCGGGCAGCGCCGCGCAGTTGACCGCGACGAACGGCCCCGCGCGACGGCTGGAGCGCTCGTGGATGGCGCGGGCCACCAGCTCCTTGCCGGTGCCGCTGCCGCCCTGGATCAGCACGGTGGCCGAGCTGTCCGCCACCTGCTGCACCAGGGTCATGAGCTGCCGGAAGGCGGGGCTCGCGCCGATCATGTTGCCCTGCCGGAGCAGGTCGTCGAGACGCTTCTGCAGCGCCCGGTTCTGGGCGATGAGGTCCCGCCGCTCCAGGGCCTGGCGCACCACCTTGGTGAGCTGGGCGCGCTGGAACGGCTTCGTCAGGAAGTCGGTGGCTCCATCCTTCATGGCCCGCACCGCTTCCTCGACGGTGCCGAACGCGGTGAGCAAGATGACGTCCACGTCGGGCGCCACCGCCTTCGCCTCGCGCAGCAGCTCGAGCCCGGTGAGACCGGGCATCTTGAGGTCGGACAGCACGAGGTCGACGCCGCCGCCCTGCAGCCGCTCCAGCGCGGCCTGCCCGTCGGGCGCCAGGATCACCGCGTAGCCCTCGCGGGTGAGCGCGCGCTCGAGGCTCTGGCGCACCCCGGGGTCGTCGTCGGCCACCAGCAGGGTCGCGAGCGGCGCGGCGGGCTCAGACATGCTCGAGCTTCCGGATCGGCAGCGCGAGGATGAAGGTGGCCCCCGCGCCCGGCATGCTGCTCCAGCGGATCTTGCCCCCGTGCTCCTCCACGATCTGGCGCGAGATGGCCAGCCCGAGGCCGGTGCCCTGCGGCTTGGTGGTGAAGAACTGCTCGAAGAGGCGCCGGCCCACCTCGGGCGAGATGCCGGGCCCGCTGTCCGTCACCGCGATCTCGACCGTCTCGCCCACCCGCTGCGTGGTGAGGGTCAGGGTGCCGCCCTGCGAGACCGCCTCGAGCCCGTTCTTCAGCAGGTTCAGCACCGCCTGGCGCAGCAGGGTGCGGTCGAACTCCATCGACGGCACCGCGGGATCGGTGGCCACCTGGAGGCCCACACCCTGGCGCGCGGCCAGCGGCCGCACGAACTCGGCCACCGCGGTGACCATGTCGTTGATCGAATCCTCCTCGAACTGCGGCCGCGGGAAGCGCGCGAAGGCCAGGTACTCCTCGGTGAGGGCGTCGAGCGCGGTGACCTGGTCGCGGATCGCGCTGACCAGCGCGGTGGCCTCGGTGCCGTCCTCGCTCACGCGTCCCTGCACCATGTCGCCCAGCAGCTCCGCGTTGAGCTCGATGGCCGCGATGGGATTGCGCACCTCGTGGGCGACCTTCAGGGACAGGCGCCCCACCGTGGCCATCCGCTCCGCCTCCACCAGCTCCTCCTGGGCGGTCTGCAGGCGCGTCAGGGTGCCGGTCAGCTCCGCGTAGAGCCGCTCCACCTCGCTGCGCGCGCGGCGCTCCCGCTCCGCCACCTGCCCCAGCGCGAAGGCGGGCAGGCCGACGAGGAACATCAGGATGAGCGGCGGGGTCCAGCCCACCCACGGCGGCACCAGCGCGGAGGCCGCCGCGTAGAGCAGGCCCGCCACCAGCGCCATCAGCAGGCCGACCCACGGGCCGAAGTAGTAGGCGTTCACCCCCACCAGCGGGAAGAACAGGAGGTAGAACAGGCTGTCGCCGCCGCCGGTCAGATAGAGGAGACCGAACACCAGCAACAGGTCGATGCAGAGCGCGCCGGTGAAGATGCGCCGCGTGGCGCGCGGGTTCACGGTCACCAGCGCGAAGATGCCCGCCTTGTAGAGCGCGAACCAGATCACGAGGGAGTAGACGTCGACGCGATGGCGCGGACGGAGCGGGACCAGGCCGAGGGAGGCCAGACCGCCCACCATGACGAAGGCCAGCAGCACCGCGAACAGCCGCTCGTCGCGCTCCAGCAGCCGCAGCAGCGCGGCCCGCGTGCGGGAGGGGGCGATCACCGCCATGACGGTGGGAACATTATCACGGGTCACGACGCTCCGTCGCGGCGCCCGAGGGCGGCGGGCCGGCCAGCGACGTGGCCTCCTCGCGTCGCAACAGCGGCAGCGCGAGCAGCGGCAGGAGCCCGATGAGCCCCACCGCGATCAGCAGGCGTCCCAGGCCCGAGTAGTCGTGCTGGGTGACGCCGAACGCCTCGTTGAGGTAGCGGGTCCCCAGCTCGCTGGCCGAGAGGGCCAGGTTCATCAGCGAGGCCATGATCGCGAACATCGTGGCCTCGGCCCCGCGCGGCGCGGTGCGCGCGATCAGGGCCAGCATCGGCACCATGCTGAGCTGGCCGAGCGGCGCCGAGATCGTGGTGTCGATGAAGGCGAACGTGCGCGCGCTGACCCCGAACCACGTGTACACCTCGTAGAACAGGCCGATGGTCGGCAGGTAGAGCACCGCGCCCGCGATGGTGACCCAGAAGAGGGTGTAGCTCACCGGCCGGTGGGTGATGGACTTGCGGAACACGATGAGCCCCACCAGGCTCAGCACCGAGCTCACCTGCGCGAGCACGCCCAGGAACTCCTGATCGAATCCGAGGTGGTCGATCGCCCAGTAGTTGAAGCCCTGGCCCGCGCCGGGCACCGCGCGGAAGCAGAAGATGGCGAAGGCCGCCACCGCGACCCCGCGCGAGATCCCCACCCGGCGCAGGAGCAGCACGATGATGACGCCCGACACGACGAGGATGATCTCCTGCGCGAACGGCACCGCGAGCACCTCCAGCAGCACGCCGAGCGCCGCGTAGGCGAGCCCGCCCAGCACCACCAGCCGCGCGTTGGCCGTCCCGAGGGGGCTGACCGCCTCGGCCCCCGCCGCCGGCCGGGCCGGCTCGTGCGGGATGAGCCAGGCCGCGGCCAGCACGAGCACCGGCAGCACCAGCGAGATCGCGAAGACGGACCGCGCGCTGAGCGCCCCCGCCAGCCAGCCGCTCAGGTAGCCGACCGCGATGGTGCCGACGAGCAGCGCCATCCGCCCGAGGGCCTGGATCTGCTTCATCTCCTCCTCGCTGCGGGCCACCTCCACGCTGAGGGCGTCCGCGACCACGTCCTGCACCATGAACCCCACCGTGCTGATCACGAGCGCGGCCAGGTAGGTGGCCTTGGTGCTGGCGGCGGTGGCGAGCCAGGCGTACCCCGAGAAGGTGAGCAGCGCGCCCAGCACCAGGTAGGCGAAGCGCCGGCTGCCGAAGATCGGGTGCACGTCGGACGCCACGCCGGCCACCATCTTCGTGCTCCAGGGCAGCGCCACCCAGAACGCGATGCCGGCGGCCTCGGCGGGAGTGATGGCGAGCACGTCCTTCTGGAAGTAGAGCAGGGCGATCGCGTTGATGCCGCTCGCTCCGTAGCAGAAGTACGTCACGAGCACCGGCAGGTAGGCCAGCCGGATCCCGCCCAGCAGGCCGAGGCGGCCGGGCGTGGCCGGCTCGGCCGGCGTGGAGGGCGCGGTGTCGGTGGATTCCGCCATCCCCCGAGTGTAGCCCAGGGCCCGGGAGCCCGCCGAGCGGCCGCGCCCTTGACGGGCGGCCCCGCCGCCGTTACCGTCGGCGCCATGGCGATGGCCGGCGAGGGCGTCCTCGCGTTCTGGCACGACGTGGTTCCGGGCGGCGACGGCGAGTTCGACCGCTGGCACCTGCGCGAGCACATTCCGGAGCGCCTCGAGGTCCCCGGATTCCTGCGGGCGCGGCGCTACACCACCCTGGGGGCGCCGCCCAGGTACTTCTACTTCTACGAGACGGCCTCGCTCGATACCCTGCAGAGCCCCGCGTACCTGGCCCGGCTCGCGGACCCGACCCCATGGACGCGCCGGAGCATGCCGCTGGTGCGCAACAACATCCGCACCGCCTGCCGCGTGGTGGTGAGCCTGGGCGCGGCGATGGGCGGGGTGGTGGCGACGCTCCAGATCGGTCCGCGGCCGGGGTTCGAGGACGAGCTGCGCTCCTGGCTCAGCGTCACCGCCCTGCCCAGCGCCGCCGAGGCCCAGGGCATCGTGGCCAGCCACCTGCTGGAGGGCGACGCGGGCGTGAGCACCGCGGCCAGGAGCGACGAGAAGAAACTCCTCGCCACGCCCGACGCGCTCGTGTCCTGGGTGGCGCTGGTGGAGGGGATCGACCCCGAGGCGGTGGAGGCGGCGTGCCGGTCGCTGCTGGCCCCCGAGGCCCTCACCCGGCACGGCGCCGCCGAGGGCGCCGTGCTCGGCTTCTATCGCCTGCAGCTCGTGCTGCGCAGCCCGAACGCCTAGCCGGCGAGGGCGGGCCGGCGCGTGTGCCAGTCGGTGGCGCTCTGGTAGGCGTGACCGAGACGCAGCACGGTGGCCTCGTCGAACGGCCGGCCGACCAGCTGGAAGGCCAGCGGCAGGCCCGCATTCGAGAAGCCGCACGGCAGGCTCAGCGCGGGCATCCCGAGCCCGTTGAACGGGCGGGTGAGCCGCGAGAGGCGTCCCTGCCGCTCCACGATGGTCTGCAGGTCGCCGTCGATCGCGTACGCGAGCGGCGGCGCGGGCTCGGCGATCACCGGCGCCACCAGGGCGTCGACGTCGTTCCAGACGTCGCGGATGAACGTGCGGGCCAGGCGCGCCCGTAGCCGCAGGGCCTGCAGATAGTCGAAGGCCGGGACGCCCAGCCCCAGCTCGAGGCGCGCGCGGGTGAACGCGCCCAGCTCCTCCGCCCGGTCGCGGAGCAGACCGCCGTGGAGCGCGCTGCCCTCGCTGCGCGAGATCAGGCCGGTCACGTCGGCCACCGCCCGGAGATCGGGCAGGCGGACCGGCTCCACGCGCGCGCCGAGCGTGGCGAAGACCGCGGCGGCCGCGCCCACCGCCGCTTCCATCTCCGGGGCGATCCCCGGCCCGAGCAGCGCCTCCGCCACGCCGATGCGGAGCCCGCGCACCGGCCCGTCCAGGGCCGCGACGTAGTCGTCCACCGGGCGAGGGCTCGCGGTGGGATCCAGCGGATCGGGGCCGGCCATGGCCCGAAGCATCAGCGCACAGTCGGCCGCGGTGCGGGCCATCGGCCCGATATGGTCGTTGGACCACGACAGCGCCATGGCCCCCGCGCGGCTCACCCGCCCGTAGGTCGGCTTGAGCCCGGTGATGCCGCAGAACGCGGCGGGCAGCCGGATGGAGCCCCCGGTGTCGGTGCCGATCGCGCCCAGCGCGAATCCGGCCGCGATGGCCACCCCCGAGCCGCTGGAGGAGCCGCCGGTGCAGTGCTCCGGCGCCCACGGATTGCGCGCGTGGCCGTGGTGCGGGTTGTCGCCGAGCGCGCCCATGGCCAGCTCGGTCATGTTGAGCCGGCCGAGATTGACGCCCCCCGCGGCCAGGAGCCGGCCCACCGCGGTGCAGTCGTGAGGGCCGGCGAAGTAGTCCCGAATCCGGGTGCCACCGGAAGCGGGCCGGCCGCCGATCGCGCAGAGGTCCTTGAACGCGAGCGGCACGCCGTGGAGCGGGCCACGCCACTGACCGCGGACCGCCTCCGCCTCGAGACGCCCCGCCGTGGCCAGCGCGTCCTGGGCGTTCACCGCGATGAACGCCCGCAGCCGGCTGTCCAGGCGCGCGATCCTCTCGAGGCAGTGGCGCGTGACCTCGAGGGGAGAGACCTTGCCCTGCCGGATCGCGGCCGCGACCGCGGTCAGGCTACCGAGATCGACCACGCGGGCGCCGGCTAGCGCGCGGGCGCGGAGCCGGCGGCCGACGGACCGCCCGCGCGGGGCGCGCCGTCCTCCAGGGCCGCCACGAAGCGCGCCGGCTCCTCGGCCAGGGACAGCTCGCCGGCCAGTCGCTCGATCACACCCAGGAGATCCGCCATCTCCGCCTGCTGGAACCCGTGCTCGCTCATGGCGGAAGCATACTACTTCGCCGCCCTAGACGATCAGGCCCCCCACGCGGGCGAGGCGCCAGTACGTGAGGCCGTAGTCCACGTAGATCTCCTCGCCCGCGGCGATGTCTCGCGTGGCGACCACGTACAGGCGGCCGTCCCGCTCCGTGAACGTGGCGTTCCGGCGGGACGGGTCGAAGTGGTGGTTGGCGCGGGCCGCCAGCACCTCGGGATAGGGGCGGGCGTCGAGGTGAAACCCGTTGCAGCGAGCCAGGTACGACCAGTCCCGCCGGCGAAAGTGCTCCCAGGTGGTCAACCGATCGCCGGTGTACTCGCAGAGCGTCTCGCCGCGCGCGAAGGGACGCCGCGCGAAGAGCCCGCACCCGGCGTCCGGGATGCACGACGGCCGGACCTCGAAGTGCTCGGCGGGCTCGGGCTCCTGCGGCAGGACGCGGATGGCCGCCGTGCGGGGCGCCGGAATCATGGCGGCCAGCCGGTGCGCGATGGTGAGCACGACCACCTCGGCGAGGGCCCGGAAGGTCATCGCGCTTCGGTCGCCGTCAGCCCGGAGCCGAGCCGCGCCGGGCAGTCCACAGACGCCGACTCCGAGTGCGGCGGGGTGGTCGCGGAGGGTTCGGTCACGGGAAAATGGGTGGCGCGAGCGCCGGGCGGACCAGCGGGGAGGAGCAACGACCCATCGGCGCCCCCCCCGGAGCTGCGGCCGCTCTGCCTTCTCTCAGTCGGTCGCCGCTCGGCCCACGACCAGCCCAGCAATTTCGAGCCTAGCATGGGCCGAATTTCCGGGGCCTGACGGAGGGTCGCGTGTTCCCGGCCCGCCGGGAGGCGAAGTGCACTACTATCGGGAACCGCGAGGCGGGACGGTTGGTTACCCGCTGTCGAAAGGAGACCCCATGCGGACGACGCGTCTCGGTTCGTGGCTCGTGCTCGGGCTCGCTGCCCTGCTGCTGGCGGCGGCCCCCGCCCTGGCCCAGAAGAAAACCCTGGTGGTGGCGCTCAACCAGGACCCGGATCTGCTCGACCCGACCCTGTCCCGCACCTACGTGGGCCGGATCATCTTCGAGCACATGTGCGAGAAGCTCTACGAGCTGGACGACCACCTGCGCATCTTTCCCCAGCTGGCCGCGGCCATGCCCACGCTCTCCGACGGCGGCAAGACGGTGACCATCAAGCTCCGGAGCGGGGTGAAGTTCAACGACGGCACCCCGATGAACGCGGAGGCGGTGAAGTTCTCGCTCGACCGCCACCGCGAGATGAAGGGCTCGAACCGGCGCAGCGAGCTCGAGTCGGTGAGCGCGGTGGAGGTCGTCGATCCGCTGACCGTCCGCCTGCGGCTGAAGCGCCCGTTCTCGCCGCTGGTGGCCACCCTCGCCGACCGCTCCGGCATGCCGATCTCGCCCACCGCCGCGAACACGCTCGGCGACAAGTTCGCCACCGCCCCGGTGTGCGTCGGGCCGTGGTCGTTCGTGGAGCGCGTGCCGCAGGACCGCATCGTGCTGGAGAAGTCCAAGCACTACTTCGACCCCGGTCAGGCCCACTTCGATCGACTCGTGTTCCGCATCATCCCCGACGACAACGTCCGGGTCGCCAACCTCCGCTCCGGCGACATCGACGTGATGCACCTGGTGGCTCCGACCGACGCGGTGAACCTCAAGAAGGAGGGCCGCTTCGAGGTGTCCAGCGTCACCGGGCTGGCCTACACCGGCGTCACCATCAACCTGCGCAACAAGACGGGCAAGACGCAGCCCCCGGGCGACCTGGGCACGCCGCTGGCCAACGATCCGCGGGTGCGGGAGGCGTTCGAGCTGAGCCTGGATCGCGACGCGATCAACCAGGTGGCGTGGGACGGCCAGTACACGCCCGGCTGCACCCCGATCTCGCCGGTGAGCCCGTTCTACGACAAGAGCAAGAAGTGCCCCGGACGCGACCTGGCCCGGGCCAAGCAGCTGCTCGCGGCCGCGGGGCTGGCCGGCGGCTACGCCTTCGAGCTCACCATCGTGAACGACCCGCAGCAGCGCCGCTTCGGCGAGGTCATCCAGGGCATGGCCCGCGAGGCCGGCTTCAACATCACGCTGCGGCCGAGCGAGTTCGCCTCCGCCCTCACCGACGACGACAACGGCAAGCTGCAGGCCTTCGCCATCGGCTGGAGCGGACGGGTGGACCCGGACGGCAACATCCACCAGTTCCACACCTGCGGGGGCAGCCTCAACACCACCCACGTGTGCGACGAGGCGGTGGACGCGCTGCTGAACCGGGCGCGCGAGGTGAGCGATCAGGGCGAGCGGGCGAAGCTCTACCGCGAGGCGCTCGAGAAGATCAACGCGCGTCGCAACATCATCTACCTCTACCACGCCAACTACATCGTGGCGTACCCCCGCAACCTGAGGGGCTACCAGGCGGTGCCGGACGGGTTGATCCGCATCAAGGGAGTGACCTGGAACTGAGCGGAGCCCGGTGCTCGAGTTCCTGATCCGACGGGTCGCGATCTCCATCGCGACCCTGTTCGTGATCAGCCTCATCGTGTTCACCGGCGTGCGCATGATTCCCGGCGACCCGGCTCGCGTCATGGGCGGCACCGACGCCGACGCGGCCGGGCTCGCCGAGATCCGCGCCAAGTACGGCCTCGACGATCCGATCCCCCTGCAGTACCTCCGCTGGCTCGGCCTCGCCCTGCGGGGGGACCTGGGCGAGTCGATCCGCACCCGCGAGTCGGTGGTCTCGACGGTGGGACGCAAGCTCCCCATCACCATCGAGCTGGCGGGCCTGTCCCTGCTGGTGGCGCTGGCCATCGCGATCCCGGCCGGCGTCTTTTCCGCGGTGCACCGCAACAGCGCCTGGGACTTCCTGGTCAACGCGGTCTCGCTCTGCGGGCTGTCCGTGCCGAGCTTCTGGCTCGGCATCATGCTGATCCTGCTGCTGTCGGTGCGCCTGCACTGGCTGCCCGCGTCCGGCTTCGTGCCGGTCTGGGAGGACCCCCTCGCGAACCTGCAGCGCATGGTCATGCCCGCCTTCGTGCTGGGCGCGGGCCTCGCCGCGGTGCTGATGCGCCAGACGCGCAACAGCATGATCGAGATCCTGGGCGCCGACTACATCCGCACCGCGTGGAGCAAAGGGCTGGCCGCGCGCGCGGTGATCTTTCGCCACGCGTTCCGCAACGGCCTGATCCCGGTGGTCACGATCCTGGGCCTGCAGACCGGCGCGCTCATGGGCGGCGCGGTGGTGACCGAGCAGATCTTCGTGGTGCCCGGCTTCGGCCGCCTGATCGTGGAGGCGGTCTTCACCCGCGACTATCCGCTCGTACAGGGCGTGGTGCTGATCACCGCCAGCACGTACGTGCTGGTGAACCTGCTCGTGGATCTGTCCTACTCGGTGCTGAACCCGCGTATCCGTATCGGAGGCGCCGCCGGTGGCGGCTGAGGCGGGCGCCCGGCTGCGGAAGCGGCTCTGGCGGCGGCCGCCCGCAGTGATCGGCGCGGCGGTGGTGTGCCTGTTCGTGGTCCTCGCGGTGGGCGCGCCGTGGATCGCCATTTCCGATCCCCAGCGGTCCGACTACGGCAACATCCGCAAGCCCCCGACCGCGACCCATCCCTTCGGCACCGACGACCTCGGACGCGACATCTTCTCCCGCGTCGTGTGGGGTACGCGCATCTCGATGCAGGCCGGGGTGTTCTCGATCCTGCTCGCCATCGCCATCGGCGTGCCGGCGGGCCTGCTGTCGGGCTACCGCCGCGGCGTCACCGACCAGCTCATCATGCGTCTCACCGACGCCTGGCTCGCCTTCCCCTTCCTGATCCTGGCCATCGGGCTCGTGACCATCATGGGGGCCTCGCTGACCAACGCCACCGTGGCCATCGGGCTGGCCGCCACCCCCACCTACATCCGGCTGACGCGCGGGCTCGTGCTGTCGACCCAGGAGGAGGAGTACGTGCAGGCCGCGCGCGCGATGGGGGCCGGCGGCCTGCGCACGATCGTGTGGCACATCCTGCCCAACATCGTGAGCGCGCTCCTCGTACAGGCCACCGTGTCGATCCCCGCCGCCATCATCGCGGAGGCGATCCTGTCGTTCCTCGGCCTCGGCGTGCAGCCGCCCACCCCCAGCTGGGGCACCATGCTGAACACCGCGCAGCAGTTCCTGGAGACCGCCCCGTGGATGGCGTGGTGGCCGGGGCTGGCGATCTTCGCCCTGACGCTCTCGTTCAATCTGGCCGGCGACGGCCTGCGCGACCTGCTGGACCCGAGGGACTACTGACGCGGGCTAGCCGAGGATCTCGTCGACCGCAACCTGGATCCGTGGAAAGGCGAGCGGGGTCACAGCCGAGCCGCGCCCCGCGGCCTCCAGCGTTCGATATTCGCCACCCCGCGGGTCCCGATGCACCAGCACCCGCTCACCCGGCAGATCGACCATCCAGAGCTCGTGGATCGGGCGAAGCACGGCGAGGTCGGGCTCGAGAGCCGACCGCGGGTCCAGCGGCAGGGTGAGCTGCGGAACGACGAGACCGCGATCGGTCACTCCGATGACCGCCGCGTCACCTCGACCGTCTGGCCGCGGGGGGCGAGCAGCGCGGTGAGCTCGCGGAGATCGCCGAGGGATTCCACCCGGTCGACCACCTTCACCAGCGCGCGCGCGTGGTCGTCGCCGAGCGGGGGCGACGCGAGCGAGACGAACTTCTCCACCACCTCGGCGGGCGGCACCGGGTCCGCGAAGTCGCCGCGCACCACGCTGGTGACCCCGGTCAGCACGCGGCCGCCCTTCATGTGGACTTCCACGCGCGCGGTGGGACGATCCGCGCGTCGCGGTGACATGTCGGGGTCGGGCCGGACCTCCACCCGTGCGGCCAGGTCGCGGATGCGCGGGTCGTCGAGCGCGGGGGGGACGAAGGCCGAGACGTCCGCGCGGCCCAGCACCAGCGCGGCCGCCACCGCGTACGGGATCGAGAACTTGGCGCCCAGCATCGACGCGGGCGCGGCGCCGCCCATGCGCGGGCCGAACGGGATCGTGGTGACGATCACCCGCTCGACCTCGTCGGCCCGCACCTCGCCGGCCTTCCGCATGGTCATGAGGGAGTCGAGGGCGAAGTGGTTGTAGCGGCAGCAGGCGTAGAGCTTGAAGTAGTTCTGCTGGATGCGGAGCGGCCCGCCCAGGCCGTCCAGCGCGCGCTCGGGCTCGAAGCACTCGGCCAGGATCGTGCCGTACACGTCGCTGGGCGCGTCGCGCAGCCCGGTGAAGCCGGCGCGGTGGAGATCGACGGCGAGGATGCCGTCGAGACCGGAGCGCCCCGGATAGGCGTTGCGGATCGTCACGCCCTCGAGCGCGGTGGTCCAGGTGTTGGCCGGGCTCATGCTGGCCGAGAGGTTGATGACCGCCCGCACGTCGACGGCGCCCAGGCCGGCGAGCTTGGCCACCGCCACCGCGGTGCCGATGGTGCCCCACGTGCCGTGGGAATGCACGTTGGGCCGGGGGGTGGTCGCGGAGCCGAGGCGCGAGCACACCTCGTAGCCGGCGACGATCGCCTCGAGCAGGCGCCCCCCGGGGGCGCCGGTGTCCTCCGCCACCGCCAGCGCGGCGGGGATCACGTGGATGGCCGGATGACCGCCGCCGAGGCGACTGCCCTCGTCGACCTCGAGGGCGACGCCCGCGGTGGAGTTGGCGAACGTGGCGAGCAGCGGGTCCACGTGCCCGCCGTGGCCGATCAGCGTCGAAGCCGCCCGCGACCGGCGCGCGACCATGAGCTCGGCGAGCCGGCGGTTCTCGGGCTGCGCGCTGCCCGCCGCCATCGCCCCGATCGTGTCGAGGAGCACGAGGCGCGCGGCGGCCAGCGCCTCCTCGCTCAGGCGGTCGAGGCGGACGTCCTCGACGAAGCGCGAGAGCCGGTCGAGGTAGTCCACCGCCCGTCCCTACCCGGCGGTGCCGCCCAGCGGCGCCACCGGCCCGGTCCGCGCCAGGAACTGCCCGTAGCCCGGCTTCTGCTCGAGGCGGCCCTGGTTCAGCAGCACCTGCCCGCGCAGCACCGTCATCCACGGCCGGCCCTTCGACTTCCATCCCTCGTAGAGGGTCCAGCCCGCGATGCCGTGATGATCGGCCACCGTGATCGTCCCATCCGCGTCGGGATCGATGATGGTGAGATCGGCGTCGGCGCCCACCCGGATGGCGCCCTTCCGCGGAGACAGGCCGAAGATGCGCGCGGGATTCTCGGCCAGCACCCGGGCCATCCAGGTCACGGGCAGGCCGCGCTTCACCACGCCCTCGCTCCACATGAGCGGCACCAGCGTCTCGATGGAGGGGGCGCCGAAGGGAATCGGCCTGCCTTCCGGGTCCACGAAGATATTCTTCCAGCCCGGCTCCTTGAGCGCCTTGCGCCGCGGCGAGTGATCGCTGGCCACGGTGGCGATGTAGCCCTCGCGGCTGCCGGCCCAGAGCGCGTCGCCGTCGCGGCCGTCCACCGGGCGGAGCGGCGGGCCGATCTTGGCGAGCGGCCCCCAGGTCTCCATCTCCTTCTCGGTGAGCAGCATGTACTGCGGGCACGTCTCGGTCCACACCCGCTGCCCGCGCGCCTGGGCCGCCTTGATCCGCTCGAGGCCCACTTTCGTGGACAGGTGCACCACGTACACCGGGCACTTCGTCATCTCGCCGATGAGGATCGCCCGGTTGATCGCCTCCTCCTCGGTCCACGGCGGGCACGTCGCGGGGAAGTCGGTGGGCTTCACCTTCCCGGCCGCGATCGACTTGTTCTCCAGGTGGTAGAGGATGTCGCCGTTCTCGCAGTGGAGCTGACAGATGCCGCCCAGCCCCGCGATCTTCTCCATGACCTGGGCGATGAACTCGTCCGAGCACATGCGGTTCGGACGCTTCTTGTAGGTCATGAAGATCTTGTACGAGGTCACGCCCTGCTCGAAGGCCTCGGCCAGCCCGTCCAGGATGTAGGGCTGGTTGTTCAGGATGAAGTGGAAGCCGAAGTCGACGACGGACTGCGAGCCGGCCTCGTCGCGCAGCCGCTTCAGCGCCTGCGGCAGCGTCTCCTTCGCCTGGTCGTCGTACTCCACGAACGACAGCAGGGAGGTGAGCCCCGCGTGCGCCGCCGCGACCGGGCCGGTGTGCCAGTCGTCGTACACCGCGCCCAGGTGCACGTGGCAGTCGATCAGGCCGGGCAGCACGTACTTGCCGGTCGCGTCGATGGTGCGCTCGGCCGGCGGCAGCATCGCCTCCGCGCCCAGCGCCACGATCTTGCCGCCGCTCACCGCCACCGCGGTCTCCAGCACCTCGGTGGAGGTGACCACGCGACCGCCCTTGACGAGCAGATCGACGTGCGGAGCCGCCATCACGACCTCCGCGGGGTCGGCTGCGTGAGCAGGCCGTAGTGCTCCGGATGCCGGCGGGCGAGGAAGTCCCAGCGCTTGCGCGCCGGGATCATCGCGTCGAGGTCGATGCGGGCCGCGACCAGCTCGTCGCCGGTGGTGGCCGCCTTGGCCAGCACCTGCCCCATCGGGCTCACGATGCAGGAGCCGCCGATCAGCTCCATGCCGTCCTCGATGCCGGCCTTCGCGATGCCCACCACGAACAGGTTGTTCTGGTAGGCCCCCGCGCGCAGGCAGAGCTCGTTGAGGTCCAGCGCCAGCGCCGACAGCGGGGTGTTGTAGCCGATCAGCACGATCTCGGCCCCCAGCAGCCCCAGGCTGCGATAGGACTCCGGGAAGCGCCGGTCCTGGCAGATGGCGATGCCGACCTTGGCCTTCGCGGTGTCGAACACGCGGTAGCCGGTGTCGCCCGACTCGAAGAAGTAGGGCTCGTAGACCTGCGCGTACCCGTCGGGCACGCGGACACCCGGCAGATGGATCTTTCGGAACGTTCCCGCCAGCCGTCCGGTCTCGTCGGTCAGCAGCGCGGTGTTGAAGTAGCGCCCCTGGTCCTTCTCGCAGAAGCCCACGTGACAGGCGATGCGGGCGTCCTTGGCCCGCCGGAGCAGCGGCGCCAGCGCCTTGGGCGGCATCTCGGTCTCGAAGAACTGATCGTAGTCGTCCCGGACCCGCTTGGGGAAATAGGTGGTGAGCGCCATCTCGGGATAGGCGAGGATCTCGACGTCCTCCCGGATGGCCTGCTCGAGGAGCCCCAGCATCCGCTCCACGATCTCCTCGCGGCTGGTGCCCTCGTTGTTCGGTCCCATCTGCGCGGCGGCGACCTTCACGTGACGTGGCATGGGATCTCTCCTTGGGATGTGAGCCTTTCTACGCCACCCGGGGGGCGCTCTGCAACTAGCCCGGCGGGACGCGGGCCCGGCACTCCTCCAGCATCTCGGTCAGGACCCGGCGGCACTGGCCGGCGTCCCGCACCTCGCGCGGAAACGCGATCCGGCACCCCTGGAAGCCCTCGGCGGTCCGCACCCGCAGCCGGAAGCCGAGCCGGTCCACCGCGGTCATCTCCGCCGCCTCCGCCGCGGCCGGGCCCAGCGCGCGCGCATAGATCAGCAGCGCGTCGGCGTGGTCGGCGTTCATGTGCCGGAGGATGCCGGCCGCCGCGTCCGCGAGCGGGTCCGGGGCCGCCGCCTCGTAGCCCTCGACGGGGAGCCAGTCCATCGCCCCGAAGCCGCCCACGAAGTAGACGTCGGTCAGCTCGAGACGCCAGAACGCGAAGTCGCCGTAGTCGACCCAGTGCACCGCGTTCGGATGCCGGGCCAGGTACGCCTCGCGGGCGGCGGCGCGCTCGGCGGCGGGCAGGCGCCCCGCGCGTCCCATCAGGGTGACGCGGGCCATGGCCAGCGGGTCCTCGTGGCCCGACTGCGCGACCAGGAGGCTCGCGCGCGCGTCGGCATCGAGGTTCTGGGTGTGCATGGCGAGCCCGCTGATCAGCAGGAGCGGCCGGCCGCGCGCGTCGGGAGCGTAGGGCATCACCGACACGAAGGGATGGCCCGGGTGCCGGCGCGAGAGCGTGCCGAGGCTGCCCGCGCGCGCGAGGTGGACCAGCGTGCGGGCCTGCTCGGCGAAGGAGGGCTCGGGCACGCTCGGCCCCGCGGGCGGCGCGGAGTGGCCGTGCGAGCTCATGCGCGGACTGTACCACCGCCGACCGCGAGACGCTCGGCCAGCCGCGCCGCGCTCGGCACCACGAACACCGCCAGCGGCGCCTCGCGGTTGCGGACGGTCAGCTCGTGGCGCGCGTGGTCACCCACGTCGAGGCCCGCCCGCGCCGCGGTGGCTTCGGAGAGCACGAGCTCGCACGCGTAGTCCTTGGTGAGCGCCTCGAGGCGCGCGGCCACGTGCACGGTGTCGCCCACCGCGGTGAGATAGGTGGTGGTCGCGTAGCCCATGCGGCCCACCACCGCGGGGCCGGTGTGCAGGCCGATGCCGAGGCGCAGCGGCGCGACCAGGTCGTCGGCGAGCGTGCGGCTCAGCTCCTGGAGGCGCTCGACCATCGCGGCGGCGGCCCGCACCGCCTGGCGCGAGCCCTCCTCCGGAGGGACATCCACGCCGAAGAGGGCCATGACCCCGTCGCCGGTGAACTGGTTGACGAGCCCGCCCGTGTCGGTGATCGCCCCGCCGACGGCTTCGAAGTATCGGTTGAGGATGAACACCACGTCGTAGGGCAGCTTGCGCTCGGCGAGCCGCGTGAAGCCGCGCAGGTCGGCGAAGAGCACCGTGATGGTGAGCTCCCGGCCTTCACGCTGGTCCGGCCCGCCGATCGCATCGCCCGGGCCGGCGCCGGCGGGCACCAGGGGCACCACCGCGACGTCGCCGCGCGGGCGCACCTGGCAGGCCAGCCGCACGTGGGCCGGCGCGCCCACGCGGCCGAGCACGCGCAGCTCGTCGACGGTGGCGAGCGGCAGCCGCTCCGCCCCCTGCACGACGCGAACGCGACAGGTGGAGCAGCGGCCGCGCCCGCCGCACACCGAGGCGTGCGGGATCCCGGCGAAGCGGCTCGCCTCCAGGATCGTGAAGCCGAGCGGCACCACCACCTCGCGTCCGTCCGGATAGGTGACGCGTACCCCCTGCCGACGGCGCCGGCGCTCCCGGACGCCGCGCGCGGCGAGCACCAGGCCGATCATCGCCAGGTGGCCCCAGAAGACCCCGCGCGCGACCCGGCCCATCACCGCGCGCTGCTCGGGCCCGGGCAACCGCGCCTCGGCCCGCACGCGCGGGACGAACGTCGGGTCCATCGCCAGGCGCGTGATCTCGCGGCCGGCCTCCGCGAACCCCAGCCACGCCAGGACCGGCAGCAGGAGGAAGCCGGTGTAGAAGGCGCGAGCCCAGCGCGGATACCACGGACGGAGACGCAGCCAGAAGTGCAGCCCCATGCAGCCGTGCAGCCACGCCACGATCAGCGTGATGCTCTGGCGCCAGCCCGCCATCGGGTCGAGGTACCAGATCGAGAGGACCACCAGCGTGTAGGTGTCGCGCGTGCCGTGGAGCGCGTGGGCGAGGCGCGTGCCGACCACGTGCCACACCAGCAGCAGGGGGATCGTGAGGCCGAGGGAGAGCTGCAGGGCCTCCCAGCCGGGCATGCGGAGCGTGCGCCGACGGTAGAGCGACCAGTAGGCGAGCGAGAGGTGGACGAACAGTGCGGTGTAGAGCGCCGCCGTGCCGGCACGGCTCCGCCAGAGCAGCAGGAACCACTCCCGCCCCGCCGCCATCGCGTCGAGCGAGATCAGGCCGAGGGCGTGGTTGAGGAAGTGGGTGGTGAGGTACGTGAACAGCACGAGGCCCAGCCAGAGGCGGGTCCGCCGGACCACCGCCGCCCCCGACCGGGCCGTGGACATGACGCCGGCCGGCCGGCTAGAGCCGGGTGCGGCCGGTGACCTTGTCGAGGAAGCCGCCGAGCACCCGGTTGAACTCGCCGGGTTGCTCCACGTTCGACAGATGCGAGGCGCGGCTCAGGATCGCGAGCTCCGCGGCGGGCAGCGCGGCCTGGATGTCGCGCGCCATCTGGACCGGCGTCCCCGGATCCTCCTCACCGACGATGACCAGCGCCGGACACCGCACGTCCCGGAGCTTCTCGGTCACGCTGATCTTGGGCAGCGCGTGGCAGCAGCCGATGTAGCCCGCGGGCGGGGTGCTGCGAATCATGGCGCCGACCTTCTCCATCACGTCCTTGCGCCGCGCGCGGAACGGCGCGGTGAACCAGCGCTCGAGCGTGGGCGCCACCATCGGCTCCATGCCCTCGGCGCTCACGGTCTTGATGCGCTCCTCCCACACCGAGGCGGCCCCGGTGGGGTAGCGGCTGGTGGTGTCGCACAGCACGAGACTCTGCACCCGCGCCGGGTATTTGAGCGCGAAGATCTGACCGATCATGCCGCCCATCGACAGGCCCACGAAGTGGGTCTCCGCGATGCCGAGTCCGTCGAGCAGGCCCTTCAGGTCGTCCGCCAGCTGATCGAGGGTGTAGGCGCCCGAGGGCGCCGCGGTCCGGCCGTGGCCGCGCGTATCGTAGCGGAGCACGCGGTACCGGCCCTTCAGGGCCTGCACCTGCTCGTCCCACATGGACAGGTTGCAGGCCAGCGAGTGGCTGAACGTCACCACCGGGCCCTCCCCTTCGATCTCGTAGTTGATCTGGATGCCGTTCGCCTCGAGCTTCATGGGTCTCACTCCTGGGTGGCGGTGCGGGGACAGATCTGGTTGTAGGCACACTGGCGACAGCTCTGGTACTCCGGTGTCGCCTCGAACTCGCGTCGGCGGATGCCGCCCGCCGCGGCCTTGATCGCCTCCCGGGCGGTCTCGAGGTCCTGGACGGTCGGCACGTGACGCCCGACCAGCCCCGTCTCGAGAAAGCGCAGCTCCACCCGCGCGGGCAGACGGCCGGTCATCTCGTGCTGGGCGAGCGCATAGATCTTGAGCTGCAGGCTCTCCCGGGCGCGCTGGTCGGCCTTCTTCTGGTCGGCCACGTCGCTCGACTTGTAGTCCACGATGACGAGCCCCTCGGGGGTCTCGTCGACGCGGTCGAAGCGCCCGCGCACTCGATCGGGCCCGAGGTCGAAGCCGAACTCGCGCTCCACGTCGGTGGGCTTCTGGCCCGAGGCCTCCTCCTCGTGATAGAAGCGCGTGAGGGCGGCCACGCCCGCCCGCTTCCGTTGCTCCTCGTGCTCGCGGGTGAGGAACCCCTCGTTGCGCCACGCCTGGTCGAACGCGCGCAGGAAGTCGTCCAGCGAGGTGTAGTTGCCGGCGGCGCGGCGGCGCAGGTAGAACTCGACCGCACTGTGGAGCGCGCTGCCGTAGACCACCGCATGGTGCTGGCGCAGCGGGATGCGCAGGATGTGGACGTACTGGTACTTGAGCGGGCAGGTCTGGTAGTCGTCCACCTGCTTGTGGCTGATCGCGAGCGCTTCCTCGTCGCCCATGGGCGCCAGGGTGAGGCCGGCGTGCTGGGGCGCGGGAGCCAGGCGACGGAGCTGCTCGATGGCCTGCGCGCGGAACGGCCGCGCCGCGTCCTTGGGCAGGTCGAGCGCTTCCAGCACGAACTGGCTGACCTTCCACTTGCGCCGGCCGCCCATGTCCTCCGCGCTGGTGAGGTAGAGCCGCTCCTTGGCGCGGGTCATCGCCACGTAGAAGAGCCGGCGCTCCTCCTGCTCGTGGAAATCGCCGGTCGGCAGGACGTCCTTGATCAGCTCGGGGGGCAGCTCCACCGGATCGGAGCGGCGCGTGGACGGGAAGCGATTCTGCATGCACTCCACCAGGAACACGATCGGCCACTCGAGGCCCTTGGCCTTGTGCACGGTCAGGACGTGCACCGCCGGGGTGTCGGTATCGGCCTCCGCCACCGCCGGATCATCGCCCGCCTCGATCAGGGCGTCCAGGTGGTTCACGAACTCCCGCACGTTGTCGTACTGCAGCACGCGGGCCGCGTCCTTGACCCGGGTGAAGAACTTGCTGACGTTCTGCACCTCCTGCTCGAGCTCGGCGGGGGCCTTGGCGTAGCGGGTCATGAGCCCGGAATCGACCAGGAACTGGTAGAGCACCTCGCCGGTCGGATGCTCGCGGGCCAGCTCCATGTAGCGCTCCAGGTCCGCGATGAGGCGGGCCACCGCCCCCGCCCCGTCCTCGGTGATCTCGATCTCGTCCGGCACCGCGCGCAGCACGTCGAACAGCCAGCGGTGCTTGCGATCCGCGTAGGTCGCGCACTTGGTGAGGTCGACGATGGGCACCTGGTAGATGTCGGACGACGCGAGGTAGTGCAGGCTCACCGAGTCGTCGGGATGCGCCACCGTCCGCAGGAACGCGATCAGCAGCCGCACCTCCCCCCGGCCGTAGAGGCCCGCGTTGCCCGAGAAGGTCCACGGGATGCCGCGCACGTTGAGCGCGCGCAGGTATTGATCGGCGTCGTTGTTCATCCGCACCAGGATCGCGAAGTCGCGGTAGGGCCGCCCACGCTCGTGCTCCTCCTGGATCATCGCCGCGACCTGGTCCGACTCGGTGGAGACGGTGTCGAAGGGCAGGTGCCGGGGCTCCACGCCCGGCCCCACGATGGAGACGAGCCGCTTGTCGATGTGCTGGGCCACCTCGAGCCGGTCCGGGTTGTTGTGCTGGATGAGCCGGTAGGCCGCGTCGAGAATCGCCTGGGGCGAGCGATGGTTTTCCTGCAGCACCACCTGCCTGGCGTCCGGATAGGCGCGGTCGAAGGCGAGGATGTTGCTCATCGAGGCGCCGCGAAACCGGAAGATGGCCTGATCGTCGTCGCCCACCACCACCACGTTGCGCTGGCGGGCGGCCAGAAGCTTCACCAGCTCGAACTGGGCGTAGTTGGTGTCCTGGAACTCGTCGACCAGGATGTGCTTGAAGCGCTCCTGGTACCGTCGCAGCACGTGCGGGCGCGTGCGGAAGAGGCGGAGCGCCTCGACGATCTGGTCGCCGAAGTCGATCTGGCCGAGCCGCGCCATCAGCGTCTGGTACTGCGCGTAGGTACGGGCCAGCTCGAGGTGCTGCTCCGCGTGCAGTCGGCTCTCGTCGTCGGAGGCCGCCGCCAGCATGCGCTCGGCGAGGGCCAGGTACTCGTCGGGGCCCACGTCCTCGTCCTTGAGGCGGCTGAACTGGGTCAGGATGGCCTGCAGGTGCCGGGTGGGATCGCCGAGCGGGCGGAAGTGGCGCAGGGGGAACTCGAAGAGGTGATCGCGCAGGAAGATCACCTGCTCGGCCCGGGTGAGCACGCGAAATTCCGGGGTGAGGCCGAGCTCGAGCGCGTTCTCCTTGATGAGCCGGTCGCCGAAGGCGTGGAAGGTGGAGATCTGCACGTCGGCGTAGCCGTACGGCACCAGGGTGTCGACGCGCTCCTCCATCTCCGCCGCCGCCTTGTCGGTGAAGGTCAGGGCGAGGATCTCGGACGGGCGCGCCCGGCGGGTGGCGATGAGGTAGGCGATGCGCCGGGTGATGACGGTGGTCTTGCCGGTGCCCGCGCCCGCGATGATGAGCAGCGGCCCGGTGTCGTGAGTGACGGCCGCCGTCTGGGGTGGATTGAGCCCCTCGAGGATTCGCTCGGCGCCCCGCGCCGCGTCGGCCATCAGCGCCGACTATACCACCCCTAGCGAGCGCCGCCGGGGAGAACCACCAGCGAGCGTGGCGGCCCCACCGCGGGCGGGCGGCCGAGGCGGGCCGCGGCGCCGACCTCGGCCGGGCTCAGCGTCGGATCTCGGTGCTGTCGGTGGCGAGGAGATCTTCGAGCTCGGGCCGTGACACCAGCGAGACGTCGCCCCAGATCGTGCATTTGAGCGCCGCCAGCGCGGTGGCGGCGTCGACCGCCTGCTGAGCGTCGCGCCCGAGCAGCGTGGCCCACAGGAAGCCGGCCGCGAAGGCGTCGCCCGCGCCCACCCGATCCACCACCGTCACCGCGTAGCGCCGGGAGGGCCGACGGATGCCGGCCGACGTCAGCACCGCCGAGCCGGCCTCACCGAGGGTCAAGGCGATCGTGGCCGCCGGAGCCAACGCTCGCATCCCCTCCAGCACCCGCTCCGGCTCGCCCGCGAGATCGAACACGGTGGCCGCGTCGTCGGCGCCGATGAACAGATAGCGGACGCGGGGCAGGACCTCGGCGAGAAAGTCACGCGCCTCCTTCGGACTCCAGAGGCGCGAGCGATAGTTCACGTCGAACGACACCGGCACCTGCGCGGCCGAGGCCTCGTCGATCGCGCGCCGGACCACCGCCCGCAGGTTGGTCCCCAGGGCCGCGGTCACGCCGGTCACATGCGCGAGCCGCGCCTGACGGACGAGCGACCAGTCCACGTCCTCCGGCTGGAGACGGCTGAACGCGGAGTCGCGACGGTCGTAGAGGATCCGGACCGGGCGCGGGGCCGTCCCGTACTCGATGAAGTAGAGGCCCATCCGCTGCCCGGCCGGCCGCAGCACGCCCCGGCAGTCGACCCCGTGGCCGGTCAGCTCCCGCACGGTGCGGTCGCCCCACGCATGGTCCGACGGCAGCACCGAGATCACCGCGGTGCGCAGCCCCAGGCGCGCACACGCCGCCGCCACGTTGGCCTCCGTGCCCCCGATCTGGACGTCGAGCGACGTCGCCTGGTCGAGGCGCTGTGGCGGACGCGCGGCCAGCCGGAGCATCACCTCGCCCAGCGCGACGAGGTCGTGCCGGCTCACGCGATGCCCGTGACGCGAACCGAAAGCGTGGTGCCGAGGATGAGCGAGGACTGGACCGACTCGAGCTGTCGGTTCGGCGCGAAGGTGAGGCGGGCCGGGGTGCCCGGGCGCGCCCAGGAGGAGAAGCGGGTGATGTCGATCTGCGCGGTCAGGCGCCCCCCCGGCCCGTCCGGTGTGGTTCGGAAGCGGAGGGGGACCAGCTCGGCGCGATAGCCGTCGGGCGACACGTCGTCGGGCCCCTCGTCGTCGGCGCGAGCCCGGCGCATGACCCAGGTGGAGTAGGTACCGTCCCGATCGCGGTCGAGCGTGTCGGCCGCGAAGTTGAGCTCCGCCGAGATCAAGTCATCGACGTGGCGCCCCGGCGGGATGGCCAGCGTATCGTCCACCTGCCGGCGGCGGCCCAGGAGGAGGGTGTGGGTCACCGCGTGCAGCTGCACCTGTTGCCGCTCGTAGTCGTAGCTGGTGGCGACGGTGTTCTGGCGCCCCCGGAAGTGGTGCACGCTGCGACTCTCGACCGGCATGAAGCGCCCGTCCCGGATGATGCCGGTCGCTTCGGTCCGCGTGCTGATGGCCGTACCGGTGCCGTCCATCGTCACCCTGTACCGCCCGGCCTTCCGGTCGATCTCCTGGACCACCGTGCCGGTCAGAGACAGGGTCAAAAAGTTAAACAGGATCGATAGATCGAGCTGGTAATTGTAGGCGGAGCGGCCGTCGTCCAGGGCCTCGGCCCGCGGCGTCGTGAGGAGCAGGCCGGCGGGCAGCAGGCCCAGAAACTGACGTCGCGTATACCGATGCTGCATATGGGCGCATTCTACCCGACCACCGGCGGCCCTGGATTTGGTTTTGGATTGCTTTCCTGATAGGTTATAAGTCTATCCCACCTTTACGGACGCACCCTTAGGGGGCAGGGTCTCATGAAGAACTCCCGGCGAGTAGTCGTGACTGGGTTGGGTGTCGTGGCCCCCAATGGAATCGGTAAGGATACCTTCTGGCAGAACCTGATCGCCGGGAAGTCGGCCATCGACTACATCACAGCCTTCGATCCCACCCCCTACCCCTGCCACGTCGCCGGCGAGGTCCGCGACTTCGACCCGAAGGAGTTCATCACTTCGCGGAAAGCAAAAATGATGGGGCGCTTCTCCCAATTCGCCGTCGCCGCTACGAAGTTGGCTCTTCAGGATGCGAACCTGAGAATGACCCCTAACACAGCCTCGAGAGCCAGCATCTTCTATGGAACATCCGTCAATGGCGGCGGGGATGTTGCGGCCGGCGCCCTGGAGCGAATCTGGAAAGAAGGGCCTTCCGGGGTAAATCCATGGGCGGCGCTTGAATATCCACCCCATGCGACGTCGAGCTATATCGCAATTGAGTTTGGCATTACAGGGCCCGCACTTTCCGTCTCTTCCAATTGCTGCACCGGCATAGACGCAATCAACGAAGGGTTTCAAAGTATCCGCGATGGCGGATCGGTGGTTGCCGTCGTCGGTGGGTGCGATGCGCCTATCTTTCCGCTCGCTTTTGGGGCTTTTTGTGCGTTAGGAGCGCTCTCAAAGCGGAATGACGCGCCGAAAAAAGCCTCCCGTCCGTACGACAGTCTTCGCGACGGAATCGTGATTTCCGAAGGAGCGGCAACGCTCATACTCGAAGATCTGGACTTTGCCCAAGCTCGCGGCGCGCCGATCTACGCTGAGGTGTTAGGCCACGCGTCCGCAAGCGAGGCAATTGGTATGCGAAAGGGGGACCTTTCTGGAAAAAGGATGGCCGCAGCCATCTTGGCCGCGATTCGCCAGGCTGACCTAACTGCCGAAAGCATCGACCATGTCAACGCTCACGGCAGTTCCTTGCCCGACTACGACATATGCGACACAAACGGCTTCAAGGAAGCGCTTGGGCAACACGCCTATCGAATCCCGATCAGTTCCATCAAATCGATGATCGGGCAGCCGATTTCCGCCGCTGGGACGATGCAGGCAGCAGCTGCATGTCTTTCCATTAGGGACCAGGTCGTTCCACCCACCATAAACCAGGAGGTATCGGATCCGCGGTGTGACCTCGACTACGTTCCCAACACTTCACGCATAGCGCGTGTGCGCCACGCTCTCATAAATGGCCACAGCTTCGGCGGAAGTGTCGCGGCCCTGGTACTCGGTGCTGTCCGTGAGTAGCTAGTCTCAGGGACGCGGCTTGCAAACGCTCGGAGTTCTCACGCTCTCCGCGACGCTGGTTGCGCTCGCACTCTTCGTCTTACTTCACAATCGTCACGCCGCAGAGAATCGCCGATTCGCTCTGGCTGCGCTCGCAATTGCCGGCTGGATCATCGGCATATCTTTTGCCCTCGCTTCAATTCATCCGGCCGTTGTGGTATTTCTCGGGCGCCTCGGATTCGCCTTTGCGAGTGTCATTCCGTTCGCCCTGCTATGGATGTTTGCAGCCTTCTCACCGGAAGATGCTCGCCGCCGCAACTGGATCACGATAGCCGCCGGCACAGCGTGCCTTGTGTTCGTCGGGCTTTCACTTTCCCCTTGGATTGTTGCGGGCGCTCAGATTTCGTCCGACGGGGCGACCTTTGTGCACGGGCCCGCGCACAAACCATTTGCCCTCTACTTTCTTTGCTGCTTCGTTCTGGCGCTCTTCACCCTGTGGCGTACAATGCAATCGGCTGCCGGTGTCAGAAGAATACAGCTCCGGTACCTTCTCCTGGGTATTTTGCTCGGCGGCACAGGCGCCATCACGACTAACCTTATCCTGCCGCTAGTCCTGAAGACGTCTCGCTATAGCGTGCTCGGCCCCTACTTCTCGTTACTTGTTGTCTCCTTTTCGGCACACGCGATCATCCGCCACCGATTGATGGATATTCGCGTTGTGATCCGGCAAGGCGCTGTCTACGTTTCGGCAATTCTGGCGTCTATCTTGGTATTCGTTGGGGTTGCCAAGCTTTCCCGTCTCGCGTCAGGCCTAGACTCCACTGCACTTTCCCTGTCGGAGGCGCTAGTCCTCGCGACACTTGTTGCCATCACTTTCCAGCCTCTCAAGGCATGGATTCAGCAATCCTTCAACCGCTATCTCTATCGAGAGAAATATGACTTTCAGCGCACAATCCGTGAAGCAAGCAGGCAACTAAGCAGCACACTAGATCTGCAGTCGCTTCTCAAATCGTTAACGGTCACCATCGAAAGCACCTTCAAAGCCGAAACAGTCACGGTCTATCTGCTGTCTCAAGTGGAACAAGCGTACGTCGCTCAAAATAGCCCAGCCTCGTCCTCCAATTGGCATCACGAGACCATTCCGCAGCGAGCAATACCTCGCAACTCTCCAATGGTCGCCTTTATGCTCGCCCAGCGACGACCATTGGTGCAGGAGGAGGCGGTCCGAGAAGAGCGCACCGCGCACACTCAAGCTGCTCGAGCACTGCTGGACATGCGTGGAGCCGTCGCTTTCCCACTCTTCGAGGAGCACTCCTTGGCGGGAATACTTGTTGTAGGACCCAAGCGATCCGGCGATCCTTACTTCTCGGAAGATATTGACCTTCTGTCCACGCTCGTCGGGCAAGCCGCGGTCGCACTCAAGAATGCGCACCTCTACAGCGAGGTGGTCTTAGTCAACGAGTACGTGGACAACATCCTTTCCACTATGGCCAGCGGCGTAATTGCAGTAGATGCCACAGGCCATGTGTCGCTCTTCAATCGTGCAGCAGAACGTCTCACGGGCCTAACTTTTGACCGACGGGCTCACCGTTCGTACAAGGACCTCCCTATTGCACTTCTCGAGCCGCTCCGTACCACATTGGTGGAGCGCAAGCCACTGTCGCAACTAGAGACGTCGCTCCATACTGCAACCGGTGTCTCGATACCCCTAGTACTGTCTACGGCTCCGCTCCAAGGCAAGGACGGATCGACCCACGGCGCGCTCATAGTATTTAGTGATCTCTCTCGCCTCAAAGAACTTGAACACGAAAAGCAGCGAGCCGAGAGACTTGCCTCATTCGGCTCTCTCGCTTCTGGCGTCGCGCACGAAATCAAGAACCCCTTGGTCGCAATTCGGACTTTCGCCGAACTTCTACCGGAGCGATTCTCGGATGTCGACTTTCGTGAGGACTTCTCGAAGGTCGTTGTGCGTGAGATCGATCGTATTGACAACCTCGTTGCACGACTTCGTGGAATTGCCAGTGCTCCCCAGCAACAAGCTGGAGCTGTTGACATTCGTCAACCGATCTCCGAAACCCTTAAGCTCTTGCGTGGTCAACTCGAGCAAAGTCGGACCGTAGTCCATTTTCGAGCTGAGGATGAACCATTTCTGGTCTCCATCGATGAAGGACAACTCAAGCAACTATTCCTGAACCTCCTACAGAACGCCTTGGAAGCTATGGGTTCTGACGGGGAGTTGAATATCCGTCTCGGCCGAAACTTCAGCCGAGGCGCTCCCGCGATAGCGATTGAGATCTCAGATACCGGCCCGGGAATACCGGAGGCCGCGAGGGCCCACATCTTTGAGCCGTTCTTCACCACTAAACCCACTGGATCCGGCCTGGGCCTTGCTATCTGCCGAAGCATTGTAGATGCCCACCGAGGATCAATTCGCGCGGAGGATAGTCATCCAGGGCCGGGCACAACCATCGTTGTCGAGCTTCCTACCATCGATGGCAGCGTAGAGATGCTCCACCCGGTGGCAGCACTGAAAGATCTGCCTTCGGACATTCAGCGAGATTCAGCATCAACATGATCTCGGGCAGTGTCAATTGGCTCTTGCTTCTCTCCACTGCAGGCGCAAATCTCTGCGTTGGCGCATACACGTTGAGCCGCTCTCCGCGTGCGCCTCTTAATCGCGCCTTCACCTTCCTCGCTCTTACAACGAGCGGTTGGGCTGCTGCGCTTGCGTTCGGCTATCACACAGACCCAAGCGAACAAGGCTTCGGCAACACCACTACGATTATTCGCGTCGCATTTGCTGCAGGAAGTTTGTTCGCGGTAGCGTTCTTGATTTTTATTGATCGCTTCGCATCTATCACGCGGCGCGATAGCCAGATCATCCGACGAGGCCTTGCTCCGATTGGAGTCGGATTCTTTTTCCTGTCTTTCACTTCATGGATTGCTTCATCCGCCAAGGTCCACGACGACGTCCTCACGGTCACATACGGGCCTCTGCACCCAGCATTCGCTCTGTACGCCCTCATAGGGCTTGGAACTACGATCTACCTGCTCGCCAAGAAGCACAGGCTCTCCGAAGGCCTTGAGGCTATTCAAGTTCGTTACGTGATTCTGGCGTTCGTCTTATCCGGTGCTCTGATCACGACGACGAACGTCGTACTACCCTTAGTACTAAAAACATCGGCCTACGGCAGGTATGGCCCCCTGTTCTCGCTCATTCTCCTGGGGATCATAGGCCACGCAATCATCAGGCATCGCCTAATGGATATCCGGCTCGTAATCCATCGCGGCGCCACCTACCTGGGCGCTGTCGGAATCGCAGCCGGGACAATCACGTTGGTGCTGATTGCTGCGAATCGCGTGCTTCCTGACGAGCACGATTTCTCGCTGCGTGAAATTTTGCTGTCGGCCGTAGTGGTGTTCCTCCTAAATCCGGTTCGGGCAATTCAGCATTTCTTGGATCGCTATGTATATCGGAACCCCTACGACTATGCCCACACTCTGCGAAATGCGAGTGATGCCTTAACCGACACAATTGATCTTGAGGCGCTTCTGACCCATACAGCCGATGTCATAGACGAGACTTTTCACCCAGATAGCGTCTCGATTTATCTCATGGATCTCGAAGACTACGAGTACGTCCTAGCGTGGAGCCGAGCCGCTGGCTCATTGCCAAAAACGCTGTCCACGGACGCGGCTCTCTTCAGAGAGCTCGCCATTCGGCCACTGTTGTTTTCAGACGACCTGCGATCGCGCGAGCCCACAGATCATACGCGCGACCTTGCCGTGTTCATGACTCAGCATTCCGTTGAAGTGGCGCTACCTCTTCGCGAAGAGGGTGCGACTACTGGTTGCATCCTCATCGGCGCAAAGAGATCTGGCGATCCATATTTCAGCAATGATGTGGATTTGCTCTCCACATTGGCCAATCAGGTCGCCGTGGCCGTGCGGAACGCCCAGACGCACACGCATGTAGTTCAGATGAACGAGCAACTGCAAACAATTCTGCAGACCATTGAGAGTGGTGTAGTCGCGGTCGGCCGACGTGGACGGATAACGTTGTTCAACCGCGCTGCCGAACGACTGACCGGCACCGCTTCGCGCCTGGCTCACGGAGCCTCACCGCGAGATCTCCCAGCGCCACTATCAGATCTATTGCAGGCAACAGCGTCCGACGGTGAAGCGCGTTCGCAAATCGAATTTACACTTCCCAACCAAGCCCGGCGGCCACGACCACTCATCTGCTCAACACTACCCATACATGGGCCCCAAGGTACGATTCTAGGCGCGGTAGCTGTTTTGAGTGACATCTCACGGCTTAAGGAACTCGAGCAGGAGAAGCGTCGTGCTGAGCGTCTCGCCTCAATAGAGGCAATCACCTCTGGTCTCATCCACGAGATCCGAAATCCCCTGGTTAGCATGAAGACGTACGCCCAACTTCTGCCGTCACGTTGGGACGACGAAGAATTCCGCAACAAGCTTAGTCGAACCACAAGTCGCGAGATCGAACGCATCGACGCGCTCTTGAGCCGCTTTCGGACTGTATCTCGCGCCACGGCACTGCCTATGGTTCCGGTGGAAATTGTGGAGCCGATTCAGGACGTGCTCGAAACCCTCCACGCCCAGATGGAGGAGCAGCACATCCGGCTCCGGCAAGTGGGGACCGCGGCCGGACGGACCGTGCTCGGCAACGTATCGCAGTTGCAACAGCTTTTTTTGAACCTG
>DASRHC010000061.1:0-137241 GCA_035650715.1 Candidatus Methylomirabilota bacterium | reverse complement strand
CTGGCCGGCTTCGAGCGGAAGTATCCGCGCGAGCTCTCGGGCGGCATGCGGCAGCGGGTGGCCATCGCCCGCGCGCTCGCGCTCGACACCCCGATCCTCCTGATGGACGAGCCCTTCGGCGCGCTCGACGAGCAGACGCGTCTGCTGATGGGCGAGTGGCTGGTGGGCATCCGCCGGCGCACGCGCAAGACGGTGGTGTTCGTCACCCACAGCCTGCAGGAAGCGATCGCGCTCTCCGACCGCATCGTGGTCATGACCGCGCGCCCCGGCCGCGTCAAGGACGTGCTCGACGTGACGCTGCCGTTCCCGCGCGATCTGAACGCGCCCGAGGTCACGGCGCTGCGCGCCAAGCTCTGGGAGCAGGTGCGGGAGGAGTCGCTGAAGGCCATGGGGGGCCGGCCGTGAAGGTGCTGGCGGGACGCGTGGCGATCGCGGTGGCGGTGCTCGCCCTGTGGGAGGCGGTGGCCGCCCCGCTCAATCCGCTCTTCTACGTCCGGCCCTCGGCCCTGCCGGGGGCGCTGCTCGCGATGTGGCGGGTGCCCGAATTGCCGCCGCTGGCCGCGCACGTGTGGCTCACCGTGAAGGAGATCCTGGCCGCGTACGCCATCGCGGTGACGGCGGGCCTCTGGCTCGGCTTCCTGCTGGGGCTCCGGACCACGGTGGGGCGGATCTACGAGCCGCTCCTCGCCGCGCTCTACGCGGTGCCGAGCGTCATCTGGTACCCGTCGCTGATGCTCTTCTTCGGCCTGGGGCCCGCGTCGAAGATCGCGTTCGGCGTGCTCCTCGGCTTCTTCCCGGTCGTGCTCTCGGTGCTGGCCGGCATCCGCCAGGTGCCGCCGACGCTGGTGACGGTGGCGCGCTCGATGGGCGCGCGCCCGTTCACCGTCTTCCGGAAGGTCATGCTGCCCGCGATGGCCTCCACCATGGTGGGCGGCCTGCGCGCGGGCCTCGCCCTCGCGGTGGTCGGCGTGCTGGTGGGCGAGATCCTGGGCGCGCGCGCGGGCGTCGGGTACGTGATCAGCTACGCCTACGGCCTCATGATGACCCGCGAGTACGCGGTGCTGGCGGTCCTGGTGGGCGCGGGCGTGCTGGCGCTCGACACCGCGGGGGCGCTGGTGGAGGCGCGGGTGAAGCGATGGGCCGGCTAGGCGTCCTGGGCTGCCAGGCCCTCTCGCTGGCCGCGCTGCTCCTGCTCTGGGACCTCGCGGTCCGCACCGGCGTCGCGGACCCGCTGTTCGTGCCGACGCCGGCCGCGGTGGCGGCCGCGCTCGGGAGCACCGCGCGCGAGGCGCTGTCGCGCCTGGGCGACACGCTGCTGAAGGCGCTGGCCGGCTACGTCCTCGCGGTGGGGCTCGGGGTGGCGGCCGGGCTCTGGCTCGGCGCCCGCCGCTTCCCCCACGCGGTCGCGATGCCCTACGTGGTGGCGGCCTACGGCGTGCCCAAGGTGCTGGTGCTGCCCTGGATCGCCCTCATCTGCGGCCTCGGCGCCACCACCGCGGTGCTGACCGCCACGCTCTTCGCGGTGTTCCCCATCGTGCTGATGGTGGCGGCGGGCACGCGCGACGTGGATCCGACCCTGGTGACCGCGGCGGTGTCGATGGGCGCCACCCGCGGGCAGGTGAGCCGCAAGGTGCTGCTGCCCGCGGTGCTGCCCTCGGTGGTGGCGGGCATGCGCGTGGGGATCGTGTTCGCGATGCTGGGCGTGCTCCTCGCCGAGATGTTCGCGGGCACCCGCGGCATGGGCTTCCTCATGCAGCGGATGGCCCTGGCCTTCCGGGCGCCCGACCTCTTCGCGGCCACCGCGATCGTGTCGGCGCTGTCCATCGTCGTGGTACTGTCTCTCGAGCACTGGAGCCGGCGGCTCTCCCGCTGGCGCTGACACAGGAGGCCCGATCGATGGCGACGACGCGGCGGCGGTTCCTCGGGACGATGGCGGCGGCCACGGCGGCCGCGACGATGGGCGCCTGGCGGCCCCCCCGGGCCGGCGCGGCCACCGCGGTGAAGGTGGGCTGCGTGGTGCTGGGCGACCTCGGGGTGAACGCCCCCACCATGATCGGCATCGAGAAGGGCTTCTTCAAGCAGAACGACCTCGACGCCGAGATGGTCCCGTTCAAGGGCGGCCCCGACCTGCTCAAGGGCGTGCTGGCGGGCGCGGCCGACATCGGGATCACCGGCGCCACCGACCCCCTGGTGTTCCGCGAGCGCGGGACCGGGATCCGGGCGATCGCCACCATCCTGGAGAAGAACCACTTCACGCTGACGGTGGGCCCGAGCATCAAGAAGGTCGAGGACCTCAAGGGCGGCTCCATCGGGGTCACCGTGGTCGGCTCGACCACCTGGGTGTTCGCGCGCATGCTGGCCAAGAAGATGGGCTGGGAGCCGGAGAAGGACATCAAGATCGTGGGCGTGGGCGGTCTCGACGCCCAGGCCGCCTCGCTCCGGCGGGGCGAGACCCAGGCGTGCATCTTCGGCGACGCGGGCGCGGTGCTGGAGGCCCAGGGGGTGGGGCGCATCCTCATGCGCCTCGACGAGGTCACCCCGAAGTGGATCAGCCTCGTGGCCTACACCACCGACGACATCATCAAGGCCAAGCGCGACACCGTCCAGCGCACGCTGCGGGCGATCTTCCAGGGCCACAAGTTCTTCCGGGACCACCCGGACGAGTCGATCCGCATCGCCGCCAAGGGCATCGGCTGGCCCGAGCCGGCGGCCCGGCGGGCCTACGACCTGGTGAAGCCGCTGCTCTCGGTCGACGGGCGGATGGACCTGGACGCGATGAAGTTCATGCAGGACACCCTGCTGGACCTGGGGGTGCTCAAGCAGCGGCTGCCGCTCGACCAGCACTACACGACCGAGTTCGTGCCGGTGAAGCTTTAATCACCGCGGGGGGATAATGACGGCATGGCCAGACATCAGGCCGTGCTCATCCCCGGCGACGGCATCGGACCCGAGGTCACCGCGGCGGTCCGCCGCATCCTCGACGCGGCGGGCGCCCCCATCGAGTGGGTCGAGTGCCGCGCCGGCCTCGCGGCCCTCGAGCGCGGCCAGGACGTGCTCCCGCAGGAGACGCTCGACGCCATCTCCCGCCTCCACGTGGCCCTGAAGGGGCCCTGCACCACCCCGATCGGCGAGGGCTTCGTCTCCATCAACGTGCGCCTGCGCAAGGAGCTCGACCTCTACGCGGCGGTGCGTCCGGTGCGCAACCTGGAGGGCGTGCCCACCCGCTACACCGGCGTGGACCTGGTCATCATCCGCGAGAACACCGAAGGCCTCTACTCGGGCATCGAGGCCTCGCTGGCCCCCGGGGTGGTGACCACCACCAAGGTCGCCACCGAGAAGGCCTGCACGCGCATCGCCCGCTGGGCGTTCCGCTACGCGCAGCAGCGCGGCCGCAAGAAGGTGACGGTGTTCCACAAGGCCAACATCATGAAGCTCACCGACGGGATGTTCATCCGCTGCGCCCGCCAGGTGCACGACCAGGAGTTCTCGGCGATCGACTACCAGGAGATGATCATCGACGCCGGGTGCATGGGGCTCGTGCAGGATCCCACCCGGTTCGACATCCTGCTCCTGGAGAACCTCTACGGCGACGTGCTGAGCGACCTCTGCGCGGGTCTGGTGGGCGGGCTCGGGGTGGTGCCGGGCGCCAACATCGGCGACGACGGCGCGGTGTTCGAGGCGGTGCACGGCTCGGCGCCCGACATCGCGGGCCGCGACGTGGCCAACCCGCTCGCGCTGCTGATGTCCGCGGTCATGCTCCTGAACCACCTGGCCGAGACGCGCGCGGACCCCCGCTGCGCGGAGGTGGCCGCGCGGATCAAGGAGGGCTACAACCGCGCGCTCGCCGAGGGCTGCAAGACCCGCGATTTGGGCGGCCGTCTCGGCACCGCCGCCTTCGCGGACGCGGTCATCGCGCGCCTGCGCGGCTGACGCGTCGCCGCGGCGCGCCCTTCTCGTCACGCGGCGCGGGGCAGCCGTCACGCGGGCGCGGCCATCTCATTCCTTGGTCCCGGCGGGGAGAGCGCGCCATAGTAGCTGCCTGATGCTGCTCTTTCAGAAGATGCTAAGGGTGGGAGTCGTGACCCTGCCGATGGCGGCGCCCTCGCCGGAGGAGGCCGAGATGCTCCACGTGGCCCGCGAGGTCCAGGCGGAGGCCCGACGGCTCTTCCGCCGCACCCTGGCGATCCGCGAGGTGGATGCGGGCTCCTGCAACGGGTGCGAGATCGAGATCACCGGCCTCAGCGGTCCCGTCTACGACAGCGAGCAGTTCGGGATCCGCTTCGTGGCGTCTCCGCGTCACGCCGACCTCCTCCTGGTCACCGGCCCGGTCACCCGCAACATGGAGGTGCCGCTCCGCCGGACCTACGAGGCCACGCCCGCGCCCAAGCTGGTGGTGGCGGTCGGCGACTGCGCGCGCACCTGCGGCGTGTTCGCGGGCAGCTACGCGGTCGTGGGCAGCGTCGATCGCGTCGTCCCGGTGGACGTGTTCGTGGATGGCTGTCCGCCCGAGCCCGTCCAGATCCTGCGGGGCATCCTGACCGCGATGCGCGGGGCCCCCCGCTCCTAGCCCGTGACCGACCTCCTGTTCGCGGTGATGGTCGGCGGCTACGCCGCCGGCGCTGCCGCGGCGGGCGTCTGGGGACAGGAGCGCGGGGGGCACACGGCGTCGGCCGCCGGCGCCATCGTCGGGGCGATCGCGGGGCTCCTGCTCGGCCTCAGCGGATCGGCCGGCGGGGCGGCGCATCACTGGGCGGCGCTGGACGTGGCGGCGGTCGCGGGCGGCGTGGTCCTCCGCCTCGACGTCCTCGCCGCCTTCTTCCTCGTGCTGATCGGCGTGGTGGCCGCGCCGGCCGTCCTCTACGGCGCGGGGTACGTGGCCGGCTACGCCGGTCGGTATTCGCTCCGCGGGCTGGGAGTCGCGCTGAACCTGTTCCTGCTCGCCACCAGCCTCGTGCCCCTCGCCGGCAACGTGATGACGTTCCTGCTCGCCTGGGAGGGCATGTCGCTCGCCTCCTACTTCCTCGTGCTCACCGACCACGAGGATCCCGAGACGGTGAGGGCCGGCACCTGGTACCTCGGGATGACGCAGGTCGGGCTGGCGTTCCTGCTCGGCGCCTTCCTCTTCCTCGGGGCGGCGGCGCCCTCGCTCGACTTCGCGGACCTGAGCGCGGCCGCGGCCGAGCTCGACCCCGCGGCGCGCGGGCTGGTGTTCGTGCTGGCCGTGCTGGGCTTCGGCTCCAAGGCGGGTTTGGTGCCGCTCCACGTGTGGCTGCCGCGGGCACACCCCGCCGCCCCCAGCCACGTCTCCGCGCTGATGTCGGGCGTCATGATCACGCTCGGCATCTACGGTCTGCTCCGCGTGGGCTTCGACGTGCTCGGCGGCGGTCCGGCCTGGTGGGGCGCGCTCTTGATCGGGCTCGGCGCGGCCTCGGCGCTGGTGGGCGTCCTCTACGCGCTGATGGAGGACGACATCAAGCGCCTGCTCGCCTACTCCACGGTGGAGAACGCGGGCCTCATCACGCTGGGAGTGGGGGCCGGCTTCCTCTTCCAGGCCCTCGACCTGCCGCGGGCGGCGGCCCTGGCGGTGGCGGCTGCGCTCTACCACGCGCTGAACCACGCGGCCTTCAAGGGGCTCCTGTTCCTGGGCGCGGGCTCCATCCTCCACGCGACCGGCACGCGCAACATGAACCGGTACGGCGGGCTCATCCGGCGGATGCCGTGGACGGCCCCGTGCATGCTGCTCGGCACGGTGGCCATCGCGGGCCTGCCGCCGCTCAACGGGTTCATGAGCGAGTGGCTGCTCTTCCAGGCATTGCTGCCCGGGGTCGCGGTGGCCTCGCCGGTGGTGGCGGTGCTGATGGTGCTGGCCCTCGGCGTGCTGGCCCTGACCGCGGGGCTCGCGGCGGCCGCCTTCGCCAAGGCCTTCGGGATCAGCTTCCTCGCCCTGCCGCGTTCCGACGCCGCCGCGGCGGCCCACGAGGCGTCGGTCACGATGCGCGCCGGGATGGTGGCGCTGGCCGCCGCGTGCGTGCTGCTGGCCGCGGGAGCCCTGCCCGCGCTGGCCGCGGCGGGGGCGGTCGCCTCCACGCTCGTCGGGCTGGCGCCGCATCCGCCGACCTTCGCGCTGTGGCTCTCGTTCCAGACGCCGGCCGGGCTGGCCCGCATGTCGCCGCCCGCGGTCATCGCCGGCCTCGCGGTCGGCCTCGGGCTGGTGTGGCTGCTGGTGCGCGCGGTCTCCTCGCGCCGGCCCGTGCGGCTGGCGGCCACCTGGGGCTGCGGGCGGGTGGGGCAGAGCCCGCGCATGGAGTACACCGCGACCGCCTTCGCGGAGCCCCTGCGCCGCGTATTCTCGGCGATCTACCGGCCGACCGAGGACGTCACCGTCGACCATCATCCCGAGTCGCGCTACTTCGTGCAGGCCATCGCGTACCGCGCGCGCCTGCTGCCGTGGTTCGAGCACTATCTCTACGAGCCGGTGCTGGGCCGGGTTCGGCGCTGGGGCCGGCGGACCCTGCTGCTCCAGTCGGGCTCGATCCACGCGTACCTGGCCTACGTGGTGGGAGCCCTCGTGCTGCTGCTGGGGGCGCTGCTCGTGAGCGGGGCCCCGTGACCGCGGCGAGCGGCCACGTGCTGGCGGCCGCCCAGGCGCTGCTGTGCCTGGCGGTGGCCCCGGGCCTCATCGGGCTGATCCGCTGGCTGAAGGCGCGCATGCAGAACCGGCGCGGCTCGCCGGTCTGGCAGCCCTACCTCGACCTGCGCAAGCTGCTGGCCAAGGAGACGGTGGTCTCGGTCAACGCGTCGTGGCTGTTCCGCCTGGCCCCGTACGTGGTGTTCACGAGCACCGCCGCGGTGACTTTCCTGCTGCCGGTGCTCGCGGTGCCGCTGCCGCTCGACCCGGTCGGGGACCTGCTGGTGGTCGTGTACCTGCTGCTGCTCGGCACCTTCTTCCTGGCCCTGGCCGGGCTCGATCCCGGCTCCGCGTTCGGCGGCATGGGGGCGAGCCGCGAGATGACGGTGGCCGCGCTCGCCGAGCCCAGCATCGCGGTGGCCATGTTCGCGCTCGCGCTCGGGGCGGGCTCGACCAACCTGGGCGAGATCGTGGCGCGCGCGATGGCGCGGCCCGCGGATGCGGTGAGCCCCGGCTACCTGCTCGCGTTCACCGCGCTGTTCATCGTCACCCTCGCCGAGACGGGGCGCCTGCCGGTGGACAACCCGGCCACCCATCTCGAGCTCACCATGATCCACGAGGCGATGGTGCTGGAGTACTCGGGCCGGTACCTCGCCCTCATCGAGTGGGCGGCCGCGCTCAAGCTGCTCGTGTTCTTCACGCTGCTCGCCAACCTGTTCGTGCCCTGGGGCGTGGCGACCACCCTCGGCCCGGGCGCGCTCCTGCTCGCGGCGGTGACCTACGTGGCCAAGCTGGCCGTCCTCGCGGCGGCGGTGGCGGTGTTCGAGACCCGCGTGGCCAAGCTGCGGCTCTTCCGGGTGCCCGAATTGCTGAGCGTCTCCTTCGTGCTGGCCCTCCTGGCCATCACCGCGTCGTTCCTCTCGAGGTAGGGCCGTGAACGACGCGTTCGCGCAGCTCGCCATGCTCGGCTCGAGCCTGGTGCTCATCACCTCGTTCCTGCTGCTGTGGCGGCGCGGCACCCCCGCCCACGTGAGCGCGCTCGCGATCCAGTCGATCGCGCTCGGCGCCACCGCGGGCCTGGTCGGGTACTTCGCGGACAAGCACGAGCTCTACCTGGTGGCGGTGCTGCTGATCGCGCTCAAGGGCGTCGGGATCCCGGTGCTGCTGCACCGCATGGCCCGGCGGCTCGGACCGGCCCGCCACGTCCCGCCCTACGTCAACACCGCGACCTCGCTCCTGGCCGGCGCGCTGCTGGTCCTCCTGGCCTACGTGGTCATGCGGCCCCTGGTCGAGGCGAGCCCGCTCCCCACCCGGGCCGGGATGCCGCTCGCGATGGGCGTGGTGTTCGTGAGCCTGTTCGTGATCGTCAGCCGGCGGCACGCGCTGGCCCAGGTGATCGGCTTCCTGATGCTCGAGAACGGGATCGCGCTGCTCGCCGTGCTCGGCACCTACGGCATCCCGCTGATCGTGGAGATCGGCGTCTTTCTCGACGCGATGATGGGGTTCCTCGTCATGCAGATCGTGGTCTACCACATCCACCAGACGTTCCAGAGCCTGGACGTCGAGCAGCTCAACCGGCTGAGGCGCTGAGCCGTGTCCGAGCCCGCGCTCTTCCTGCTGCTGCTGGGCGGTCCGGTGCTGGGGGCGGTGCTCGCCGCCGCCATCCCGGGCGCGCCCCGCACGACCCGCGCGCTGGTGGCGCTGCTGGCCGCGGGCTCGCTCGCGGGCGCGCTGGGACTCGCCGCGCGGGTGGTGGCGGGCGGCGTGCCCACCTGGGGGCCCGAGGGCCTGTTCCGCGTGGACGCGCTCTCCGCCGTGCTCGCGGTGTGCGTGGCCTTCGTCGGCGCGCTCGCGATGGGGCTGGGCCCCGGCGGTGGTCACGCCGCGCCCGGGGAGGGGCGGCGCTTCCGCGCCCTCGCGAGCCTGTTCGCGGCCACCATGCTGATCGCGGTCACCACCGGCAACGTGGCCGTGATGTGGGTGGCCATCGAGGCCACCACCATCACCTCCGCGCTCCTGGTGCCGCTGCACGTGAGCCGCGCCTCGGTGGAGGCCTCCTGGAAGTACATCCTGATCGGCTCGGTCGGCATCGCCCTCGCGTTCGTCGGCACGGTGCTGGCGTACTTCGATTTCGCCACCGTGGCCGGGCCCCAGGAGTCCGCTCTGCGCTGGACGGTGCTGATGGACGCGGCGCCCGCGCTCCACCCGGCCGCCATGCAGCTGTCCTTCGTGTTCATCCTGGTGGGCTACGGCACGAAGGCGGGCCTGGCTCCCATGCACACCTGGCTGCCCGACGCCCACGCGGAAGCCCCGGCCGCGCTCTCCGCCATGATGTCGGGCGTGCTGCTGGCCGTCGCGCTGTACGCGATCGTGCGGTGGAAGGCGGTGGTGGCCCTGGCGGTGGACGGGCCGGTGCCCGACGGCCTGCTGATGGGGCTCGGCGTGATCTCCCTCGGGGTGGCCGCGCTGTCGCTGACCGGGCAGCGGCACTACAAGCGCCTGCTCGCCTACTCGAGCATCGAGCATACCGGCCTCATGTGCCTGGGCCTCGCCCTGGGCCCGCTCGGGGTGTTCGCCTCGATGCTGCACCTGGTGAACCACACCGCGGCCAAGTCGATGATGTTCCTCCTCTCCGGGCGGATCCTGGGACGCTACCGCACCGCCGACATCCGGGAGGTCTCCGGGCTGCTCCGCACCATGCCGGTGACCGGCGGGCTCTTCGCGGCGGGCGCCCTCGCGCTGGTGGGGCTGCCGCCGGGCGGCCTCTTCCTCTCCAAGCTGGCGCTGCTCCGGGCCGGCTTCGCCACCGGGCACGGCTGGCTCATGGCGCTCGTGCTCGCGCTGCTCGCGGTGGCGTTCGTGGCCGTGGTCGCCCAGCTCAACCGCATGCTCTACGGCGCCGCGCGGACCGACCTGCCCGCCGGGGAGACGGAGCGCTGGGCCCTCGTGCCCCTGGCGGTCTGCGTGCTGGTCCTGCTGGTCCTCGGCCTCGTCCTGCCCGACCCGCTCGAGATCCTCCTGCAGGACATCGTGACCATGGTGGAGCGATGAAGGACCTCGACGCGCTCGCCCGGGCCCTCGCCGGCCGACTGGACGGCGGCCTCCACGACGTGCGGGTGGTACGCGGTCGCGAGCTGCACTGTCGTATCGAGCCGCGCGACGCCCGCCGCCTCGCGCTGGTGCTCCGCGCCGACCACGGGGCCGAGCTGCGGCTGATGGTCGGCAACGACCGTCGCGCCGACGCGGGGCGCTTCGAGGTGTACGACCTCTTCGCGCATCCCCGGGAGCACTGGTTCGTGCACGCCGCGCAGTGGCTGCCGCCGGAGGCGCCCGCGCTCACCTCCCTGGCCACCTTCTACTACCCCGCCTCGCTGTTCGAGCGGGAGCTGTTCGACCTCTTCGGGATCCGGGCGTCCGGACATCCGGACCCCCGTCCGCTGGTGCGCCATGCCTTCTGGCCGGAGGACTACTTCCCCCTGCGGAAGGACGCCGCCCCCCGGCAGTTCCAGGACGACGGGAGCCCGTTCCCGTTCACCGAGGTGGGCGGCGAGGGCGTGTACGAGATCCCGGTGGGACCGGTGCACGCGGGCGTGATCGAGCCCGGCCATTTCCGGTTCAGCGTCGTGGGCGAGACCATCATCGACATGAAGTCGCGGCTCTACTTCACCCACAAGGGGACCGAGAAGCTCTTCGAGGGCCGCGCCCCCGGCGACGGGGTGGCGCTGGCCGAGCGCGTGTCCGGCGACACCACGGTCGGCCACTCGCTCGCCTACTGCCAGGCGCTGGAGTCCGCCGCGGGCACGGTGGTGCCGGAGCGGGCGCGGCGGCTGCGGGTGGTGCTGCTCGAGATGGAGCGGCTCTACAACCACGTGGGCGACTTCGGGATGATCGCCAACGACACCGGCTACGCGGTGGCCCACTCGCACTGCTTCCGCATCCGCGAGCGCGTGCTCCGCCTGAACCGGCGGCTGACCGGCAATCGCCTCCTGCGCGGCGGCGTCGTCCCGGGCGGTGTGGGCCACGATCTGCCTCCGGGCCTGGATCTTCCCGCGGAGGTCGACGCGGCGGTGCGGGACTTCGACGAGATCGCCGCGCTCACCCTGCGCAACACCCTGGTGATGGACCGCCTGGAGGAGACCGGGCGCCTCGAGACCGGGATCGCGCGGGATTACGGGGTGCTGGGCGTGGTGGCGCGCGCCTCCGGGATCGACGCGGACGTCCGCCGGGACCAGCCGTTCGCGGCCTACGACCGGCTGGGGGTGCGGGTCGTGGTGCACGAGGGCGGAGACGTCAAGGCGCGCACCCTGGTGCGGCTCGAGGAGGCGCGGGAGGCGGCGGCCTTGATCCGCCGCGCGCTCGACGGGATCCCGGACGGCCCGCTCGCGGCGCCGCTCGGCCCGCTGCCGGCCTTCGAGCCCGCGTTCGGGCTCGTGGAGGGCTGGCGCGGCGGCATCCTCCACTGGGTGATGGCCGACGCGGCGGGCCGCCTCTACCGGGTGAAGATCATGGACCCGTCCTTCCTCAACTGGCGGCCGCTCTCGCACGCGCTGCTCCGGAACATCGTGCCGGACTTCCCCCTCTGCAACAAGTCCTTCAACCAGTCGTATTCGGGTAACGACCTCTGACAGAGGGTATACTGCGGCCATGAAAACCGGACTGATCGTGCTGGGCGTGATCATCCTGATCGTCATCGGCGGCATCGCGTGGGCGATCGGCATCAACAACCAGCTGGTGGCCCAGGAGCAGCTCGTCAACGAGAAGTGGGCGCAGGTGCAGAACGTCTACCAGCGTCGCGCGGACCTGATCCCGAATCTGGTGGAGACCGTGAAGGGCTACGCGGCCCAGGAGCGCACGGTGCTGGAAGAGGTGACGAAGGCCCGCGCCAGCGTGGCCGGCATCAAGGCGACCCCCGAGCTGATCAACGATCCGGCCGCGTTCCAGAAGTTCCAGCAGGCCCAGAACGAGCTGACCGGCGCGCTGGGTCGGCTGCTGGTCACCGTCGAGCGCTATCCCGATCTCAAGTCCAACCAGAACTTCCTCACCCTGCAGAGCCAGCTCGAGGGCACCGAGAACCGCATCGCGGTGGAGCGCATGCGCTACAACGAGGCGGTGCGCGACTACAACACGCGGCTGCGCCTGTTCCCCGGCAGCATCGTGGCCTCGCTGCGCGGCTTCAAGGAGAAGGCCTTCTTCGAGGCGGCCCCGGGCGCCCAGGAAGCCCCGAAGGTGAAGTTCTAGGCCGGCGCGCCGGCGGGGGAAATCCATGCTCCGCCGCCTCGTGCCCGCGCTCCTGCTGCTGGTTCTCCTCACCCGACCGGCCGCGGGCGCTCTGCCGATTCCGCCGCCGCCCGACCGGCGCATCAACGACTACGCGGGCGTCCTGGCCCCCGCCGACCGCGACCGGCTCGAGCAGAAGCTGATCGCGCGGGAAGCGACCAGCAGCAACCAGGTGGTGGTGGCGATCTTCCGATCGCTCCAGGGCGAGAGCCTGGAGGACTTCTCGATCCGCCTGGCCCAGGCCTGGCGCATCGGCCAGAAGGGCCTCGACAACGGCGTCATCTTCCTGATCTTCCTCGACGACCGCCGGACCCGGCTCGAGGTGGGCTACGGCCTCGAGGACCGGCTCACCGACGCGATCGCCTCGTCCATCCTGCGTGACGTGGTCGCCCCTCGGTTTCGCGAGGGCCACATCGCGGACGGAATCGGCGCGGGCCTCGACGCGATCGACCGCGCGATCGCCGGCGCCTACCAGCGCCCCCCCGGGCCGAACCGCGGCCAGCCCACCCACGGCTTCGGCTGGCGGGAGGCGCTGGGGCTGCTCTTCGTCGGCCTTCTCCTCTTCGTGCTGATCCAGAACCGGGTGCAGCAGGCCTCCCTGCGCCGGCGGGGCTGGACAGGAAGCTCGCGGGGCTGGGGCGGGCCGTTCATCGGCGGCGGCATGGGCGGGTTCGGCGGTGGCTGGTACGGGGGCGGCGGCTGGGGTGGCGGAGGCGGCGGCGGCAGCGGCGGCGGCAGCGGCGGGTTCGGCGGGGGCGGCGGCAGCTTCGGCGGCGGCGGCTCCAGCGGGAGCTGGTGATGGCGAAGCATCCCCGGTGGGTGCGGGCGCTCTTCCGCGAGGAGGACCTGGACGCGGTGGCCGAGGCCATCGCGGCCGCCGAGGCGCACACCTCGGCGGAGATCCGCGTGCACCTCGACCACCGCTGCCCGGGCGAGCCCATGGCGCGCGCGGTGGCGGTCTTCGAGCAGCTCGGCATGCACCGGACCGCGGCCCGCCACGGGGTGCTGATCTACGTGAGCGTGGCCGATCACAAGCTGGCGGTGCTGGGCGACGTGGGCATCCACGAGCGGGTGGGGCAACCGTACTGGGAGCGGCTGGTCGAGAGGGTCCTGGCCGATTTCCGGGCCCGGCGGCCGCGCGAGGGGCTGCTGCACGCGGTGCGCGAGGTGGGCGCCGTCCTGGCCCGGCACTTCCCCCGGCGGCCGGACGACGTCAACGAGCTGCCCGACCAGGTGACCGTCGACCGGTGACGCGCCGCCGGCCGCCCTAGCGGCCGAAGCGCGCGCTCAGCCCCACGAACACCGACCAGTCCGGCCCCGGCCCGACGAGGGTGGTGCGGACGCCGCCGTCGAGCGCCAGCCGCGGCGTGATGCGGTACATGACCGCCAGCGTGGTGAGCAGGGTGGCCCGGCTGTCGCGCTCCGCCCGGGTGTTGAAGAACAGCTCCGTGATGGCGGAGAGCCGCTCGGTGAGCGGTGTCGTGAGCGCGGCCGACGCGATGCCCTGGGGGATGAACCCCTCCGGATGACGTTGCCCGAGGGCGGCCACGCCCCAGTTGGTGTCGAGGGTGAGCCCCTTCGGGAGGCTCCAGGTCACGAGCAGCAGGGCGCCCACGTCCGGCCGCTCGCTGCCGATCGGCGCGCCGGCCGTGGGGAGCTTCACGAACGGCTTCACGGAGATCAACGGCGCGGCGCTGTCGGGCGACGGATCGAACACGCGGTATTTCAGGCCGAGCGTGTAGTCCCCGCTGCCGCTCGCCTCGCGATCGGTCCGCTCCCAGTCGAAGGGCTCCCCCTCGATCGACAGCTCGAGCACGGGCAGGACGCCGGCCCGAAGGACGGCCTGCGTGCTCAGCCGCTGCCCGGTCGGCTGGCCGCCCGTGCGCTCGTGGCCGTACTCGATGCCGGTCTCCAGCTGGAGAGCACCGGCAGGGACCAGCTCGGCGCTGGTGGTCAGGTCGGGCCGGTCGGGGTTGATGTCCTGGGCGAGGGCTGCCGCCGGCCCGAGGGCGAGCAGCAGGACCGAGGCCGCGAGCAGTGTGGGGGTACGCAAGCGCCCCATCATACACGGGCCGGCGCGGGCCCGGGCCGGCGTCAGGCATTCTGCCGCCGTCGGGCGTCATGCCCGTCAGCCGGGGACGGGTCCTTCGCCGGATCAGGTGAATTTCCGCGCAGTTGTCGCGTGGCACGGGCAGTGCTGGCCTCCGGCGTGGTGCTCGACCGAGATCAGGAGGGAGCCATGAGACAACGCCTGGAGGCGCTCCTGCTCCTCGTCCTGCTGGTGACCGCTCTCTTGCTGCCCGCCATCCCGACCGCTTCCGCGGAGCCGGCCTCGACCGACTGGGCAGCGCGGCTCGCGACGATGGACGAGGCGATCGGGCACGGCGAACTCGCCGCCGCCCAGGTGGCCTGGCGGGAGGCCTATGCGGCGGCCCACGTCAGCCGCGGGTGGCCGGGCATGATCGCGGTGGGGGAGGCGGCGCTGCGGCTCGGCCGCGCCACCGGGGAGCCCTCGATCGCGGAGCGCCGGGCCCACCGGGTGTACCTCACCGCGCTCTTCCGCGCGCGGCGCGAGGGCTCGCTCGACGGGGTGCTGGCGGCCGGCGACGCGTTCGGGCGCCTGGGCGATCGGGCGGTGGTGCAGCAGGCGCTGGCCGTCGCCACCGAGCTGGCCGCCCGCTCCGGCGACGATCTCGCCCGCCGGCGCGTGCAGGTCTTCCGCAGCCACTGGATGGCCGTGCCGCTCAGCTAGCGGCCCCGCCGGGTCGGGGCGTCTCGGGCGCGTGGTATGCTCGCCCCGCGATGAAGCGCCCCGAGATCCCGACCCCCGCGCTGCTGCTCGACCTGGATCGCTTCGAGCGTAACATCCAGAAGATGGCGGCCCACATCGCGGCCGCCGGCAAGAAGCTTCGCCCCCACGCCAAGACCCACAAGTGCCCCGAGATCGCCCGCCGCCAGGTCGCGGCCGGCGCGATCGGCGTGTGCGTGGCCAAGGTCGGCGAGGCGGAGGTGATGGCCGCCGCCGGGATCCGGAACCTCCTGATCACCACCGAGGTCGTGGGACCCGAGAAGATCGGCCGCCTGATCGGCGTCCTGCGCCGCCAGCCGGAGACCCTCGTGGTGGTGGACCACCCGGACAACGTGCGGGAGCTCGGCGAGGCGATGGCCAAGGCCGGGCTCGTGCTGAACGTGCTGGTGGACGTGGACGTGGGAGGGCGGCGGACCGGGACGCAGCCGGGCGAGCCCGCCCTCGAGCTGGGGCGGCGCGTGATGGCCCAGCCCGCCCTCCACCTCCGCGGGCTCCAGGGCTACGCGGGCCAGTGCGCGCACGTCATGGGCTTCGAGGAGCGGCGCCGCACCTCACGCCGCTGGATGAGCCGGCTCATGAAGACGCGCGACCTCTTCGAGAAGCACGGCCTGCCGGTGGACGTGGTGACCGGCGGCTCGAGCGGCACGTTCAACATCGACAGCGAGCTCGAGGGCCTGACCGAGCTGCAGTCGGGCTCCTACTGCGTGATGGATCTCGACTACCGGCGCATCGGCAGCCCGCGCGGCGCCGCCTACGACGACTTCGAGATGGCGCTCACCGTGCTGACCACGGTGGTGAGCGTGCCCTCGGCGGAGATGGCGATGGTGGACGCCGGCTTCAAGGCGTTCTCCACCGATCGGCCGTTCGTGCCGGAGGCGGTGGAGTGGCCGGGCGTCGAGTACTCGTGGGCCGGCGACGAGCACGGGCGGCTGATGGCGACCGAGCCGGGGCGGCTGCCGCGGCTGGGCCAGCTCATCGAGTTCTTCCCGCCGCACTGCGATCCCACCATCAACCTCTACGACCGGATCTACGCGATGAGGGGCGACACCGTGGAGGCGGTCTGGGAGGTGGCCGGGCGGGGGCGCTCCCAGTAGCACTGGAAGACGTCCCAGACCTCGTCCGGGCTGCGGGTCTGGAAGATGCGGGCGCGGCACTCGCTGGCGTGGCCCAACCCCTCCGTGTACCAGGCCAGGTGCTTCTTCATCTGGACGAGGGCGTACTTGTCGCCGTACCGCTCGCGGATCAGCGCCACGTGCCGGGCGATGACCCGCTCCTTGTAGGCGCGCTGCTCCGAATGCGACAGGGTCTCGAAGGCCTCGTCGAAGATCCACGGGCGGCCGAGGGCGCCGCGGCCGATCATGACCGAGGCGCAGCCGGTCTCCTCCGCCATCCGCCGGGCCTCCGCCATCGAGCGGACGTCGCCGTTGCCGGTGACCGGGATCGACACCGCCTCCACCACGTCGCGGATGATGGCCCAGGGGGCGCGCCCGGTGAAGCGCTGCGACTGCGTGCGGGGGTGCACGGTGATCGCGTCGACGCCCTCGGCCTCCGCCATCTGGGCCACCTCCACCGCGTTGAGGTGCTCGTCGTCCCAGCCGCCGCGGATCTTCACGGTGAGGGGCACGCTCACCGCCTTGCGGAGCGCGCGCAGGATCAGCGCGGTGGCGGCGACGTCCCGCATGAGCGCCGCGCCCTTGCCCTTGCCGGTGATCTTGGGCATCGGGCAGCCCATGTTGAGGTCCACGATGTCGGCGCCGAGGCGCTGGCACCGCTCGGCGGCGCGGGCGAGCAGGTCCGGGTCCTTGCCGAGCAGCTGCATCGCGAGCGGGCGCTCCTCCGGGTAGTAGGCCGCGATCGCGTCCGCGTGCGGATGGCCGGTGAGGAGCGCGGAGGCGTCCATCTCCTCGGAGGTGGTGAGCCCGCTGCCGCACTCCCGCGCGATGAGGCGGAACGGCGCGTTGGTGATGCCCGCCATCGGGGCCAGGCGGGCCAGCGTGGGAATCTCGATCGGGCCGATCTTCATCGGGCGTTCAGTATACCCCGCGCCTCCGCGCGCGGCTCGGCCCAGAGCCCGCGGTGCTGCTCGCGCGCCTCCGCGGCCAGGCGGCGGAAGAGCGCGGCGTGGCGGACGTTGGGCGGCACCGTCATGACCGCGGCGTAGCCCAGGCGGACCAGCTCCGCGTTGACCATCAGCTCGCCGCCGTCGGGCCGCCGCACCCACACGTAGGCGAGCAGGCGACCGTACCGGTCGCGGAGCTGCACGTCGGTCTCGAGCCGCACCGGGCCGTTGCCGAGGAGGCGCCGGTTCACCGCGGTGGCCTCCCGCCCGCCCGGCTCCTCGCCGCGCGTCGGATGATGCACCTCCGGCGTGTCGATGCCGATGTACCGCACCTTCTCGACCCCGCCCGCGAGCCGCACGTAGATGGTGTCCCCATCCACCGCCCGCACCACCTCCGCATCCCTTTCCCCTCTGGGGAGAGCCACCTCCGCATCCCTTTCCCCTCTGGGGAGAGGGTAGGGTGAGGGGTCCGAGGAGAGCGACGGCGAGACGACGGCGAGCAGCGAGACCAGCGCGAGGAGCAGGAGGGCCGCACGCGCACGCATCGTGTATCCACTACGATACACGAGGGCCGCCCGTTTCCTGGTACCCGGGCTGCCCGCCGAAACCCGAGACCGCTGGCGGCCCATGGGACCGCGAGAGGTGTCAGGACGCCCGGGGCGACCGGCTACAAATGGCAAGGCTCCATGCTGGACGGAGCCACTAACCTGAAGAGTGATAGCGGTACGTTCGTCACCGCGCGCTGTCCGGCGATCGTGCGTGACGGCAGTTGGGTCACCCTCGAGTGCTCAGAGGTCACGATCCAGGCCGCGCCGCCGGGCCAGGAGGCCTACTCCTACGTCTACAAGGTGAAGATTCGCTCGCTGGCGGGAATTCCGTACGGGGAGGAGGCGGTCACCGCGTACGTGATCGGCGACAAGGCAGAATGCCTGAGACAGTCGGAGGCCCACAATCGGCGACTGGACAATCGAGTCAACGAGGGCAATCTGCGGCTCTCGGCGGATCCGGCCGAGCGCTGTGCCGGTCCCTTCTACATCAGATCCATGTAGCTACGCGGCGATTCGAGCGGAGCTCTTCCCGTCGCGCCCTCGGCGATGAAGTGTCGCGCGGCGGGATCGGCGGCCGGCCAGCGCGTAGGTCGCGTACCCGGCGGCGGCGATCCCCAACGGGATGATCACCGCGAGCCACGCCAGATGCAGCATGGACACGATCGACACCTACGCAAGTGTGATCGCCGGACTGATGGTGACCGGACCGGTCGCCGGTCCCGGCCTCGCGGCAGACAACACCACGTCACCGTCCACGTCCGCGGACAGGCCCGGGCGGCCGGCGATGACCCATCACGTCACCGGCGGACGAAGTCCGCCTCCGGATCGCCGATCGGCTCCGTGAACGCGGGCGAGCGCGTGAAGGTCAGTCTACAAGAAGGCCAAGAACGGCGAGCTCATCGCCACCAAGGTGGTTCCCGCCGAGAACGCCAAGAAGAAGATGTAGCGGGCTACTTCCAGGCGGGTGAGATCGCGCCGGCCCGATCCCGCCAGCACGGCGCCCACGCGAGCGCGACCAGACGCACCGAGATGTTCGGGCGCGTGGGCTTGAGGGAGACGGTCTCGAGGCGCTCGGTGAGGGGATCGGTGCCGGCGCCGAGCGCGTCGGCCTCCGCCTTGAACTCGGCGTCGAGCGCCGCGATGGCCGCGTCGACCGCGGCGACCGACTCCCGCGCGCGTCCCACGTCCTGCGACTCCTTCAGCACCCGGCCCGCGCCCCGGGCCGCGGTGGTGGCGCGGCCGATGGTCGAGATGTTGACAGTCTTGCGCCCGAGGAAGGCGCCCAGGATGGTGGCCCCGACCGAGATCGCGGTCTGCAGGCCCTGCTGCTTGACCTGCTCGCTCTCCCGCTCGACCGCCTGCTCGGCGCGCCGGCGGCGTTCCTGGAGCGCGGCCATCCTCGACGCGTATTTGTGGCGGAGCGATTCCACGGCCTGGTCGCGCTGCTGCCGCGTCGACTCCTGGAGCCGGACACGAAAGTCCCGCTCGGACTCGTCCGGCCGTGAGACGACCTTCAGCGACGGGCTCCGCAGCAGGTCCAGCCGCTGCGACTGGAGCAGCCAGCTCACCAGGTCCTTGCTCCAGCCCTCGTAGCTCTTCTTCTTCGCGGCGGCGGCCGGCAGGTCGGCGAAGGCGGCATCGCCGGCCGGGCTCTCGGCGAGATCCGACGTGGTGAAGCCCACCGGGGAGGCCTGATCCCACGCCACCGGCACCGCCTCGTCGGTGATCGGCGTGAGGTACACCAGGTCGCGGCTCACGTCGGCGCCGCTCTTGGAGTCGACGAAGCGGACCTGCGCCGAGCCGATCACCATGGGCCGGTAGTGGAGCGTCGAGCCCGCGGGCGCCGCGCCCGCCACGGGTACGAAGTGCTGTGGCACGTCCGGCGGGAGGAGCGGCCGCGCGGCCGCCGGGGCGGCGACGGGCGCGGGCGACGCCGCGGCACGGGCGGCTCTCGCGGGCGTGGCGCCCGGGTCGGCGACGGCGGCCGCCGCGGCGGGGCCGCCCGGGGAGGCCGTGGGCGCCGGCGATGTCGCGGCAGGACTTCCGGCCGGCGTGGCGGCCGCGCCCCGCCGGGCGTCCATCAGCGACTTGATCTGCGCGCGGGTCAGCGGCCCGCGCAGGTACGACATCACCCAGCGGGTCTCGAACACCACCGGCTCGTCCTCGTGCACGTTGTTCATCAGGAAGATGCGCGTGGAGAGCCCGGAGAGGATGCGCTCGAGCGCGGCGCGATCGAAGCCCGGGCGGCCCGCGCCCGCCGCGCTCTCGAGCCCGTCGAGCACCCGCGCCTTGTCGCGCTCCGTCTGCAGGCGGCCGATGAGCCAGGTGCCCGCGTTGGCGAGGCCCTTGTAGTCGAGATCGACCGGGTTCTGCGTCGCCAGCACCACCCCGATTCCGAAGGCGCGGGCCTGCTTGAGCAGGGTCAGCAGCGGCGTCTTCGACGGCGGGTTGGCCACCGGCGGGAAGTAGCCGAAGATCTCGTCCATGTAGAGCAGCGCGCGCAGGCTGGTGGTGCCGGACTGCGTGCGCATCCACCCCACCACCTGGTTCAGCAGGAGCGAGACGAAGAACATGCGCTCCGCGTCGTTCAGGTGCGCGATCGAGACGATGGCCACCCGCGGCTTGCCCTCCGGCGTGTGCAGGAGCGCGTCCACGTCGAGCGGCTCGCCCTCCATCCAGGCCCCGAAGCCGGGGGCGGCCAGCAGGTTGTTCAGCGACATCGCGAGCGCGAAGCGATCCTTGGCCGGGAAGAACGCGTCGAGGTCGAGCACGCCCACCCGCTTCACCGGGGGGGTCTGGATCTGCTGGATGAGGCCGGCCAGGTCGAGCTCGCGGCCCGCACGCCAGGCGCCGTCGAGGAGGGTGGCGATCAGGATGTGCTCGCGGCTCTTGATGGGGTCCGCGTCGATGCCGAGCAGGCCGAGGAGGCTGGTGGTGGTGGTGCCGATGCGCTCGCGCAGCAGCTCCTCGTCCTCGCGGATGGCGGCGGGCGGCGCCGCGAACGACTTCAGGATCGAGAGCGGGATGCCCGCCTGGCTTCCGGGCGTGTAGATGACGAAGTCGGCCGCGTCGCACAGCCGCTGGATGCGGGCGCCGTCCTGACCCCACGCGGCCAGGCCCTTCCGCCACTGCTCGGCCTGCTGCCGCGCGTAGTCGTCGGGTGACAGGTTCTTCCGGCGCGCGTCGTCCTCGTTGATCCAGGGGCGGAAGTCCTCGGGCCGCAGCGCGGGGAAGGTCAGGAGCAGGTTGCCCAGGTCGCCCTTGGGGTCGATGAGGATGGCCGGGATCCCGTCGATCGCCGCCTCCTCGATGAGGGCCAGGCACAGGCCGGTCTTGCCGCTGCCGGTCATGCCGACGCATACCGCGTGGGTGACCAGGTCCTTCGAGTCGTACAGCAGCACTCCGTCCTGGCCCTTCCGCTGCTGCCAGTCGTAGGGGCGGCCCAGGTAGAAGACGCCCAGCTTCTCGAAGTCGGCCGCGCTCGGCATGCGGAGTCTCCTCGCGCGCCGCTAGAGCGCGCGCTTGAAGAACACGCCGCCCTTCACGATGGCGTGGAGGTTGGCCTGGTTCTGGAACACGCGCAGGTTCTGGAGCGGGTTGCCGTCGACCACCAGCAGGTCCGCGTACTTCCCGGGCTCCACGGACCCGATCCGGTCCGCCATCCGGAAGATCTCCGCGTTGACCATGGTGGCGGAGAGCAGCACCTCCATCGGCTTCATGACCTGCCCCTTCAGCTCGAACTCCATCGCCCGCTGGGCCTGCATGTCGCCCAGCAGGTCGGAGCCGTGGCCGATCTTGCACCCGGCCCGATAGGCGTGGGTGAGCCCCTCGAGGCTCCTCTCGAGCGCGAGGTTGATCTTCTGGATCTGGTGGTCGCCGATGCCGTAGTTCTTGCCCTCGCGCGCGATCGCCTCGTACGTCACCATGGTCGGCACCAGGTAGGCGCCCGCCTGCTTGATCGCCTGCGCGCCGGTCTCGTCGATCAGGTTGCCGTGCTCGATGCAGCGCACCCCGGCCTGGATCGCGTTGCGCACCGCGGAGCCGGAGTAGGCGTGGGCCAGCACGTACTTGCCGACCGCGCGCGCCTCCTCCACCGCCGCGCGCATCTCCTCGACCGTGTACTGGGTGGTGTCGAGCTCGTCGCCGGGGGACATCGCCCCGCCCGAGGCCATGATCTTGATCTGGTCCACGTCGTGGCGCAGGTTCTCGCGGGCCGCCTTGCGCACCTCGTCGGCCCCGTCCGCGATCATCCCGGCCATGCCCACGCAGCAGTCGACGGGGGCGATCCACTCCGAGCGGCGCCGCTTGTCCGCGTGCCCGCCGGTCTGCGACAGCGGCCGGCCCGAGACCAGCATGCGCGGGCCCGGGTAGAGGCCGCTCTCGGCGGCCTCGCGGAAGCCGTAGTCCGCGCCGCCCGCGTCCCGCACGGTGGTGAAGCCCTGCATCAGGGCCTGCTCCATCCGGCGGAGGGCCTTGGCCGCGATGAGACTGGGCGGGTTGTAGCGGTGCTGCTCCGGGATGTTGCCCTCCACCGCGCAGATGTGCACGTGCGCATCGGTAAGGCCCGGCATGAGCGTGCGGCCGCGGAGATCGATGGTGTCGACCTTGCCGGGGAGCGGGCCCACCTTGCCGGAGGCGATCACGTCCTTGATGCGGTCGCCCTCGATCACGACCGCGGCGCCGTCGAGGGGATCACCGCCGGTGCAGTCGATGAGAAACGCGTTCGTGAACACGGTGATCGCCATGGCGCCCTCCGGACGTTCGAGAAATGGTCGGCGCCGGAATTCTAACAAGAATTGCCGGCGCAGGCCCGCGACGCGACGAGCGGGGAACGCTGCCCGCGGCCGGGCGCAATGCCCGGGGCGCGAGCCAGCCCGGCGGTCAGAACATATTGATTCTCCGGACGTTTCTCGATGGCATGCCGGATGCCTCGATCCGTTGCCGGAGGAGACCACCAACGACGGGCGCCCCGCGGCGCCCGGGAGAGGTGAGTGCCATGCATTCCGACATCTGGTACGACCTGGCGATTCGAGAGCTATCGGATCTGAGCGATCCCGCAACGGAGAAGCTGGTGGAGGCGGCGGCGGACACGCTGCCGGTGCCCGCGGCGGACGAGGAGGAGCCGGCGCCCACCCCGACCAACCAGGCCGAACCCCCGGCGAAAACCCCGCCCGATCCCGACACGCCCGCCCGCGGTTGACCGAGATTTGACTCGGGCGTGACATACGCCCGCTGCCGCGCTTCTACCCTGTGCCCCAGCCGGTCCAATCTCACGCACAGGGGAGGTCTCGAATGCGGCGACTCGTGCTGACGACGATGGTGGCGTTGCTGGCGATGGGACCCGCGAGCGGCTGGGCGCAGACGCCGAGCGGGGACAAGATGAAGGACGACAAGATGGGCAAGCCGGGCGGCACGATGATGGAGCACAAGGGCGACAAGATGGACAAGGGCAAGATGATGGACAAGGGCATGAAGGACAAGGACATGGGCAAGATGAAGGACGACAAGATGGACAAGAAGTAGCCGCCCGCCCTCGGCGCGAGCGCCGGCCCCCCGCCGGCGCTCGCCCCGGCACCGCTATCGCCCTAGCGGGCGCCCAGCTTCGCCTCGTACATCCAGATCCGCTCGTCGGCCCGCGGCGACCACTCGATCCAGTTGGCCACGCCGTAGAGGTCGTGCTGCTGCCACAGGAAGACCCACGGCACCTCGTCGTGCACCATCTGCTGCAGCTCGGCCCACGCCTCGAGGCGCTTGCGCGGATCCACCACCGTCACCGCCTGCGCGATCTTGGCGTCGAGCGCGTTGTTGTTGCCGTACGAGGCGTAGGTCTGGTTCGCGGAGAAGAGCTGGTCGATGGTGTTCTGGGCGTCCAGCGCGGGGCCCCAACCCAGGAAGAACATGTCGCCGGTGGTGCGGTTCTTGATCTTGTCGAGGTGCGTGCCCCACTCGTTCACCACCACGTTGGTCTTGATGCCGAGGCGCTGCAGCTGCGCGGCGATGGCGAGCGAGACGTCCTTGTCGAGCGGGTAGCGCCCCGACGGGGTGTCGAGGGTGAGCGTCAGCTTGGTCGGATCGATCCCGGCCTCCCTGAAGAGGGCCTGGGCCGCGGCCGGGTCGTACTTGATGCACCGGGGCTTCGGCGAGTAGTCCACGTTGATGGGCGACAGCGGCCCGCACATCTTGGTCGCCCGGCCCTTCAGCACCTGCTGGATCAGCTCGTCCACGTTGATGGCGTGGTGGATGGCCTTGCGCACCCGGAGGTCCTGCATCGGGCCCGGCTTGAGGTTCACCAGGGCCAGGTAGTTGATGCGGGAGGAGACGGTGGCGCGCAGGCGCGCCTTGCCGCTCGCCTGCAGCATCTCCACGTTCTGGGGCGGCACGTCCTTCATCACGTCGATCTCGCCGGCCAGCAGCGCGGCCAGCCGCGCGCTGAACTCGGGGATGAAGCGGAAGGTGACCCGGTTGGCGTCCGCGGGGGTCTGCCAGTAGTCGGGATTGCGCTCGACCACCAGCTTCTCGTCGCGCACCCACTGCACGAAGCGGAAGGCCCCGGTGCCGATCGGCTTGGCCGCGAGGGCCTGCACGCCCTGCTCCTTGAGGGCCTTGGGCGGCATGGGCAGGAAATCGCTGCCCGCGATGCGGTCGATCAGGCCCGGCCAGGGCTTCTCGGTGATGAAGCGCACCGTGTGGTCGTTGACGATCTGGACCTCCTTCACCTGCGACCAGCGGGGCAGGTAGTGGGTCTTGTTGGCCGGGTCCTTGATGTAGTCCATGGTGGCCTTCACGCTCTGGGCGTTGAACGGCTCACCGTTGTGGAACTTCACCCCCTGACGGAGCGTGAACTCCCAGGTGGTGTCGTTGATGATCTTCCAGGAGGTGGCGAGCATCGGCGACGGCCGGTAGGTCTTGGGATCGCGGTCCACCAGCCGGTCGTACATGTGCTCGATCATGTTGTTGGTGGTCCAGTCGACGATGGTGTTGGGCAGGAGCGTGCGCGGCTCGGCCGCGAACGCCACCACGATCTCCCTGGCCTTGACGCGGTCCTGGGCCGCCGCCGGCGTGGTCGGTGCCGCGGTCGTGAGCAGGCCGGCCAGCGCCGCGAGCACGGCCAGCATCCGGATGAGTCGCGTCATGAGAGTCTCCTTGTCGAGTCGTTTCGAGATCGGCATCAGACCCGGAACCGCGGGTCGAGCACATCGCGCAGCCAGTCGCCCACCAGGTTGATGCCGAGCGCGGTGAGCGCCAGCGCGGCCCCCGGGAACGCGGCGAGCCACCAGGCCACGTAGAGGTAGTCCCGGCTCTCGGACAGCATGCTGCCCCACGCCGGGGTCGGCGGCTGCACCCCGAAGCCGAGGAACGAGATCGCGGCCTCGGCCACGATGAACTGCGCGAACTGCAGGCTGGCCACGATCACGATCGAGGGGGCCACGTTGGGGAGCACGTGCCGGAACAGCACGCGGGCGCGTCCGACGCCCAGGGCCTGCGCCGCGTGCACGAACTCGCGCTGCTTCACCGACAGCACCTCCCCACGGACCACGCGAGCATACACGACCCAGCCGGCGACTGACAAACTGACGATGATGTTGCGCAGGCCCAGCCCCACGATGGCGTTGATGGTGAGCGCGAGCAGGATGAACGGGAAGGAGAGCTGCACGTCGGCGATCCGCATGAGCACCGCGCCCGGCCAGCCCTCGAAGAAGCCGGCCAGCAGCCCGAGCAGGCCGCCCACCAGGGCGGTGAGCAGCACGCAGCAGAGCCCGATGAACAGCGCGACCCGCGCCCCGTAGAGGACGCGGGAGAGCAGGTCGCGCCCGAGCTGGTCGGTGCCGAGCGGATGGCCGGGCGTGCCGGGCGGCTTGAGGCCGGCCGCGAAGTCGGTCTGGACCGGATCGTGGGCGGCCAGCAGCGGGGCGGCCACCGCCGCGGTCAGCACCAGCGAGGCCAGCACCAGGCCCAGCACCCCGCGGCCGTGACGGCGCACGAAGCGGCTCATGCCGCCTGCCGCCGCGTGCGCGGGTCGAGCCAGCCGTAGAGCAGGTCGACCGCGAGGTTGATCAGGGTGTAGGTCACCGAGAACACGAACACCGCGGCCAGCACCACCGGGAAGTCGCGGTTGAGCAGCGCCTGCACGGTGAGGCGGCCCAGACCCGGCCAGGCGAAGATGGTCTCGGTGATGACCGCCCCGCCCAGCAGCTGCCCGGTGTCGAGCCCGGCCAGGGTCACGATGGGGATCGCGGAGTTCTTGAGCGTGTGCTTGCCGATCACCACCCGCTCCGCGAGTCCCTTGGAGCGCGCGGTGAGCACGAACTCCTCGTTGAGCGTGTCCAGCACCGAGGAGCGGGTGAGGCGCGCCATGCGCGCGGCGTAGAACGACGCCAGCACCACGCACGGCATGATGAAGTGCAGCGGCCCGCCCATGCCCCCGGTGGGCAGCCAGCCGAGCCGCACCGAGAACAGGTAGATCATCATGAGGCCGAGCCAGAAGCCGGGCACCGCCTGGCCCAGCACCGCCCCGCCCATGCCCAGCAGATCGAGCAGCGAGCCGCGCCGCACCGCGGAGAGCACGCCCACCGGCACCGCCACGCAGAAGGTGAGGCCCAGCGCGGCGGCGGCGAGGGCCAGGGTGGCGGGCAGCCGCTCCAGCACCAGGTGCAGCGCGTCGCTCTTGTAGCGCAGCGACTCGCCGAAGTCGCCGCGCACCGCGCGGGCGATGAAGCGGCCGTACTGCACCGCGAGCGGATCGTTGAAGCCCAGGCGCTGGCGGAACTCCTCCAGGTCCTTGGCCTGGATGTCCATGGGCAGGAACAGCAGCACCGGGTCGCCGCCCAGACGCACCAGGAAGAAGACCGCGGTCAGCGAGAGGAACACCACCAGGACGGTCTGCCCGAGGCGCGACAGGAGGTACGCCCGCATCCCGGCGAGTGTACCCGATCCGACCGGTTGCTATAGTGTCCGGGGTCCGCGCGCCATGGCCTTCGTCCGGGATCTGTCGCTGTCGGCGGTCGTCGCCGGCTTCGTGACCGTGCTGGTCGGCTTCGCCAGCGCGGCCGCGATCGTCTTCCAGGCCGCGGGCGCGGTGGGGGCGAGCGCGGCCCAGCTCGGGTCCTGGATGCTGGCCCTCGGCATCGGGATGGGGCTCACCGCCATCGGCCTGTCGCTGCGCTACCGGACGCCGGTCGTCACCGCGTGGTCCACGCCCGGGGCCGCGCTGCTGGCCACCGGCGCGGCCGGCCTCTCGATCGAGGAGGCGACCGGGGCCTTCCTGCTCTCCGCGGCGCTGGTCACCCTCACCGGGTTCTCGGGCTGGTTCGAGCGCGCGATGGACCGCATCCCGCTGCCGATCGCCTCCGGCATGCTGGCCGGGGTGCTGCTCCGCTTCGGGCTCGGCGTCTTCACCGCCATGAGCAGCGAGCTCGCCCTGGCCCTCGGCATGTTCCTGACCTATCTCGTCGGCCGGCGACTGGCCCCGCGCTACGCGGTGGTCGCGGCCCTGCTGGCCGGCATCGCGGTCGCCCTCGTGGAGGGGCTCCTGCACCTCGACGCGCTCCACGTGGGGCTGGCGCGCCCGATCTGGGTGACGCCACGGTTCAGCGCGGGCGCGACCATCGGGATCGGGCTGCCCCTGTTCGTGGTGACCATGGCGTCCCAGAACGTCCCGGGCGTGGCGGTGATCCGGGCCTCCGGCTACACCCTGCCGGTCTCGCCCCTGCTCGGCTGGACGGGCCTGGCCAATCTGCTGGTCGCGCCCTTCGGCGGCTTCACGATCAACCTGGCCGCGATCACCGCCGCCATCTGCATGGGCCGGGAGGCCCACGAGGATCCGCGCCGGCGGTACGTGGCCGCGGTCTTCTCCGGTCTGTTCTACCTGATCGTCGGGATCTTCGGCGCGACGGTGGTGGCGCTCTTCGTCGCGTTCCCGCCGGAGCTGGTGACCGCGATCGCGGGCCTGGCCCTGCTGGCCACCATCGGCAACGGGCTCGCGCTGGCGGTGGGGCAGGCGAATCAACGGGAGGCCGCGCTCGTCACCTTCCTGGTGACCGCGTCCGGGGTGGCGGTGGCCGGCATCGGATCGGCGTTCTGGGGACTGGTGGCGGGCGTCGGCACGCTGGCGATCCTGCACACGACGGGCCGGCCCCGCGCAGCGCGCTAGCAGCCAAGGGGGGGACATGGCGGCGTACGTGGAAGGGCGGTCGGGGGTGCTCCCGGCGGTGATCGTCGGCCTCTGCCTGCTGGTCGGGCTGTCGGCGGCCGGCTACTTCGTGGGCCGCGGAGCCACCCGCTTCCGGTCCGACACGCGGGTCGTCACCGTGAAGGGCCTCGTCGAGCGCGAGGTGAAGTCGGACCAGGCGGTGTGGACGCTCGGGCTGCGGCGGGCGAGCGAGACGCTCCAGGACGCCCACGCCCGCATCCGCGCGGACCGCGACGCGGCGGTGGCGTTCCTCAAGAAGCAGGGCTTCCCGGACGAGGAGATCGAGCGGCAGCCGACCCGCACCGTGGACAAGCTGGCCCGCGAGTACGGGCAGCCCCAGCCGTCGGACCGCTTCCGCTACGTGGTGACCAGCGCGGTGGTGGTCCGGACCGCGCGGGTCGATCTGGTGCGCACCGCGCTCGGCATGACCGAGGAGCTGCTCGGGGCCGGCGTGGTCCTCGACGGCGAGCGCGAGGGGGCCGCCAACCCGCGCTACATCGTCTCCAAGTTCAACGACCTGCGTCCGCAGCTGCTGGCCGAAGCCACCAAGAACGCCCGCGCCACCGCCCGGCAGTTCGCGGCCGACTCGGGCGCGCGGGTGGGCCGCATCCGCTCCGCCAACCAGGGATCCATCCAGATCTTCGGCCTCGACGGGGGCGACGAGTCGGCCCCCTTCAGCCCCACCAGCACCCCGGTGAAGCGCATCCGGGTGGTGAGCACCTTCGAGTTCGAGCTGCAGTAGCCCGCTCCGTGCCCACCGTCTTCTCGCACGCGGCGGTCCCGCTCGCCCTCGGGCTGGGCCTCGGGCGCGAGGCGGTGCCGCCGCGGCTGCTGGCCGCGGGCGTGCTCGTCTCCGCGCTCCCCGATCTGGACGTGCTGACGCACGCCTGGGGCGTGTCCTACGCGGCCCCGCTCGGCCACCGCGGCTTCAGCCACTCGCTGCTGTTCGCGGTGGTCGTGGCCCTGGTGGGCGCGGCGGCGGCGCGCGCGCTGCGGGCTCCGCCGGGGCGCGCGCTCGCGTTCCTGCTCGTGGCCGGCGCGTCGCACGGGGCCCTCGACAGCCTGACCACCGGCGGGCTCGGGGTCGCGTTCCTCTGGCCCTGGTCGGACGAGCGCTTCTTCGCTCCGCGCGCGGTCCGGGTCATCGCGGTCTCCCCCCTGGGCCTGCACTTCTTCTCCCGGCGCGGGCTCACCGTGCTCGCCTCCGAGCTGGTGTGGATCTGGCCGGCCGCGCTTGCGTCGTCCCTTATCCTGATGCTGGAGCGCCGGCGCCGATCGAGGCGGCGCCCGGGAGGCCGCGCGTGAGGTACTGGGAAGACCACGAGCCGGGGCAGCAGACCGACCTGGGCTCGCACACCATCACCGAGGCCGAGATCCTGGCCTTCGCCCGCAAGTACGATCCACAGCCCTTCCACACCGACCCGGAGGCGGCGCGCCGGTCGCTCTACGGCGGGCTCATCGCGAGCGGCTGGCACACGTGCGCGATCCTGATGCGCCTCGGGGTCGAGGCGAACCAGCGGGAGCAGGCCGCCGCCACCGGCTCCCCCGGCCTCGACTCCTGCCGCTGGCTCAAGCCGGTCCGGCCCGGCGACACGCTCCACGGGCGCACCGAGGTGCTCGAGACGTGGCCGTCGCGCAGCAAGCCGATCGGCTTCGTCCGCCGCCGGATGGAGATGGTGAACCAGCGGGGCGAGGTGGTGCTCGCGCTGGTCGGCATCACCATGTACCACCGCCGTCCCGTCGCCGCCTCCGCATGAAGTACTTCGAGGACGTGAAGGTCGGCGACGTCATGCGGTTCGGCCGCTACGAGGTCACGAAGGACGAGATCATCGAGTACGCGCGCCAGTTCGACCCGCAGCCGTTCCACCTGGACGAGGAGGCCGCCCGCCAGAGCCTGTTCGGCGGCCTCATCGCGAGCGGCTGGCACACCGGCGCCATGTTCATCCGCATGGTGGCCGAGCACATGACCCCGCAGGTGGCCACCTCGGGAGCCCGGGGCTTCGACGACCTCCGGTGGCTGAAGCCGGTGCGTCCGGGGGACGTCCTGTCGGTGGAGTCGGTCGTGCGCGAGAAGGAGGAGCCCCGCCGGCCCGACCGGGGCACGGTCAAGATCGAGAGCCGGGTCCTGAACCAGCACGGCGACGTCGTGATGAGCCTGGTCTCGCTGGTGATCTTCCAGCGGCGCCCCGCCGACGGCTCCTAGCGATGCGGGCGACGGCGGTGGTGGTGGAACGGGTGGGGATCGCGCTCGCCGTGATGGGGCCCGGCGCGGTTCTCCTGCACACCGCCCTCCGGGGACTGCAGGTCGGGATGCCGGCCGCGATCGCCGCCTCCGCGGCCCTGGGGCTCGTGGGGACCGCGTGGCTCGCCCGCTGGCTCCGCGCGCGGCTTCCGGAGCCGCCCCCGCGGCGGGCTTTCGTGGCCGCCTGGTGCCTGATCGCCGCGGTCGCCTCCACCGGGATGACCGCCCGGCTGTCCCTGTTCATGGTCGACGGCGCGCGCACCGAGGATTCGATCTACCCGCACGACGCGTTCTACGTCCAGCACTCGTGCCTGAGCGCCTACTTCGAGGCGGGACGCCTGCAGCGCGCCGGGGTCCCGAACGTCTACGAGACCACGCACTACGAAGGCGAGCGTGGAGAGCCGCGATGGCTCGACGGCTTCGCGATGGACGCGTACCTGTACCCGCCGCCCTTCCTGCTCTTCTCGCGGCTGGGGCTCGCGCTGTCCGACGACTTCGCGACGTGGCGCGCGATCTGGTTCGCCCTCGAAGGGGCCGTCGTGCTCGCCGCGCTCCTCGCGGTCGGGCTGTGGGTCGGGGGCGCGGCCGGCCGACGGGTGCTGTGGCTGATCCCGCTCGTGTGGCTGTCGATGCCGACGCTGGTGACGCTCCAGTTCGGGAACCTCCAGCTGGTGGCGATCGCGGGGGCCCTCCTGGCCATGCTGGCCTTCGAGCGCGGCCACCACGCGATGGGCGGCGCGATCCTGGCGCCGCTCGCGCTGAGCAAGGTGTTCCCGGGGGTCCTGTTCCTGCTCCTGCTGTGGCAGCGACGCTGGCGGGCGGCCGCGTGGACGGCCGCCTTCACGATCGGGCTGACGGTCGCCTCGTTGCCGGTGCTGGGTGGGGCCCCCTTTCACGCCTTCTTCTCGCATCACCTGCCCCGCCTGGCGAGCGGCGAGGCGGTGTCGATGATCCTCGCCCGGCCCGACGCGATCGCCGCGAACCATTCCGTCCACGGCTTCGTCGAGAAGCTCGGGCTCCTGCACGCGCCGGGGATGTCGGAGCGCGTGGAGATGGTCGTATCCTGGGTCTACACGCTGGCGGTGCTGGGCATGACCGCGATCGCGGCGCGGAGCGCACCGGCGCGCCTGCCGCGCGCGATCACCTGGCTGGCGCTGCTCCACCTGGCCGCGCTACGCAGCCCCTTCGTGCCGGACGTGTACGCGCAGTTCCCGCTCGTCTGGATCGTGCTCCTGCTGCTGGCCCGGGACGGCCTGTCGGCCCGGCGCCGCGTCGGCTACGCGGCGCTCTTCGTGCTGGCCGCGATCGTGACGCCGACCGTGCACTACGTGTCCCGGCCGTACGTGGCGGCCTTCCTCGTCCATCAGGCGCTGTTCTTCGCGCTGGGCCTCTGGGTGGTCTGGTCCCGGGGCGGTACCGGGAGCGAATCGCGGCCTCCCGTCGGGCTCTATCCGCGACCGGCGGTCGGGTAGCTGACCGCGAGCCCCGCGGTCGCGTCGGACTGGATGCCGAAGGGGGGAATCGGGTAGCGGAGGCCGTTCTTGCTGAGCGCGGCCAGGCCCTCGAGCACCCCGGGGAGGAAGCGGGGCGGGCACGCCATCAGCAGCTCGTCGTCGGCCACCCCGCCGTAGCGGCGCTCCGCGTAGCAGGGGATGGTGAGCGCGGGCTCGCCGGTCTTGAGCGCCTTGCCCCACGAGTCGGCGCAGGCCGACTCGCCCACCGAGGTGAACGTCATCTTCCGGTAGCCGGTCCACTGCAGCCCGTTGATGAAGAAGATCATCTGGCCGGGCGTGCCGTAGATCAGGCAGATGTCGGGTGGGTTGAGCCGGCCCGAGGTGAGCGGGGCCACCGCCATCGCCTTGTAGCGGCCGTAGGGCACGCAGTCCATCGCGTGCTGGTGCAGGCTCGCGTCCTGCTGGGTCTTGAACCAGACCCCGGCCATGCGCTTGCCCGAAAGCCACTCCTCGTCCTGGGGCGAGAGCCCGATCACCGCGCCGCACTGGGCGCCCACCAGGTCGGCCATCGTGATGCCGACCGTCCAGCCGAGCTGGCGGGCCTGGGCCACGATCTGGTCGGTGGTGTGCTTGGCCTTCGGCCGGCGGATCTTGGGGATCGCCTCCATCTCGGCCACCGTCTCGAAGAGCTTCATGCCGATGGGGATCGACCGGAGGCGCAGGTACTGGGTGAGCCCGTCGACGATCGCGTTCCAGTCGTAGGTCGCGTCAGCCATCGGTCGCCTCCGTCCGGCTAGGGCTTGAACTCCTGGTCGAGGATCTCGGTGATGAAGCGGTCGAGCGAGACCGGGTAGAACCGCACGTTCGGCGCGAGGATCACGCCGGTGTTGATGACCTCGCGCTGGGCGAGCTCGTCCAGCGCGCGCTCGACCTGGGCCTGCGGGTTCCGGTCCCAGCGCTGGATCCGGAGGTCCTCGCTCTCCAGCGTGACCTGGTGGCGGTTCGTGTAGGCGAAGGAGAACACGCGGGCCACGATGGCCTCGTCCATCAGCTCGTGCTCCTTGAACAGCTCGCCGTACGTCTGCCCCGCGCGCCCCGGGGCCAGCACCAGCCGCGGCGAGACCTTGATCTTGCCGCGGATCTCCACCGAGGCGGCCGGCTTCTCCTCCTGGGGGCCCACCAGGATGTAGGGCAGCACGTGGTAGCCCGCGATGATGCCGGTGACCGGCTTGCGCAGGATCTCGGTGGTCTCGAAGAGGTGCCTGAGGAACTCGGGATCGTGCTTCTCGCCGAACATGGTCGCCGGCTAGCCGCGGTAGATCGAGACTTCCATGCAGTCGAAGCCGAAGTCGTACTCCCGGCTGCTGAACCGCGCATCGCTCCGCACGTGGTCGAGGTAGGGCTTCACGTCGCGCCGGTACATGCCGGTGTTGTCGGCCACCACCAGCGCGCCCTTCACCAGCCGCGGCTCCACCGCGCGCAGGTAGTCGAGGTAGTCCTCCTTGTTGGCGTCGATCAGGAGGAAGTCGACGGGGCCGCGCAGCATCGGCAGCACGCGCAGGGCGTCGCCCACCACCACCTTCACCCGGGAGGCGAGGCCTGCCTGCGCCACGTTGGCCGACACGAACTTGGCCAGGTACGGGTTCTGCTCCACGCACACCAGGTGCCCGCCGCGCGGCATGTGGCCGGCGATCAGGATCGCGGAGTAGCCGAAGAGCGAGCCCACCTCGATGCCGCGACGGGGCTGGTGCGTGGCGATCAGGCGGCGCAGCACGCGCCCCTTCTCCTTGCCGATCACGGGCAGGCGCCAGACGCGGACCGCGCTGTCCATCAGCCGCAGCATGCGCGCCCCCGTCTTGGTCATGCGCGGGCGGGGCGGGCCGGGATCCGCTCCCGGACGCCGTCGGGCAGGGGATAGCGCCGGTCCCACCTGCCGGCCTTGACGATCTGGCCCGGCAGGACGCGGCCCACGATCTCCTGCACCCGGCGCGAGACCGCGAGCAGCGCGTCCAGGTCCACGCCGGTCTCGACGCCCATCGCGTGCAGGCAGTGGACGAGATCCTCGGTGCACACGTTGCCGGAGGCGCCGGGGGCGAACGGGCAGCCGCCCAGGCCGCCGATCGAGGCGTCGAAGCGGGTGACCCCGTGCTCCATCGCGGCCAGGATGTTGGGGATGGCCATCGCGCGCGTGTCGTGGGTGTGGAGCGTCCACTCGACGCCCGGGAAGCGCGGGACCAGACGCTCCAGCACGCGGGCGACCTGCACCGGGTTGGCCATGCCGGTGGTGTCGGCCAGCCCGATGCCGCGGGCGCCCATGTCGACCAGCCGTGCCACCACCGATTCCAGGTGGTCGACCGGCACGTCGCCCTCGAAGGGGCAGCCGAACGAGCAGGAGATGCCCGAGACCACCGGCACCCCCGCGCGGCGGGCGACCTCGGCCACCGCGGCCAGCTTCGCGAGCGACTCCGCGATGGTCATGTTCACGTTCGCGAGGTTGTGGCTCTCGCTGGCCGAGACCACGGTGTGGATCTCGTCCACCCGCGCGTCGACCGCGCGCACCGCGCCCTTGTCGTTGGGCACGAGGGCGGAGTAGGTCGTGCCGGGGCGGCGCGTGATGGCGGCCATCACCTCCGCGGCGTCCCGCAGCTGGGGCACCGCCTTGGGCGACACGAACGACGTCACCTCGATCCGGGGCATGCCGGCCTCGGCGAGGCGGTTCACCACCTCGATCTTCTGCGGGGTCGGGATGAACTCCGGCTCGATCTGGAACCCGTCCCGGGTGCCCACCTCGCAGATCGTCACGCGCTGCGGCAGCTTCATGATGTCTTCTCCTGGCTCGCTTCCCACTCGTCCCTCAGGATCTCCCCGATCCACGCGTCCTGCCAGTGCCCGTCCACGAACCAGTGGCGGCGCAGCACGCCGGCCTGGCGGTAGCCGGCCCGCTCCAGCCCGCGCCGGCTCGCCTCGTTGGCCATCGCGACCCGCGTGGTCACGGTCTCGAGGCCCAGCTCGCGGAAGGCGTAGCGGGTGCGCAGGCGCATCGCCTCGCTCGCGTAGCCCTTCCTCCACTCGTCCTTCTCCCCGATGACGATGCCGCTCTCCGCGCGGCGGTTGCGCCAGTCGATGTGCTCGAGCGCGGTGTTGCCGACGAGCCGTCCGTCCGGCTTCGCCACGATGGCCCAGATGACCTGATGGGGATCCTTCCCCACCGTCTCGAGCCACTCGGCTTCCGCCTGCGGGGTGAACGGGAACCGGTGGAGCAGGTAGCGCGTCACCGCCGTGTCGGCGAACCAGCGCTCGTAGGCGGGGAAGAACTCCGCGCGCGGCGGCTCGAGCCGGACGCGCTCGCCGACGAGGATCGGGCCGAGCATCCCCTAGTAGGACCGGGGCATGCCGAGCACGTGCTCGCCCACGTAGGCCAGCACGAGGTTGTTGTTGATCGGCGCCGCCCGGTAGAGCCGCGATTCGCGGAACTTGCGCTCGATGTCGTACTCCTCCGCGAAGCCGTAGCCGCCGTGGGCGTCCATGCACGCGTTGCCCGCCTCGATGGCGGCCTCGGAGGCGAGGTACTTGGCCATGTTGGCCTCGCCGCCGCACGGGATGCCCGCGTCGAACATGCGGGCCGCCTTGGTGCGCATGAGGTCGGCGGCCTCGATGTTCACGTGGGCTCGGGCGATGGGGAACTGCACGCCCTGGTTGGCGCCGATCGGCTTGCCGAAGATCACCCGCTGGCCGACGTAGGCGACCGCCTTTTCGATGAACCAGCGGGCGTCGCCCAGCGAGTCGGAGGCCACCAGGATGCGCTCGGCGTTCATGCCGTCGAGGATGTAGGAGAAGCCGCGGCCCTCCTGCCCGATGAGGCTCGAGGCGGGGATCTCCACGTTGTCGAAGTAGAGCGCGTTGGTGGAGTGGTTCATCATCATCTTGAGCGGGCGGACCTCCAGGCCCTTGCCCTTGAGCTCGCGGATGTCGATGAGGAACACGCTGAGCCCGTCCGTCTTCTTCTTGACCTGGTCCACCGGCGTGGTGCGCGCGAGCAGCAGCATGAGGTCGGACTGGAGCACCCGCGAGATGAACATCTTCTGCCCGTTGACCACGTAGGTGTCGCCCTTGCGCGCCGCGGTGGTCTGCAGCTTGGTGGTGTCGGAGCCCGCGTTGGGCTCGGTGACCCCGAAGGCCTGCAGGCGGAGCTCGCCGGTGGCGATCTTGGGCAGGTACCGCTGCTTCTGCTCGGCGGAGCCGTGCCGCAGCAGCGTGCCCATGATGTACATCTGGGCGTGGCAGGCCGCCGCGTTGCCCCCCGAGCGGTTGATCTCTTCCAGGATCAGGGCGGCCTCCAGGATGCCCAGCCCGCCCCCGCCGTACTCCTCCGGAATCAGCACCGCGAGGTAGCCGGCCTTGGTCAGCTCATCGACGAAGGCCTCGGGGTACTCGCGGCGGCTGTCGAGATCGCGCCAGTACTCGGGCGTGTACTGCAGGCACAGGTCGCGCACGGCGGCCTTGAGCGCCTTTTGCTCTTCGGTGAGGACAAAGCTCATGTCAGCAGTCATTCGTCGCCCCTCTTCATCCTCAACATGGCGGAAGCCATGTTGACCGTGGTCGAGATGGTCGCGGCAACCCGTTGCGCCGGCGCCCGTGTCTCGCTGGTCATCGCCGGCCGCCGCTACCTGCCCTGGAAGCGGGGCTTCCGCTTCTCGTTGAAGGCGCGCACGCCCTCGAGCCGGTCCTCGGTCGTCACGGTGTTGTTGTAGGCCTCGATGGCCAGCGCCATTCCCGTCTCGAGGTCGGTCTCCGCGCCCCAGTTGATCGCCTTCTTGGCCTGCCGGACCGCGACGGGGCCATTGTCCGCGATGGTGGCCGCGATCTCCAGCGCCTTGGCGCGCGCCTGGCCCGCCGACACCACGTGGTTCACGAGCCCGATGGCCTTGGCCTCGCGCGCGTCCACCCGCCGCCCGGTGAAGATCAGCTCCTTCGCCAGGGGCGCGCCCAGGATGCGCGGCAGCAGCTGGGTGCCCCCCACGCCCGGGAAGATCCCCCGGGTGACCTCCGGCACCGCGAAGACCGCGGTCTCGCCGCACACCACGAAATCGGACAGCACCGCCAGCTCGCACCCGCCGCCCATCGCGAAGCCCTCGACCGCGGCGATCACCGGCACCGGGCAGTGGAGCACGCCCGCGGCGGCGGCCTCGAAGATCACGTGCTGGGCGCGCCAGGCCTCGTCGGTCATGCCCTCGCGCTCCTTCAGGTCGCCGCCGACGCAGAAGGCCTTGGTGCCGGCGCCGGTGAAGACGACCGCGCGCACCGTCCGGTCCCAGCGGAGGGCCTCGAAGCAGCGCAGGAGGTCCTCGCCCATCGCGGTGTTCATCGCGTTGAGGGCTTCGGGACGGTTCAGCTCCACCGTGACCACGTGCCCGTCGGCGCTGGGGGTGACGTTGAGGGTCCTATAGCTGGACGACATGGCGCTCCGCGAGGTCCTGGATGGTGGCGGCGTCGTAGCCCAGCTCCCGGAGCACCTCCGCCGAGTGCTCACCGAGCAGGGGCGGCACGCGGCTCGGCGCCGGGCGCTCCCCGTCCCACTTGATCGGCAGCGCCACCGCGCGGAAGTCGGGCACGCGCGGGTGCTTCACCGCGGGCAGCATGCCGCTGGCCTCGGTCTGGGGCTCCGTCGCCACCTGGTCCATGGTGGAGACCCGGGCCGCCGGCACGCCCGCCTCCTGCAGGCGCTCCAGCACCTCGGTCGCGGACAGGGCGCGGGTGACCGCGGCCAGCGCCTCCTGCAGCGCCACGCGGTGCTCCACGCGACGCGGATTGTCCACGAAGCGCGGATCGCGCGCCAGCGCGGGCGCCCCCAGGGCGGCGGTGGTCTTCACGAAGAGCGCGTCCGAGGCGGCCGCGATCATCACCCAGCCGTCCGAGACCGGGAACGCCTCGTAGGGGGCGATCATCGCGGTGCCGGAGCCCTGCGGCCGCGGGACCTCGCCGGTCGCGAAGTAGTGGCTCATCTGGAAGACGGACCACGCCAGCGCGGTGTCGAAGAGCGCGGTGGTGACCAGCGCGCCCCGCCCGGTGCGGTCGCGCTCGCGCAGGGCGGCCAGGATGCCCATGACGCCCCACATGCCGGTGCCCATGTCGACCACCGAGATCGGCACCCGCGCGGGCGGCTGGCCGGGATGCCCGTTGATCGACATGATGCCGCCGTAGGCCTGCATGAGCGGATCGTAGCCCGGGCGGTCCTTGAGCGGCCCCTCGGTGCCGAAGGCGGTGATCGAGCAGTAGACCAGGCGCGGGTTGAGGGCCGACAGGCGCGACCAGCCCAGGTCGAGCTCGTCCGCGGCCCCGGCCCGGAGCGATTGCACGAACACGTCGGCGCGCGCCAGGAGCCGATCGAGGATCGCGCGGCCGTCGGGGCTCTTGAGGTCCACCGCGAGGCTCCGCTTGTTGCGGTTGACGCTCATGAACGTGGCGCTCTCCTGCCCCCAGAAGGGCGGCGCCCACGCGCGCGCGTCGTCGCCGCGGCCGATCCGCTCCACCTTCACGACCTCCGCGCCCATGTCACCCAGGATCTGGGTGCAGTAGGGCCCCGCCACGTTCTGGGTCAGATCGGCGACGAGGAGCCCCGCGAGGGCCGCGTTCATGGAGAACCGATTATAAGCCGGATGCCCGGCGCGGGCCGGGCCGGCTAGCCCGCCGCGCGGCGCCCCTGGTGGTACCGTTCGAGCTCGCGGTTGGCGTGCACCACCGTCTCGAGCCGCTCCACCACGTCGCCCACCCGGCCGCCCGGGATCGTGAAGTAGGGCTCGTCGTCGCCGAGGCCGGTGTAGACCCGGTTGCCGATGCGCCCGAGACTGGTCACCGCGTCGGGACGGGCCAGCGTGGCCGGGATCACGGCGCACCCGGGGCGGCCCATCGCGGCCGCGTCGCTCGCCAGCCCCGCGGCCCGCGTGGCCTCGGCGAACAGCATGATCTGCCGGGCCCGGCCGCGGACGATCACCACGTCGGGCGGCGTGGGCGTGTCGGCGAGCGGGGCGTAGACCGCGACCCCGAACGGAGCGGTGCGGCGTGGCAGCGGCTCGACCTCCTCCATGCGGATGTACTGCAGCCCGACCATCGTGCCGACCACCGCCTCCAGCTCCTTCGCGCGCCCGGGCGGCAGGGCCACTCCGTGGGTGTGCGCGCCGACCGGGCAGTTGAAGTGGTCGGCGGCCTCGGTGTAGAAGGTCGCGCCCTCGGCGGCCTGCTTCCAGCAGGCGCAGCCGGCAGGACCGGCCTTCGACACGTGCGCCACCCCGGGCGGCGGGGCGTCGGCGAAGGGCACCGCGACCGGCTTCACCGGCAGGTTCAGGAGGTCGGCGAGGCGTCGCCCCGCGGTGCGTGCGTCCATGTCCGTCTCCTCAGGGTACCCGGGCACGGAAGGTGAACGCGACGCGCACCTCGTTGCCGATCGGGTTCAGAAGCGAATTGTAGTTCATCGCATAGTCGCCCCGGTTGACGATGAACTCGCCGGAGGCCACCAGCGCGGTCTCCGTCATCTGCACGTCCACCGGCACCGCGATCTCCCGCGTCACCCCGTGGAGGCTCAACCGGCCGACCACGGTGGCGCGGCGGCCCGACGCCTCCACGCGCACGCTCTGGAACGTGATGGTGGGGAACCGCTCCACGTCGAAGAAGTCGGCGCTCCGCAGGTGCTTGTCGCGCATCTGGATGCCGGTGTCCAGGGACGCGGCGTCGATCGAGAGCGTGATCCGGGCGCCCGCGGGGTTGTCCGGATCCGCGATCACGTCGCCGCTGAAGCGGCCGAAGTGCCCTTCCGCGTTCATGAGCCGCGAGGTGGCCCGGAAGGTGATCTCGCTCGCCTCGGGCTGGATGCGGAAGTGGACGGGCGCCGCGGCCGGCGCCGCGCTCGCGCCGAGCACCACCACGAGCAGCACGCCCAGCGCGAGGCGTCGGGCGATGGGGGCGCGTGCCACGCGCCTAGTATCGCTCAGGAGTCCAGCCCGCCCCTCGCTTTCGCGCCACCGCGTCGTCTCACGAGCACAAATCAGCGCGGGGCCGGCGCCGCGCCGTTGTAGGCTCGCCGGGAGACGCCATCGTGCCCTCGATGCTGCCGGTCCTCGGGCTGATCCTGTCCGCGCTCGCCCTCGTCGCCGCGGTGCTCGCGCTGTGGTCGCGATTGCGGCGCGGCGAGGATCCCGAGTTCCGCATCGCCGCGCTCGAAGCCGAGGTGCGCGCGCTGGTGGCCCGCGTGCAGCGGCTCGAGGGCCCGGCCCCCGGCGCCCCCGTGCATGAGACCGCGCCGCCGCCGACGATCGCGACCGAGTCGGTCCCGGTGACGCCGGTGATCGCCAGCGAGCCGGCCGCGCGGCCGCCGGGCGCCCCGCGGCACCCCGCCCTCGACCTCGAGCAGCGCATCGGAGCGCGGTGGGCGACCTGGGTCGGGGTGATCGTGATCCTGGTCGCGGTCGGTCTCTTCCTGAAGTGGGCGTTCGACAACGCCTACCTGGGGCCGGGCGCCCGGGTGGCGATCGGGCTGGTCGGGGGCCTCGCCATGCTGGGGTCGGGGCTCGCGCTGCACCGCCGGCGCGACCTGCCCTACCTGAGCGAGGGCCTGGCCGGCGGCGGGCTCGGGGCGCTCTACCTGTCGCTGTTCGCGGCCCAGGCGCTCTACGCCCTGATCGGCCCGACGCTCGCGTTCACCGCGATGTTCGCGGTCACGCTGCTGGGGACCGGGGTGGCGGCGTGGACCGGCCGGCTCAGCACCGCGGTGCTGGCGGTGCTGGGCGGGCTCTTGACCCCGGTGCTGCTGCACGTCGAGCAGCCGGACGAGCGCAACCTGCTCGCGTACCTCGTGGTCCTCGATGCCCTGGTCCTGCTCGTGGCGCGCTTCCGGACGTGGCCGGTGCTCTCCCGGGTGGCGTGGGGCGGGAGCGCCCTGCTGCTGCTGCCGACGTTCGGTGCCGACGCCGACGCGCGCCACCCGCTGGCCCGCCTGCTCCTGCTCACCGCGCTCTTCCTCGTCTTTCTCCTCGCCCCGCTCTTCCGCGAGCGGGCGACCGGCCGTCGCACGGAGCCCCTCGATCTGGCCTTCGTGGTGGCGAACGCTGCCGGCTACCTCTGGGCCGTCTACGTCACGCTGGAGGCGGTCCGTCCGACCCTCGAGGGCCCCTGGGCGCTGGGGCTGGCCGTGCTCTACCGCATCGTCTCCGCGGACTACGCCAGCCGCGTTCCCGACGACCCCGTTCCGGTGCTGGTGCACGAGGGGGTGGGGTGGACCTGCCTGACCATCGCCATCCCGCTCGCCCTGGACCTGCAATGGGTCACCCTGGCGTGGGCCGCGGAAGGCGTGATGCTGCTCTGGCTGGCCTCCCGAGCCCCGGCGGCGGTCGCCGGCTGGGGCGGGCTGGCCGCGCTGCTCCTGGCCGGCATCCGGGCCGTCGCCCTGGACCGTTACTGGTCGCCCGGCAGCGTGCCGGTCTGGAACCTGGTCTTCCTGATTCACCTGGGCGTCGTCGTCGCGCTCATCGTCGGCGGGCTCCTGGCCGGGCGAGGTGCCGCCGACGGGCCCGGACATCCCCGATCGGTGTATGCCCGGGCCACCCTCTGGGTGGCCGCGACCGGAGTCCTGGCCGTGCTCTTCTGGCGGGAGCCGCCGGGGCTCTGGCCGGCGACCCTGCTGACGCTCGAGCTGCTGGCGGTCGGCCTGCTCGCGCGAGGGTCGGGCTCCCCGGCCGCGCCGGTGGCCGTCCCTCTCCTGGCCGCCATCGTCGCCGGCCGGGTCCTTCTGGCCGACGACGACTTGGCCCGGGAGGCGGCCGGATCCTTCGTGAGCCTGCCCCTGCTCTCGCGGGTCGGCGCCTGCCTCGCCATGGGGCTGGCCGGTGGCGGTCTGGCTCGGGCGTCGGGCCAGCAGGCTCGAGCGATCGGGCGAAGCGTGTCCGCCGCGGCGGGGCTGATCCTGCTGTTCGTGCTGAGCGTGAGCTGGACGCGCTACCAGGCCGCGCTGGCCGAGAGCGCCCGGGCCGGGCGCCGGGTGCCGCCCGGTGACATCCGCTGGCGGACGCAGGTCGGCCTCTCGGTGCTGTGGACGGTGTACGCGGCGCTGGCTCTGGCGTGGGGCTTTGCGCGGCGCAATCGAGCGCTGCGGTATGCCGCGCTCGCGCTCCTCGGGGCCACTGTCGTCAAGGTCTTCGCGGTGGACTTTGCGGCGGTCAAGACCTCCTACCGCATCGTGTCGTTCCTGGTCCTGGGCGTGGTGCTGCTGCTGGTGAGCCTCGTGTACCAGAGACTGCTCGCCAAACGAGTTTAGACGGTTATATACTCCGGGCTCCATGGCCGAGCCCGCTCACGCTGCCGCCCTCGCGTTCCGCTTCAATGCGGGGTGGCTCTGCCTGGATTTCACGAACACGGTCCGCTTCCGCCCGATCAGCGATCGCCTCGATCTGATCAATGATTACGATGATTTGATTGCCTGGGCCCGTCAGGCGACGATCATCACCGCGGGCGAGGCGGAGGCGTTGAGCGCCAGGGCGAGCGCGGCTCCCCGCGAGGCGACCGCCGCCCTGGCCCGGGCCCGCGGGCTTCGGGAGGCCGTCCATGGCCTGGTCTCCGCGCGCGCTGCCAGCCTGCCGGCGCCCACCGATCGCCTGCAGACCTTCAACCGCGCGCTTGCCCGGGCGATGGCCCGGGCCGGCCTGGTTCCGGCTGGCAGCCGATTCAAGTGGGGATGGCCGGGGGCCGAGCCCGACCTCGATCGGATCAGCGGGTGGGTGGCCCGCTCCGCGGCCGAGCTGCTGACCTCCCCGAGCCTAACCTTTGTTCGTGAGTGCGCAGGTTATGATTGCGGCTGGCTCTTCCTGGACGCCACCAAGAACCGGAGCCGGCGGTGGTGCGACATGCAGACGTGCGGCAATCGCGCGAAGAGCCGGAGGCACTACGAGCGGCGGCGGGCGGCCGGCTCGGACCGGCCGCCCACCGCCCCGGACTGCTAGGCCTTGAGAGCTGCCGAGACCTCTCGGAGCAGCTCGGTCGACGTGAACGGCTTGGCGACCACGAACTGCACGCCGTGCCGCTCGATCTTCTCCGGCTCCAGCCGATCGCCGAAGCCGGTGATGAGCCCGATGGGGATGGAGGGATGGCGCTCGCGGCAGGCCGTCGCGACCTCCCAGCCCGAGGTGCCCGGCATGGCCAGGTCGGTCAGGACTAGATCTACCGCCTCGGTCTCGAGCTGTGCGATCGCTGTCAGCCCATCGGACGCCTGCAGCACCTGACAGCCGCTCTCCCTGAGCAGCTCTCCGAGGGACTGGAGGATCTCGGGGTTGTCCTCCACCACTAGGACCCGCTTGCCCGGGGGGATGGTGGCCGATCCTCCGGCCCGGACGTCGGTCGGCAGCTCGGCCGGCACCGGGAGGCCGACCACGAACGTGGTGCCCTTGCCGAGGGTGCTCTCCACCTGGATTTCCCCCTGGTGCCGGGTGACGATGCCCCAGACCACCGCCAGGCCGAGCCCGTTGCCCTGGGCGCCCTTGGTGGTGAAGAACGGCTCGAACACCCGGCGGCGCGTCTCCTCCGACATGCCGCAGCCGCTGTCCTGCGCCCGCACCACCACCCGGCCGTCTTCCACCCCGGTCTTGAAGGTGAACCGGCCGCCGGCGGGCATGGCGTCGAGCGCGTTGTTGAGCAGATTGAGGAAGGCCTCGCGCAGCTCCTCGGCGGTGCCGGCAATCGTCGGCACCGGGCCGGCCTCCACGCGGACGTCGTAGGTGACCCCGCAGCTCTGGGCCTGATCCCGCCACCGCGGCCGCGCCAGCTCCACCACCTCCCGGATGACCCGGTTCATGTCGACCGGGGCGAAGGGCCGGATGCTCCGGGTGCGGGTGAACTCCTGGATGCGCCGGACCGTCTGGGCGCCGTCGTGCGCGGCCTGCCGGATGAGGCTCAGGCTCTGCGCCACCTCGGGCGGCTGCTGGCGCGCCAGCAGGAGCTCGCTCCGAAGCATCACGATCGCGAGCAAGTTGTTGAAGTCGTGGGCGACGCCGGCCGCCATCTCGCCGAGGGCGCGCAGCCGCTCCACCTGGACCAGCTGATCCTGCGACTTCCGGACGTCCTCGAGCGCGCGCTCGAGCTCCGCGTAGAGTCGCGAGTTCTCCACCGCGATGCCCGCCTGGGCCGCGAAGGTGCTCGCCAGCGCCAGGTCATCGTCGGCGCAGGTCGCGGTCTGGCTGGTCACGGCCGTGAGCACGCCGACCAGGCGGTCGGCCGACCGCACCGGCACCGAGACCCACGCCCGGAGCCCGAGCCGGTTGATGGCCTCGGCCTGGGCGCGGCTGAGGCTGGCGGAGCCCGTCAGATCGGCGATCACCTGGGGCTCTCCGGTGCTCGCCGCCAGCCCGCAGGGGCCCGTGCCGCTCGGGATGTCCGCGGGGAGCAGGATGTCGACCGCCTCGCCGCGACCCTCGACCCGGACCAGCCGGGTGTCCTCGACCAGGTGGAAGGCCACGACCTCGGCCTGCAGGAGATCGCAGAACAGGTCCGCGACCCGCCGCTGCACGGTGGCCGGCGGCCAGAGCCGCGTGACGCGCTGGCTCACCTCCACCAGCGCTTCCAGACGTCCCTGCCGCCGGGTGAGCTCACGGAAGAGGTGGCTGTTGGAGAGCGCGACGGCGGCCTGGGAGGCCAGAGAGGCAGCGAGGTTGCGGGACGCCTGCGAGTAGGGCAGGGCCTCCCGCTCGATCGCGTCCCGCGAGGGGAAGGCGCGCCCGCTCTGGCGCTTGCAGTTGATCAGCTCCAGCACGCCGAGCATCTCGCCCCCCGGCGTCTTCATCGGCAGGACCAGCATCGACTTGGTCCGGTAGCCCGCCAGGGCATCCAGCTCCGGATTGAACCGGTAGGGGGCATCGGCCGACAACGCATAGGCGTCGTCGACCTGGAGGATCTCGCCGCTGAGGGCCACGTGCCCGGCCAGACTCTTCGGATTGATGGGCAGGGCCACCGACTTGAACTCGACCGGCACGCTCTCGTTCTGAGCCAGCTCGAACCGCAGCCGGCGCGCGCCGTCGGGGGCGGTCTCCACCAGATAGATGGAGCCCGCGTCGCTCCGGGTGATCGTGCGGGCCTTCGTCAGGATGAGGTCCAGCAGCAGCTTGGTGTCCCGCTCGCCGGAGAGCCGCACGCCGATGGCGTTCAGCTCCTCGAGCTGGCGCGTCGTGTCGCGGGCCTCCCGCGTGACCCGGGCCTGCTCGCAGGCCGCGCGAAGCACGCTGGCGAGCGTCACCGGGCTCACCGGCGGCGTGAGACAGACGTACCCGCGCGTGGTGGCCGGATCGTGCTCCGGCGAGAGCACCACCACCGGCACCATCACCCGGCGGGCCGCCTCGATCAGTCCCGGGTCCGGATCGTCCAGGAGCAGCACCGAGGCCGGCTCGTCGGCCGCGAAGTGCGGGGAGGCTCCGGGCGGCAGCAGCCGAGGCTCCAGGTCATCCGGGAGCAGCGCGATGATCTGCCCGCCGGAGAAGTCCGCCGGGTACCACACCGTGCCGTGCGCCCGGGACATGCGGCTGGCGTCGAAGATCCTGGTGGTCATGGTCGTGGTCCGTCCGGGCGTGCTATCGGCCCGCGCCGCCCTGGCCGAGTCCGCCGAGCAGGCCGCCCACGAGGCCGCCGACCGTCCCCGCGCCCCCACCGAGGCCGCCGACCGTTCCGCCGACCGTGCCGCCGAGCGAGCCGGTCAGCCCACCCATCGCCCCGCCGACTCCGCCCACGGCGCCCCCGAGGGGGCCGCCTACACCGCCCACGGTCCCGCCGAGGGTCGTCCCGCCGAGGGTCCCGCCGACGCCGCCCACGGCCCCGCCAAGGGTGCCGCCGACACCCCCAACCGTGCCGCCGAGGGTGCCACCCACTCCTCCCCACCCGAGGGCTCCGCCGAGCGTGCCGCCCAATCCGCCGACCGTGCCGCCGACGGAGCCGGTCAGCCCACCGACCGTCCCGCCGATGCCGGCCACCGTGCCACCGAGCGTGTTGGTGAGCCCGCCGGCCGTGTCACCCACCGTGCTGGTGAGGCCGGTCACCGCGCCACCGAGGCCTTCGAAGCCCAGGCGGTCCATCAGGTTTTCCAGGATCTGCTCGGTGGATCCCGTGACGCCGCCCACGACGTTCTGCACGGTCTGGACCGGGCCCTTGACGTTCTTGAGGGGCAGGGGCGCTCCCTGCACCGGGGCCAGGAGCGAGGCCGCGAGCATCACCGCGCGGCCCTGCTCGCGTGCCACCAGGCCGCCCGTGAACTCGCTGGGCGCATCCGGCTGACGCATCTGCCGCGGCTTGAGATCCGCGGTGATGGCGGCCACCGCGTCCCGCGAGATGGGCGTGACGGCGCCGAGCGTGGTGCCGGAAACCACCACGCTCTGCAGCTCGGCCAGCCGGACGGTGGGATTCGAGGGATCGAGGCGCGCGCTGACGTCGAGGGCGCCGTGGAAGAGGTGCACGCGGGTGGTCGTGGTCTGGCCGCCGGGCGCCTGTCCCGGCTTCACGGGGTCCACGTCCACCACGAAGACGGTGCCCCGAACCGCCGCGGTCGCGTTCGGGGTGCGGATCTCGATGATCTCGCCCGGGCGCATCCGCGCCTTCACCACCGCCACGCCGATCTTTCCGGACTGCAGGCCGACGGTGACGCGGCCCGCATCCTCGGTGACGGTCAGCACGGACAGCTCCCGCACCGTGATGAGGGCCTTGCCGCCCAGCAGCACGCGGACCAGCGACCGCTCCTGGGTCTGGATGCGATCCCGCACGAAGATCTCATCCCGCAGACGCAGCGACACCGGCTGCGCCGCCGCCACCGCGGGGAACAACGTGGCGTCGCCGTTCACGGTGGTGACCACCCCGGCACTTTCTTCCGACTGTGCAATCGCGAGCGCGGGGCCGGCACAGATCAGCGCGACGGCCACCGCGAGAGTTTTGATGCGGAACAGGAACATGGTCGCTCTCGCTCCCTTGTCGCCGAGCCATTGAAGTCGCCTCGTTGCTCGGCGAGGCGAGTGTCACAGCAAGGCCAGTGCCACGAGAACACAGCGCCGAAGTGGCCGGAATGCTTGAGAAGGGAGTGTCAGCGGTTCGACGAGCGAGAGGTGACACTCACAAGAACTGGCACGGCCGCGACGAGAAGCGAGCGCAGTTCCTGCTCACGAATCACATGCACGAGGCCCGCGCGCTCCTCCGCGCGGGCCCCGACCGCCGGCTAGCGCGCGCCGGTCAGCTGCGCGCGCGCGAGCGCCGCGCCCGCGGCGAGCGCGCGGATCTTCTGGTTGCACATGTAGCGCGGCGACCACCCGAATCCGCAGTCGGGGTTCACCGAGAGCTTCTCGGGCCGGCAGACCGCGAGCACGCGGCGGATGCGGCCCGCCACCTCCTCCGCGCTCTCCGGGTAGAAGCCCTTCACGTCCACCACCCCCGCGCCCAGCTCCCGGTCCTGGCCGAACTCCTTCCAGAGGTCCAGCTCGGAGAACTCGCGGCCCGCGAACTCCAGCACCAGCTGGTCGGCGCGGCACTTGAGGATGCCCGGGAAGTAAGGGCGGTACGACCGGTCGAAGCGCGAGCGCCCGAAGCGATTGCCGAAGCAGATGTGGAAGCCGAGCTTGGCCTTCACGCCCTCGGTGGCCATGTTGAACAGGCGCGCCATCTCCTCGCCGCTCACGTTGCCCCGGGCCGGCTCGTCGAGCTGGATGAACTCCGCGCCCGCCGCCACCAGCCCCTTGAGCTCCGCGTTGATCACCTCCGCGAAGCGCTCCGCCACGTCCACCACACCCTTGTAGATCTTGCCGGGATGGATCCGGGAGCCGAAGGTCAGCGGGCCCGCGCAGGTCGCCTTCGTGGCGCGGGTGGTGTGGGCCTTGAGGTACTGGAACTCCTTGATGATGCCGAGCCCGCCCTCCGGCGTCTCGATGCGCCCGGTGGCCTCGTAGCGCGTCTGCTGATCGTAGCCCCACGGTCCCGCCTTGCGCCGGACCGGCAGGGGCTCGATGCCCTTGATGATCGCGTAGTAGGAATCCACGTAGCCGTCGAGCCGGCGCACCTCGCCGTCGGTGATGATGTCGAGGCCGGCGCGCTCCATGTCGCGGATCGCGGTGTCGGCGGCGTCGTCGAACATCTCCTCGAGGTCCGCGGGGCCCATCTCGCCCGCCTCGTAGGCCTTGACCGCGGTGTACCACCAGCCGGGCTTGCCGTGCGAGCCGACGACGCTGGAGGGGATCAGCGGAAGAGCGGCCATCTGGGTGTCCTCCTGTGAGTAGTGGCGGGCCCACGCCGGGCCCGGACGGCTGCGAGCATGCTATCTCACGTCGCGCCGCCGATCACGCGCATGGTGGCGGCGTCGGCCCGCACCGCCGTGGGTGGGCCCGCGAAGATGATCTCGCCGCGTTCGATGACGTAGAGCCGCGTCGCGAAGTCGGGCACGTGGTGGATGTTGGACTCCGCGAGCAGGACGGCGTGGCCGCGCTGGGTGATCTCGGCGAGGCCGCGGCTCACCATGGGCACGATGGCGGGGGAGAGCCCCTCGAAGGGCTCGTCCAGCAGCAGCATGACCGGGTCGAGGGCGAGGGCCCGCGCCACCGAGAGCATCTTGCGCTCGCCGCCGCTCATCTCCGGGCCCTTGCGGGCGCGGTACTTCCGCAAGACCGGGAACACCTCGTAGGCGCGCTCGATGCGCTCGGCGGCGGGGCGGCCGGCCGGGCGCGTCCAGGTCGAGATCTCGATGTTCTCGGCCACCGTGAGGTCCGGGAAGATCCCGCTGTCCTCCGGCGCGAAGGCGAGCCCGCGGCGGGCGATCTCGTACGTGCGCCGGCCGTGGATGTCCTCGGTACCGAGCCGGATGCGGCCGGCGCGCGGGCGCAGGTAGCCCATGATGGTGCGGAGGGTGGTGGACTTGCCGGCTCCGTTGCGGCCCACCAGACACACCACCTCGCCCTGGCCCACCTCGAGGGACACGCGCCGGAGGATGTGGCTCGCCTGGATGAAGACGTCGATCGCCTCGACGCTCAGCACGGCGGGCTCCCGCTCATCCGGGCGCCCCGACCGATCACCATGTCGACCACCCGCGCGTCGGCCCGGATGGCCGCAGGGGTGTCGTCGGCCAGCACCCGGCCCTGGTGCAGCGCGATGATCCGGTCGGAGTACCCGAAGACGATGTCCATGTCGTGCTCGACCTGGATGATCGAGCGCAGGCCGATGCGCCGGGCCGCCCCCACGAGGATCTCCATGACCGCGTGCTTGTCGGCGGTGCTCACGCCGCTGGTCGGCTCGTCGAGCAGGATGATCTCCGGCCGCAGGGTGAACGCGGAGGCCACGTCGAGCAGCTTCTTGTCGCCCTGCGGGAGCACCCGCGCGGGCAGACCCGCCCGGTCCGCCAGCCCGAAGAGCTCGGCCACCTCCAGCGCCTCCGCGCGCACCGCGCGGTCGCCGCGGAGGGAGGCGAAGAGCCGGAGCCCGCGCCCGAGCCGCGACACCACCGCGGCCTCGAGGGTCTCCAGCACGGTCAGGTCCGGGAAGATCTGCACGAGCTGGAAGGTGCGGGCCATGCCCAGGCGCGCCAGCGCGACCGGGCCGATCCCGCCGATGTCGCGCCCCTTGAAGCGCACGCGCCCCTCGGTGGGCGGCAGCGCGCCGGTCAGCACGTTGATGAGGGTGGACTTCCCGGCCCCGTTGGGCCCGATGATCGAGACGAACTCGTTCTCCCGGATGGACAGGCTCACGCCGTCCAGGGCCACGTAGGCCCCGTAGCGGTGGCGGAGGTCCTGGGCCTCGAGGATCATCCGCGCTCGGAGGCGAGCGGCACCGGCCGGGGAGCGAAGAGGCCCATGAGGCCGCCCGGCGCGAAGATCACGAGCACCGCGAGCACCGCGCCGAACACGAGCTGCCAGTACGGGAACACCGACATCACGGTGTCCTGGAGGAAGATGAACACGAACGCGCCCAGCAGGGGCCCCCAGAACGAGGCGAAGCCGCCCAGCAGCACCATGAACACCACGTTGCCGGAGTGGGTCCAGTAGGCGAGGGTCGGATCCACGTTCCCGGTGGGCGGCGCGAGCAGCGCCCCGCCCACCGCGGCGTACACCGCGGAGATCATGAACGCGTACCAGCGGTAGCGCGGCACCCCGATGCCGAGACTCTCCGCCTTGACCGGGTTGTCGCGGATGGTCCGCAGGCACAGCCCGAAGGGCGAGGCCACGATGCGCCACATCACCAGCGTGGCCAGCGCCAGCACCGCCAGGGAGTAGTAGTAGTAGGGCCCCACCAGGTAGGCGGTCTTGTTGAAGCCGGCCCACTCGCTGCCGAGCAGGTACGGCCGCAGCAGCCGCATCCCCTCGTCGCCGCCGGTGATCCGGTAGAACTTGAGGAGGAAGGTGTAGAAGACCATCCCGAAGGCGAGGGTCAGCATGCCGAAGTAGATCTTCACGTAGCGCACGCAGAGCGCCCCCACCGGGGCCGCCGCGACGGCCGCCGCCAGCGCGGCCACGAGGAGGATCACCTCCATTTGGCGGATCCCGAGGTGGGTGGTCAGCACCGCCCCGGTGTAGGCCCCGATGCCGATGAACAGCGCGTGCCCGAAGGAGACGAGGCCGGTGTAGCCGAACAGCAGGTTGAAGCCGAGGAGCACCACCCCGTAGGCCATGAACGGCAGCATCAGGGTGACGTAGTAGAGGGGGGCGAGCAGCGGCATCAGCACCGCCGCGATCCCCACCGCGGCGAGCATCGCCGGCGTCGCCCACCAGGGCCTCACGCGGCCGCCGCTCCGAAGAGACCGCGCGGGCGCCAGAGCAGCACCGCGATCACGATCAGGTAGATCAGCAGCATCTCCAGCTCGGGGTAGACCGAGATCGCGATCGAGCGCAGCACGCCGACCACCAGCGCGCCCACGAACGCGCCCCGCATGCTGCCGAGGCCGCCGATCACCACCACCGCGAAGGCCTCCACGATGAGCTCCACGCCCATCTCGCTCATGGCCGCGGTGGCCGGGATCACCAGCGCGCCGCCGAGGGTGCCGAGCATGGTGCCGAGGGTGAAGACCCGCGCGTACAGGCCCCGCATGTCCACGCCCAGGGCCTCGGCCATCTCGCGGTTGTCGGCGGCGGCCCGGATGATGCGGCCGAACGCGGTGCGGCCGAGCACCCAGCTCATGCCGAGGGCGATGGCCAGGCTCGCCGCGATCACGATGAGGTTGTAGACCGGCACGGTGGTGCCCAGGATCCGCGCCTGGCCGTAGGCGAGGTAGAGCCCGCCGGTGGAGGCGGGCGCGGTGCCCCAGGTCATGCGGATCACGTCCTCCAGCATCAGCACCAGCGCGAACGTGAGCAGGAGCTGGAAGGTCTCGTCGCGGTCGTAGACGAAGCGCAGCAGCCCGCGCTCCACCACCACCCCCACCAGCCCCACCGCCAGCCCGCCCAGCGCGAGCGGCACGATGAAGAGCGCGGGCGCGCCCCCGTGCCCGGTGAAGTACGCCACCGCCGAGATGCCGCTGTAGGCCCCGAGGGCATAGAAGGACCCGCAGGCGAGGTTGAAGATCTTCTGCACCCCGAACACGAGCTGGAGCCCCGAGGCGACCAGGAAGAGAATCGCGGCGTGGAACACGCCGCCCATCAGCACGTTCACGAGGTGCGCGGTCACGAGGCGGCGGGACTCCTCTCGCTACTCGATGACGCGGTCGGCCCGGGCGACGAGGCCCTGGGAGAGGCTCAGGCCGAGGGCCCGGGCCGTCTTCAGGTTGATCACGAGCTGGAGCGCGGTGGGTTGCTCGATGGGCAGGTCGCCCGGCCGCGCGCCTTTCAGGATCCGGTCCACGTACTCGGCGACGCGCCGCGTCGTCCGCTCCAGATCGCCGCCGTAGGACATGAGGCCGCCATCCTGGACCTGCTCGGGCCACTCGTAGATCGCGGGCAGGCGGTGTCTCGCCGCGAGCTCGATGATCTGCTTCCGGTCGCGCATGAAGTAGGTCGACGCGGCCACGAACAGCGCGTCCGGCCGGCCGGCCATCATGGTGACGAACGCGCCCTCGTAGTCGCCGCCCCGAAGGCGAGTGAGGGTGAGCGTCACGCCGAGCATGGCCGCCGCCGCCTGCGTCTCCCGTTCCTGGGCCCGGAGGCCGGGGTCCTCGTGGGTGAGGAACGCGATGCGCGTCGCGCGCGGCACCGCCTCCTTCAGCAGCTCCAGCTTCTTGCCGGCCAGGGTGCCGGCGGGTGCGATCAGCACGCCGGTCAGGTTGGCCTCCGGCTTGGCCAGGCTCTTCACGAGCCCGATCGCGATCGGGTCGAAGTTCCCGAGCATGACGATGGGCACCGTCGAGGTGGCTGCCCTGGCCGCGCGGGTCGCCGAGGAGCCGATGGTGACGATGGCGTGGAGCCGGAGCCGGACCAGATCCCGCGCCATCGCCGGAAGGTCCTCGAGCCGGCCCGCCGCGTAGCGCTGCTCGAGGATCAGGTTCTGGCCGCGGACGTAGCCGAGTTCCTCCAGGTACTTCGGAAGGGACCCGGTCGCGGAGTGGGGATCCGACGCCGGCGGGGCACCGGTCGGCGCGAGGATCCCGACGCGATGCGGCCCCGCGGCGGGCTGCGCCGCGGCGCCGCCCGCCCGGGCGGCGCCGACCGCGAGGAGACCGAGGAAGAGCCGCCGGTGCAACCGGCTCAGATCTTCCAGCCGGCGATCCAGTCCATCAGCTTGGCGCCGGCGGGCTTCATGCCCTGCTTGGTGGAAACGACCTCGACCGGGTTGATGGTCACGAAGTCGTAGCTGTTCTTGTGGGTGGTGATGCCCTGATAGAAGTTGCACATCTGCACGTGGTCCTCGCGCCATGAGCGCTTGCCGGAGAGCGAGTCGACCTCGATGCCCTCGAGCGCTTTCACCACCTCGGCCTTGCTGGGCCACTTCTTGGTCGTCGCGTAGGCCTTCTCCACCGCCGCCTTGTAGGACTCGATGTTGAAGTAGGCGTGGTCGCACTCGTAGGGCGGGTACTCGCCGTACTTGGCCTTGTACTCGCGCACGAACTGCTTGAGGAGGGGGCTGCCCTTGGGATCGTCGAAGTACATGGTGTTGTAGCCGAGCAGGAGCCCCTCGGGGGTGAACTCCTTCTTGAGCGAGTCGTGCACCCCGCCCGCGGTGGTGAACACGCCCTTCATTGTTCTTGAACAGCCCGACCGCCGCGGCCTGCTTCATGATGATGGTGGCGTCGCCCGACCAGAACGAGCACATCAAGAGATCCGCCTTCGACTGCTGGATGGCCGCGATGTGGGAGGTGAAGTCGGTGACGCCCAGCTTGGGGAACAGCTCCAGCACGAACTTCACGTCCGGAATGTAGCGCTTGAGCACCGCCTGGTAGGTCTGCCAGCAGTCGTGCCCGTAGGAGTAGTCGTTGCCGATGCCGGCCACCGTCTTGATGCCCTTGAAGTACTTGGGGGTGAGCTGGCCGGCCACGATGGCCTCGACCTCGTTGTCCACGCTCCGGAAGGCCCACTTGGGATTGGGCATGGTCTCCTCCACGCCCTTCTGCGTGGTGCCGTCCCAGGACAGCCACGGCGTCTCCATCTCCTCCGCCACCGGTCCCAGGGCGAGGGTCACCCCGGTGGAGATGCCGCCGATGACCACCTCGACCTTGTCCTGGAGGATCAGCTTGCGATAGCGCTCCACCGTGTCCTTCGGGGTGGACTCCTCCTCGACCACGAGCTGGACCGGCCGGCCCAGGATGCCGCCCGCCTTGTTGGTCCGCTCCACCCACCATTCGGTGCCGCGGAGGCCGGCCTGACCGACCGGGGCCGCGATGCCGGCCCGGATCGCGAGGATGCCGATCTTGACCGGGTCCGACGGCACGCCGGGCCGCGCCTGGGCCCGCACCACCGCCGGGAAGCCGATCGCGCCCGCGGCGGCCGCGCCGCCCGCCACTTTCAGGAACTGCCGTCTCGTCGTCGCCATCTGGTTCCCCCTCGTCGTTGAGAGTGATGGATTGCGTCAGCCGGCCAGCCGCCGGCGCGCGAGCGCGACGCCCGCGGTCAGCCGCTTGAGCTTCTCGAAGGCGACCCAGCGCGGCACCGGGAAGAAGCCGCAGTCGGGGACCAGGGAGAGCCGCTCCGCCGGGATGTGCCGCAGGCAGAGGGCCACCCGCTCCGCGACGTCCTCGGGAGTCTCCATGTAGAAGCTCTTCACGTCAACCACCCCGCACGCGATGTCGCGGTCCACCCCGACCTCGCGCCACATCTCGATCTCCGCCATCTCCCGGTTGGCGTACTCGAACACGAACTGGTCGCACCGGGTCTCCAGCAGTGTGGGGAACATCCAGCGATACGACCGCTTCCCCCGGGGGCGGGAGAGCAGGTTGCCGAAGCAGACGTGGTAGCCGATCCGGGCCTTCACGCCCTCGACGCAGGCGTTGAACATCTTCACATACTCGGCGGCCTGCCCCGGCACGATCGCGGCGGACGGCTCGTCCACCTGGATCCAGGTCGCGCCCGCCGCGGCCAGCGCGCGCAGCTCCGCGTTCACCGCCGGCACCAGGTCCCAGCAGAGGGCGAGGCGGTCGCCGTCATAGGCGTCGCCGGGGCGGGTCTGGATGTGGATCGACAGCGTGACCGGCCCGGGGCAGGTGGCCTTCACCGGCCGGTCGGTCTGGGTGATGAGGTACTTGAACTCGTCCACCGTCCCCAGCCCCTTCGGCACCGTGATCTTCCGGGTCGGCCGGTAGCGCGGCACGCTGTCGTAGGCGTAGAGGCCGGTCTTGCGCAGCGGCTCGAGCGGCTCGAGGCCCTCCATGTGGCCGTAGAAGGTCTGCACGAAGAAGTAGCGGCGCATCTCGCCGTCGCAGAGCACGTCGATGCCGGCCCGCTCCTGATCGCGGATGGCGAGCTGGGTGGCGTCGTCGAAGGTCTCGCGCACGTCGGTCTGGCCGTACTCGCCCGCCTTGATCTTGTCGAGCGCGGTCCAGAACCACGAGGGGAAGCCGTGGCTGCCCATGACGTGGGTGTAGAGGAACGGGAGCGTGGAGGCCATGGGAGTCCTTTCTCGCACGGGAGCTGCTCGCTAAAGGTTCCGCCGGCGCGCCAGGAAGGCCGCGATGCGCGCCTGCGCCTCGGGCGCCGCCCGCAGGGCGCCGTAGGCGTGGGGTTCGGCGCCGGGCCGCCCCGCCCGCAGCGCGGCGGTGATGGCCTTGGTTGCGGCGAGCCCGCCGCGCGGCGAGCGGGCCACCTCGCGAGCCATGGTAAGCGCCGCTTCTTCCAGGTCGCCGTCGGGCACCACGCGGGTGACCAGGCCCATGCGGTGGGCCTCCGCCGCGTCCACGATGCGCGCGGTCAGCATGAGATCGCGGGCGTGCGCGCCGCCCGCCACGTCCAGCAGCCGCGCGATGCCGTACCCGGGATTGAAGCCGAGCGTGACCTCGGGCAGGCCCCACTGCGCGGAGGCCTCCGCGACCCGCAGGTCCTGGGCGATCGCCATCATCAGCCCGCCGCCCAGGGCGTGGCCCTGCACCGCCGCGATGGTGACCTGGGGCAGGGCCGCGAAGCCGTCCATGATGCGCTGCCACCGTCCGGCCAGCACCTCGGCCTGCTCGGGGGAGAGCGTCGGCATTTCCGCGATGTCGGCGCCCGCGCAGAAGGACCGCCCGCGCCCGGCCACGATGACCACGCGGACCTCATCCGCGGCGGCCAGGCGCTCGAGCGCGTCCTCGAGCGCGTCGGCCATGGCGCGGTTCAGCGCGTTGCGCGCCTCCGGCCGCTCGAACGTGAGGCGGGCCAGCGGGCCGTCGCAGGCGAGCGAGGCGCCAGCCGCGGTCACGGCAGGAGCCGCTTGGCGAGGATCTCGCGCATGATCTCGGAGGTGCCGGACGCGATGGTCCAGAGCCGCACGTCGCGGAAGAAGCGCTCCACCGGGAACTCGCGCATGTAGCCGTACCCGCCGTGCAGCTGCACCGCCTCGTAGGCCACCCGATTGGCCACCTCGGTGGCGAAGAGCTTCGCCATCGAGACGTCGGTCACGCACTCCTCGCCCGCGGCGTAGCGGGCGGCCGCGTGGTAGACGAGGTGGCGCGCCGCCGCGATCTCGGTGGCCATGTCGGCCACGCGATGCCGGAGCGCCTGCTTGCCGGCCAGCGGCCCGTCGAAGGCCTGCCGCTCCCGCAGGTAGCCCAGCGTGTCCTCGAGCGTTTGGGCCGCGCCCGAGAGCGCGAGCACCGCGGCCATGATCCGCTCGCGCTGCAGCCCCGCGGCCAGCTGGTGGAAGCCGCGGCCCTCCTCCCCGAGCAGGTTCGCCGCCGGCACCGGGCACTCCTCGAAGCTGAGCTCGGCGGTGTCGGAGGCGCGCATGCCCATCTTGTCCAGGCGCCGGCTCACCGTGAAGCCCGGTGTGCCCCGCTCCACCAGGAACATCGAGATGCCCTGGTGGCGCTTGCCGGACTCGTCCGCGGTGCCGCCCGGCGCGGCCACCCGCGCGGCGACGAAGTAGAGATCGCCGTGCACCCCGTTGGTGATGAAGATCTTGCTGCCGGTCAGGAGATAGCGGTCGCCGTCCCGCACCGCGCGGGTGCGGATGCCCGCCATGTCGGAGCCCACGCCCGGCTCGGTGATGGCGAGCGCGCACACCGTCTCGCCGCGGACGATGCCGGGCAGGTAGGTCCGCTTCTGCGCCTCGGTGCCGTAGCGGGTGAGCCAGGGCGAGGACATGTCGGTGTGGACCAGGACGCTGAAGGCCACGCCGCCGGATCGGCAGCGGGCCATCTCCTCGCCCAGGACCACGCTCGAGAGGAAGTCCCCACCGCCGCCCCCGTATTCGGGCGGGAACTCGAGGCCGAGGAGGCCCAGCGCCCCGAGGCGGCGCCACAACTCGCGCGGGATGCGACCGGCCTCCTCCCACGCGTCCACGTGAGGGGCGACCTCCTTCTCGACGAAGGCGCGGACGGTGCGCCTCAGGAGCTCGTGGTCGTCCGTGAAGATCGAGGGCGCCATCCTCGGGGTCAGGGCACCCGCACGTAGCCTTCCATCAGCCGCCGGGCCGTGCGGTAGACCGTGACCTTCTCCGCCCACGCCGCGCCGTCGCGCCGGCCCACCGTGGCCGCGATCGGCAGGACGCCGGAGGGATGACCCAGGCGCAGATCGCCCACGCGCCCGCCCGCGCACTCGCTCACCACCGTGCCCTCGACCTGGGCCGCGACGGCCAGGCACATGGCGGCGGTCAGCGCGAAGGCGCGGTGGGCGTTGCCCATCGAGATGCAGCGGGCCACCACGTCGGTCTGCTCCGCCTCGTAGGCCACGCCGTCGAGCGCGGTGAACCGGGCCGGCGGCGCCACCACCGCGATCTTGGGTGTGGCCGCGCTGCCCGGGATGCCCATCGCCTCGGCCGCGGCGACGCGGATGGCCTCGAGCCGGGCCACGAGCGCGCGATCGCCATCCATGGCGGCCGGCGTCTCGGTGCCGGTGAGGCCCAGGTCCTTGGCCCGCACGAACACCATGGGATTCGTGGCGTCCACCAGCGAGGCCTCGACCCCCGCGATGGTGTCGCGCGCGCGTCCGGTCGGCAGGAGACGGCCGGTGCGCGCGCCGCCCGGCTCCAGGAAATCCAGCGCGATGCGGGCCCCCAGGCCGGGCACGCCGGGCAGCTCGAAGTCGCCGACCACGGCGGCCTCGCCGTCCACCACCGGGACGCGCGCCACGATGATCTTTCCGGTGTTGGTGTTGTGGATGCGCACCGCGGTCTCGCCGTTGGCGAACGGCACCAGCCGCTCGTCGATCGCGAACGGGCCCACCGCGGAGGAGCAGTTGCCGCAGTTGCCCGTGTAGTCCACCACCGGTCGGCCGACCTCGACCTGGGCGAAGGTGTAGTCCACCTGCGCGTCGGGGTGGGTCGGCGGGCCGATCACGAACGCCTTGGACAGCGACGAGATGCCGCCGCCCAGCCCGTCGAGCTGGCGCCCGTAGGGATCGGGGCTGCCGAGGGCGGCCAGCAGGATGCGGTCGCGCGCGGGCCCCGCCGGCGGCAGGTCGCGATCGTGGAAGGCCAGGCAGCGGCTGGTGCCGCCGCGCATGTACACGGCTCGGACGCGGGACTGGGCCATGGTCCTACCTTTCGGCGGCGGTCTGGGCGAGCAGGCCGCCGGCCAGCAGCATGTCGCGCTCGCGCGGGCTCAGGATCGCACGCAGGCGGAAGCGCACCCCGGTCCGCCGATCGGTGGCCCACACCGGGCCGCCCGCGGCGAGGCTGCCGCGCAGGTCCTCGAAGTCGAGCACGTCGTCGCGCTCGATGCCGTCGTAGTCACGGGCGTTCTCGAACTCGAGCGGCACGATGCCCCAGTTGATGAGGTTGGCGCGGTGGATGCGGGCGAAGCTCTTGGCCAGCACCGCCCGCACCCCCAGGTGCAGAGGGGACAGCACCGCGGCCTCGCGCGAGGAGCCCTGGCCGTAGATCTCGCCGCCCACGATCACCCCGCGGCCGGCCGCGCGGGCCCGGGCCACGAAGTCGGGATCCACGTTGCGGAAGCAGAACTCGGCGATGGCCGGCACGTTCGAGCGGAACATGAGCGCGGCGGTGCCGGAGGGCGAGATCGCGTCCGTCGAGACCTTGTCCCCCAGCTTGATCAGCACCGGCGCGGTCAGCCGCTCCTGCACCGGCATGCCGCGGGGCACCGGCTTGATGTTCGGCCCCTTCACGACCTCCGTGGAGGCGGCCTCGGCCGCGGACGCCGGCGGGACCAGCCCGGCCGCCGAGGCCAGCAGGGAGGCCGGCCACGTCCGCTCCGGCGCCGTGCCGACGGTGCGCGGGTCGGTGATGCGACCGGTCAGGGCCGAGGCGGCCGCGGTCAGCGCCGAGCAGAGGTAGACCTGATCGTCCGCGGTGCCGCTCCGTCCGGGGAAGTTGCGGTTGAACGCGCGCAGGCTCCGCCCGCCGGAGGCGGGCACGTGCCCGATGCCCGCGCACGCCCCGCAGGTCGGCTCGGAGATGCTGGCGCCGGCGGCCAGCAGCGGCGCCAGCAGGCCCTCGCGCGCCATCACCTCCAGGATGCGGTGGCTCCCCGGGAACACCACGAAGGTGCAGTCGGCCGCCACGCGCCGGCCCTCGAGCACGCGGGTCACCGCCTGCATGTCCTCCCAGGAGGAGTTGGTGCAGGAGCCGACCATGATCTGCTCGACCGGCTCGCCCGCGACCTCGGTCACCGGCACCACGCGATCCGGGGAGCCGGGCAGAGCCACCAGCGGCTCGAGCGTGTCCAGGTCGAGCTCGATCCGGTCGTCGTACTCGGCGTCGGGATCCGGACCGAGCGGGCGCCACTCCGCCTCGCGCCCGAGGAGCCGGAAGTACTCGCGGGTCGCCTCGTCGGAGGGGAACACGCTGGTGGTGAGCGTGAGCTCGGCGCCCATGTTGCAGATGGTCGCCCGCTGGGGCAGCGACAGACTCTCCGCGCCGGGTCCGCCATATTCAAAAATGCGCCCGCTGCCCCCGCGCACCGAGAGCCGGCGCAGCAGCTCCATGATCACGTCCTTGGCCGAGACCCACGGCCGGAGCCGGCCGGTGAGCCACACCGACGTGATGCGGGGCATGGTGAGGTAGTAGGGCCCGCCGCCCATGGCCACCGCCACGTCGAGCCCGCCCGCCCCGATGGCGAGCATGCCGGTGGAGCCGCAGAGCGGGGTGTGGCTGTCGGTGCCCAGCACGAATTCGCCGGGCACGCTGAACGACTCGAAGTGCACCTGGTGGCAGATGCCGTTGCCGGGCTTGGAGAACCACGCCCCGTAGCGGCGGGCCGCGGTCTGCAGGTACCGGTGGTCGTCGGAGTTCCGCGAGTCCACCTGGTAGACGTTGTGGTCGATGTAGGCCACCACGCGGCCCGGGCGCACCCGCGGGAAGCCCATGGCCTCGAACTGCAGGAACGCCATGGTGCCGTTGGTGTCGGTGAGCAGCGCCTGGTCCACCCGCAGGCCGATCTCGTCGCCGGCCACCGCCTTGCCGGCGACCAGGTGCGCCTCGATGAGCTTGCGGGTGAGGCTCCGGCCCATGCGGCCTACCGCGAATCGACCGGCACGAAGGGACGGCGCGAGTAGCCCTTGTAGTCGGCGCGGGGCCGGATCAGCCGGTTGTCGTCGTACTGCTCCAGCAGGTTGGCGGTCCAGCCCGCGATGCGGGCGGTGGCGATCACCGGGGTGAAGAGATCCACCGGGATGCCGATCGAGTAGAACAGCGGCGCCGAGTAGAAGTCCACGTTCGGGATCAGGCGCTTGGTGGCCTGGACCCTGGCGTGCAGCGCCACCGCCAGGTCGTACCAGAGGGCCTGCCCGGACTGCCGGCACGCCTCCTCGGCCATGCCCTTGAGGATGGCGGCGCGCGGATCCCCGGCGGTGTAGACGCGGTGGCCGAAGCCCATCAGCCGGCGCTTCTCGGCGAAGGCCCGGTCGACGAAGGCGTCCACGTTGTCGAGCCGCCCCACCTCCAGCAGCGTCCGCATCACCGCCTCGCCCGCGCCGCCGTGGAGCGTGCCCTTGAGGGCGCCGACTCCGCCCGCCACCGCCGAGTGCATGTCGGACAGCGTCGCCGCGATCACGCGGGTGGTGAAGGTGGAGGCGTTCAGCTCGTGCTCCGCGTAGAGGGTGAGGCAGGCGTCGAAGGCGCGGGTGGTGACCGCGGTGGGCCGGCTGCCGGTCAGCATGTAGAGGAAGTTCGCGGCGAGCGAGAGCCCGGGGTCCGGCGCCACCGGCGCCTCTCCGCGGCGCACCCGATGATGGGCGCAGATCGCGGTGGCGAACTGGCTGGTGAGCCGCACCGCCTTCCGGAGGTTGGCCGCGCGGGAATTGTCGGTGGCGTCGGGATCGTGCATGCCGAGCATCGCCACCGACGCCTGCAGCACCCGCATGGGATCGGTGTCGCGCGGCATCAGCGCGTAGGCCTGCACCAGCGCGTCGGGGATCCCGCGCGCCGCGGCCAGCTCGATCTGGAAGCGATCAAGCTGCGCCCGGGTGGGCAGCTCGCCGTGCCAGAGCAGATAGCACACCTCCTCGAAGGTGGCCTTCCGCGCCAGCTCGTCGATGTCGTAGCCGCCGTAGGCCAGCCGGCCCTGCTTGCCGTCGAGGTCGCAGAGGCGCGTCTCCGCCGCCACCACGCCCTCGAGACCCCGGATGAGCTGACTGCTCTCGGTCATCGATCGACCTCCTGTGTGCTCCGCGGACGGCAGACGCGGGCGGACCTGTCGCCGTCGACGGTATACCGTGGGTCCCGGGTTCGCAAGGGCCGCGCCGGCCGGCGACAAGCGGCCATCGGCTTCGTTGGCGCCCTCGGCGAGGGGCCCGACGCGAGCTCAGCCGCCGAGGCTGCCGTCGATCCTCACGTCGAGGAGGTAGGGTCCGCCGGAGGCCAGACCGCGCTTGAGGGCGGGGGCCACGTCGGCGGTCTTCTCCACACGCTCGCCCGGCACGCCCTGGGCGCGCGCGAGGCCCACGTAGTCGAGGCCGGGCTTCACCAGGTCCATGGCCACGAAGGTGTTGTCCTCGGCCGAGAAGCCCTTCAGCGCCTGCGTGCGCTGCTTGAGGATGCGGTAGGACTGGTTGTTGAAGATCACGAACACCACCGCGATCGAGTCGTGCGCCGCCGACCAGAGCGACTGGATCGTGTACATCGCGCTGCCGTCGCCCACCAGCGCCACTACCGGGCGGTCGGGCCGGGCCAGCTTCACCCCGAGCGAGGCCGGCAGCCCCCAGCCGATGCCGCCGCCGCGCAGGCCGTAGAAGCCCCGGTGGTCGCGGGCCCGCAGCAGCTCGCGGACGCCGAGGCCGGACGAGATCGACTCGTCGACGACGATCGCCTCGTCGGGCAGCGCGCCCGCCACCGCGCCCACGAGGGCGAGCGGGCTGATCGGGAAGCGGCCCGCCTGCGCGGCCGCCTCCTGCCGGAGGGCCTCGCGGCGGCGGTCCTGGGCCGCGCGCAGGCGCTCGGCCCGCGCGGCCACCTCCTTGGCCCGGGTGGGGGAGAGCCGGCGCCGGATCGCCTCCACCAGCTCGGGCAGGGTGGCCTTCGGGTCGCCCTGGATCGCCACCTGGGCCGGATAGTTCTTGCCGATCTCCCACGGATCGAGATCGAGGTGGATCAGGGGCAGGCCCTCGGGCATCGGCTCCACGTCGGAGGGCAGGGACAGCGTGAACAGGTCGCCGCCCACCGAGAACAGCAGGTCGTGCTGCATCAGGAGCTGACGGATCGGCGGGCCCAGGCGCGGGAAGGGGCCGTGGTAGAGCGGATGCGTGAACGGGAACGAGCACGTCGAGGGCACGCACTCGGTGTAGACCGGCGCCCCCAGCACCTCCGCGAGCGCCACCATCTCGTCGAGCGCGTCGCCGTGAGCGACCGCGTCGCCCGAGATCAGTACCGGCCGCTCCGCCTTCACGAGGAGATCGGCGGCCGCCTCGATCGCGGCGCGATCCCCGCGGATGCGCGCGGCCACGCGGGTCGGCTGCAGCAGATCGAGCTCGCGCTCCGCGTTCAGCACGTCGACGGGCAGGGAGAGGAACACCGGGCCGGTCGGATGGGCGAGCGCGGTCTTGGCCGCGCGCCGCACCGCGCGGGGCAGGTCCTCGATGCGCGTGATCTCGTGCGACCACTTCACGTACGGCCGCGCCACCGGCGGCAGCTCGGACCAGAGGATGGGCTCGGTGAGGTTCATGGCCTGATCGTGCTGGCCCGCGGTGATGAGCAGCGGCGTGCCCGCCTCGTAGGCGTCGTACAGCATCCCCATCGCGTTGCCGAGTCCCGGCGAGGTGTGGACGTTCACCACCCCGAGCTTGCCGCTGGCCTGCGCGTAGCCGTCGGCCATGCTGACCGCGACCGCCTCCTGCAGGGCCAGGATGTAGCGGATGCTCGGCTCGCGGACCAGGCCGTCCATGAGCGGCAGCTCGGTGGTGCCGGGATTGCCGAACATGGTGTCCACGCCTTCCTGCCTCAGGATCTGGAGGAACGCCTGCTTGCCGGAGAGGAATGCCATGGGGAAGCCTCCTGGCGCGCGATGATAGCCCCGCTTCCTTGACTGCGCCAGAGGCCGCCTGTAGGCTCGGGGCAGCATGGCGCCTGGCGCCTCCCCCTCGCCCTTCCTCGAGGCGTGTCTGCGCCGTCCGGTCCCGTTCACGCCGATCTGGCTGATGCGCCAGGCCGGCCGCTACCTGCCGGAGTACCGCGCGGTGCGCGCGCGCCTGGGCTTCCTCGAGCTCTGCAAGAGCCCGGAGGCCGCCGCGGAGGTCACGCTCCAGCCGGTGGAGCGACTCGGGGTGGATGCGGCGATCCTCTTCGCCGACATCCTGCTGGTGCTGGAGCCGCTCGGGGTGGGGCTCGAGTTCACGCGCGGCGACGGCCCGCGCGTCGCCCGCCCGGTGCGCACGGCGGCGGCGGCGCGCGCGCTGCCCCCCGTCGACGTCGACGACGCGCTCGGCTTCGTGTACGAGACGGTGGCGCGGGTGCGCAAGGCCCTCGCGGACCGCGTGCCCCTGATCGGCTTCGCGGGCGCGCCGTTCACGCTGGCCTCGTACCTGATCGAGGGGGGGCCCTCGCGCGAGTTCCTGCTCACCAAGACGTTCATGCATCGCGAGCCGGAGGCGTGGGCCGCGATGATGGGCCGGCTCGCCCGGATCACCGCCGACCACCTCAACGGACAGATCGCGGCGGGCGCGCAGGCGGTGCAGCTCTTCGACTCCTGGGTGGGCACGCTGTCGCCCGCCGACTATCGCGCGCACGTGCTGCCGCACACCCGGCAGGTCATCCGCGCGCTGCGGCCGGGCGCTCCCGTCATTCACTTCGGCGTCAACACCGGCGGGCTCCTGGGGCTGATGAAGGAGGCGGGCGGCGACGTGATCGGCCTCGACTGGCGGGTCGAGCTCGGCCCCACGTGGGCGCGTCTCGGCCACGACGTGGCGGTGCAGGGCAATCTCGATCCCGCCGCCCTGCTCGCGGACCCTCCCGCCATCCGGCAGGCCGCGCGGGAGATCCTGGAGAGCGCGGCGGGACGGCCGGGTCACGTGTTCAACCTGGGCCACGGCATCCACAAGGAGACGCCGGTCGACCACGTGCGCGCGCTGGTGGACGCGGTCCACGAGCTGTCCGCGCGATGAGCCGGCTCGACTCGGTGCTCCTGATCGCCTTCGGCGGACCGGAGCGCCCCGACGACGTTCGCCCGTTCCTCCAGAACGTCGCCGCGGGGCGCCCCATCCCGCCCGAGCGTCTGGAGGAGGTCGCCCGGCACTACGCGACGATCGGCGGCCACTCGCCGCTCAACGCGCTGACGCGCCGGCAGGCCGCGGCGCTCGCCGCCGCGCTCGGCGACCGGCCGGCGGTGTGGGTCGGCATGCGGAACTGGCACCCGTACCTGCACGAAACCCTCGCCGAGATGGCGGACCGGGGGCTCCGGCGCGCGCTCGGCATCATCCTCTCGTCGCTCGCGACCGAGGCCTCGTGGTCGCGCTACATCGACGACGTGGCGGCCGCCCGCGCGAAGGTCGGTCCGGGCGCGCCGGAGGTGGTCTTCGCCCCGCCCTGGAGCGATCACCCGCGCTTCCTGGCCGCGATGGCCGATCGCGCCGGCGCCGCGCTGCGGGCGATCGATCCCGCCCGCCGCGCGGGGGCGCGGCTCGTGTTCACCGCCCACAGCGTGCCGGTCGCGATGGCGGAGGGCTCGTCCTACGCGGCCGAGCTCGCGGCGGCGGCGCGGGCCATCGCGGGCCGGCTGGGCCGCACGGAGTGGACGCTCGCCTACCAGAGCCGGAGCGGCTCGCCGCGCGAGCGGTGGCTCGAGCCGGACGTGTGCGACGTGGTGCGCGCGGCCGCCGCGAGCGGGGTGCGCGACCTGGTGGTGGTGCCGGTGGGCTTCGTGTGCGACCACGTGGAGGTGCTGTACGACCTGGACGTGGAGGCCCGCCAGGTGGCGGAGGCGGCCGGCGTCGGCTTCCACCGCGCGCTCGCGGCCAGCGACCATCCCGAGTTCATCGCGATGCTGGCCGATCTGGTCCGGCGGGCCGAGGCCGCATGAGGCTGGTGGTCGTCGGCGCCGGCATCTCGGGCCTGGCCGCGGCCCACCGCGCGGTGGAGCGGGCGCGCGAGCGCGGCCGTCCGCTCCAGCTCACGCTGCTCGAGGCGGCGGATCGCGTGGGCGGCACCATCCGGACCGAGCGGCGCGACGGCTTCCTGATCGAGTGCGGACCCGACTCCTTCCTCTCCGAGAAGCCGTGGGCGCTCGCGCGGTGCCGCCGGCTCGGCCTCGAGGATCAGCTCGTCCGGACGGACGATCGCTTCCGGCGCACCTTCGTGGCCTGGCGCGGGCGGCTCCATCCGCTGCCCGAGGGCTTCCAGCTGCTGGCCCCGAGCCGGCTCGGCCCGCTGCTCTCCTCGCGGCTCTTCTCGTGGCCGGGCAAGCTGCGCATGGCCGCCGACCTGCTCCTCCCGCGCGGGCACGATCCCGACGAGAGCCTGGGCGCGTTCGTGCGGCGCCGCCTCGGGCGCGAGGCGCTGGAGCGGGTGGCGCAGCCGCTGATCGCGGGCATCTACACCGCGGACCCCGACGAGCTGTCGCTCGCCGCGACCATGCCGCGCTTCCTCGAGATGGAGCGGCGCGAGCGCAGCGTCATCCTGGCCCTCTGGCGCGCCGCCCGCCGCGCGCCCGCGCCGGATCGGGGAACCAGCGGCGCCCGCTGGTCGCTCTTCGTGACCCTCGCGGAGGGCATGGAGCAGCTCGTGCACGCGCTGGCCGAACGGCTGCCGGAGGGCGCGGTGCGCCTGAAGGAGCCGGTCACCGGGATCGAGCGCCAGGACGGGCGGTGGCGCGTCGCGACCGGCGGCGGGACGGGCCTCGACGCCGACGCGGTGGTGCTGGCCCCGGAAGCGCACCAGGTCGCGCGGCTCCTGCGGTACGTCGACCCGGGCCTCGCGCACCTGCTCGAGGGCATCCCCTACGCCTCCTCGGGGACGGTGACCCTGGCCTATCGCCGGGCCGACGTGGCGCATCCGCTCGACGGTTTCGGCTTCGTGGTGCCGCACGTCGAGCGGCGGCCCATCATCGCGTGCACGTTCTCCAGCGTGAAGTACCCGGGGCGCGCGCCCGAGGGCCACGCGCTGCTGCGGGTGTTCGTGGGCGGCGCGCTGAACGAGGCGGTGCTGAGCGAGGACGACGCCGCCCTCGTGCGGATCGCGCGCGAGCAGATCGGGCCGCTGCTCGGCATCAGGGGCGAGCCGCTCTTCTCCCGCGTGAACCGCTACCCGCGGGCGATGCCCCAGTATCTGGTGGGCCACGCGCGGCGCGTGGACGCCATCGAGGGATGCCTCGCGCGTCTACCGGGGCTGCGGCTGGCGGGCGGGGCCTATCGAGGGGTGGGGATCGCGGACTGCGTGCGCTCCGGCGAGGAGGCGGCCGACGCGCTGCTGGGCTAGGCGGACCTCGGGTCGATGTGGTCCATCAGCATGTGGACCTCGAGGACCGAGTCGAGATACTGGAAGCTGAACGGCTTCGTGACGTAGTCCGAGGCGCCCAGGGCGAGGGCGCCGCGGGCGGAGTCGATGTCCTCCACCGCGGTGACCATGATCACGCAGGTGTCGGGCGCGGTCTCCTTGATGCGGCGCAGGGCCTCGATGCCGCCCATCCCGGCCATCATCACGTCCATCAGCACGATGTGGGGATGGAAGTCGGGGATCCGGTCCAGGGCTTCCTCGCCCGCCTGCGCCTCCATGACGTCGAAGCCGCGGTCCTCGAGGTACTCGGCCAGCACCTTCCGGAACTCGAGCTCGTCGTCCACCACCAGGATCCGCGCCCGCACCGGCCGGGGCGCCGGCGACGACGTGCCCCGCGTGAGGGCCGCGGGGGCCACCACGCCGGCGCGGGCCAGCGTCTCGGAGATCTGCAGGAGGTCGAGGGGCTTGGTGAACGCGCCCGCCACGCTGAGGCCCGCCTCGGTCACCAGCTCGAGCGCGTTGCCCATGCCGCTCACCAGGATGACCACGACCTCCGGGTTCAGCGCCTTGATCCGGCCCAGCGCCCCGATGCCGCCCAGCCGGGGCATGAACAGGTCGAGGATGACCGCCTTGGGCTGCCAGCGCTTGACCTGCAGGAAGGCCTCGACCCCGTTGGTGGCAGTGAGGACGACGAAGCCCTGCTCGGTGAAGTACTCCTTCAGCAGCTCGAGGATGTCGACGTCGTCATCCACACACAGGATGCTCGGCAGGGCGTCGTCCATGACGAACCGGGTTCAGAGCAAGAGTAGTGCCGCAGAAGGCGCTATTCCGGTCACCGGACGGGCGGCGGCAATCGGGTGAAATTACTGCACTTTGGTCAGAAACCGCCCGGCCGGTGGGCCCTTTCCTGGGCACTTCGTGACACGTGGCTGACAGATGAGGTCACTGCGGGCGCGGGGAGGGGACCTCAGCGGCCCGGCGCCAGCCGTCTCATCACCTCGAGGGTCTGCTCGAGCGAGGGCTCCCCGGGCGTGAAGTTGCCCTCGAGGAACAGCTCGGTGAGGCCCGCCTCCGCGTAGCGGCCGATGTCCTCGCGGATCTCATCCAGCGTGCCCCAGAGCGGCCGGCGGTCCTTGCCCTGGGGGGTGTCGTGCACGCGGTAGGAGCCGCGGCAGACGATGTGCAGCCGCGCGGGGTCCTTGCCGCGCGCGGCCGCCGCCTCCCGCACCTCGCGCACCAGCGGGGCCACGCTGGCCATCGGCACGTTGCCGCCGTTGAAGCCGTCACCCAGCTCGACCGCGCGCCGCACCACCGTGCTGCCGTAGCCGCCGATGGTGATCGGCGGTCGCGGCTTCTGCAGCGGCTTGGGCTCCACGCGGCAGCGCGGCACCTGATAGAACTCGCCGTGGAACTCGATCTCGTCCCGCGTCCACACCATGTCGAGGCAGCGCAGGAACTCGTCGCCGCGGCGCCCGCGCGCGCGGTAGGGCACACCCACCGCCTCGTACTCGTCCTCCGACCAGCCGAGGCCCAGCCCCACGTGCAGACGTCCGCCCGACAGCACGTCGAGGGTCGCCAGCTGCTTGCCGAGCACCACCGGGGTGTAGAAGGGCATGATCAGCACGCTGGTGCCGAGGCGGATCCGCGAGGTGGCCGCGGCCACGTAGGCCAGCGTCACGATCGGATCGAACACGCGCTCGAAGGGCCTGGGCCAGGTCTTGCCGGGCACCGGCGGGTACTCGTTCCTCGGCTCGAGCGCGTAGAGCAGGCGCTGGAACACCCACACCGAATGGTAGCCGAGCGCCTCTGCCTCACGCGCGACGCGAATCTGGTTCTCGGGCGTGGCCCAGGCGCCCGCGGTGGGCAGGGAGAATCCGAGCTTCATGGGGGGAGATCATACACCGCCCCGCCGACCGGGCCGGACCGCCGTGTCGGCGTCCGACCCGGTCGCCGTGCCGGGCTAGGCGTGTCCCGCCCGTCCCAGCGTGAAGCGGTAGATGATCAGCAGCACGATCGCGCCCACGACGGCCAGCACGAACCCGACGGGGTCGTTCGGACCGTACCAGCCGACCGCCCGCCCGATGAAGCCCCCCAGCAGCGCGCCCACGATCCCGAGGATGATCGTGACGATGAAGCCGCCCGGGTCACGTCCCGGCATCAGGAACTTGGCGACGACGCCGACGATCAAGCCGAAGACGATCCATCCCAGAATGCCCATGGCGTTCCTCCTCCTGACGACGAGAACGCAACCGGGGTGCCCGCCGATCTTTGCCACGATTTCAGGGCTTTCGGCCGCCCCGTCCCTGCCCGGGCCGTCGCCGCCGGTCGTGGAGACCCGGAACAATTTTCACGTCGAGCGCGCGCTTCGAGCGCCACGATCGGGGCGTATCATGATCGCCGTGCGACGGAGTCTGGTGATCGCGGCGGCGCTGATGGCCCTCCCCGTGCTCGTGGGCGCGTCGGCGGCGGGCGCCGAGGAGCGCGCCCCCGCGGCGACCCTCACCGTGCTGAGCGCGCCGGTGGAGCGGGCGGGCGCCCAGGGGCAGCCGGCCGCGGTGGCCAGCGGCGCGGACCTGGCGGTGGGCGATCGCGTGATGACGGGCCCCGAGGGGCGGGCGCTGATCACGTTCCTCGACGGCAGCACGGTCACGGTGGAGCCGGCGTCGGAAGTCACGGTCCGCCAGGCGGAGATGGACGGACGCGAGGCCTCGCGCCTGCGCGTGCTGATCCTGGTCGGCACGGTCTGGGCGCGCGTGGCGGGCTGGCTCGGAGGCCGCGCCACCGTGACGCTCGAGTCGAACGCCTACAGCGCCACCGCGCACGACGGGCTCATCGGAGCGCAGCAGGACAGGGCGGGCACCTTTGTCTGCTGGACGCGGGCCGGCAACCTCGAGGTGAGCGGGCCGACCGGCGTGGCGGTACGGCTCGCGCCCGGGCAGAAGGTGACGATCGCCCCCAACGCCGCGCCCAGGACCGAGAGCTTCGCGGTCAACCGCAGCACGCTCGAGATCTCCACCACCGGGCCGGTGCTGCCGCTGGTGACGATGTCCGACCGCACCCGGCGCGCCGGCTTCGTGCCGCCCGGCATCGAGGTGAACCAGGTGTTCGGCTCGCTGACCCGGGAAACGGGCCGCCTTCCCGCCGGGACGCGCCTCGTCGAGGTGCCGGCCGGCGTGTCGGGGCCGTTCGTGGTGAGGCTCGCCGCGGTGGGGGACGGGCCGTTCACGGTCACGATCGTGGGCCGTCACCAGGGCACGGAAACCTACCGCTACCAGCGGACGGGGACCGCGCAGCACGGGCAGGTCGCCCGGTTCGAGGTGATCCAGACGATGGACGCGCCGCCCCCGGGCGTGGCCCGCGATCCGCGCACGGCCCGCGCGGGGGCGGCCGGGGTGACGGACCTGCGCCTGGAGCCCGCCCCCACGCCCGCCGTCCCGCTCTCCCCGCTCGAGGTGCAGGCGGCGCGCCGGTAGGCGTTACTTGGTCTCGGCCACGAACACGCCGTCCCAGTCCGCGGCCGGCGGCTCGGCCAGCAGCGCGCGCGTCCGGCGGCAGTAGAGCGCGACGGGGCCGTCGGCGGGCCACTCCCGGTGCAGGGCCTCGAGGAGGCGCAGCGCCTCCTCCCAGTGGCGCCCGCGGTAGAGCTCGAGCGCCTCGTGATAGCGCTGGAGCCGCCCGCGCGTCACCGTGTCCAGCGCGCCGGCGCGCGCCACCACCTCGTAGCAGCGCAAGGGCTGGGCGCGGCCCTTCACCGCGACCCGGTCCAGCAGGCGATACACGAAGGCCTCCGGCGCCGCCGCCACCGTGGCCTCGCCGACCACGACGCGCACCCCGTACTCCTTCGAGAGGCCCTCGAGCCGCGCGGCCACGTTCACCGGATCCCCCACCGCGGTGTAGATCAGCCGGTCCTTCGAGCCCATGTTGCCGACGACCATCTGCCCGGTGTTGATCCCCACCCCGAGGTCCAGGTGGGGCCAGCCCCGCGCCGCGAAGATCGGCTGCAGCACCGCGAGGGCGGCCACCATGTCGAGCGCGGTCTCGCAGGCGCGGCGGGCGTGGTCCGGCTGGTCCATGGGCGCGTTCCAGAACGCCTCGATCGCGTCGCCCGCGTACTGGGCCAGCACCCCGTCGTGGCGGAACACCACGTCCGCCATCTCGGCGCGGTAGCGGTTGAGCAGGGCCACCAGGGTGGGCGGGGGCAGGGCGTGGGCGAGGGTGGTGAAGCTGCGCAGGTCGCTGAACAGCACGGTCATCTCGCGCGTCTCGCCGCCCAGGCGCAGGCGGTCCGGATCGGCGAGGACCCACTGGCTCACCGCCGGCGACAGGTATCGCCCCATCGCCTCGCGGATGATCCGCTGCTCGGCCTGCTCGACCACCAGGCGCGAGGCGAGCGCGGCCGCGAAGCTCACGAGCAGCGCGGCGGGCGGGTAGACCAGGTCCAGCACCAGTCCGCGCTCGAGCAGGACCGCGGCCACGGTGCCGTAGAGCAGCAGGCCGACCAGCACCGTGAGGCCGGCGGGCAGCGGGCGCCAGGCGGCCACCACCAGCGCGGCCACCAGCGCCATGAGGACGATGAGCGCGATCGTCAGCGACGGGGCCGCCGGGACCAGGAACCGCTGGTAGAGCACGGTCTCCACCGCGTTGCCCAGGATCTCGATGCCCCACATGCGGGTGTCGCCGGTGGTCGGCGTGGCGTGCTCGTCGACGCCGCGGATGGTGGGGCCCAGCAGCACGATGCGGTCACGCACCAGGGCGGGGTCGAAACGGCCCTCCAGCACGTCCACGAACGAGATGATGCGGAACGGCGCGGCGGCCGCGCCCGGCTCCGACGGCGGCCCCAGGAAGTTGACCAGCATGGTGTCGTGCTCGGCGACCGGGATCGCGCGCCCCGCCGCGTGGACGAGCCCGGGGCTCGACGGTCCGTCCAGCACCGCGGGGCGGCGCGTGAAGTGGGCCACGATGGTGAGCGGCAGGCTCGGCACCTCCTCGCCGCGCGCCCGCAGCAGGAGCGGGAGGCTCCGCACCACGCTGTCCTGGCTGGTCGTGATGTTGGCGAGGCCCTCGTCGCGCGCGCCTCGCCGCACCGACTCCGCGGGCCGCACGAAGGTGTCGAACTCCTGGGCCACGCCCGGTCGCGGATCGAAGCCGCGGGGGCCCTGGGCCACCACCGGCACGATGACGTTGTCGGCGCGCCGCATCGCGTCCGCCAGCGCGCCGTCCTCGGACCGCGACGCGTCGAAGAAGATCGCGAAGGCGATCACCCGGGGGCCGGCGGCGCGCAGGGCGTCGAGCGCCTGCGCGTAGAGCGTGCGCGGCCACGCGGAGAGCGGGCCGTGCTGCGGCAGCAGCGCCTGGTAGCTCTTCTGGTCGATGCCGACGATGACGGTGGAGCGCGCGGCCTGGACGGGCCGCGCCGCGAACAGCAGATCGCCGGTGCGGGCGCGGGCGCCCGCGAGGAGGCCCCAGAGCGAGGCGGCGGCCAGCACCAGCGCGACCCCCAGGGCGGGCAGGAGGCTCGCGAGGAGCCGCTTGCGCGCGGCGCGCCCCAGCGCCATCAGCGCACCTCCACGATCGTGTGCGTGAGCACGATGACGGGCGCGCCCGCCGGCACCGCCGCCAGCGCGCGCCCGATGCTGGCCGGCCGGGTCCAGGGGTCGCCCACCCCCGCGACCCAGAGGAGGCCGCCGGGGGTGCGCAGGGCGACCGCCTCGTCGTCCAGCACCGGGATGCCCGCGTCGGTGAGGGCGCGGCCCACCCGCGCGCCGTCGTACCACCAGTCATGGTTGCCCAGCACCGCGAGGACCCCCAGCGGCGCGCGGAGATCACGCAGCACCGCCGCGGTCGGCTCCGGCGGCACCAACCGGCCGCCCACCACGCCGTGGACCACGTAGTCGCCGAGCAGCACCACCAGGTCGGGCCGCGCCGCGTTCGTGCGGGCCACCACCTCGCGCAGCCGGTCCAGGGTGATGTGGGGCGCCCCGGTGTGCACGTCGGCGATCGCGGCGACGCGGAGCGGCTTCATCCCGGCCGGCCAGCGCGGGATGACGAGCGGCACCTCGCGCACCACGAGCCGGCCGGGCTCGATCGGCACCGCCCAGCCCGCGAGGCCCAGGCCGAGCGCGACCAGGATCGCCAGCCCGAGCGAGATCGGCCCTGCCGCGCGCGTCGGCCTCAGCGGTACTCCCGGAAGAAGGCACGGAGGTCCTCCGCCAGCGCCGCCGGCTCCTCCATCGCCGCGAAGTGGCCGCCCGCCGGCATCACCGTCCAGCGGCGGATGTCGTACATGCGCTCCGCCCACGCGCGCGGCGGGCGCACGATCTCCTTGGGGAACGCGGCGTAGGCCGTGGGCACCTCGATGCGTCGGCCGTCCGGCACCGGCCACGGGGAATGGAAGCGCGCGTAGTAGGGCCAGAAGGAGGCGTTGATGGCGCCGGTCACCCAGTAGATCATCACGTTGGTGAGCAGCTCGTCCTTGGTGAAGCGCCGCTCGACCTGCCCGTCGCAGTCGCTCCAGCGCCGGAACTTCTCCACGATCCACGCGGCCAGCCCCGCCGGGGAGTCGCTGAGCCCGAAGGCGAGGGTCTGCGGCCGCGTGCCCTGGATCCACTGATAGCCCGTCTCCTCCCGCTGGAAGCGCGCGAGGTCGACGAGGTACTGCTTCTCCTCGGGAGTGGGATCGGGCGGCGGCTTGATGTCGCGGCGGAGCGAGAGCAGGTTGACGTGGATGCCGACGAGCCGCTCCGGGTACGCGAGCCCCAGCCGGGTCGTGATGAAGCCGCCCCAGTCGCCGCCCTGCGCGCCCCAGCGCCGGTAGCCCAGCACGTCGGTCATCAGCGAGGCCAGCGCGTCGGCCATCTCGACGACCCCGAAGCGCGGCTGGCCCGGGGTGTAGGAGAAGCCGTAGCCGGGCAGCGAGGGCGCGATCACCGTGAACGCATCCGCGGGGTCGCCCCCGAAGCGCGCGGGATCGGTGAGCATGGGGATGATCTTGTAGAACTCCCACACCGAGCCCGGCCACCCGTGGGAGATCAGGAGCGGCAGCGGCCGCGGGCCGCGGCCCTCCTCGTGGATGAAGTGGAGATCGATGCCGGCCACCTTCGCGGTGAACTGGCGGAACGCGTTGAGCCGGGCCTCGTGCGCGCGCCAGTCGTAGCGGTCCTGCCAGTAGGCGACCAGCTCCCGCATGTAGGCGAGGCTGGTGCCGTAGGCCCACTCCTCCCCGGGCGCCTGGTCCGGCCAGCGCACGCGGGCCAGCCGCTCGCGCAGGTCGGCGAGCGTCGCCTCCGGGACGTCGATGCGGAAGGGGCGGGCCGCCATCAGAACACGGGCCGCTCGACGTAGGAGCCCCACACCCGGCGCAGGCGCGCGGTGATCTCCCCGAGCGAGGCGCGGGCGCGCACCAGCTCGATGGTGACCGGCATCAGGTTGGTGGCGGGCTCGCGGGCCTCGCGCTCCAGGCGGTCGAGCAGACGGTCCACCCGGGCCTGGTCGCGGCGCCGGCGCGTCTCGCGCAGGCGCGCCACCTGCCGCGCCTCCACCGCGGGGTCCACCTTGTGGATGGGGATCGGCGGCGGCTCCGACGGCTCCACGAGCGTGTTGACGCCGATGACGGGCGCCTCGCCCGCCGCCTTGCGGCGCGCGAAGTCGTAGGCGGAGTCGGCGATCTCGCGCTGGAAGAAGCCTTCCTCGATGGCCTGGATGGTGCCGCCGAGCGCGTCGACCTTGGCGAGGATCGCGCGCACCTCTTCCTCCACCCGGTTGGTGAGGGCCTCCACGTAGTAGGAGCCGCCGAGCGGATCCACCACGCTCGTCACGTTGGTCTCGAGCGCGATGATCTGCTGGGTGCGGAGCGCGATCTTCATCGCCTCCTCCGACGGGATCGCGTACGCCTCGTCCATCCCGTTGGTGTGGAGCGACTGGGCCCCGCCCAGCACCGCCGAGAGGGCCTGGAGCGCGGTGCGGATGACGTTGTTGAGCGGCTGCGCCTTGGTGAGGGTGGCCGCCGCGGTCTGGCAGTGGAAGCGGAGACGCATCGACTCCGGCCGGGTCGCCCCGAAGCGCTCCTTCATGAGGCGCGCGTAGATCCGCCGGGCCGCCCGGAACTTTGCGATCTCCTCGAAAAAGTCGGCCTGGGCCACGAAGTAGAAGGCCAGCCGCGGGGCGAACTCGTCCACGGGCACTCCCGCCGCGGTGACCTCCTCCACGTAGGCGACGGCGTTGGCCATGGTGAAGGCCAGCTCCTGCACCGACGTGGCCCCCGCCTCCGAGATGTGGTAGCCGCTGATGTTGATGGGGTTGTAGCGGGCGAGGTTGCGCGCGCTCCACACGATCATGTCGCGCATGATCCGCAGCGAGGGGCGGATGGGGAAGATCCACTCCTTCTGGGCGATGTACTCCTTCAGGATGTCGGCCTGCACGGTGCCGGAGAGCCGGTTCAGGTCGAACCCGCGCGACTCGGCCAGCGCCACGTACATCGCGAGCAGGATCCACGCGGTGGGGTTGATGGTCATCGACACCGAGATGCGCTCGAGGTCGATGTCCGCGAACAGCGCCTCCATGTCGTCGAGGGTGTCGATCGCCACCCCCTCCCGTCCCACCTCGCCCAGCGAGCGCGGATCGTCGGAGTCGTAGCCCATGAGCGTCGGCATGTCGAAGTCGACGCTGAGCCCGGTCTGGCCCTGGGCGATCAGGTAGCGGAAGCGCCCGTTGGTGTCCTCGCCGGTGCCGAAGCCCGCGATCTGCCGCATCGTCCAGTTGCGCCCGCGGTACATCGTGGGGTAGGGGCCGCGCGTGTAGGGATAGCGGCCGGGCAGGCCGATGTTGTCCTCGGGCGCCCCCGCGATGTCCTCGGCGGTGTACAGGCGCTGCAGGGGAATGCCGGAGCCGGTCCGGTAGGCCGGCCGCGACTCCGGCTGTCGCCGCAGGAACTCGGCGAGCTCGTGCGCCTCCCAGTCCTTCTTCTCATCGGCCTGCCGCTTCAATGCGTCGGCGTCGAACATACGTTGGCCGCCTTTCATCGCGCTTGAATGTGGTACACGGGAGCGCCGGCATCGCCTCAGCCGGCGGGGCGTGCGGCCACCAGATCGCGGATGCGCGCCACGATGGTCTCGGGCGGCGTGTCCTGGAGGATCACGTCCGCCACGCCCATCTCGCGCAGCACCGGCACGTCCTCGTCGGGGATCACGCCGCCCGCGATCAGGTGGATGTCGACCGCTCCCGCCTCGCGCATCAGCGTGAGCACGCGCGGGAAGATGGTCAGATGGGCGCCGGAGAGAATGCTGATGCCGAGCACGTCCACGTCTTCCTGCACCGCCGCGGCCACCACTTCTTCCGGCGTGCGGTGGAGCCCGGTGTAGACCACCTCCATGCCCGCGTCGCGCAAGCAGCGGGCCACGATCTTGGCGCCGCGGTCGTGCCCGTCCAGGCCGACCTTGGCCACCAGCACCCGGATCGGCCGCTCGCTCATGCGCGGGCGCGCGCGGGGTGGCGGCTAGCGGGCGCGGGGACCGCCGGACGCGGCGGGCGCGTCCGCGACGCCGTCGAGCAGCTCGCGCACCTTGAGCGCGAGCGCGTCCGGAGTGAACGGCTTGGAGAGAAACGCGATGCCCGAGGCGAGCACGCCGTGCCTGACGATGGCGTCATCCGTGTAGCCGGACATATACAGCACTTTCAAGTCCGGGCGCAAGGTCGCGAGGCGCTGGGCCAGCTCGCGGCCGCTCATCTGCGGCATCACCACGTCGGTCACCAGCAGGTGGATGGGGCCCGCGTGACGGGTGGCGACCTCCACCGCCTCCGCGCCGTGGCGCGCCTCCAGCACCGTGTAGCCGGTCATCTCGAGGATCTCGCGCACCACCGCGCGTACGCGCTGCGCGTCCTCCACGAGCAGGATCGTCTCCCCGCGCCCCGGGGCCAGGCTCTCGCCGGGCGCGGAGCCCCGCGCGGTCGCCGGCTCGGGCGCCCGGCGCGGCTCGGCCGGGGGCGGCGCGGCCACCCGGGGCAGGTAGATGCGGAAGGTGGAGCCGCGCCCCACCTCGCTCTCCACCGCGATGTGGCCGCCGCTCTGCTTCACGATGCCGTACACGGTGGAGAGCCCGAGCCCGGTGCCCTTGCCCTGCTCCTTGGTGGTGAAGAACGGCTCGAAGAGGTGCGAGCGCGTCTCCTCGTCCATGCCCGCCCCGGTGTCGCTCACCTCCAGCATCACGTAGGGGCCCGGACGCCCGTCGCTCCACCGGCCGGCCGCCGCCTCGTCCAGGTCGACATTCTCGGTGCGCACGGTGAGGCGGCCGCCGTCCGGCATCGCGTCGCGCGCGTTCACGCAGAGGTTCAGGATCATCTGCTCCAGCTGGCCGGGGTCCGCGGTCACCCCGCCCAGGTCCGGCGCGGTCACCATCACCAGGTTGATGGTCTCGCCGAGCAGCCGCTGCAGCATGGCGTGCACGCTCGCCACGATGGCGTTCAGGTCGACGAGGCGCGGGGCCAGCACCTGCTTGCGGCTGAACGCGAGGAGCTGGCGGGTGAGGGTGGCGGCCTGGTCGGCCGCCTCGCGGATGCCCTCCGCGTTCGGGCGCAGGGGGTGGCCGGCCGGCAGCCGGCGCAGCATGAGGTCGCTGTCGCCGCGGATGATCATGAGCAGGTTGTTGAAGTCGTGCGCGATGCCGCCGGCCAGCTTGCCCACCGCGTCCATCTTCTGGGCCTGGCGCAGCTGCTCCTCGCTCTGCCGCAGGGCCCGCTCGGAGCGGCGCAGCTCGGTGAGGTCCACGGTCAGGCCGCGCAGGGTCCGGATCGGCTCGTCGCCGTCCTTCACCACCCGCACGATGTCGCGCAGCCAGACCTCCCGCCCGTCGGCCGCGACGGCGCGGTACTCGAACTCGTGGTCGCGTCCCGCCGCGAGGGCCTCGCGCATCCCGCGCAGCGCGGCCTCGCGGTCGTCGGGGTGGATGCGCGTGACCCAGAAGTCGGGCTCGCGCAGCCAGCGCTCCACCGGGAAGCCCAGCACGGTCTCGGCGCGCCGGCTCACGAACGAGAAGGCGAAGGTGCGCGCGTCGGCCTCCCACACGATCGCGTCGAGGCCCTGGATCAGGTCGCGGTAGCGCTGCTCCGACTGCTGCCGCGCCGCCTGCAGCCGCTCCTCCGCGGTGAGGTCCTCGATGACGAGCAGCAGGCGGGGGCTCGCGTCGTCCGCCATCTGGACGGCGGTCATGGCCACGCGCGCGGGCTTGGTCTCCCGCCGCGCGTACACGTAGAGGTCGTAGACCGCGGCGGGCTGGGCCCCGCGGGTCTCGAGGGTGCGGCCCGCGATGCGCACCAGGCGGTCCGCCCGCACCAGCTGCTGCAGGTCGCGACCCACCACGTCCTCCTGGGTGAGGCGAAAGGCTTCCAGGAAGGCGCGGTTCGCGGAGAGCACGTGCAGATCGGAGGAGAGCAGCAGGAGCCCGGCGGGCACGCTCGCCACGATGGTGTCGGCGTAGCCCTGCAGGTGGGCCATCGCGCGCGCGCCGCGCATCTGCTCCTGCAGCAGCCGCGCCCGCTGCTGCTCGCGGTGGAGCGCGACCAGGAAGCCGGCGAGGGCCAGGAGCAGGAACGCGGCCGCCGCGCCGGCGAGGCGGCCCGAGCGCTCGAAATCGGCAAGCACCTCGCTCCGGTCGACCTTGAGGGCGAGCAGCCAGCCGGAGGGCGTCACCCGCCGCACCGCGGTCACCACCGGGACGTCGCGATAGTCCACGGTCTCGGCCACCGCCTCGCGGCCCTGGGCCGCGGCCCGCGCGAGGTCTCGGAGGTTGGCGAGGGAGCGCTGCACCACCGGCGAGTCCCGCGGCGCGGGCCCGCGCGGCGGCGAGAGATAGAGGGGCGGGTCCGCGTCCACGTCGACGAGGAGGGTCTCGCCGGTGCGGGTGGACTCCGCGTCGTCCGCGATCAGCGAGAACAGCGAGTGCTCGGGCCTCATGCCGAGCGTGACCACCCCCACGAGCGACCGCGCATCGCCGCCGGCCCCGGCGGGGAGCCCATCGCTGAAGACCGGCGCGGTGATCAGGAGGAGGCGCTGGCCGTCCACGAAATCGAAGCGCGGCTGCCGGCTCGCCGCCACCGCGGCCGCCTGCGGGCCCGGCTCGAGCGGCCGGCCCGCGCCGGCCTCGGGGGCCGAGCGCGCCACCGGCCGCCCGTCCGCGTCGGCGACCACGATGCTCACGTAGCCGTAGGCGGAGGCCACGCGCGTCAGGTGCCGCGCGAGCACGTCCTCCTCGCGCCCCTGACCGGTCAGCAGCGCGCGCACCGCGGGGAACGCGGCCAGCACCTCCGCGTCGGCGCGGCGGGCGGTCAGCCAGCCCGACACGAGGCGCGCGCGGTCGCCGGCGATGGTGGCGAGGCGGGTCTTCCAGTGCAAGAGCGTGGTCTCGCGCTCGGTGGCGATCTGGTGGGCGGTGAAGAGGACGACGAGCACGGTACCGGCGACGAATGCGCCGACGTGCCACCACGGGATGCGCTCTCCGCCGGCGACCCGGCGCGCGGCGCGTCCCCGCCCCCGACGCGGGGAAGCCTGAGACACGCGTCCAGAATAGCATCCCGGACGCGGGGCTCACACGTGGTTGCGCAGCATCAGCTCCCGGGGATGCGGCTGGAGGTAGATCTGGTCGCGCACGTAGGCGACGTCGAGGCGGGCCACGTGGTGGTTGATCAGGGTGATCGGCACGATGAGCGGCACCAGCCCCCGCGCGTAGTCCTCGATGAGCCCGCCGAGCTCGCGTCGGTCCGCCGCGCCGAGCCGCCCCTTGAAGAAGCCCGCGATGTGCTGCAGCACGTTCACGTGCTTCCGGCGCGTCGCGGGAGTCATGAGCGCGCGCATGAAGCCCTCCGCGTACCGGTCGAGCCAGGCGGGCAGCGGCTCCGCCCTCACCGCCGCCGCCAGCCGGCCGAGCCGCGCGTAGCCGGACGGGCTGTGGGCCAGCAGCAGGTACTTGTGCGCGGTGTGGAAGGCGACCGCGTCCCCGGGCCGCGGGTCGGACTCCCGCAGCGCGGTCAGCCGGCGATGGGCGAACACGCGGGTGATGAAGCTCTCGCGCAGGCGCGGGTCGTTGAGCCGGCCTTCCTCCTCCACCGGCAGCAGCGGCTGGGCCTCCATGAGCGCGCCCGCGAACAGCCCGACCCCGGTGCGCTCGGGGGCGGCGTGCTCGTCCCGGTAGAGCTTCACCCGCTCCATCCCGCACGAGGGCGAGCCGCGCTTGAGCACGTAGCCGGAGAGGCCTCGGCGGATGAGCTCCTGCGCGCGCCGCGTGGCGAACGCCCTCATCCGGTCCGTGTGGTCGATGCCGCTGGTCACCCCGAGCAGCCGTGGCGCGTCCGGGTCGCCGACCAGCCGGATCGGCTCGCGCGGCACGCCCATGCCGACCTCCAGCTCGGGGCAGACCGGCACCCAGGTGACGTGGCGCGCGAGCGTGGTGGTGAGATACGCGTCCTTCTGATGGCCGCCGTCGTACCGGACCTCGTCGCCCAGGAGGCACGCGGAGACGCCGATCCGGATCGGCAGATCCGGGGAGCGCCAGGCCGGCACCGCGCCCGGCATCAGCGCGTCCGGTAGCGGACCTCGAAGGTCACGCAGCCGCCCGTCGAATGGAACGGCCCGTGCGGCATGCCGGGCGGGCGCACCGCCACCGAGCCGGCCGGATAGGGGCGCCCTCCGGACTCGAGCGTGCCGGAGACGATGTAGATCTCCTCCCAGAAGTCGTGGGTCACCACCGCGTCGTTGCCCGCGCCCGGCTCGAAGCGGAGCAGGCGCGTGGCGACGCCTTCGTCGGCGCCGCCGGCGATGACCTGCTCCCACACCCCGCGCGGATAGCCGGGCGCGGGGCGCCACGGCAGCCCGCGCGGATCGAAGAACTCGCGCTCGTCTTTCGTGGCCGCCATCGCTGGGGTATTGTAGCCGACATGCCGACCGTCGATCCCGCCCGACTCGAAGCGAAGGCCACCTCGATCTTCACCGCGATGGGCGCGCCGGAGGGCGACGCGCGGTGGATCGCCACGCTGCTCGTGCGCGCCAACCTGCGCGGCCACGACTCCCACGGGGTCATCCGCATCCCGCAGTACTGGGAGTCGGTGAAGCGCAAGGAGGTCGATCCGCGCTCCCCGATCACGGTCACCGCGGAGACGCCGGCGGTGGTGCGCCTCGACGGCGGCCGCGGCTTCGGGCAGGTGGTGGGCCGCCGCGCCATGGAGATGGCGATCGCCAAGGCGAAGGCGGGCGGGCTCAGCGCCGCGACCACCTCGCGCACCAGCCACGTGGGGCGGCTCGCCGACTACGCGGAGATGGCGGCGCGCGCCGGCCTGGTCGGCATGCTGTGGGCCAACTGCGTGCACGGTCTCAACGTGGCCCCGTGGGGCGGCGCGGCCCGCCGGCTCGGCACCAATCCGCATGCGGTGGCGGTGCCCGGCGTGGACGGCCCCGCGATGGTGCTCGACTTCGCGACCAGCGTGGTGGCGGAGGGCAAGCTGCGCGTGAAGCGCAACCGCAAGCAGCCCGCGCCGCCCGGCTGGTTCGTGGACGCGAAGGGCCGGCCCGCGACCGACCCGGAAATCTTCTACGGCGACCCGCCCGGCGCGCTCCTCACCGCCGGCGAGCACAAGGGCTACGGCCTGTCGCTCGCGGTGGAGATCCTGGGCGGCATCCTCTCGGGTACCGGACCCGCCGGCCCGCCGCCCGGCGTGTTCGCCAACGGCACCCTCATGATCTGCCTGGACGTGGAGCGGTTCCTGCCCCTGCGCGAGTTCCACCGGCAGGTGGGCGCGCTCTTCGGCTGGGTGAAGCAGACGCCGCTGGCCCAGGGCGCGAGCGAGATCCTGATCCCGGGCGAGCCGGAGGCGCGCCTCGAGGCGGAGCGCCGCGCGCAGGGCATCCCGATCGAGGAGCAGACCTGGAGCCAGATCGAGGCGACCGCGGCGGAGCTGGGCGTCTAGGGAAAGAGGCGCTCCGCGTTGCGGAAGGCGATCTTCTCGGCCACGTCGCGCGGCAGCTGGGCGAGGTAGCCGCGCACCTCGGTGACCGACCCCGGCAGGGCCTCCCACCGGGAGGTCATCCACGTGTCGGTCCCGGCCAGGAAGCGGTCGGGATGGCGCAGGAACACCGCGCGCCAGCCCGGGTCGAGCGTGCCCCCGGGCGCCACGTCGCCGTTGCGGATCGCGAGGTCCACCCACAGGGTCGGATAGCGGTCGAGCAGCGCCCCCACCGCCTGCGGCCCCGAGCTCATCCCGGCGTGGGCCCAGATCACCCGCAGGCGCGGCTCGATCGTGAACAGCTCCACGATCGCCAGCTCGTCCGAGTGGGCATGGAGGTAGAGGTTCTCCTGCACCGCGAGCTCGGTGATGCGCTTGACCACGAAGGTGCCGGTCTGGCCGCCGAAGAGGTGGAACTCGCCGATGCCCTTGTGCACGCCCTTGTTCCGGGCCAGCCGCTCCTGCACGTAGGCCAGCACCGAGGGGTCCTGCCACCAGTGGCCGATGTCCTCCCGCGTGCGGTAGGGCCGCAGGATCGGCACCACGCGCTGGGGATCCTTCTGGTAGAGCGTCAGCGTGCCGTCGTCCGGCGTGCTCGAGACCAGCGCGCGCTTGATCCCCGCCTGCTGCAGGATGCCGAGGATGCGGTCGGGGGGGTACTGGGTCCAGTCGGGCGCGCTGTAGTGGATGTGGGTGTCGAAGATCGGCAGCGGGGGGCTCTGGGCCCGCAGCGGAGCGGCCCCGGTGACGAGGAGGACGACGAGGACGAGTTGCGCGAGGGGCCGGGGACGCACGGGCCGAAGCCTAGCACGGCGCCGCCGTGTTGCGCAGCCCCGGGCGGGGCGCTACGCTGGGCCTCGTCATGAGCGGGATCCGGATCGCGCTGACGCTCGGAGCGCTGCTGCTGGTCGCCGCGCCGGGCGCGGCCCAGGGTCTGCCCGGAGGCCGCCGGCCCGACGCGATCGACTCGGCGCGCGCCACCGCGAACCAGCCCTTCCCGGCGCCGAAGGCGCCCGACCGGCCGGCCGAGCGGTGGGTGTCGCCGCGCCGGGTGTACGTGCCCGAGCTCGGGCGCGAGGTGCAGGTGCCCGGCCACTACGAGCGCGACGTCAACGGCCAGCGCGTGGAGCGCCCGCCCCTGGTCGTCACGCCGCCCGAGGGCGGCCGGCCGACCATCCTGCCCGGGGGCGAGCGCGCCTTGGCCGAGCCGCCCAGCAGCCCTTGACGCTCGACGCGGTGGGCATGGCGGAGATCAACAAGATCTTCGCGGTCACCGACGCCATGGGCGTGCACCGCGAGTCGCTCGTGATCCCGCTCGGCACCGGCACCGGCCGGGTCCGCAAGCTGCCCAGCGGCAAGCTGGAGATCGTCGTCGACAAGCACGTGCCGATCGACGAGTGGCTCCAGGAATTGCCGGCCCTGATCAAAGCCGCGATGGCGTGAGCCGGCGCCGACGCGGGGAGATCGGGCTCCTCCCGCTCGTCGCCATCCTCTTCTTCAACGTCAGCGGCGGCCCCTACGGCCTCGAGGACGCCGTCGGCTCCCTCGGTCCCGGTCTGGCCCTGCTGCTGCTGATCGTGACGCCCCTGGTGTGGAGCGTGCCGGTCTCGCTGGCGATGGCCGAGCTCGCCTCCGCGCTGCCGGAGGAGGGCGGCTACGTGGTGTGGGTGCAGCGCGCGTTCGGCCGCTTCTGGGGCTTCCAGGTCGGCTGGTGGAGCTGGCTGAACTCGTTCGTCGACGTGGCGGTCTACCCCGCGCTCTTCGCCGACTACCTCGCGTTCTGGCGGCCCGGCATGTCCTCGATCGAGCGCTGGGCCCTGGTGCTCGCCTTCGTGTGGCTGCTCACCGCGGTGAACCTGGCCGGCGTGCGCATCACCGGCTGGACCGCGGTCGCGCTGGCCGTGGTCTCGCTGGTGCCGGTGGTGGTGCTCACCGCGGTGGCCGCGACCCGCGTCGAGACCGTGCCCTGGCGGCCGTTCGTGGCGGGCGAGCGCGGGCTGCTGTCGAGCCTGGGCCTGGGGCTGGCGGTCATGATGTGGAACTACTCCGGCTGGGACACGCCCACCACCACGCTCGGCGAGACGCGCGATCCCGGTCCGAGCTTCCGCCACGCGATGTGGGTGGCGCTGCCGCTGATCACGCTGGCCTACGTGCTGCCGGTGGGCCTCGCGCTCGCCGGCGGCGGCGACTGGGCGGCGTGGGACACCGGCCACTGGCCGGTGGTGGCGGAGCGGCTGGGCGGCCGCTGGCTCGCGCACCTGGTGACGGTGGGCGCGGTCGTCGCGGCGGCCGGCCTGTTCCTCTCGCTGCTGCTCACGAACTCGCGCCTGCCCTACACGCTGGCCCGCGACGGGCAGATGCCGGCGGTGCTGGGCCGCCTGCACCCGCGCTTCGGCACGCCGTGGGCGGCGGTGATCCTCTCGAGCGCCGGCTACAGCGTCTGCGCCTTCTGGTCCTTCAAGGACCTCATCGTGCTGAACATCTGGCTCTACTCGATCGCGCTGATCCTCGAGATGGCCGCGTTCGTGGCCCTGCGGCGCCGCGAGCCCGACCTGCCGCGCCGGTGGCGGGTGGGCGGCGGCGCGGTCGGGATGTGGCTGGTGGCCGCGCTGCCGACCGCGTGCTGCGCGCTCGCGATGGCCACCGCCGGCCTCACCAACACGCTGGTGGGGCTGGCCGCCGCGCTCACCGGGCCGCTCGTCTACGGGCTCTGGCGCTCGACCCCCGAGACGGAGCGGGCGAAGGTCTAGCCGCGCGTCCGAGCAGGGCGCCCCACGCGGCCGGCGTGGCCGCGGCCGCCGCGGGTGGCGTCGGGCGGATGACGAGGCCCCGGCGCCGGACCTCGCGCCACACGCCCGCGCGCAGGCGGTCGTCGTCCAGCAGGCCGCCGGCCCAGCTCACCGCGAGCGCCGCCCCGCGCGGTCGCGGCGGCGCGGCCCGCACCACCAGGTCGGCGAGCGCGGCCTGCGCCTCGCGCACCACCGCGCGCGCGGTGCGATCGCCCCGCCGCGCGCGGCGCAGCACCGCGGGCGCCTGCGCGGCCACGCGCGCCACCGCGTCGGGCGCGGTCACCACGCGGCGCACCCGCGCGGGCGGGATCCCGGCCGCGCGCAGCCACGCGCGGCCGATCCCGAACGCGGAGCCGTCGTCGCCCACCAGCGGGCCGAGCCCGCCCGCGCGCCGGAAGCGCGCGCTCCCATCACGGCCGAGGGCGATGGAGCCGGTGCCGGCGAGGAGCAGCACGCCCGGCGTGTCGCCGAGCGCGGCGAGATAGGCCGCCTCCACGTCGGAGATCACGACGACCCGCGCGGCCAGATGGCGGAGCCGGCGCGCGAGCGCGCGGCGCTCGCCGACGGTCCACACCCCGCGCGAGGCCACGCCGAGCGCCGCGACGCTCGCCCGGTCGATCTTCCACCGGCGCCAGAGCCGCTCGAGCAGGGCGGGCAGGCCGGCCGGGCCGGGCGTCCGCCCGCGAAAGACGCGGCGCGGAGGGGACGTCACCACCCGGGCCCACGTGCCGCCGAGATCGACCACCACCAGGCGGCGCTCCGCAAGCGCGCGATTCATGGGCGCTATTGTCTCCCGCCGGCTGCCGAAAACGAAAGGCGCGCGCGGGGCGGAATACCGGCCCGCCGATCCCGTCCTATCCAGCAGCGGAGGACACCCCCTATGCGACGTGTGGTGATGACCCTGACGGCGGCCCTGCTGCTGGGCGCGACCGTGACCGGCGCGCAGGCGCTGACCCCGACCGAGACCGTGAAGGCGCGCGTGGAAGCCGCGCTGCGGAACCTGAGCCAGCGCCCCGGCACCACCCCGGCGATGACGGAGCAGCGGCGCGCGGAGCTGCGGCGCGCCGCCGATGCGCTCTTCGACTTCACCGAGATGGGCCGCCGCGCGCTGGGCCGCCACTGGGCCGATCGGACCCCGGCGGAGCGCCGGGAGTTCGTGGCGCTGTTCACCGATCTGATCGCCCGATCGTACATCGGCAAGATCGACCAGTACGCGGGCGAGAGCATCGCGTACACCGCCGAGCGGATCGACGGCGACGAGGCCAGCGTGCAGTCGCGGGTGACCACCGCGAAGGGCTCGCAGATCCCGGTGGAGTACCGGCTGCACCGGGTCGACGACGGCTGGAGCGCCTACGACGTCTTCGTGGAGAACGTGAGCCTGGTCGGCACCTACCGCAGCCAGTTCGATCGCATCATCCGCACCGACTCGTTCGCGGGCCTGCTGCAGCGCCTGCGCGACAAGGGGCGGGTCGCGGACGCGCGCTAGCTACCGGCTGAGCAGGTAGTTGGCCTCGTCGAACGACTCGGCGGCCAGGTCGGTGAGGCCGGTGCGGGTATAGATGTCGCCCAGCAGCAGGTGGAGCGTCGGCTCGTCGCGGTCCGCGGCGAGGCCGGCCACCACCACGCCGCGGGCGTCGTGCAGGAACCCCTCGCGGGCGAGCAGGCCCGCCCGCAGCACCGCGCGCGAGGTGGGCGACACCGATGCCCCGAGCCCCTGCTCGAGGCCCGCCAGGTCGCTCGCCACCGCGCGGGCGCGCTCGGCGTCCACCACCTCGAACCACGCCTCCTGCGGGGGCTGGCTGCCCGCCACCACCTGCAGGGTGTAGCGCACGCCGGGGGTGAGCGCGGGCGCGTCGGCGGGATAGATCCAGCGCGCGCCGGTGACCTCGCGACGGTCCACCACCGGCCCCGCGGGGCCGAGCAGCCGGATCGCGTAGTGCGAGTAGCGGCTCCCCAGCCACTCGAACGTGAGCGGCTCGGGCAGCACGCGGCCGTTGCGAGGGCTCACGATGATCGGCGGCCGCGTCGCGCCGCGCGTGGCCAGCACCGCCTGCGACGACTCCCGGGTCGTCCCGGCCAGGAAGCCGAGGCTCGCCTCCACGAGGGCGCGGGCCCTCTCGCCCTGGCCGGCCGCGGCGATCGCCGGCACCGTGAAGGCGCCGCTCGGGCCCTCGATCTTCACGGTGCCGCGGCCGCCGGACAGCAGCACCGCCGCCTTCGCGTCCTCGCTGGTCCGCACCATGTCGCCCGCGCGCAGGGCCAGGAGCGGCCGCGCCGGCTTCCAGTCGGCGCCGGCCGCCTTCACCTCCACCCGCCCACGGCCGGGCTTGAGCTCGGTGATGACGCCGGCGGTCTCCGCGGACTGGGCGCGCGCGGGCGGGGCGATCACGGACAGGAGCGGGAACAGGAGCACGAGCGCTCGCAGCGGCAGGCTCATCGCGTCAGTCCTCCTCGAGGCTCAGCAGCTCGTGCACGTCGATCGGCTCGCGCCGGCCCTTCACCGTCACGCGACCCCGGTCCCGGACCACCACCCGGTCCCGCAGCACCGCCAGCGCGGCGCCGCTGATCAGAATGCCGGTGCCGAGGTCGCGATTCAACCCCTCCATCCGCGAGGTCACGTTGACGGTGTCGCCCAGCACCGCGTACTTCTTCTTGCGCGGAGCGCCCAGCGTGCCCGCGAAGGCGACGCCGGTGTGCACCGCGACCCCCATCGCGAGCGGGCCGCGGCCCTCGGCCTGCCACTTGCGATTGAGCCCCTCCAGCGCCGCGTGCATGCGGACGGCGGAGCGGGCCGCGTGCCAGCAGTGCTCGGGATCGTCGAGCGGCGCTCCGTAGACGGCCATGATCGCGTCGCCGATGAAGTCCTGCACGAGCCCGCGGTGGGCCAGGATCACGTCCACCATCGCGGTGAAGTACTCGTTCATCATCGCGGTGACCTGCTCCGGGGGCAGGCGCTCCGAGATGGTGGTGAAGCCGCGGAGGTCCGACATCAGCACCGTGACCCGCCGCACCTCGCCGCCCAGCGCGGCGCCCCGGCGCAGCACCTGGTCCATCACCTGCGGGCTCACGTACTGCCCGAACGCGGCGCGCAGGCGCCGCCGGCGGAGCCAGTGCGCGCCCTGCAGGTAGGCGAGGGTGCCGAGCAGCGGGGCGAGGAAGTCGAGCCAGTAGCCGCCGCGCGTGTAGGCCTCGTAGCTGGCCGCGACCAGCGCGGCCACCAGGCCGAGGCCCACCAGGGCGAGCCAGGCCGGGCGCAGCCACAGCGAGAGCAGCGAGATCGACACGCAGACCCCCGTGAGCAGCGCCACGTTGAGGTACCAGGGCGGGGGCAGGAGCGTGCGGCGGGCCAGCAGCGTGTTCACCATGTGGGCCTGGATCTCCACGCCCGACATGAGGCCGGTCGGCGTGGGGAAGGACTCGCGGCTCTCCAGGAAGGTGGCGCCCACCAGCACGAGGCGGTCGCGGAAGGGATTGTCCGCGTCCGGCGTGGTGCCGTTGCGGGCGAGGGCGACCAGCGGCTCGCTCGGGAACGAGGTGAAGGCGCCGGGCGGCCCGGTGTAGTCGATGCGCCACGGCGCACCCCCGAGCCGGGCCACCGGGGTCTCGGTCTGCCGGAGCCGCCCGTGCTCGTCCCGCTCGGGCAGCGGGATCGTGGCCCGCGGGGCGGCCAGGCGCGCGGCCAGCTCGCGCGCGTCGAGCCCGCTCGCGCCGGCCAGCACCGCGAGCGACAGCGAGGGGATCCGGCCCCCGTCCGAGCCGGTCAGGGTGGGGGTGAAGCGGCGGACCACGCCGTCGGCGCCGACCGGCGCGTTGGCGAAGCCGATCAGCGCGCGGAGATCGGGGGAGAACGCCGGCTGCAGCGTGTAGGCCCGCGTGCCCGCCTCCGGCACCGCGTGGGAGGCGAACACGAGCGCGCCCGGGCGGTCCGCGGCCCACCGGCGCGCGGTCGCCACCAGGGCCTGGTCCTCGTCGGGGAGGGTGGGCATGGTCGCCACCAGATCGAAGGCGACCACGCGCGCTCCGCTGCGCAGGAGGAAGTCGGCGAGATCGGCCAGGTAGCGACGGGAGAGGGGCTGGCGCTGGCCGAGGGCCGCGAAGGCCTCGTCGTCGATGACCACCAGGACGATCTCGGGGGCGGGGACCCGCTCGCGCAGGAACAGGAACGCGTCGACCGCGCGTGTCTCCCAGCCGGCGAGGATGCCGGTGCGGGAGAGCGCGGTCACCGCCACCGACACCAGGAGCCCGATCAGCATCGCGCGGAGGACCCGCGCGCGGGGCCCGGTCAGGCCGCCCATCGGCTGCCGATCATAGCGCAGTTTGACGGCTCCGGGTGCCCGGTCCGCGATAATGACCCATGGGCATGAGCGCGCGCGACGCCCATCTGCTGATCGACGGGATCATCGTCTGCGGCTACTTCCTGATGATCACGGTGATCGGCCTCTACCTGGGCCGGCGGGACCGCAGCCTGAGCGACTTCGCCCTCGCGGGCCGCCGCGTGCCGTGGTGGGCGGTGATGGCCTCCATCATCGCGGCCGAGACCAGCGCCGCCACCTTCCTGGGCGTGCCGGTCGAGGGCTACACTACGCGCAGCTTCGCCTACGTGCAGATCATCGTGGGGCTGATCCTGGGCCGCGTGATCGTGGGCCACGTGTTCCTCGAGCCCTACTACCGCTTCCGCGTCTACACGGTCTACGACTACCTCGGCGTGCGCTTCGGCCCCCTGAGCCGCGCGTACGTCTCGGCCCTGTTCCTGTTCATGCGCACGCTGGCCTCGGGCACGCGCCTGTTCATCCCGTCGCTGGTGATGGTGCTCGCCTACCGGCTCTTCGTGGAGGGCGACCGGGCGCGCTTCGGCCCCGAGGGCGTGCCGACCGTGGGGCCCTACCTGATCGCGATCACGGCCCTCACCGTGGTCACGTGCCTCTACACCGCGGTGGGCGGCATCAAGGCGGTGATCTGGACCGACGTCATCCAGGCGTGCCTGATGTTCGGCGGCGCGCTGGTGGCCATCGGCACGCTGCTCGTCCACGTGGGGGGCCTCACCGCGGTCTTCCGCGCGGTGCCCGAGCTCACCACCCACGAGGGCTACTTCCTGCACGGCTTCGAGGCCGACCGGGTGGCCGGGTGGATGGCGAGCCACCGCCTCACCGCCATGGGCGTGTGGGACTACGTGAAGCTGGTCCTGGCCAGCGACTACACGCTCTTCTCCGCCCTGATCGGCGCCACCCTCGGCAACATGGCCGCGTTCGGCACCGACCAGGACATGGTGCAGCGGATGCTGACCGCGGAGAGCCACCAGAAGGCGCGGCGCAGCCTCATCACCGCCGCGTTCATGGACCTGCCGGTGGCGGGGGCGTTCGTGTTCATCGGCATCCTGCTCTGGGTCTACTACCAGCAGGACCCGACCCATCGCCCGGCCGCCACCGCCGACGTGTTCGCGTCCTACATCCTGAACGTGATGCCGGTCGGGGTGCGCGGCTTCGTGGTGGCGGGGGTGTTCGCCACCGCGATGGGCTCGTTCTCGGCCGCGCTCAACGCGCTCGCCACCAGCGCCACCAACGACTGGTACCTCCGCTGGGCGCGCGGGCGGAGCGAGGCCCACTACGTGCGGGCCGCGCGCTGGTTCACCGTGCTGTTCGCGGCCCTCATGGTCACCATCGCGGGCCTGTTCGCCTACGCCAAGGTCACGAGCCCGAACCTGCGCATCATCCCGGTGGTGCTCGGGGTCGCGGGCTTCATCCTGGGACCGATGCTCGGCGTGTTCCTCCTGGGCATGCTGACCCGCGGGCGCGGCTCCGACCGGGGGAACATGCTCGCCATCACCGCGGGCCTGATCGCCACCGTGGTGGTGGGCAAGCTGCACCCCTTCCACCAGCCGGCGTGGATCCCCGAGGTGTCGTTCACGTGGTGGGCCATGATCGGCGCGCTGGTGGTGCTGGCGGTGGGCGCGTGGTTCCGCACGCCGGAATCGGTGCGCGGCGCGATGGCGCGCCACGCCCGGCAGGCGGCGCTGTCCGAGGCCGTGCCCCCGGCCCTGCGGGAGTCGGGCCAGTAGCGCTGAACAACCGTTCAGTGCTATCCTTCGCGCCAACCGAGCCGCTCATCAACGCCCGGACCGGCGAAGGAGAGCCCGCATGTCGAGCACGTACCTCTACCGCTTGCCCGTCGAGCAGACGCAGTGGAAGATCGACGGCCACACCACCACCGCCTTCACCTGGGAGTACGAGGACGGCAGCGACGACCTGCTCCGGCTCTACTCCAAGGGCAAGAAGCAGCAGTGGGACGCGGCCGAGCGGCTCGACTGGACGCAGGAGGTCGATCCCGACAACCCGATGGGCCTGTCGGACCGCACCATCGCGATCTACGGGACTCCGCTCTGGGACTCGCTCGACGAGAAGCAGCGCGTGCACATCCGGCGCAACCTGCAGGCGCACTCGCTCTCCCAGTTCATGCACGGCGAGCAGGGGGCCCTGATCGCCACCGCCAAGATCGTGCAGACGGTGCCGTCCTACGAGGCGAAGTTCTACGCGGCCACCCAGGTGATGGACGAGGCCCGCCACGTGGAGGCCTACTCGCGCCTGCTCCACGAGAAGCTCAAGATGGCGTACCCGATCACCGGCACGCTCGCCAAGCTGCTGGAGGCCACGATCACCGACCGCCGCTGGGACATGACCTACCTCGGGATGCAGATCCTCATCGAGGGGCTCGCCCTGGCCGCCTTCCAGCGCATCCGCGACAACTCCTCGAACAACCTGTGCGCCGCGGTGAACGCCTACGTCATGCAGGACGAGGCGCGCCACGTGGCCTTCGGCCGTCTCGCCCTGCGGGACTACTACCCGCAGCTCACCGACGCCGAGCGGGACGAGCGGGAGGAGTTCGTGGTGGAGGCCTGCTACCACATGCGCGACCGCTTCGACCAGAAGGAGGTCTGGGAGAACCTGGACCTCCCGGTGGCGGAGTGCGTCGCGGCGGTGAACCAGTCGGAGACGATGCAGCAGTTCCGCCGGCGCCTGTTCACCCGGATCGTCCCCACCGTCAAGGACATCGGCCTCTGGGGCCCCCGGGTGCGGAAGGCCTACGAGCAGATGGGCGTCATGGAGTTCGCGGAGGTCGACGCGGCCGCCATCCTGGACAACGACAACCGGGTGGCCGAGGAGTTCGACGCCAGGCAGTTCGTGCAGCGGCAGCTGGGCCCGACCCGCTAGGCCAGGTCGAACAGGAGGAAGTGGGCGGGCTCCCCCGCCACGACCTCGAGCGCGCTCTCGCCGCTCACCGCCGCCCCGTCGCCGGCCGTCAGCGCGACGCCGTTCAGCTCCACCGCTCCGCTCACCATCTGCAGCCACGCGTGCCGCCCGTCCGCGAGCGCGTGCTTCACCCGCTCGCCCGGGGCGACACGGCCGGCGTGGACGTCCGCGTCCTGGTGGATGGTCACGCTGCCGCCGCGGCCGTCGCGCGAGGCGACCAGTCGGAGCGCGCCGCCCTCCTCCCGGGACGGGATCGCGCGCTGCTCGTAGCCGGGGGCCAGCCCGCGCCGGTCGGGCAGCAGCCAGATCTGGAGGAAGTGCACGGGGCGATCGGCCCGGGCGTTGAACTCGCTGTGGGTCACGCCGGTCCCCGCGGTCATGCGCTGGACCTCGCCGGGCACGATGGTGGAGCGGTTGCCCATGCTGTCCTGGTGGGCCAGCGCGCCCTCCAGCACGTAGGTCAGGATCTCCATGTCGCGATGGGAGTGCGCGCCGAAGCCCTGACCGGGCGCCACCCGGTCCTCGTTGATCACCCGCAGCGCGCGGAAGCCCATGTGCGCGGGGTCGTGGTAGCCCGCGAACGAGAACGTGTGCCGGGTGTCGAGCCAGCCGTGGTCGACGTGGCCGCGCTCCGCGGCGGGACGCTTCACGATCATCGGACGCTCCTTTTTGTAAGGCACGACGTACCGCTCCCGTGAGGCGCGCCTTACATCGTTATGATACGTGGGGGATGCAATCGATTCGCGCCCGCGTATCATCGAGCCATGTCGAGCGGCGCGGACGGCGATCGGATGCGGCGGCGGGCCATCACGGTCTCGCTGCTGGTCTCGCTCGCCCTGCTGGTGGCCAAGTTCCAGGCGTACCGCCTCACCGGCTCCACCGCGATCCTCTCCGACGCGCTCGAGTCCATCGTGAACGTGGTGGCCGCGGTGTTCGCGATCGGGGCGCTGGTCTTCGCGGGCCGCCCCGCGGACCGGAACCATCCCTACGGGCACGGCAAGATGGAGTTCCTGAGCGCCGCGTTCGAGGGCGGCCTCATCGCGTTCGCGGCGGTGCTGATCGTCTACGAGGTCGCCCAGAGCCTGCTCTACGGGGCGAGCCTGCGCGACCTCGACCTCGGGCTGGCGGTCGTCCTGGGGGCGGGGCTCGTGAACCTGGCCCTCGGCGCCTACCTGGTGCGCGCCGGCCGGCGCCACGACTCGCTCACGCTGGTCGCGGACGGCCGCCACGTCATGGCCGACTTCTACACCAGCGCCGGCATCGTGGTGGGACTCCTGCTCGTGCGGGTGACCGGCCTCGACTGGCTCGACCCGCTGGTGGCCGCGGTGGTGGCGCTGAACCTCCTGTGGACGGGCCTCGGGCTGGTCCGCCAGGCCGCCGCGGGCCTGCTCGACGAGGAGGATCCGGAGCTGCTGAATCGCCTGCTCGACGTGCTGCAGCCGCGCCTGGGGCAGGGGGTGATCCGGGTCCACCATCTGCGGGCCATCCGGGCGGGGCGCTTCCATCACGTGGACGCGCACCTGGTGGTGCCGGAGTTCTGGTCGGTGGAGCGCTCCCACGAGCTGGCCGAGGAGCTCGCGGAGCAGGTGGTGAAGGATCTGGGCATCGAGGGCGAGATGACGCTCCACACCGATCCCTGCCACCGCATCTACTGCCGGATGTGCGACCTGGAAGACTGTCCGATCCGCCGCGATCTCTTCCTGCATCGGCCGCCGCTCACCCTGGACGAGGCGGTGCAACCCGACATGCCGCGCGGGAGACCATGACCGACGACCTGCTGGAGCGCGTACGCGCCCGGGCGCGCGACAATTCCTTCTGGCGGTACCTGGGCGTCGAGGTGCTGGAGGCGGTGGAGGGGCGGGTGCGGCTCCTGGTGCGGGCGCGCGCCGAGCTCCGCAACGGGCCCGGCGCGCCCGTGCACGGCGGCGTGTTCTCGGCCCTGGTCGACATGGCGGTGGGCGGCGCGCTCGCCACCATGCACGAGGCCTCCGCGGGCGGGGTGGGGCAGGTCACGCTCGACCTCAACGTGAGCTTCATCGGCGCCGGCACCGGCGACGTGTACGCGGAGGGGCGCATCATCCGCCGGGGCCGCGCGGTCGCGTTCGGGGAGGCGTCGATCACCGACGCGGCCGGCAAGATCCTCGCGGTCGGCCGCGCGACCTACATGATCGTGGCCGGCAAGGGGTAGCCTAGGCGCGCCCGCCGCGCCGGGGCCGGCGAACGGCCCGGACCCGCCCGCTGTCGCCCCCTCCACAGAAGAAGAGGTCGGCCCCGTCGGACTCGAGCCCGGACACCTTCGCGCCGCCCGGCAGGTCCAGCTGCTCCAGGATCTCGCCGGTGCCGGGGTCGATCCGGCGCAGGCCGCTCTCGTCCCCCTCCCAGGTGCCGTGCCAGAGCTCTCCGTCCACCCAGGTCACACCGGTCACGAAGCGGTTCGACTCGAGCGTGCGGAGGACCGCTCCCGTCTCCGGGTCGACCTGGTGGATCTTCCGCTCCCGATATTGCCCGACCCAGAGCGACCCCTCCGACCACGCCAGGCCCGAGCAGCCGGGGCCGGGCGCCGGGATCGTGGCGAGCACGCGTCCCGTCTTCGGGTCGATCTTCTGGATGCGGTCCTCGAACAGCTGGAACAGGTGCCGGCCGTCGAAGGCGGTGCCGGCCCGCGCGGGGACCTCGAGCGACCGCCGGAGCGCGCCGGTCGCGGGATCGACCGCGTTCAGCCGGTCGCCGCTCGCGAACCACACGCTGTGCCCGTCGTAGCTCACGCCGTGGACGTGGGTGATGCCCGGGAAGGGCCCGTACTCGCGAACGATCTCGGCGGTCGAGCGGTTCATGGCGCCATCCTAGTCGCTCGGCAGAGGCGGCGGGAGCAACAAGGTCGTCGTGAATCCGGGGCCCGGCGGGGTCACCCACCGGCGCGCCCGCCCACGGCCGACGGCGTGGACCTTGCCGGCGGCGCCCAGCGCGTCGAGCGCCCGCTGCACGGTGCGCTGACCGACCCCGAGGGCCAGCGCCAGGGCCGAGCTCGACCACGACTCCCCGTCGGCGAGCAGGGCCAGCACCGCGGCGTGCGCCTCGAGCGGCGCCTCGACGGGGCTGGCCAGCACGACGACCTCGGGGGCGCGGCGCGGGGTCAGCGCGAAGCCCCGCTGGGTCGCGCCCACGGCGGCGAGCGGCCGGAGCGCCGCGCGGAGCCGGCCCATCTCCACGCGAAGCCGCGCGCGGTACGAGTCGTCAACGGCGCGGGCGCCGAAGGCCCGGGCGACGAGCGCGTCCCGGTCCACGTCGCCCGGCCACGCCTCGCCGAGGGCGCGGGCGAGCGCGAACAGCACCGGACGGCGGACGAGCGGGATCACCCGGCGCCCTTCGCGGACCGCGTGCCGGCACGCGTCCACCACCAGCGCCCGCGAGGCCAGCAGCCGCTCGACCGCCGCGAGCCGGAGCGGTCGCGTCCGGCCTCGCGCGATCAGCCGCGCGGCGGGCTCGCGCAGGGCGCGGGTGAGGTGCGCGACCTCGGCGCTCAGTGCCGGGATGCGGGCCTCGCGCGCGGCGCGCTCGGCGCGCGCGAGGGCCCGGCCCGCCGCCCGCGTCCGGAGGCGGCGCAGGGCGATGCCCGCGATCACCATCTCGTGGGCGGCCCGCGCCGCGGGGCGGAGCGACGCGGGGTCGAGCGCGGCGAGCGCGCGCTCGGCCTCGTCCAGCCGTCCGATGAGCAGCAGCCGGCGCACCTCGACGTGCCGCGCGTGGGCGGCATTCGCCCGGTCGCCGTGCTCCTCCAGCGTCGCGCGCGCCCCGGCGAGGACCCGCGCGGGGAGGCCGAGGTCGCGCGTGACCAGCGCGATCTCGGCCTCCGCCACCACGCACCGGGCGCGGGCCACCGCGTCCCGCGGGCCGAAGGCGCGGCCGGCCCGCCGCAGGAGCGCGCGGGCGCGGGCCAGATCGCCGATCTGCGCCATCGCGATGCCGCGAAGCGCCAGCGCGGACGGATCGTCGCGCCGGGCCACCCGGTTCAGGGCGCCGAGGGCATCGCCCGCGGCCAGCGCCCGGGCCGCGGCGGCGATCAGCGCGTCCATCCGAATCCCGTCACACTTGTCACTCCCACCCGCGCTCCTCCGGGACCAATCTAGCCCAGGACCGATACCAGGGAAGGAGAGGCCATCGATGACGACTCACAAGACCGGGACCCGCGAGGAGTGGCTGGCCGCGCGCCTGGCGCTACTGGAAGCGGAGAAGGCCCACGTGCGGCAGGGCGACGAGCTGGCGCGGCGGCGGCAGGCGCTGCCCTGGGTGCGCGTGGAGAAGGACTATCGCTTCGACACCGACGAGGGCCCCGCCTCGCTGGCCGACCTCTTCGGGGGGCGCGGGCAGCTGCTCGTGTATCACTTCATGTTCGGGCCCGACTACCAGGCGGGCTGCCCGTCCTGCTCCGCGATCGCGGACGGGTTCAACGGCTTCGCGGTGCACCTGGCCCACCACGACGTGGCGCTGTGGGCGGTGTCGCGGGCGCCCCTCGCCAAGCTCCAGGCCTACAAGCGGCGGCTCGGGTGGACCTTCCCGTGGGCCTCCGCGCACGGCGGCGACTTCAACTACGATTTCAACGCCTCGTTCACCGAGGCGCAGCAGCGGGGGGGGATCGAGTACAACTACCGGCGCGAGGCGCCGATGGCCGCGATCCCCTCGCGCGCGACGTGCGAGGGGCCGGTCGAGTTCGCGCGGATGGCCGGGACCGACGTGGCCACCTACACGCGCGAGCGGCCGGGCATGAGCGCGTTCGCCCGCGAGAACGGCGTGGTCTACCACACCTACTCGACCTACGCGCGCGGGCTGGACGGGCTCTGGGGCATGTACCAGTGGCTCGATCGCGCCCCGCTCGGGCGCAACGAGACCGGTGGCATCTGGTGGCGCCGCAACGACGAGTACGGAGCGCGCTGACGGGTCAGGTCAGGAGCCGCGCGATCGCCGCGTCGAGCTGGGCGCAGCGCCAGCCGTAGGCGGTGACCGCGACCACGCCCGGGGCCAGGAGTTCGGCGTCCCACGGATCGCGCATCAGCACCACCCCGAGCCGCCGGGCGCGCGCCTGGCAGGCCTCGAGCAGCGCCCGGTTCGACGGGTAGAGGTGCGCGTCGTAGAGGAACAGCACGGTGGCGTCGGCGGTCGCGGCCACGCTCGCGGCCCGGTCGATCTCCTCCGCGCCGGGTTCCACGCCCACCAGCGTCACCTCCGGGCGCACCCCGAGCGGGGCCATCGCCTCCGTGAGATAGCGCGGCTCGTCCTGCATGGCCGGCTCGATGGTGATGCGCGCGGCCAGCGCGGACAGGCGCGGGAAGATCGCGGCCACCCGGCGGTTCAGCGCCGGCTTCCACCCGCGATCGGGCGGCGCCACCATCGTCACCGCGCGGGTGGCCATCGCGCGGGCCAGGGCCGTGCCGTCGGGCTCGGCCGCCGGCTCGCCGCCGGTGAACCGCTCGGGGCGCCTGGCGTCGAGGGCGTCCAGGCGCGCCAGGCTCTTCTCGAGCGCGCGCACGTCGAGGGTCTTGGCGCGGTAGGCGGCCAGCAGCGCCTCGTAGGCCGCGCGCTCCGCGGCGGCGGTGTGGCAGACCAGCAGGATGTCGTGGCCGGCGGCGGCGGTGCGCACCGCGGCCTCGCCGATGGAGCAGACCGCGCCGATCGCGCCCATCTCCAGATCGTCGGAGATGATCACGCCGCGGTACCCGATCTCCCCGCGCAGGTAGTCGTGCACGATGAGCTTCGAGAACGTGGCCGGCATGCGCTCGCCGGGATCGAGGTTCGGATAGACCGGGTGCGAGGTCATGATGCAGTCGACGCCCGCCTCCATCGCGGCCATGAACGGCACCAGGTGCACCGCGTGCATGTCGCCCCAGTCGGAGTCGATGACCGGCAGCCCCAGGTGGGCGTCCACGGGCGCGTGGCCCTTGCCCGGGAAGTGCTTGGCGCAGGCGGAGAGGCCGGCGCCCTGCATGCCGCGGATGCGCGCGGTCCCCAGGCGGGCCACCAGCGCGGGGTCCTTGCCATAGGAGCGGATGCCGATGTTGGGGCTGTAGCGCTCGGTGAGCACGTCGAGGCACGGCCCGAAGCTCACGTCCACGCCCAGCCGGCGCAGCTCGCGCCCCTCGATCTGCCCCTGACGCGCCACCATCGCCTCCTCCCCCGCGGCGCCCGCGGTGAGGTTGTCGGGGAAGATCGTCACGCCCCCGTGCAGCATGACGATGCGGCCGCCCTCGTGATCGGTGGTGATGAGCAGGCGCCGGCCCACGCCCTCCTCGAGCCGCGTGATGAAGCGCAGGAAGCGCTCGGGGGTCTCGAAGTTCCGGCGGTAGAGCATGAGGCCGCCCGCGTGGATCTCGCGCAGCAGGCGGATGTCGTCGTCGGTGGCGTCGGGGCCGGGAAGGCCGATCACGAGCTGCCGTCCCACCATCGCTTCGAGGCTCATGCCATCCTCCTGCGCCGGATGCGCGCGGTGACGATGCCGACCGCGATCAGCCCCACCCCGCAGATCGCCAGCATGGCCTGCTCGCCCCCCGCGTCCACCAGCACGCCCATCACCGCGGTGCCCGCGGCCACGCCCGCGAACAGGCTCGCCGGGAAGAGCGAGAAGGCCTTGCCGCGCGCGGCCGCGCTGATCTCGGTGCCGTGCACCTGCAGCGTGGTGTGGAGCCCCACCAGCCCCAGGCCCAGCACCAGCATCGCCGCCGCGAACACCGGCCACGCGCCCGGCCGCGCCGCCGCGCCGGGGGTGATCACGAGGAGCGCGCCGCCCATCAGCGTGCCGCCCAGCCCGGCGAGCGCGTGCTCCGAGAGGCGGCGGCGCAGGGCGCCCATGCACGCGCCGCCCGCCATGGTGCCGATGCCGAAGAGCGCGATGAGCAGGCCGACCTGCAGCTGGTCGAGCCCGTAGTGGACGGCGGCGTAGGCGCCGAGATAGGTCATCGCGCCCCAGAGCAGGAACCCCTCGGCGAAGATGCAGCAGTAGACGGTGCGCGCGAAGGGATCCAGCAGGAAGTCGACGAAGCGGGCCGCCGGCTCCGCCGATCCGGCCCCGCGCGTGGGGCGGTCGGCCGCGAGCCGCCACAGCAGCGCCGAGGGCAGCAGGGCCACCACCGCGTAGCCCAGCAGCATGGCCCGCCACGAGGCGACGTAGGCCACGGTGCCACCGATCGCCGCGGAGAAGGCCAGGCCCGCCGAGGTGACCACCGAGAAGCGGCCCACCACCACCTGGCGGCGCGCGTAGTCCACCGTGTCGCCGATGTAGACCAGGGTGAGCGGGATCACCGAGGCCGCGAAGGCGCCCGCGAGCAGGCGCGCGGCCACGAAGAGCCAGGGGCTGGTGGCGAGCGCCGAGAGCGCGGTGCACGCGCAGAAGCCGACGGCGGCCAGGCGCACCACCCGCACGCGCCCGTAGCGGTCGGAGAGCCCGCCGTAGAGAAGCTGGCTCGTGCTGTAGGCGAAGGCGTAGCTCGTCATGGCGAGGCCGATGCCCCCCGCGGTGGCGTGCAGCGAGGCCGCGATCGACGGGAGCACCGGGGCGATGATGCGCTGGTCCACCGAGACCACGAAGGCCAGGAGGAAGAGCACCGAGAGCGCATTCACGTATAGAGCAGGTAGGGGCGCCGGGCGCGCGCGAAGGCGGCCAGTCCCGGACGCCACGAGGCCTCGATGCGGGAGGGCGGCGTGCCGCGCTCGATGGCGCGGCGGACCACGTCGGCGCCCCAGAGGAGGTCGATCGGCAGCGTCTTCCACTGGAACTCGTAGGGCGGCCGCTTCCAGCGGAAAGCCCGCGGGGCCTGCCGGCGCACCTCCACGATGAGGGCCAGGTACGCGGCGACCGACCGGAAGCGGTCCCAGTCGGTCACGTGCACCTGCACGCCGCCGCAGGTGCGCCCCGCCCACTTGTGGAACGCGGGCTGGAAGGCGACCGCGCGGAAGCGCACCCCGGGCAGGTGGCGGCGCTCCAGCGCGGCGGCCAGCCGCTCGCCGTCGAGGTAGGGGGCGCCGACCCACTCGAAGGGGCGCGTGGTGCCGCGGCCCTCGGAGAGGTTGGTGCCCTCGAGCAGGCAGCCGCCCGGGTAGACCCGCGCGGTGTCCGGGGTGGGCATGTTGGGCGAGGGCGCCACCCACGGTAGCTCGGTGTCCTCCCAGAGCATGTGGCGGCGCCAGCCCGTCATCGGGACCACCGTGAGGTCGCAGCCGATCGCCTGCGTCTCGTTGTGGTAGGCGGCGAGCTCCGCGATGGTCATGCCGTGGCGGATCGGCAGCGGGTGGAGGCCCACGAAGGAGGCGAAGCGCGGGTCGGGCCAGTTGCCCTCGAGCGTCTCCCCCCCGAGCGGGTTCGGGCGGTCCAGCACGATCACCGGCTTGCCCGCGCGGGCGCACGCCCGCATGGTGAGCACGGTGGTCCACGCGAAGGTGTAGTAGCGCGCCCCCACGTCCTGGAGATCGACCACCATCACGTCGATGTCGCGGAGCATGGCGGGCGTCGGCTCGAGCCGCCGGCCGTAGAGGCTGTGCACGCGCAGCCGCCGGGTGCGGTCGTACGCGGCCCCGATGTGGGCGTGGTCCTGCGCGGCGCCGGCCAGCCCGTGCTCGGGCGCGAAGAGCGCGGCGAGGCGCACCCGGCGCAGGCGCCGGATCGCGTCGGCGGCGTGGGTCAGGTCGCGGGTGACCGAGGCCTGGTGGCAGAGCAGGCCCACCCGGCGACCCGCCAGCAGCGAGCCGAGGCGCGCGACGAGGACGTCGAGGCCGGCGCGGACCGGGTTCATCCGCGCGAGGGCAGCTCCACGAGCCCGCCGCCGACCACCGACAGCTCCCCGTCCTGGTTGCGCGCCTCCTGCTCGATCTCGACCAGGTGCCGGCCCTCCTCCACGCGCTTGCCGGTGACGCGGCCCTCGATGATCAGGTAGTCGCCCTCCGGATTGTGGCGCCGGATCTTGCAGTGGGCGCGCCGGAGGAAGCCGTCGTCGCCCATCCAGTTGGTGAGGTGATGGATGAGCCACGAGCAGCGCTCGGGGCCGTAGTCGTAGGCGCCCGGGGCTCCCACCGCGGTGGCGAACTCGTGCTCCCAGTGCACGCGCTCCGGGCAGTCGGGGATGCCGAAGCGGTTCTTGATGCCGAGGCCGGCGTGCCGGGTGATCTGCTTCCAGGCGAGCTTGTTGGCGCGGATGTAGAGGCCGCCCCAGCCCTGGGCGTAGGCGATGAAGCCGGTGACGGTCATGGGGCCCTTGGCCATCGCGGGCAGCGCCTGGCCCACCGTCACGTCCTGCCAGTAGCGCGGGGTGGCGCCCCGCACCTCCTCGTTCGCGTAGAGGCGGTAGACCCGGGCCAGGTCCTCGTCCGAGTAGCGCCGCGGCGGCCGGGCCTTCACCTGGGCGTACTTGCTGCCCTTCTCGCGCGCGTGGTCGCGCTCGGTGCGGAAGCACCACGAGTCGGCCTCCGCCACCGTCTCGCCGCGCTGGTTGCGGAACGTCACGTGGTAGACCTGCTGCACCGCGCGGCCCGCGAAGCGGGTCTCGTGCTCGATCAGGTCCTTGAGGAAGGCGTCGGTCGAGATCTCGTCGTTGCGCCGCACCGGCAGGTGCCACGTCCAGTCGGCGCCCGCCCACATGGCGTGCACGCCCGCGAGCCCGCCCACGTAGCCGGAGATGATGCGGCTGGTGGCGAAGAGAAACGACGGCAGCGCGATGATCCCGCCGTAGCGGGTGCGGGCCGCGTAGGCCGGATCGCACCAGAGCGGGTTGTCGTCGCCGATGCCGTGCGCGTAGTGGCGGATGTTGTCGCGGGTCGCCTCGTGACACCACGGCTCCAGCGTGTCGGTGATGGGCACCCCGATGCGCCGGCGCAGATCGTCGAGGCCCTGCTGGGTGATCTTGGGGAAGAGCAGCTCGGTCTCGGGCGGCATCACACTCTCTCCTGGGACAGGCGCTCGCGGAGCGCCTTGCGGTTGACCTTGCCGGCGGGCGTCTTGGGCAGCTCGGGGACGAACTCCACCTGGCGCGGGTACTCGTGCTGGGCGAGGCGGGTGCGGGTCCACTCCTGCAGCTCGCGCGCGAACGCGGGGTCGCCCGGGCGCGCGCTCACGATGTAGGCCTTCACGACCAGCCCGCGCAGGGGATCGGGGGCGCCGATCACCGCGGCCTCGCGGACGTCCGGATGCTTGAGCAGGGCGCCCTCCACCTCCACCGCGCTGATCGTCCAGCCCGCGGAGATGATGACGTCGTCGGCGCGGCCGCCGTGGTAGAAGTAGCCCTCCTCGTCGGTCCAGCCGCGGTCCTTGGTGGCGAACCATCCGTCGCGCCGCTTGACCTTGATCTCGCCCACCTCCCCGGGCTCGCACCGGGTGCCGTCGGGCCGCTGCACCTCCACCTGCTGGCCGGGCACCGGCTTGCCCAGCGAGCCCGGCTTCACCGCGAAGTCGGGCGCGCCCGGATAGGAGGCGAGGATCACGCCCACCTCGGTGGTGCCGTACATGCTGCACACCGGGGTGCGGAACGTCTCCTCCACGAACGCCCGCGTGGCCTCGTCGATCGGCTCGCCGGTGAACGACAGCTTGCGGATCGCGTAGCGGTACCGCCCGGCGGTGCCCGCGCTCTTCATCATGCGGTAGTGGGTGGCCGCGGCGGAGAGGTTCGTGATCCGGTGGTCCGCGAGCGCGCGCAGCAGGCGGTCGGCGTCGAACCGGCCCGCGAAGGCCCCGGTGGTGACGCCGAGGGCGAGCGGGCCCAGGGTGCCGTGCCAGAGGCCGTGGCCCCACGCGGGCGACGACGGGCAGAAGAACTCGTCTCCCGGCCGGACGCCGGTGCCGTAGAGGGCGGCCACCATCAGGGTCACGATGCTCCGGTGCGAGTGCTTCACCGCGGCGGGCAGCTCGCGGGTGGTGCCGGAGGTGTACTGGAACACCGCGACCGCGTCGGCCCGGGTGTCGGGGACGTAGCGGTCCCCGTACCGGGCGAGCGCGTCGGCGAAGCGCTCGTCGACCACCACCGTCTCCAGGCCCGGCACGCCGCGGGCGATGTCGGCCTGGGCCGGCGAGACCAGGAGCAGGCGGGGCGAGCAGTCCTCGATGCGCAGGCGGAGGCCGTCGGGGCCGAACAACGTGAAGAGCGGCACCGCGATCGCCCCGCGCTTGATGGCCCCGAAGAGGGAGGCGTAGAACGCGGCGGACGGCTCGAGCATGATGCCGACGCGGTCGCCCGCGCCGATGCCCCGCGCGGCCAGGAGGTGGGCGAAGCGCGAGGAGGCGGCGGCGAGGTCGCCGAAGGTGAGCGTCTCGTCGTGACCGCCGCGCTCGGGGGCGTGCACGATGCGCACCGCGGGTCGATCGGCGGGGTGGCGGTCGATGCACTCCTGCGCGATGTTGAGGCGCTCGCGGTCGCCGTCGAAGAGCTCCCAGAGGCGCGCGGGGGACCAGAAACGCTGGGCGTCCGCGTACGAGACGTACTCGGTGAGCGCGGGCATCTCGCTCATACTACATTGACTCGCGCGGACGCACGGGCTACTGTTCGGCCCCGGGAGGCCCACCATGGCAGAGACGCAGAAGGTCGCCATCGTCACCGGAGCGAGCAGCGGGATCGGCAAGGCCAGCGCGCTGGCCCTCATGAAGGCGGGCTACGCGGTGGTGTTCGCGGGGCGCCGCAAGGAGCTCCTGGAGGCCGCCGCCGCCGAGGGCCAGGGCACGCCGGGCCGGTCCCTCGTGGTGCAGACCGACGTGACCAGCCACGAGTCGATCAAGGCGCTCTTCGCCAGGACCAGGGAGACCTTCGGCCGCCTCGACGTGCTCTTCAACAACGCGGGCGGCGGCGCGCCGCCGGTGCTGTTCGAGGACCTCACGTACGAGCAGTGGCAGAACGTGGTCAACGCCAACCTGACCGGCGTCTTCCTGTGCAGCCAGGAGGCGTTCAAGATCATGAAGGCGCAGAAGCCGATGGGCGGCCGCATCATCAACAACGGCTCCATCTCGGCCCACGCCCCCCGGCCGAACTCCGCGCCCTACACCGCGACCAAGCACGGGGTGACCGGCCTCACCAAGTCGTGCGCGCTGGACGGCCGCAAGTACGACATCGCGTGCGGGCAGATCGACATCGGCAACGCGGCCACGCCCTTGACCGAGCGCATGGCCCGGGGCGTCCCCCAGGCCAACGGCACCACCGCGGTGGAGCCGACGATGGACGTGCAGGCGGTGGCCGACGCGGTGGTGTACATGGCGGGCCTGCCGCTCGACGCCAACGTGCTCTTCATGACCGTGATGGCCACCAAGATGCCGTTCGTGGGGCGCGGGTAGCGGACCACGAGGCTTTTCGGCGATGGGCGAGGTCGAGGAGACGACCGATCCGGCCGCGCTGATCGAGGCCTACTACGACGCGGGCTGGACCGACGGCCTGCCCGTGGTGCCGCCGTCGGACGCCTCCATCGCCGCGACGCTGGCCGCGGCCGGTCTCCGGGGCGACGAGGTCCTGGGCGCGATCCCGGGACGCAACGCGATCGTCCTCGCGGAGAAGGCCGCCATCAACGCGGTGATGGCGGGCTGCCGGCCCGAGTACATGCCGGTGGTGGTGGCGGCGGTGAAGGCCCTGTGCGCGCCCGCGTTCGCCTATCACGGGCCGGCCGGCAGCACCGGCGGCTCCGCGATGGCCCTCGTGGTGAACGGGCCGATCGCGAGGCGGCTCGGCATCAACAGCGGCAACAACGCCTTCGGGCAGGGGCACCGGCCCAACGCCACCATCGGGCGCGCGGTGCGCCTCATCATGATGAACGTGCTCAACACGCGGCCGGGCCTGCTCGACCGCGCCACGCTGGGCAACCCCGGCAAGTACTCCTTCTGCTTCGCGGAGCACGAGGAGGACCACCCGTGGGAGCCGCTGCACGTCTCGCGCGGTCTGGCGCCCAGCGACAGCGCGGTCACCCTGATCGCGTCCAACAGCCTCTACCAGGTCTACAACCAGCTCGCCGCCGAGCCGGAGCCCCTGCTCTACTGCTTCGCGGACGTGCTCGCCAGCGTGGGCGCGCCGAACCTCCTCGGCTACGACGAGACCCTCATCGTGTTCGCGGGCGAGCACCAGGAGGTACTGCAGAAGGCGGGCTGGAGCCGCCTCGACGTGCAGCGCTTCCTGATGGAGCACACCCGCCGGCCGGTGGCCGACTACAAGCGCGGGGCGCGGCTGGCCGGGGAGATCACCGCCGACGACCGGACCACCCTGCGCTATCGCTTCGAGCGGCCGGAGGACATCCTGATCGTGTTCGCGGGCGGCCGCGCCGGCAGCTGGTCGGCCTGCCTGCCCGGCTGGGGCAACAAGTGGACCCGCGCGGTGACCACCCGCATCGAGGTCCCGGGAGGCGATCCATGAAGCTCTTCGATCCCACGTCCGGCCCGGTGGAGCGGGCGCTCACCCTGGCCCCCCGCCCGGCGAGCCCGCGCGGCCTGCGCCTGGGGCTGGTGGACAACACCAAGTTCAACGCCCGCCCGATCCTGGAGAAGCTGGCCGAGCGGCTCGGCCGGCGGCACCGGATGACGGTCACGGTTCGCAACCGCAAGCGCTCCGCCTCGCACGAGATCGACGGCGACGCCATCAAGGCCCTCCGCGCGCAGTGCGAGCTCGTCATCTCGGGCGTCGGCGACTGAGGGTCGTGCAGCTCGAGCAGTGTGCTCGACGCGATCCTGATGGAAGAGCAGGGGGTGCCGGCCATCGCCATCGTGACCGCCCCGTTCCGCCCCACCGGCCGGGCCATGGCCGAGAGCTGGGGCAAGCCGGGCTACCCGTTCCTCGACATGCCGCACCCGATCGCCAACCTGACCGACGCGCAGCTGGAGGAGCGGTGCGACCGGCTGGTCGAGCAGGTGGAGGAGTGGCTGGGGTTCGAGGGGCACTAGCCTAGCCTGAACAATTCGCGAACGATGAAAGAGAAGAGCCACCGAGTCTCTCGCAGGTCCTATAGAAGCGGTGTCTGGACGCTTCAAGGCACGCACACGAGGAGGCTCGATGGCTACAGACTGTATAGCGCAAGTGACCTTCAAAGGCGACGGCTTCGAGAAGCCGGTCGTCGCCCGCTTCGATGTGCCCCATGCCAGCTCCGACGGGGCCGCGGTGTTGCTCAAGGGGATCGACACCCAGCTCGGGCTGACCAAGCGATTGGCCGCCTGCCTGGGGGACGCCCGCCAGCCGGGCAAGGTCCGGCATCAGACCGTCGAGTTGCTCCGCCAGCGGGTCTTCGGCCTCGCCTGCGGCTACGCCGACTGCAACGATGCCGCCCGACTCGCGAACGACGCGATCCACAAGCTGCTGGTCGAGCGCGATCCGATCGCTGGCCCGGCCCTGACCTCGCAGCCCACGCTCTCGCGGTTCGAGAACACCGTGGGGTGGCGCGAGTTGCTCACGATGGGGCATCGGCTGGCCGACACGGTCATCGAGCGCCATCGGCGGCGGCTCAAGGGACGAGCCCGCGCATCACCATCGACCTCGATCCCACCGACGACCCGACCCACGGACAGCAGGAGTTCACGTTCTTCAACGGCCACTACGACACGTGGTGCTATCTGCCGCTGGTAGCCACGGTGACGTTCGACGACGAGGCCGACCAGTACACCGTCGGCGCCATCCTGCGCCCGGGCAACGCGCCGGCCAGCCTCGGGGCCCGCGGGCTCTTGCGGCGGCTGATTCGGCAATTGCGCGAGGCGTTTCGTGGGCCCACGATCCGGGTCCGCCTCGATGGGGGCTTCGCGACGCCCGCGATGTTCACGTTCCTCGAGGCCCAGGCGGTCGAGTACGTCGTGGCCATGGCGAGCAACACGCGGTTGGAGAAGCGCGCCCGGCGCTTGATGGGCAAGGCCTGAATGCGGTCCAAGGCGACCGGCGAGACCGAGCACCTCTACGGGGAGACGCGCTCCGCCGCCAAGACGTGGAAGCGTCGGCGCCGCGTGATCATCAAGGCCGAGGTCGTTCGGCATCCGGGGCGCGACCCCAAGAACAATCCCCGGTTTGTCGTGACCAACCTGCCCGATGCACCCCAGACCATCTACGAGCAGGTCTACTGCCAACGGGGCGACGTGGAGAACCGGCTCAAGGAGCTGCATCACGGGCTGGAGATGGACCGGACCAGCTGCGCGCGCTTCCTGGCCAACCAGTTCCGCGTGCTGCTCACGCTGGCCGCGTACATCCTGTTCCAGGAGTTGCGACGCCGCGCCGCCAAGACCGCCTGCGCCGACGCCCAGGTCACGACGCTGCGGGAGCGGCTGCTCAAGCTCGCCGTGTGGGTCGAGCGCTCGGTGCGCCGCATCGTGCTGCACCTGCCGGCGACCTTCCCCTGGCACTCGACGTGGCACCACCTCGCCTGCGCAGTCGGCGCGACCCCCTGAGGCGGTCGGAGACATCCGCTCGACGCTGGACAGCGGGACACGTGTCGGTGCCGCAGGCTGCTTCGGTGTGGCCACTCGCGCCGCGCCACGTGCATACGGCCCCATCTCTCGAGGTGACACGCCGCAATCGTCTTGTAGGGCCGAGAAGGCGTCCCTACAACCTATTGCGGGCCCGTCGCGATCCTGGATGTGCACGTTCATGAATAAAGCAGGCTAGGGAGGCGGCTCGGGTTCGCACGTCTACGCGGTACCGTTCGAGGGCTTCGTGGTCGATGACGACACCGAGCCCGGCTGCGTCTCCGAGCCTGATGGTGCCTGTGTCAAGACAGGCGGGCTCCGTCACCACGTCGCCCGCCATCTTCAATGGGCCGACCGCTTCGCAGCCGTCGACGACGGCCTCGCTCACCGCGGCCAGCGCAGCCTCGGCCAGGGTCGACGGGGTGAGCCCGAAGCCGTGGCCGATCACCACGCGGAGGCCTGCCGCCGCAGCGCAGTCGATCATCGCCTTCGTGCGGAGGAAGCCGCCCTGCTTCATCACCTTGACCTTGACGAGATCGGCGGCCTCGCGCCGGATGATCTCCACGAGCGACGCGGGGTCGGTGACGCTCTCGTCCGCCATCAGGGGGATCCCGATCTCACGGCGGATCTCGGCCAGCCCCGCGATCCGATCTCGCCGGATCGGCTGCTCGACGAGCGTCAAGGCGTAGGGCTCGAGCCGCCGGATGAAGGGTGCGGCCTCGGCCGGGGTGAGGCTCTCGTTGAAGTCCACCCGGAGCGCCAGGCGGTCGCCGACGGCCGCGCGCACGGCCGCGACGCGCTCCACGCCCTCGTCCGTCCCGCCGTCCAGCTTGATCTTAGCCGAGCGGAAGCCGCGCGTGACCCACTCGGTCGCCTCGCGGGCGGCCTGGGCGGGTGGCACCGTGCCGATCCACGCGTTGAAGTGGACCTCGTCGCGCAGGCGGCCGCCGAGCAGGGTCGTGACCGGCACCCCGAGGGCGCGCCCCGCCGCATCGAGGAGCGCCATCTCGATGGCCGCCTTCGCTTCCAGCTTTCCCTCTACGACGCCCTCCATGCGAGCAAGGGCCCTCTGGATGTTGATGGCGTCGGTGCCGAGGAGCGCCGGGGTGAGCCGTCGCACCGTCGACGCCACCTCGTCCACCGATATCGTGGAGTAGCCGTCGACCGGATCCACGTTGCCCCAGCCCTCGACCGCGGAGTCCGTCACCACCCGAACCAGCGCGCTCCGTTGGCTACGAATCGTGCCGTGTACCCCGTGGGCCGGGGTCTTCAGAGGCACCTCGACGACGATCGGCTCGATCGCGACGATGCGCATGGGCGTCACCGCAGATTGTAGAGCCGCGCGCAGTTGTCCCAGAGGATCTTCCGCTTCGACTCGTCGCTGACGCCGGGCAGGGCCACGAACTCCTTGATGGCGTGGGGGAAGAGACCGTCCGAGTGCGGGTAGTCGGTCGACACCACGATGGCGTCGTCACCGATCGCCTCGATGACCTGCTTCAAGACCACTTCGTCGGCGTCGGTGGCCACGAAGCACTGGCGGTGGAAGTACTCGCTCGGCTTCCAGGACAGCTTCACATCTGACCCGGGTCCGAACTTTTCGTGCGCCTCGTCGAGGCGCCAGAGCCACCAGGGCAGCCATCCGCACGTCCCCTCGAGAAAGGCACAGCGGAGACGCGGGTGGCGCTCGAGCACCCCGCCCGCCGCGAGGCTGCCGAAGGCGAGCATCAACTCCATGGGGTTCCGGGCCGCCGAGCCGATGAGCCGGCCATTGGGGTGATCGAGCACACGGCGGGCGATGTCGTCGCGCAGCGACGACTGCCCGGTGGGATGGAAGCCCACCGGCACGCCCAGCTCCTCGATGGTGTCCCAGAGCACCTCAAAGTCGAGATCGTGGATGTGACGGCCGTTGATCGGATTCGGGTTGCCGATGACCGCGACCGCGCCCAACTCGCGTACGGCCCGGCGCGCCTCCCGGGCCGCGAGCTTTGGGTCGTGGAAGGGGAGCTGAGCCGCGAACCGGAGCCGCCGAAGATCGAAGGCGCAGTAGTCGCGGGTCCAGTTGTTGTGGGCGCGAGCCAGCGCGGCCGCCACCTCGGGGTCGAGGTCGTCGTGCATCTGGACCTGCCGGCCGCGAGTGCCGTAGAGGATGCCCACGTCGATGCCCTCGATGTCCATCGCCATCACGTGGGTCTCGGGCGCATAGCCGCTCGCCATCGCGACCGCGTTGTGGGGATGGCGCGCCACCGCGCGCGTGTGGAGATCGAGCCCGGCCGCCCGCGCGGCCGGCCGCTTGCCGAACTCGCCGATGGCAAGCTGGCCAACGAGGAGGCTCGGCTGATTGGGCGCCTGATCCTTTCGCCGTTCGAAGCGAGGCGCGAACTTCTTGAACGGCTCCTCGAGATACTGCTCCCAGAGCCCGTCGGGCTCCATCGTGTGGAGATCACTGTCCATGACCTTGAAGCCGTTCTTCATTAGGGGCTCCTTCGCGTTCAGGAGTCGAACGTGATCAGGGCCGGGGCGGCACACGCGCGCCCAGGAATCTCGACGGCCGCGCCCTCCGCCCGCCACGACAGCGGGACGATCTCACCGGTGGCGAGGTCGACCCAGCGGCCTTCGCCGGTGGCGCCCCGCAGGGCGTCCGCGTGGGGGATCCGGTCGACGAGAAGCTTGCGCTCGGGCAGCACCAGCGCGACGGCCCCCTCGCCTCGCCTCATGAGGCAGACGTGACCATCGGGGATGGCCACTCGCGAAGCGGCGACGAGCGCATCGGGAGTCCCGCTCGCGCCCGCCTCGTTCAAAGCGGCGTGGAGATGTCGAACCACGTGACTGGCCAGTCGGGGATTGAAGCGGCGATCGACGAGGCCGTGGCGCAGGAAGTAGCCCCGGTCGATGTCGGCGAACGTATCGAGCAGGACGTCGATCTGGGGCCGGCCGGGGACCTGGGCGGCCAGCGCGGCGGCCAGCGCTTCCGCGACGCGGTTGGCGTTGGCCGCGTCGTCGGTGAACGTCTCGGCCGGATTTGTCGACGCCATGCGCACGTGCACGCTGGCCCGCACGCCCAGAGCGGCCAGGGGCAGCGCGGCGATGGCGCTCCAGGGCGAGACCTGGCGCACCACCCGGAAGACGAAGCCGTCCACCACCCCGGTCTCCGGGCCGCGCGCCCGGAACGCTTCCAACTCGTCCCGCTCCTCGGGCAGGAAGCCGTGGTTGATGAAGTGATAGTAGCGGGAGCCCTCTCGCCGCACGTCCTCCTTGGTGCGGAGCTTGGACAGGAGCGCGACGAGCGGGACCTTGTCCTTGACCACAGCGACAGCTTCCACCGTGCGGGCCACGTTGGGCCAGCTGCACACCACCTCCCAGGCGTCGATCAGCTCGTGGTGCTCCATCAGCAGATCGCGCGCCCGGCCCGTCGGCACTTCCAGGGTGTAGACGGTGAAGGTGTGGCCGAGCCGACGGAGATCGCGCATCCGCGCCCGCGTGCGTGGGTCCTCGAGATCCTGGAACGGCACGCGCAGCTTGCGCAGGCCCATCTCCCAGAGCGCCATGAGCGGGTAGTCGTTGCGGGCTCGCTTCCGCTCGAACTCGTCGAGCGCCCCGGTGGGTGGGATGTCGACCACCTCGGTCCAGGGATGCCGCAGGTCCACCCCGAAAGGTGCCCGTCGATTCTCGATGGAGTGAATCGGGGCCACCCGGGGAGGGGCGGGGGCCAGAGCCTGCCCGGGATCGAGGCCAGCCCCGTACGTGCGTTCCACGTGACAGACGTGGCCGTGCTCGTAGATGCGGACCACGAAGAATCCCAGCTTTGGCCCCTCGTCGCGTCCGCTGCCGTCCACCGGCGCGACGCGGGCGAGCTCGCTGTAGTCCTGGCGCACGAACGCGGTGGAGGGCAGGATGTAGCAGTCGCTCGCGCCGTGGCGGTTGTACCAGAAGTTGTGAACGTGGCCGCAGAACACCGCCTCGGGCCGGTGGGCCTCGATCAGGCCTAGGAGCCAGCCTCGCCCGGGCTCGGCGATGTTGTCGTAGCTCTCGGCCTCCTTGGGATCGCTGACGTACGGGGGGTAGTGCAGGCAGAGGAACGTGCGCTGCCCCGCGTGGGCAGCCAGGTCGCGCTCGAGCCAAGCCCGCTGCTCGGCCTCGGCGCGCAGGCCGCTGTTGATGATTTGGGCGTCGACCACCACGAAGTGGAGCCCGCGGAAGTCGAACGCGTAGTAGTGGTCGCCGAAGTGCTCGCGCCAGAGGGCGAGCGCGGCGTCGCTCACGATGGTCGCGGGGGCCCAGGCCACCGGCTTGTCTCCCACGTCGTGGTTGCCGGGTACGAGATGGAGCGGGCTCCGGAGCGCCGCGGTGAGCTGCTTGAAGTTGTCGGCCGCCTGCGTGTAGGTGGGCATGCCCGGAACCGGGTGGACTAGATCGCCCAAATGGATGGTGAGAGCCGGGTCGATCTGGTTCAACCGCTCCACCACGTAGCGAGTCCGCGCGTTGGCGATGCGATTGCACTCGTAGGGAGAGGCCGAGCCGTACTCGACCTCGTTCATGTGGGTATCGGCCACCACTGCGATCGAGAAGAGGTATCGACCGAGATCCATCAGGCCTCCTTGGTCGCGAGGGCGCGCACGATGAGGGTATCGATCATCTCGACCTGGGCCTCGTCGCTGGTGAGCGGTCCCAGGATGAGTTCGGTCACTCCGGCGGTGCGAAGCCGGCGCAGCTTGTCGACCATCTCGGCGGGGGTGCCCATGAGGTAGGAGGCCTCCAGGGCCGAGAACGGTCGATGCGTACCCATGATCCGCTCGTACCAGACCCGTTGGGCCCGCAGGGCCTTCTCGCGATCGTCGGTATCGACGACGTGCAGGAAGTTGAAGTGGCCCAGGCGCAGTGGTCCCCGGGGACGCCCGGCACATGCGGCCTGGACCTGGGCGATGTCGTTCAGGATCAGCTCCGGGTCGGTCGGGCGCGTGACCCAGACGTCGGCGTCGCGGCGGATGCGGGCCAGCACCGACGGGGCGATCGTGGGCAGGTCGGCGGAGTCGGGATCGGCGATCTTGCTTCCCCCTCCAACCCAGACCTCCGGGAAGCGCGCGGGACGCGGGTCGATGGTCACATCCCGGACCTGGTGGTAGCGCCCGTTGAAGGTGACGCGCTCCTCGGTCAGCAGGCGCCGCAGGAGCGCGAGCCCTTCGTCGGTGCGGCTTCCGCGCTCCCGGAGCGGAACGCCGCACGCCTCAAACTCGTGGGCGTCCCACCCGGTCCCGACGCCGAGGACCAGCCGGCCCTCGGCCAGCAGATCGAGCGTGGCGAGCTCCTTGGCGAGTACCACCGGATGTCGCAGTGGCAGGACGAGAATCGCGGTGCCGAGGCGGATCCGCCGGGTGCACGCGGCCAGGTGGGCCAGGATGGTCAGCGGTGAGAGGAAGGAGACCTCGTAGATCAGCGGGGCCCTCAGCAGATGCTCGGCCACCCACAGGCCGTCGAAGCCTAGCTGCTCGGCCCGCGCAGCGATCGATCGCAGGCGGGCCGCTCCGCGATGGTCGGCCGCGGCCCCCGTGAAGGTCGGCAGCGCGAGGCCGATCATTGCGGCTCCGTCGCCGAACCCACACGTCGGCCGCCCTTGAACACCGCGTGGATGCGCTCGAGCGCGCCCATGTCGACCAGAGGATCGGCGTCGAGCACCACGAGGTCCGCGAGCTTGCCCGGCTCGAGCGTGCCGACGTCGTTGGCGATACCGAGGCACTCGGCGCTGCCGCGGGTCGCCATGGTGAGGGCTTCGAGCGGCGTGGCCCCGATTTGGACCCGCAGACGCAGCTCGGTGGCGATGTCTGCGTGCGGGTTGAGCCACGAACCGGCGTCGGTGCCGACAGCCATCTTCACCCCGGCCCGCAACGTGCGGGCCGCGTTCGCCAGCATCGTGGGCCAGGCCGCCGTGGCGCTGGCCACCACGTGCGCGGCGACGCCGCCCGTCAGGCCCTCCGTCACCACCCGGAAGGTGTTGGTCAGCGTCGGCACCGTGAAGACACCGCGCGACCGCAGAAGGTCCAGGGCCTCGTCGTCCACGAACGCCGCGTGCTCGACGCTGTCGGCGCCGGCCCGGGCTGCATCCCGGATACCCCCCGCTCCGTAGGCGTGCACGGTCAGGCGCCGGCCCAGCGCATGCGCCGTCTGAGCGGCGACCCGGAGGTGCTCCACGCCGAGCTCGCTGTGGTCGAGCCGTTCTCCGTCCCGACCGAAGCCGCCGGTGGCCATGGCCTTGATAAAGTCGGCGCCGGCGTCGAGCTGGCGGCGCACCGCGCCGGCCACCTCGTCGACGCCTCGGACCGGCTCGCCCACGACCTCGGCATGGCCGCCGGCGGCGCAGAGCGCCCGGCCGCACGCCAGGATCCGCGGTCCCTCGACCATACCCTCCTCCACCGCGTCGCGCAGGTGGATGATGTGCCAGTCCTTGGCCCCGCAGTCGCGGACGGTGGTGACGCCGGCTCGGAGCATCTCGCCGGCGCGGCGAGCGGCCCGGAGCAGGCTCATGCCCGGGGGCTCGGTGGCCAAGTCGACCAGCGGCGAAGGTCCTCCGTCGAGCTGCAGGTGCACGTGGCAGTTGAAGAGCCCCGGAATCACGACGCGACCCTCCACGTCGATCACCCGGGCCCCGGCCGGGGGCCGGCCGGTACCGACCATGGCCAGGCGCCGGTGGTCGTCCATCACCAGGGTCATCCCGCGTCGAGGGTCGGCGCCGGTGCCGTCGATCAGCGTGACGTCGCAGAGGGCGGTGGTCATCCGAAGCGAGGTGCAGCTGGGCTCGGGACGAGGCTCATCGCCATTCCTTGGTGGCGATCTCGAATCGATAGCGATCCGTCCGGTAGAACGAGATGCTGAAGTTCACCGGCTGGCCGTCAGCGCCGAAGTAGACGCGCTCGACCTCGAGCACCGGCTCGCCGACTTCCACGCCCAGCGGAGCGGCGAAAGCCGGGTCCGCCAGCGTGGCCGCGATCGTCTGCTGCACGGACGTCAGCTCGATCCCATACTTGTCCTGCAGGATGGACGCCACCGTCCGATGCGAGAGCTCGGCATCCTCGTCGAGCAATGGCCCCCCGACGGACTGGGGGATGAACGCGGTGGTATAGAGCGCCGGATGGTCGTCGACCACGGCCACGCGGTCGATCGACACGATCGGGGTGTCGATCGGAATCTGCAGCCGGCTCGCGAGGCGCGGCGTCGCCGCGATCAGCTTCTTCGCCACCACCCGCGCGTGAGCGCCCTCCCGGAACTTCATGACCGAATCGAGAAGGCCACTCATCTTGGCCTCGACTGCGGGCGGCTCGCCAATATAGAAGGTGCCACGGCCCTGCTCGCGTCGAATGAGCCCTTCCTTCTCGAGGAGGCTGAGCGCCTTCTGCACGGTGATGCGGCTCGCGCCGAACTCGCGGCCGAGCTCGACCTCCGCCGGTAGGCGCGCTCCCGGTATACCTTCGCGCTGAAGCCGAGCGTGCAGAATCGAGCGGATCAGGTAGTACTTAGGCATCGGGTGTGCAGAATGGCTTGTCATCATGTTGTCCGTATGATATAGCAAGGCCCTCTCAATGGACAGTGGTGGCTGAACGAGTCCTGCCAGGGTGGACAGGGCGACGGGAAGCCAGGCCCCCTCAGGGCCGGCTCCCGATTTGGAATCCAAGGTCGCGGATGCCCGATCGGCAGCAGCAGATCTTCAGCAAAGGCTGGCACCAGCACCGCGGGCCATCGCCGGGGCGATGACGAGGGAGCCCGAGGGACGGCTCGGCCTGCCCCGCAGGGCAGAGGAGGGGGCCCCCGGCCCTCGACCGGAGTCCGCGCCAGCCGGCGCCGGGGCCGCCCGGCTTCGCCGTGGTACGGGAAGCACGGAACCCTCGTGGCAGGCCCTTCACGTCCGCTCGGTGTGGAAGGGCTTTGGCGGGCCGACGGGCAGCCCGCTGTGGATCCTGCGAGACATCACGCTCAGCTTCGAGCGCGGCAGCTTCACGTGCGTCGTCGGGCCGAGCGGCTCCGGCAAGACCACGCTGCTGAATCTCCTGGCCGGCTTCGAGGCCCCCAGCCATGGCCTCGTCGCGCTCGACGACGTTGCCATCACGAGTGCGGGCCGGGAGCGGGCGGTGATCTTCCAGGACGTGTCCAATGCCCTGTTCCCGTGGCTGACCGCTCTGGAGAACGTGGAGTTCGGTCCGCGCACGCAGGGCCTTGCGCGGCGGGCGGCCCGCGAGCGGGCGCTCGCCCAGCTCGCGCTGGTCGGCCTGGACGGTCACTGCGGAAAGTTCCCCTACCAGCTGTCCGGCGGAATGAAGCAGCGGGTCCAGATCGCCCGAGCCCTGGCCAACGATCCCGCCATCCTGCTCATGGACGAGCCGTTCGCGGCGCTGGATGCCATCACACGGCGTGACCTCCAGGACGAGTTGGTCCGCCTGTGGGCGGCCACGCGCAAGACGATCGTCTTCATCACCCACGATCTGATCGAGGCCCTGCTCCTGGCGACGCGCGTGGTGGTGCTGGGCGCGCAAGGGGTGGTGCAGGGCGACTTCCCGGTGCAGCTCACCGTGCCGCGCAGCCCGGCGGATCCCGAGTTCATGCGCCTGTACGACAAGCTACAGGGGATCCTCGCCGCCGAAGTGCAGCGGGCGAGGAATGGTGCCGAACGAGGTGGAGCGCCCGGCGGTCGCGGGCCCGACGACACGTGCGAGGAGAGGCTATGACACAGCGACGGTGGTGGATGGCTCTGGTGCTGGCGATGACGACGACGCTCCTGGGCGAGGCGCCGAGCGCGCGGGCCGCTGACGTGACCCTGACCGCGTTCTCGGGGCCGTTCCCGCACTTCGCCCCCCTGTTCGTGGCGGACGGGAAGGGCTTCTTCAAGAAGCACGGCGTGAACGCGACGGTGCGGCTGTTCGAGAGCGGCGGCGCCGCCTCCGCGGCCTTCCGGGGCGGACGCGCCGACGTCCTGTCCGGATGCGACTTCCCGACGATCAGCCTCCTCCAAGTCGAGGACGCGGTCGTGCTCGCACCGATCGAGCACGACTCGGAGTCGATCATGATCTCGGCCCGCGAGGGCATCGGCAGCCTCAAGGATCTCAAGGGGAAGAAGGTCGGCATCCCCCTCCGCAGCACCTCCGAGTTCTTCACGTTCCGGGCCCTACGGGACGTCGGGCTTGGCCCCAAGGACATCGAGGTCGTCAATCTCGGGCCGGCCGACATGCTGCCCGCCGTGGTCCGCGGCGACATCGACGTGGCCTCGTGGTGGCAACCCTTCGGCTGGCGGGCCGAGGAGGCGTCGGGCGGCAAGGTGCGGACGCTGACCACCTCCAAGGGGTACTACACGCTCTGGTGCCCGATCTCGGCCCGCCGCAAGTTCGTGGAGGAGAATCCGGCCGGGACCGTCGCCTTCCTCCGGGCCATGCGCGACGCCGTGCAGTGGCTCAACCAGACTCCGCTCGACGAGCGGGCCGCGTTCGTCACGGAGTACGCCAAGGGCGATCTCAAGATCACTAAGCAGCTCATGAGCCTGCTCACCTACGACATGACCGAAACACCCGAGTACCGCGCGGCAATGAAGGAGATGGAGACCTTCATGCTGAACGCGGGGCTGATCAAGAGGCCCATTGACTGGGACAAGGTGCTCGGCTCCCGCTACCTGCGCGAGGTGAGCCCGCAGCTGGTCAAATGACTCGACCCAATCGCATCGGGTGGGCGCGGGCCGGGTTCGTGGTTGGCGCGGTGCTGCTGCCGCTGGCCACCTGGGAGCTGCTGAGCCGCGCCGTCCTCAACCCGAACCTGGTCCCGCCGCCGTCGGTCGTGGCGGCGACCGCGGCGGGCATGCTCGCGGACGGCGAGCTGTTCGCGCACACCACCATCAGTTTGCGGCGAATCTTCGTCGGGTTCTCGCTCGGCTCGGTCATCGGCATCGCGGTGGGCCTCGCCGCGGCCTCGAGTCCATTCATCTGGGACGCGCTCCGCCCGCTCCTGGCGGTGTGCTCGACGGTGCCGCCCATCGCGTTGATCCCGCTCGCCATGCTGTGGTTCGGCATCGACGAGTTCGCCCGCCTGTTCCTCATCGTCTATCTAGCCGCCGTGCTGATGATCCCGAGCACCGTGAACGGGGTGCGCAGCATCCCGGCCATCCGTCTGCGCGCGGCCGAATCGCTGGGCGCGCGCCGGGCCCGTATCTACCTGGGCGTCGTGCTCCCGGACGCGCTGCCGTCGATCCTGAGCGGTCTCCGCATCACGCTAGGCTTCTGCTTCATGGTGGTGGTCGCGGCCGAGATGATCGGTGCGAGCTCCGGGATCGGCTACCTCATCATGCAGTCGCGCTACTACGCCCTCACCACCAAGATGTTCGTGGGGATCCTGGTCCTCGGCGTGCTCGGTATGGGGTTCGACACCATCTTCCGGCGTCTCGTCGCCGGCCTGCTGCCGCGCTTCGCGGTCGAGAAACGGACGGGCTGATGGCGGCCTCCGTGTCCTCGACCCGGTCCCCGGCGGCCCCGACCGCCCTTCGCCCCGCCGCCGGACGCCCCCGGTCGGCGCCGTTGCGCCAGGCCGTCTCAGTCGTGCTGCTGATCGCGCTGTGGCAGGCCCTGAGCGAATGGTTCGCGGACCCCACCGTCGTGCCCTCCCCGGGCGCGGTGGTGAGCCGGACCGGGGAGCTGGTGGCGAGTGGGGGCCTGCTACAGGACGCGGCGGCCACCCTCGGCCGCGTCGTGATCGGGTACGTGCTCGGTGCGGTGCTCGGAGTCGCGTTCGGACTGCTGATTGGGTGGTTCGGGTGGATGGAGCGCCTGCTCGGACCCTCCCTCAACTTCGTGCGCTCGATCCCGCCGATCGCCTGGGTGCCATTCAGCATCATCGTGTTCGGCATCGGCGAGGGCTCGAAGTACGCCATCATCGTGTACCTCGTGTTCATCGTCCTCGCCCTCAGCGCCGCCGCGGGAGTACGGGAGACACCACGCATCCGGGTGCGGGCCGCCCAGGCCCTGGGCGCGGGCCGGCGCGCCGTGCTCCTGCGGGTGATCCTTCCCTCCGCATTCCCCTTCATCCTGACCGGCCTCGGGGTTGCGCTCAACCTCGCCTTCATGGCTGTCGTCTCCGCGGAGCTGATCGGCGCGCGCTCCGGGCTCGGCCACGTAATCACGCACGCGCAGGCGATGTTCGAGACGGACACCATGCTCGTGGGAATCCTCTCGCTCGGCGTCGTGGGCGGGCTGTTCGGGCGCGGGGCCGACTGGCTAATTCGGCGCGGGCTCGGCCGCTTCAGCAATCGCGTCGCATGAGCGCGACCGCACGCGCGCTGCACCTGATGCACGGAGGCTGGCTCCGGCTCGAGCGAGGCTTCCTGACCGGTGAAGGCGGCAGCGAGGAGGTCCGGGTGCCGGTCCCGATGGCGCTCGTGGATACTGGCGAGGGCTACGTGCTCTTCGACACCGGGATGAACTGCGAGGGCATCCGCGATCCGAACGTCTGGGGCGAGCGGGCCAGCACCATCCGGCCTGCCTTGGTCCCCGAGGACGATGTCGCCGCCCGGCTCGCCGAGCTGGGGGTGCGCCGCGAGGAGATCACGCTCGTGATCAACTCGCACCTGCACTGGGACCACTGCGGCGGCAACCGTCTCTTCCCACACTGCCCGATCCTGGTGCAACGGGCCGAGCTGGAGTTTGCCCGGACCCCGTCGGGGCCGGTGCGCGGTGGGTACATGGCGAACCACTTCGACGTCCCGGTCTCGTACCGTGCGGTGAACGGAGACGCGGAGGTGGCCCCGGGGGTTCACGTGCTCGCGACCCACGGTCACACCCCCGGTCATCAGTCGCTGTCGGTGAATCTCGCGGGCGGGCGGGTGGTCCTTTGCGCCGACGCCGCGTATACCTATGACACGCTCGAGCGTCGTCTCCTCTCCGGCAATGTGTGGGATGGGGCGGAGACGCTGGCCAGCATCGAACGGTTGCGCCGCCTCGGCGAGGAGGGCAGCACGGTAGTACCCGGGCACGATCCCACGCTCTGGGAACGCCTCGGCCCCCCGCCGGTGCGCTTCGAGTAGCGCCATGTGGTGGAGTACATCTCGGACGACGAGAGGGAGCGATCGATGCGAATGAAATTCGGAACCTTTCATCTGATGGAGCGGCCGTTCTCCAAGTCGGAATCCCAGGTGCTTGCCGAGCACCTCGATCAGATGCGCCTGGCCGACGAGCTGGGTTTCGACTCGGTGTGGCTCACCGAGCACCACTTCTCATCGGTCCCGTACGTGCCCAACGTCCCAGGCGAGTACGGCATCAGCGCCTCCCCGTTCGCGCTCGCCTGCGCGGTCGCGCAGATCACGCGCCGGGTGCGGATCGGCACCGCGGTGAAGGTCATCGCCCTCGAGCACCCGCTGCGCACGGCGGAGGACGCCGCGCTAGCCGACCTGTTGAGCCTCGGCCGTCTCGAGTTCGGGGTCGGCCTCGGTTACCGGAAGTACGAGTTCGAGGGTTTGGGGGTCCCCCTAGCCGAGAAGAACGAGCGCTTTAAGGAGGCGCTCGAGATCATTATCGGGGCCTGGACGAACGACGAGTTCTCGTATGCAGGCCAGTTCCACCAGATTCCCCGGCTGTCCTTGGTCCCGAAGCCCTACCAGCGGCCCCACCCTCCGGTGTGGATCGCGAGCCGGCTCGGCACCAAGGAGATCATCGACTTTACCGTTAAGAACCGATATCAGCTGCTGTCGGCGTGGGCCCCGCCCGCTGAGCTCCGTGCCACCCACGACATGTTCGCGGCCGCGATGGCGGAGCAGGGCAAGGCGGGCGTCCCGTTCGACCTGCCCTGCATCCGCCACGTGTTCGTGGGGGAGACCGACGAGGCGGCGCAGCGGGAAGGGCGCGAGGCGGTCGAGTACTACATGAAGTCGACGGCGCTCTTCCGTCCCATCGGCGCCCACGAGCGCGACGAGATGATCTTCGGCAGCCCGGACACCTGCGCGGCGCGCATCGAGGAGCTGAACCGTCGGGCCGGGGTGAACTACATCCTCTGCTGGATGAACTTCGGCGGCATGCCGCAGGATCAGGTGTTGCGCTCGATGCGGCGCTTCGCCCATCAGGTGATTCCGCGGTTCCGGTGAGACCGCGAGCGCAGCCGGGATGGATTTGGAGCTGAGCGGCAGGAAGGCGCTGGTCACCGGCGGGAGCCGCGGTATTGGCCGGGCGACCGCGGTCGCCCTGAGCCGGGAGGGGGTGCGGGTGGCCATCGCGGCCCGGGAGGCCGGCGCGCTGGACGAGGCCACGCGCGAGATCGAGGCAGCGACCGGAGCGCGGCCGTTCGCGGTCCGGGCCGATTGCACGCGTCCGGCCGACGTGACCGCGATGATGGCGTCGGTGGCCGACACTTTCGGCGGCCTCGACATCCTGGTCAACTCGGTGGGCGCGGCGCGAGGCGGCCACTTCGTCGACCTCCGCGAGGAAGACTGGGCGGAGAGCATCGCCTCGAAGCTGATGGGAGAGATCCGGTGCTGTCGGGAGGCGCTGCCGCTCCTTCGGAAGAGCGGCGCCGGCGTCATCATCAACGTCACCGGCCAGCGAGGGAAGCAGCCGGACGCGCTGGCCCTGCCGGCCAGCGTGACGAATGCCGGCCTCGCCAACTTCATCGTGGGGCTTGCGCAGGCCGAGGCGTCCCGCGGCGTGCGGGTGGTCGGAGTGAGTCCCGGCCCGGTGGAGACCCGACGCATCCACGGCATCTTCGAGACGGAGGCTCGGCTGGCCGGCGTGTCGGTCCAGACGGTGCGCGAGCGCTGGGTGGCCTCGGTGCCCCTCGGGCGGATCGCGCGGGTCGAGGAAGTCGCTGACGTGATCGTGTTCCTGGCGTCTCCCCGGGCTGGTTTCATCTCGGGCACGACGATCCAGGTGGACGGGGCGGGGATGCGCGGTGTTTGACGCGAGCCTCACGACGGCGGGCGTCCGCGCGCAGAGCCGCTGGTGGTACCTCGGCGCGCGCTCCGAGGCCGCGTGGATCGGCGCGCTCTCCCTAGTCGCGGTCGTCGTACTCTGGCAGATCGCGAGCACGCGCTGGGTGCCCTCGATCCTCTTCCCCACCCCGCTGCGGACCCTGGAGGCCTGCTCAACCATGATGTGGGAGGGCGTGTTGCCCCACCACGTCGCGGTGAGCCTCGCCCGGATCGCGGCCGGCTTCGTCCTCGGGACCGTGGTCGGCGTGCCGGTGGGACTAGCGATGGGCCTCTTCCCGCCGGTGCTGATCTTCCTCGAGCCCTACGTCCAGTTCTTCCGCTTCGTTCCCCCGGTAGCGTGGATCATCCCGGCCATCTTGTGGTTCGGGATCGGGGAGACGTCCAAGATCTTCCTCATCTTCTATACGACTGTGTTCCTCGTCCTGTTCAACACAATGGTGGGCGTCTCGGCGGTGGCCCGCAACCAGATCCGCTCCGCGCGGTGCTTTGGGGCCGACCGGCGCCAACTCTTCCTCTGGGTGATTCTGCCCGGCACCATGCCCCACGTGCTCACCGGCATGCGGCTGGCAATGGGCAACTCCTTCGCGGCGGTGGTGGGCGCCGAGTTCATCGCTGCGCAGTCCGGTCTCGGGTTTCTCATCGTGGACTCCGGCACCTGGATGGCGACCGACCGCATGTTCGCGGGTATGCTTACCCTCGGCGTCCTGGGCATTCTCGCCGACCAGTTGTTCCGCGCTGCGAGCGCCCGCTGGGCGTCGCGCTACCTGCTGTCGAACTGAGGAGCCGCGTGGCGTACATCACGTTCCGGGGAATCGACTTTCGCTACGGCCCCAAGGGGCCGTTGACGATCCGCGGCCTGGATCTCGAGCTGCGGCGCGGCGAGTTCTTCATGCTCGTCGGCCCCTCCGGCTGCGGGAAGACCACTGTCCTCAACATCCTCGCCGGGTTCGAGGCCCCTACTGCCGGCGAATTGCTAGTGGAAGGGCACGCCGTCACGGGCCCGCAGCGGGACCGCATCGTGATCTTCCAGGAGCCTGACTCGCTGTACCCGTGGCTGACGACGCTCGAGAACGTGGAGTTTCCCCTGCGCGTGCTGGGCGTGAGCCGGTCCGAGCGGCGGGCCCGGGTCGGCGAGGCGCTGCGGCTGGTCGGGCTGCGGGGCCACGAGGCGAAGCACCCCGGCCAGCTCTCCGGCGGCATGAAGCAGCGAGTCCAGATCGCCCGCGCGCTGGTCCTCGACGCGCCGATCCTCCTCATGGACGAGCCCTTCGGGGCTTTGGACGCCCAGACGCGGATCATCCTCCAGGACGAGCTCGCCCAGATCGCGGCCCGGACTCAGCAGACGATCCTGTTCATCACCCACGACATCCACGAGGCGATCTTCCTCGCCGACCGCATCGGGGTGATGACTGCGGGGCCGGAGTCGACCCTCAAGAAGATCGTCGAGATTGAGCTGCCCCGCCCGCGGACGCGGGGCAGCGCCGCTTTCGGCGAGCTCTACGAGCACGTGCACCAGATCCTCTCGGAAGAGGTCCGTCGGGTGCTTCGCCGGGAGGACAGCCTGCTGTGATCCAAGGGAGTCGGTCTCGCCTGCGCGGCCTCGGCTACGTGGTCTCAGTCCTGCTGGTGCTAGGTCTTTGGCAGTTCCTGAGCAGCCGCGCGATTATCCCGCTGCTCTTCCCGTCGCCCCTCAGCACCCTGCACGTCGGGCTCGAGCTGGCTCGAAAGGGGCAGCTGCAAGCCGACCTGTGGGCGAGCCTCCGGCGCATTGTGGCCGGATTCGCTCTCGGCAGCGCGGTCGGCGTGGTCCTGGGGCTGCTCATGGGCGCGTACCGTCCGGTGCGGCTCCTGCTGGAGCCGTACCTGCACTTCCTGCGATTCCTGCCCGCCCTGGCCTGGATCCCGGCGGTGATGCTGTGGCTGGGCACCGGCGAGGGCGCCAAGATCGTCCTGCTCGCCTACACCACCGTCTTCATCGTGGCGCTGAACACGATGGTGGGGGTGTCGCGGGTTCCCCGCAACCAGGTGCGTGCGGCGCGGTCCTTCGGCGCGAGGCGGAGCCAGGTGTTCTTCCTGGTCACCGTGCCCGCGACGGTCGGGTACGCGCTGACCGGGATGCGGCTGGCGATGGGCAATTGCTTCATGACGGTGGTCGCGGCCGAGCTCGTCGCCTCGGACTCGGGCCTCGGCTACCTGATCTTCAGCTCACGACAGTGGATGCAGACGGAGCTCGCCTTCGTCGGCATCTTCCTGCTCGGGTTTCTCGGGCTGATCGCCGATCATGCGTTTCGCACGACCTCAACCCGGCTCCTGTGGCGCTACGAGGGCGCCTCCCGGAGCCGAACCGCGCTGTGAGAGGAGGGTCCTTCATGTCCTGGGCGACGACCACGTGGATGAAGCGATCGGGTGTGTGTGCCGCGCTGGCGATGTTGCTGGCGCTCGTGCCCGGAACCGGGAGCAGTCAAGGGAGCGGGCAGGTCACGCTCGGGGTGGCCCCGTCGGCGGACATGTCGCTGTTTATCATAGCGGTGAAGAAGGGCTTTCTCGAGAAGCAGGGCCTGAAGGCCCAGCTCAAGGTGTTCGACTCCTCCCCCAAGGCGGTGGAGGCACTGGTGGCGCAGCAGGCCGACGTCACGGCCAACACCGAGCCGCCGCACCTGGCGGCCCGAGCCCGCGGAGCGCGCGTGGTCCAGGTCATGACCGCGTACCTCACCGGCCAGACCAATGCCCTGGTCGTCAACTCGGGCACGATCAGCAAGCCGGCTGACCTCGTTGGCAAGACGGTCGCAGTGCAGCGGGGGAGCGGGTCGAACTTCCACATGGCCTGGTTCCTCGAGCGCAACAAGATCCCGGCGGACCAGGTGAAGGTCGCCTTCATGGCGGCGCCGGACCAGGTCGCCGCCTTCGCGCGGAACGACGTCCAGGCCTTCTTCGGCTGGGAGCCGTTCGTTACTCGGGCGAAGGACACGGTGCCGAACACCAAGGTCTGGTCGCGGGCGGCCGACGACGGGCTCGAGTTCCGCGGCAATGTGCTCATGCGAGAGGACATGGCGCGGAACGACCGCGACACCGCGATCAAGGTGGTTAAGGGTCTGATCGAGACCGCGGAGTGGATGAACGCGAATCCGCGCGAGGCCGCCAAGGTCGCCAATGAGGTCCTGCGGGCGCCCAACGAGGAGGACGCGTACAAGCAGATCCAGATCTTTCGGTGGCCGGGGGATTTCCGCAAGAGCGTGAAGGAGCAGGAGATCAAGATCGCTGAGTGGGGCGCCGGTATCGGGCTCTTCCCCAGCAAGGACCCCAAGGGTCTCGTCGAGCAGCTGATCTATCCCGACATCATCCGGGCGGCCGCGCCTTCCCGGACCGACATGTAGCCGGCGAGCGATGCTGACCGGCCTCCTCGCCTCCCGCATCGAGCGGATCGGCGTCGCCTGTCTCCCGGACGACGTGGTGGCGAAGGCCAAGCTCTGCGTCCTCGACGTCCTCGGCTGTGGACTGGCCGGCACCGCGCACCCCGCGGTGGGTGCGCTGCGGACGGCGGTCGATCTTAGGGCCCCGGCCCGCGGGCAGCTTGGTGCTGCCATCTGGGGGAGCCGGTTCCGGGCCAGCCCGTCGACCGCGGCGCTCCTCAACGGGACCATGTCCCACGTGGTCAACGCCGACGATGCCCACAAGGAGTCTATGGGGCATCCGGGCGCGGTGGTGGTGCCGGCCGCCGTCGCGGCCGCCGAGATGGTCGGAGCCTCCGGCGCCGCGCTGCTCGAGGCCGTCGTCGCCGGCTACGAGTGCCTGCTGCGCATCGGCCTGGGTATCGGCATCGCGTCGCACCGGGATCGCGGGTGGTACTCGACGAGCACCCTCGGTCCCTTTGGCGCGGCCGCGGCGGCGGCCAAGCTGCTCGGCCTCGACGCGGGCGCGATGACGGCGGCCCTCGGGCACGCTGGTGCCCAGGCCGGGGGCCTCTGGGCGTTCAGCGCCGACGGCTCGCTCGGCAGCGTGGTGTCGGCCGGGCGCGCCGCGGAGTCGGGCGTGCTCGCCGCATTGCTGGTCCGGGGCGGATTCGCCGGCCCGACGCAGATCCTGGAGGCGGCGGACGGCGGGTTCCTCCGCGCCTTCTCCGACCAGAGCGACCCCGATCGGATCCTGGCCGACCGCGGCGACCGCTTCACGATCATGGACGTGAGCCTCAAGCCCTATCCGTCGTCGCGTACGACGCACGCGGCCATCGACGCGTGCCTGGCAATCCGGGCGCGGCTGGCTGGTCGACCCGGGTGGCTCGATCGCGTGTCACGGGTGATCATTCACACGTATCCGGTGGCCAAGCGACAGGCCGACATTGCGGCGCCCCCGACCGAGTGGATGGCGAGCCTCTCGATGCAGTACACCGCCGCGGTGGCCCTGCTCGAGGGCGCCGTCGGCCTCGAGCACTTCGCTCCGCCCCACCTGGAGTCGGCCGCGATCCGCGCGGTGATGGAGAAGGTCTCGGTCGTCGTCGATGCGGACCTCGCGGCCGCGTTCCCCGCTCGCTGGTCGTGTCGCGTGGAGGTCATCGGTGACGGCATCCAAGAGACGGAGCGCGTCGACAGCGCCCGCGGTGACCCGCGCAACCCGATGTCGGCGGAAGAGGTGCGCCAGAAGTTCCACACGTTCGCCGATCGCGTGCTCGGCCGCGCGGCCGCCGAGCGGATCTGCGTTTTCGTGGATCGGCTCGAGCGGGAGAAGAGCGTGGCCGACCTGACCGCGATGATGAGATCGCGCGGATGACCGGCACGGTGCTCCTGAGATCGGGCCGCGCGGTGGTCGGGGTCGACATCGGCGGGACGTTCACCGACCTCGTTCTGCTCTCGAACGGCGCGCGACCGCCCGCACTCCGGAAGGTGCTTACGACGCCGGGCGATCCCGCCGACGCCGTGATCCAGGGGATCCACGACCTGGTCGCGACCGAGGGTCTTAGGCCCTCGAGGTTGGCGCTCCTCATCCACGGGACGACCCTGGCCACCAACGCGATCATCGAGCGCAAGGGAGCCAGAATCCCCGGAAACCTGAGCGGGACGCTGGTCGAGATCTTCGAGAACGAGAAGCCGATGCTGGTCGAGCGGGAGCGGGCGGAAGGCACGCCGGGCCCGGGCCGGTATCGCGGCAGCGCCGGTCTGCACTTCTCGGTCCGCTCCGTCGGCGGCGGGTACGGCGATGTCGGCCGCCGCGACCGGGAGCCCCCGCGCAGTACCGTGCCGCGGGCCTGATTGCGCCTTACGCCGAGTCGGACCATCATGCAGTGATCTTTGCCGAGGGAGGAATCCGATGAACATGAAAGTTGTTCCCACACCGATTCCGTATCTCGATCTCCATCAGGGCCAGGCGAGCCCTCGACTCGATCATCTCATCACCGACCGACGGGCTTGGCGACGTGATACCGTCACGGCTCGTGATTGGACCGTCGCGCTCGATGGCGCCGCGCTGGCGGAAATCTCGGATCTGGCCGCCTCTATCCGGCGGGATCCGCTGCCCACGATCCTGCTGGACTCGAGCGCGTTCCGCCTTGATGCCTGCCGGACCGCTATGGCGTCTGCGAAGTCGATGCTGGTCGACGGCATCGGCATTTCGGTGGTGGACCGACTGCCCCTGGACGAGTTGGAGAAGGACCACGCGGTGGCCGTCTACTGGGTCCTCGCCGGGCTCCTCGGCACTCAGGTGGCGCAGAAGTGGGACGGCACTATGATTTACGACGTGCGCGACACCGGACGGGCGTACGGCTACGGCGTTCGGGGTTCGATCACGAACATCGAGCTGAGCTTCCACACCGACAATGCCTTCGCGATTGCGCCGCCCGACTACGTGGGGCTGCTGTGCCTGCAGCCGGCCCGGTTCGGGGGGGTGAGCCGCTTCACCAGCCTGTACGCCGTACACAATGAGATGCTCGTCCGGCATCCCGCGGCCTTGGCCCGACTCTACGAGCCGATGTTCATGGATCGCCAGGCCGAGCACGCGCCGGATGGGCCAAAGGTGTCCTGGGTTCCGATGCTGCGCTGGGACGGCCGCCGCTTGTCGGCGCGGCTCGGGACCATGCTGGTACGCAAGGCCTACACGATGATGGAGATGGAGCTTCCAGCCGACGTAGCCGATGCCCTCGACGCTCTCACCGAGGTGCTGTCCGACCCGTCGCTGACCATCGAATTCACGATCGGACGCGGGCAGATCCAGTTACTCAACAATCGCGCGTTCGGTCACTATCGGAGTGCCTTCGAGGACGACCCGGCCGCCCCGCGGCATTTGGTGAGGCTGTGGGTCCGAGAGCAGGGGCGCCGCACCTACGACGGCTGAGACCGCGGTAGAATCGCTCGCGTGAGCCGCATCCGCTACGACCGGCTGCCCACCGAGCGCGTCAATCCGGAGAGCGGCGACCTCGAGCGCCTCTCCGCCGCGCGGATCGCGCGCCTGATGAATCGCGCCGACCGCCGCGCGGTGGCCGCGGTGGGACGCGCCGCGCCCGCGCTCGGGCGGGCGGTGGACCTCATCGTGCGCGCGCTCTCCCGTGGCGGCCGCCTCATCTTCGTGGGCGCGGGCACCAGCGGCCGCCTGGGCGTGATCGAGGCCGCGGAGTGCCCGCCCACCTTCGACACGCCGCCCTCGCTGGTGCAGGCGGTGATCGCGGGCGGCCGGCGCACCGTGTTCCGCTCCGCAGAGGGCGCGGAGGACGACGCGGCGGACGGCGCGCGCCAGATCCGACGCCGCGCCCGGCCGGGCGACGCGGTGGTCGGCATCGCGGCGAGCGGCGTGACCCCGTTCGTGCGCGGGGCCTTGAAAGAAGCGCGCCGGCGGGGCGCCGCCACCGTGCTGGTGACCTGCAACCCCCGGGTGCCCGCCGCCGCCGCACGGGTGGTGATCGCGCTCGCGGTGGGCCCCGAGGTGCTGACCGGCTCCACGCGTCTCAAGGCCGGCACCGCCACCAAGCTGGCGCTCAACACGCTCACCACCGCGTCGTTCGCGCGCCTGGGCAGGGTCTACGGCAACCGGATGGTGGACCTCCGCCCGCGCTCCGCCAAGCTGCGGGCCCGCGCGCTGCGCCTGGTGGCCGAGCTCGGGCGCGTGAGCCCGCGGGAGGCGGAGCGGCTGCTGAAGGCCTCGGGCGGGAGCGCCAAGGTGGCCATCGCGATGGCGCGGCTCGGCGTCGATGCGGCGGCGGCGCGGAGGCGTCTCCGGAATGCCGCCGGATCGTTGCGTCAGGCGCTCCGCTAGGAGCCCCCGCGCTCGGCGTCAGGGCTTCCGGAGCGCGAGCGGTGGCGCGCCGAGGGCGAGCCGCCGGGTCACAGCCCAGAGGCGGTCGAGCGCGTCCAGCAGCGCGGGCGCGGTGGGCGCCAGACAGCGAAGCACCACCGCGCCGCCGGCCAGCCGCCCCGCCCCCGCGCGCGCCCCGCAGCCATGGGCGAGGGCGGGCGCCTCGTCGGCCAGGTCGTCGAGGCCACGGGGGGCCACCACGACCAGCGTGGCGAAGTAGTCGGCGCCCTCGGTGGCGCCGAGCGCGTCGGCGGCGCCGCGGAGGACGAAGCGGTCGTGGAGCAGCTCGCCGCGCGCGTCGCGGACGGTCAGCGCGCTCTCCAGCCGCCGGAACCGCCAGCGCTCGCCGGCGGCGACGCGGCCCGCCGAGAAGGCGTCGATCAGCACCAGGCCCGCGCCCTCGCCGACCTCGACCTCGATCGTCTGGCGATAGTCGGAGCCGGCGAACGGGATGGTGTGGTCGGGCGCCCACTCGAGCGTCGCCCCGCGCCCCACCACGAGGCGGACGGCCTGCACCGCGGGCTCGCCGGCGGTGCGGTAGACCCTGGTCGCCGACGGCGTCGTCAGGCAGGCGTGCGCGCCGGGGCCGACCTCCACGTCCACGTGGAGCCGATCGCCGCCCAGCACGCCGCCGGTGGGATTCAGCAGCGAGACGACGGCGGCCCGATCGGGCAGCGCGAGCGGCGCCAGCACCTGCAGCGGGAGCGTGGAGCGGCAGCGGGCCAGCACGGTGCGGGCGCCGCGCCGCTCGAAGCCGAGCCGCAGCGCGCCGTCGCGCCCGACCCGCGTCGTCTCGCTCACGCCGGGGTCAGCAGCAGCTCGTGGCGCAGCCAATCGAGGATCGCGTCCACGCCCTCGCCGGTCCGGAGGTTGGTGAACACGAAGGGCCGCTCGCCCCGCTGGCGGCGCGCGTCACGCTCCATCACGGCGAGATCGGCGCCCACGTGGGGCGCCAGGTCGATCTTGTTGATGAGCAGCAGGTCCGAGCGCACGATGCCCGGCCCCCCCTTGCGCGGGATCTTCTCACCCTCCGACACGTCGATGACGTAGATCGTCGCGTCCACCAGCTCGGGGCTGAAGGTCGCCGCCAGGTTGTCGCCCCCGCTCTCGATCAGCAGGAGGTCGAGGTTGGGGAAGGCGCGCGTGAGGGCGTGGACGGCCTCGAGGTTCACGGAGGCGTCCTCCCGGATGGCGGTGTGCGGGCAGCCACCGGTCTCGACGCCCACCACGCGCGCGGGCGGCAGCGCGCCGCGCCGCACGAGGAACTCGGCGTCCTCCTTCGTGTAGATGTCGTTGGTGATCACCGCCATGTCGAGGCGGTCGCGCAGTCGCAGACACAGCGTCTCGGTGAGCGCGGTCTTTCCCGAGCCGACGGGGCCGCCGATGCCGATCTTCAGCGGGCGGGGGAGGGCGGGGCTCACGAGCGGAACAGCCGCGCGTCGAGCGTCGCGTGGCGCAGGCCGGCCAGCTCGAGCCCGGGCGCGAACGACCACATGTCGGCGACGGTGGCGGTGGCGGCGGCCGCGGCCAGCCGCGCGATCCGGGGCCGCATCGCCGCCTGCACGCGCTGGCCCTCCACCTGTCCGAGCGCGAGGAGACGCACGCCGGCCCCCACCAGCAGCACCACCGTGGAGTGCAGGAACGCCGCCGCCACCGCCTGCGGCCCGGCGCCGGCCCGGCCCAGCGCCGCCCCGAAGACCGCCGCGTGGTGACCGGGGGTGAGCCCCTCGTCGACCAGGCGCGCCAGCGTCGAGAGGCACGCGTCCTCCCCGAGGGCGGCCGCGATGCGGAGCGTCTGCCGGCCCATCTGCCGGCTGGCCGCGCGGCTCTCCGGCACCGCCTTCATCGCCTCCAGCCGCTCGTCGAGCGCGACCCAGGCCGTCACGTCCGACGCCGCGCCGAGACTCACCGCCACTGCGGCCGCCACGGCGTCGGCCGGGCCCGCCGAGCGCTCCAGGTGGGCGACCACGAAGGCCTCGAGGCCGGCCCGATCGGTCACCACGCCGTCCTGCACGTAGGTCTCGAGCCCGAACGAGTGGGCGAACCCCCCCGAGGGGAACAGCCCGTCGCTGAACTGGAGGATCGCGAGCCAGCCGTCAGTCATGCCCCGGCCGTCAGTCATGCCGATGTCCGATCCCGAGCGGCACGAACACGCCCCGCCCGCGCTCGAACGGCACCCCAAGCCGGCCGAGGAGCTGCTCCATCGCGACGTCGTCGGGCACCAGCAGCCGCTCGCCGTCCAGCGCCAGCGTGAAGTGCCGGTTCCCCACCTCGAAGGCCACGCGCAGCTCCTCCTCCCGGGAGCGCGGCCGCACCACCAGCACGGCCTCCGCCGCCGCCTCGACCACGACGTACCAGCCCTCGGCGACGTGCAGCACCTCCCCCGGCCGCAGCACGCTCCCCGTCGGCAGCGCCAGCGCGAGCTCCCGCCCCGCCCTCGTCACCACCCGCCGCCTCCCCCACCTCCGCTCCTCCGCGGTCAGCACCAGCACGTCCCGCTCCAGCCCCGCGAGCTCGACCGCGTCCTCCGCCCGCGCCTCATCCCGCACCACGACGACCGGCTCGCTCATCGCTCAGAACAGGAAGTACCGCTGGGCCATGGGAAGGACCCGCGCCGGCTCGCACGCCAGCAGCACCCCGTCCGCCCGCACCGCATACGTCTCCGGATCCACCTCGATCCGCGGCAACGCATCGTTGTGCACCATGTCGCGCTTGCCGATCCCGCGGCACCCGCGCACCGCCACCGCCGGCCGCGCGAGCCCGAGCCGGCCGGGGACGCCGGCCGCGATCGCGGCGGCGGACATGAACGTCACCGACGTGGAGGCGCGGGCCCGACCCAGCGCGCCGAACATCGGCCGGTAGAGGGTCGGCTGCGGAGTCGGGATGGAGGCGTTCGGATCGCCCATGGCCGCCCAGCCGATGAGCCCGCCCTTGACGATCAGCTCCGGCTTCACGCCGAAGAAGGCGGGCTTCCACAGGACGAGGTCGGCCAGCTTGCCGACCTCGACCGAGCCGACGTGCTCGGCCAGCCCGTGCGCGATGGCGGGGTTGATCGTGTACTTGGCGACGTAGCGCTTCACGCGGCGGTTGTCGTCGCCGGGCGTCTCGCCGGGCAGCGGGCCGCGCTGCCGCTTCATCTTGTCGGCCGTCTGCCAGGTGCGGATGACGACCTCGCCGACGCGGCCCATCGCCTGCGAGTCGGAGGACATCATGCTGATGGCGCCCAGGTCGTGCAGGACGTCCTCGGCCGCGATCGTCTCGGCCCGGATGCGCGATTCGGCGAAGGCGAGGTCCTCCGGGATCGCCGCGTTCAGGTGGTGGCAGACCATCAGCATGTCGAGGTGCTCGTCCATCGTGTTCACGGTGAACGGCATGGTGGGGTTGGTGGACGAGGGCAGGCAGTTCGGCTCCCCGCACACGCGGATGATGTCGGGGGCGTGGCCGCCGCCGGCGCCCTCGGTGTGGTAGGTGTGGATCGTCCGCCCCCGGAACGCGCGGATCGTGTCCTCGACGAACCCGGCCTCGTTGAGCGTGTCGGTGTGGATCGCCACCTGGATGTCGTGCTCGTCGGCCACCGACAGTGCGCAGTCGATCGCCGCCGGTGTCGTCCCCCAGTCCTCGTGCAGCTTGAGCCCGATGACCCCGGCCACGACCTGCTCGCGCAGGGGGGCCGGCGCGGAGGCGTTGCCCTTGCCGAGGAACCCCAGGTTGACCGGGAACGCCTCCGCCGCCTCCAGCATCCGGTGGATGTTCCACTCGCCCGGCGTGCACGTGGTGGCCGCGGTGCCGGTGGCGGGGCCGGTGCCGCCGCCCACGAGGGTGGTGAGCCCGGCGCTGATCGCCTCGGTCACGATCTGCGGGCAGATGAAGTGGATGTGCGCGTCGAGCCCGCCCGCGGTGACGATCTTGCCCTCGCCCGCGATCACCTCGGTGCCGGCCCCGACCGTCATCCCCGGGCTGACCCCCTCCATGAGGTCGGGATTGCCGGCCTTGCCGATGCCGACGATGCGGCCGTCGCGGATGCCGATGTCGGCCTTCACGATGCCCCAGTGGTCCACGATGACCGCGTTGGTGATCACCGTGTCGAGCGTGGCCTCGGCGCGCGTCGCGCGCGCCGACTGCCCCATGCCGTCGCGGATGACCTTGCCGCCGCCGAACTTCGCCTCCTCGCCCGGCACCGTGAGGTCGCGCTCGATGCGGATCAGCAGCTCCGTGTCGGCGAGCCGGATGCGGTCGCCCGTGGTGGGGCCGTAGAGGTCCGCGTACTGGCGGCGCGGGATCCGGAGGCTCACGGCCGCTCCCACGCTTGCAGCCGGGCGAGGGCCTGCTCGCGGCTGCCGCCGTCGGTGAGCGCGTTGAGGCCGAACACCCGGCCCGCGCCCCCGAGCGCGACCAGCGTGACGCGCTTCTCGTCGCCGGGCTCGAAGCGGACGGCGGTGCCGGCCGGCACGTCGAGCCGCATGCCGAAGGCCCGCGCCCGGTCGAAGCGCAGGGCCCGGTTGGCCTCGAAGAAGTGGAAGTGCGAGCCGACCTGGATCGGCCGGTCGCCCGTGTTGGCGACGGTCAGCTCGACGGTGCGGCGGCCGGCGTTGGCGACGACGTCCCCCTCCTCCAGCAAATACTCTCCCGGGATCATGCGGTGATCCTCAGCGGATCGGCCGGTGGATGGTGACGAGCTTGGTGCCGTCGGGGAACGTCCCCTCCACCTGCACCTCGTCGATCATCTCCGGCACGCCGTCCATCACGTCGTCGCGGCGCAGGATCGACAGCCCCGCCTCCATCAGCTCGGAGACGGTGCGGCCGTCGCGGATCCCCTCCAGGATCTCGGCCGTGATCAGCGCGAGCGCCTCGGGGTGGTTGAGCTTGAGGCCGCGGGCCCGGCGGCGCCGGGCCACCTCGGCGGCGGTGAAGACGAGGAGCTTCTCCTGCTCGCGGGGCGTGAGGTGCATCGTCGGACCTCGTTATAGCGCAATTAGACGGCCAGGTGGTGGCGGACGGTCTCCAGGCGGAGCTGGGCGGTGGGGCCGCCGGCCACCACCGCGCCCTTGGCCATGATCACGTACGCGTCGGCGAGCCGCTCGACGAAGTCCAGGTACTGCTCGACCAGCAGCACGGCCAGCCCGAGCTCGGTGCGGATGCGGCGGATCGCCTCGCCGATCTCCTCGACGATCGAGGGCTGGATCCCCTCCGTCGGCTCGTCGAGCATGAGGAGCTTCGGCCGGGTGAGGAGGGCGCGGCCGATGGCGAGCATCTGCTGCTCCCCGCCGGACAGCACGCCACCCTTGCGCCCCCGGAGCCGCTCGAGGGCCGGGAACAGCGCGAGCGCCTCGTCGAGGTCCCGGGCGCGCCCGCAGCCCAGCAGCGACACGCGGAGGTTCTCCTCGACCGTCAGGTGCGGGAAGATCTCGCGGCCCTGCGGCACGTAGCCGATGCCGGCCCGCGCCCGCCGGTCGGGCGACCACCGGGTGACGTCGCGGCCGTCCACCGTCACGCGGCCGCCGCGCGCGGGCAGCAGGCCCATGATCGTCTTGAGCAGGGTCGTCTTGCCGACGCCGTTGCGTCCCATGAGGCAGACGACCTGGCCGGCCGGCACCGCGAGGTCGACCGACCAGAGGATCTGCGAGCCGCCGTAGCCGGCGTCGAGCCGCTCAACGACCAGCATGCGCCCTCGCGCCCCCGCGCCCCAGGTAGACCTCCAGCACGCGGGCGTCCCGCTGGACCTCCTCCACCGGCCCCTCGCAGAGAGTGGCGCCCTGGTGGAGGACCGTCACCGTGCGGGCGATCTGCCGGACGAAGTCCATGTCGTGCTCGATGACGAGGACGGACCGCTGGGCCGCGATGGACAGCAGCAGGTCGCCGGTGCGCGCGGTCTCCTCGTCGGTGAGACCGGCCACCGGCTCGTCCACCAGGAGCAGCTCCGGGTCCTGCGCCATCACCATCCCGATCTCGAGCCACTGCTTCTCGCCGTGCGACAGCGCGCCGGCAAGGTCGCCCCCCTTGCCGCCGAGGCCGACGGTGTCGAGGGTGGCCGCGATCCGATCGCGCGCCTCGGCGCCGTCACGGTCGAACAGGGTGGCGAACACGCCCTTGCTCGGCCGCCGCAGGGAGAGCTCGACGTTGTCCCACACCGAGAGGTTGACGAAGACCGAGGGGGTCTGGAACTTGCGCCCGATCCCGAGGGCGGCGATCTCGTTCTCGCCGAGCCCCCGGAGGTCGGTCGCGCGACCGAAGATCACGCGGCCGTGGGCGGGCTGCACCCGGCCCGAGATCACGTCCAGGAGCGTGGTCTTGCCGGCGCCGTTGGGCCCGATGACGACCCGCAGCTCGCGCCGGTCCATGTAGAAGTTGAGGCGGTCGAGCGCCTTGAACCCGTCGTAGTCGACGGTCACGTCCTCGAGGTAGATGATCGAGTCGTGCGACCGGCTCATGGCGAAAGCGGCGTCCGGGTGGCGTCGGTGGCGAGCGCGGGCTGCCCGCCCGCCGGGGCGGCCGGCCGGCGCCGGGTGCGCAGCCGGCGCAGCGCGCCCAGCACGCCGTCGGGGAAGAACAGCACGACCCCCATGAAGAGCGCGCCCAGGACGATGAGCCAGAGGTCGGGGTAGGTCGTGGTGAGCCACGACTGCGCCCAGTTGACGCCGATGGCGCCCACCACCGCGCCGATCAGCGTGCCGCGCCCGCCCGCCGCCACCCACACGACCATCTCGATGGACGGCAGCACCCCGATCTTCGCGGGCGTGATGATGCCGACCTGGGGCACGTAGAGCGCCCCCGCCACGCCGGCCAGGACCGCCGACACCACGAAGACGAACAGCTTGTAGCGCGCCGGCGAGTAGCCGCTGAACAGCACCCGCGTCTCGCTGTCCCGGATGGCCACCAGCACCTTCCCCGCACGCGAGACGGTGATCCAGCGGCAGAGCGCCCAGGCGCCGACCAGCGCCACCGCGGTCGCCACGTACAGCCCGCGCTGCGTCGAGGGCTGGTTGAGCGGGATCCCGAAGATCGTCTTGAAGTCGGCCAGGCCGTTGGTGCCGCCGAGGTTCATCTCGTTGCGGTTGAACACGAGCCACGCCGACAGGGCGAGGGCCTGCGTGATGATCGACAGGTACACGCCGCGCACGCGGCTGCGGAAGGCGAGGAAGCCGAAGGCGAGGGCGCACAGGGCCGGGACCACGAGCACGGCGACGATCGTGAAGGCCGCGCTGTAGAACGGCCGCCAGAACAGCGGCAGCGTGGTCACCTGGTTCCACACCATGAAGTCCGGCAGCGCGCTCTGGTAGACGCTCCGGGCGCCGATCTCGAGCATCAGGTGCATGCCCATCGCGTAGGCGCCGAGACCGAAGAAGACCCCATGGCCGAGGCTCAGCACCCCGGCGTAGCCCCACAGCAGGTCGAGACCGAGGGCCAGGATCGCGTAGGTCAGGAACTTGCCGAACAGGTTCAGCGTGAAGTTGGAGACGTGGAGCGGCGAGTCCGGCGGCAGCAGGTTCGCCGCCGGCAGCCCGGCCACGAGGACGACGGCGGCCGCGAGCAGCGCGAGCCTCTCAGGCTTCGGCATTCCGCCCCCGGGTCGCGAAGAGTCCGGCCGGCCGCCGCTGCAGGAAGAGGATGACCGCGATCAGGATGGCGACCTTGGCGAACACGGCGCCGAGGGCGGGCTCGATCCCCTTGTTGAGCCCGCCGATGCCCGCCGCGGCCAGGATCGTTCCGGCCAGCTTGCCGACCCCGCCGGTGACGACCACCATGAACGAGTCGACGATGTAGTTCTGGCCGAGCGAGGGGCCCACGTTGCCGATCTGGGTGAGCGCGCAGCCGGCGAGCCCGGCGAGGCCGGCGCCGAGCGCGAACGTGGTGGCGTCCACCAGCGGCGCCCGCACGCCGAGGCACGCGCTCATGCTGCGGTTCTGCGTGACCGCGCGGATGCGGAGCCCGGCCGCGCTCCGGAACAGGAGCGCGTACATCGCGGCCACGCTCACCGCGGCGAGGCCGATGATGAAGACCCGGTTGTAGGGGAGCGTCAGGCCCACCAGGACCGGGACACCGCCCGACAGCCAGCGCGGCGAGCTCACGTCCACGTTGGCGGCGCCGAACCAGAGGCGCAGCCCCTGCTGGATGACGAGCGAGGCGCCCCACGTCAGCAGCAGCGTCTCCAGCGGGCGGCCGTAGAGGTGGCGGATGACGCCCCGCTCGAGCACGAGCCCCGCCGCGCCGGCCACCAGGAACGACAGCGGCAGCGCGACCAGGAAGTAGGCGTCGAAGGCGCCCGGCCACATGGCCCGGAACCAGTTCTGCACGACGAACGTCGTGTAGGCGCCGAGCGCCATCAGCTCGCCGTGCGCCATGTTGATGACGCCCATCAGCCCGAAGACGATGGCGAGCCCCAGCGCCATCAGGAGCAGGATGGACGCCAGCGAGGCGCCCTGGAACGCCGTCTCCAGCGCCGTGGTGAGGAACGTCCACCGCTCGATCCGCTTGAGGGCGGCGGCCGCCGCCGCGCGCTCCGACGCGGACGCGGCGCCGTCCGCGGCCAGCCGCTCGAGGGCGGGCACCGCGTCGAGCGAGTGCAGCGCGCCGAGCGCGTTCGCCGCCGCCACCCGCGTGGCCGCGTCGCCGTGGGCCAGCCGGATGAGCGCGAGGGCCTCGGCCAGCGCGTGGCGCACCCACGCGTCGGGCTCGCGGGCGAGCGCGGCCTCGACCGTCGCGGCCGCCCCCGCGTCGGCCTGGCGACCGAGCTTCACCGCGGCGCCCGTGCGCACGCCGGGATCCGGGCTGGCGAGCTGCTCGCGCGTCTCGTTCGCGTCGAGGAACGGCTTGATGGCGATGCGCAGCCGGCGGTCGGCCGGGACCTCGATGAGGTCGGCGACCGCCACCGTGCCCAGCGGCGTGCCGTCGTGGGCGCTCCTGATCTCCACGACCTCCCGGTCGCCCTGCGTCGACCTCGCACCGGCGACCACTACCTGCAGCGGCCCGGACTCCTTCCGCGCGTAGACGTGGCCGTCGCGGAGCGCGGCGAGGAAGGCGAGCCACTTCGGATCGCGCGTGCCGCCGAGGACCGCGACGGCCGCCTCCCGCCGGTCGGCGTCGCTGCCGGCCAGGTCGGCCAGGGCTCGCTCGACCTCGGGGGCGGGGACGGCGGCGTGGCCCACCGCCGGAGCGATGAGCCACGCCACGAGGACTGCCGCGATCAGACCGGGCATCAGGCCTTCTTCTGGTAGGTCCCCTTGTGCTTCACCCAGTCGCAGCCCTTGTCGGGGCTCGTGTACTCGCTCCAGGGCTCGGCCTTCACGAGGCCCTTGCTGCGGGAGACGACCTTGAACTGGCCGTCCTTGAGGATCTCGCCGATGAGCACCGGCTTGTAGGTGTGGTGGTTGGCCTCGTCCATCTTGATCTTGCCGCCCGGCGCCAGGAACTCCTGGCCGTACACGGCCTTGCGGACCGCGTCCACCTCGATCGACTTGGCCTTCTCGACGGCCTGCTTCCAGACGTGGACGCCGAAGTAGGCGGCCTCGATCGGATCGTCGGTCACGCGCTTGGCGCCGCCCGGCAGGTTGTGCCTGGCGCAGTACTCCTTGAAGGCGTTCACGAACCGCTTGTTCTGCGGCGTGTCGACCGACTGGTAGTAGTTCCAGGCGGCCAGGTGGCCCACCAGCGCCGAGGTATCCATGCCGCGCAGCTCGTCCTCGGCCACGCTGAAGGCCATGATCGGCGCGTTCTCGCTGCGCAGCCCCTGGTTGGCGAACTCCTTGTAGAAGGGCACGTTGCTGTCGCCGTTGATCGTCGAGAGCACGGCCGCGCTACCGCCCCCGGCGAAGCGCTTGATCTTGCCGACGATCGTCTGGTAGTCCTGATGGTTGAACGGCGTGTACTCCTCCTCGATGCTGTCCTTCGGGATGCCCTTGGCCAGCAGGTACGCGCGCAGGATCTTGTTGGCCGTGCGCGGGAACACGTAGTCGGAGCCGAGCAGGAAGAACTTGGTCTTGCCCTGCTTCAGCAGGTACTCCACGCTGGGCACGATCTGCTGGTTGG
>DASRHC010000060.1:0-89992 GCA_035650715.1 Candidatus Methylomirabilota bacterium | reverse complement strand
GGACCTGGCCAGCCTGCGCCGGCCCCTGCGCTGCGGCTTCGCGCGCATTCGCCGGCAGCCAACGCTGGCCCGTGCCTTCCTGCACCACTCGGGTCTCAGCTTCGCGCATGCGCTCTAACATATTCTGCGAGACTCATTAGCCGCTCCGCCTGGTCGTGACGCAGAAGACGGTGAGGGCCAGCAGCCCGCAGAGCGCGATGCCCATCGCGCTCGAGTACACGACCAAGTAGGAGCCGGTCCGGTCGAAGAGCAGGCCGGAGAGCCAGGGCCCGAGCGCGGCGCCCAGGTTGTTGCCGATGCCGAGCAGGCCGAAGATGACGCCGTAGTGCGCGGGCGGCGCGATACGCCCCAGCAGCACCGTCACGATGCTGGCCCGCGAGCCGAGCGGCAGGAACAGGAAGAACACGTAGCCGGCCGCGAAGACCCCCGCCGGGCGCAGCTCCATCCCGATCAGGCACGCCATGCCCACCAGCGAGCACGAGAACGAGAGGAACCCCGCGGTGGGCCCGCCGAGGCGGTCGGCGGTGAACCCGGCGATGGCCCGGCCCGCGCCCGCCAGCCCCCCGCCGATCGCCAGCATCAGGGAGGCCTGTCCCGCGGTGAAGCCGCGCTCCGTGAAGTAGAGCGCGTGCTGGGTGGTGGAGAGGTAGCCGAAGAGCGGCGGGGTCGTGAACATCACGGCCAGGCTCCAGAAGCCCGCGGAGCGGACGATGCTCGAGAGCGTGACCGGATCGCCCGCCGCGGCGCTCCCGGCGGAGGCGAGCCGCGTGGGGTGCGCGCGGGCGGCCCACGGGATCAGCGCCGCGACCGCGGCCGCGTAGCACCAGAAGGCCTGGCGCCAGCCCCAGTGGGTGATGACCCACTGGGCGGGGGCGGCCAGCGCGTAGGCCGCCATCGAGCCGCCGAAGGCGATGCCGGTGGCGAGGCCTCGCCGCCGCACGTACGCGTCCGCGATGAGCGCGACGTGGGTCGACATCCCGGTCAGCCCCAGGCCGATGCCGCCCCCCACCCCGGCGGTGAGGAGGAACAGGGGCAGGCTCGAGGCGAGGCTACCGAGCGTGAGACCGGCGGCCACGGTGGCCAGGCCCAGGCACACCAGCCGCCGCGGGCTCCAGTGCGCGACCAGATAGCCGGCCACCGGGCTCAGCACCGCGCCGCCCACCCAGAGCAGGGAGGCGGTGGATGCGGTGGCCGCGCGCGAGCCGCCGAACTCGGCCAGCAGCGCGGGAAGGAACACGGGAAAGGTGTTGGTCAGCCCGGCGACCAGCAGCATGGTCGCGAACGACAGCCACAGCCGCTGGCTGGCGAGGGACTCCCGGGCTGGAGTCGCCCGACGATGATCGAGGAAACCGGAAGGGAAGGGGTGGGCCCCGGGGGACCCGGAGGTTCTAGTCGTCCGACTCGGCGCGCTTCATGGCCTTCCGACGCTTCTTGCGCGCCTCGGCCTGCTTCCGCTTGCGCTTGACCGACGGCTTCTCGTAGTACGCGCGCTTCTTCATCTCCTTGAAGAGCCCGTCCTTCAACATGAGCTTCTTCATGGTCTTGAGCGCGGACTCGACCTGGTTGTCGTGTACCTCGATACGCATGACAGGCACGGTAACCGGAGGCCGGGCCGCTGTCAATGGCCGAAGTTTCGACGCCGGATCGCGCTCGTAGGCGGCGGGGCGTCTCCCGGAGGTGGCACGTGGCACGGGCCATGCTCCCGGCGAGAGGCCCGTGACGGCCCGGGAGGGAGCGTCCCCGAGGTCCGAGGCCGGCGCGACGCTCCCCGCCTTCGAGCGCACCACGGAAGATCCGCCCAGGTGAATCGCGCCCGCCACTTCCTCCCTACCGGTTCGCGGCTCGCCGAAGTGCGCGCCGATGGGGTGGTGGGCACGCCGCGCCCCGAGGCACCGGACTTGCGCGGAGGCGGGTGGCGCGCCTCGGCGCGGACACCGACGGAGGAGGAGATCATGACCATGAGGACCGGGCGGATGGTAGCGGCCGGGACCCTGTGCCTGGCCGGATGCCGCGCGAGCACGAGCCCGCAGAGCGGCATGGCCGGCACGCAGCGCATGTCGTCGCGGGACATGTGCACGCAGGCGGGAGGCACGTACACGAGCGGCGGCGGTCAGCCGGCCACCGCCATGATGAGCTCGCGGCAGCTCTGCGAGGCGCGCGGCGGCACCTACTTCGAGGGCGGCGACTACTGCGAGGTACCGACGACGGGTCTTCGTCGCTAGCCGGGGCCGGAAGCCGCGCCGCTCGATCGGCGATCCCGCGGGGGGTCGGGTTGGGGTACTCTGCCTGCCATGGCGACCGACAACCGCGTGCTCCTGACCGTCCTGCTGCACCACGATCAGTCCAAGCCGCTGGACGAGATCATGGCCCATCTCAAGCGGACCGGCTTCTACCGCGACTTCCCGCCCGAGGGCAGCGAGCTCGTCTCGTGGGTGGTGGCGATGTCGTACGGCTTCATCATTCACCTGCGGGTGGAGCCGGACAAGGTGCGGAACCTGAACCGCTACATGGAGCAGAAGGCGTGGGGCGCGTTCCGCTACCAGGTGTTCCCCTCGTACGACTTCGCGCCCATCGCGGCCGGCCTCAAGAAGGAGCACGCGTAGTCGCGTCATGGCGGCCCCGCCCGCCCGGCTCGAGCTGGCGCTCACGCCGACGCCGATCCTCCGGCTCGATCGCCTGTCGCGCCGGCTCGGCGTCGAGGTGCACGTCAAGCGCGACGACCTGACCGGGCTGCTCGAGTCCGGCAGCAAGATCCGGAAGCTCGAGTTCCTCGTCGGCGAGGCCCTGCAGCAGGGGGCGGACACGCTGATCGCCGGTGGCACGCTCGGCTCCAACGGCGGCCGTGCCGTCGCCGCCGTCGCCGCGCGGCTCGGGCTGCGGGCCGTGCTGGCGGTGCGGGGGGCGCGGCCGGCCCAGTACGACGGCGATCTCCTGCTGGAGCGGCTGCTCGGCGCCGAGGTGCACTTCGACGCGGGCCCGGATGCCCCCGAGCGCCTCGCGGCCGAGATCCGCGCGCGCGGGGGCCGGCCCTACGTCGTGCCGGAAGGCGGCGACGGAGCGGTGGGCGCGCTCGGCTATCTCGAGTGCGCGGTGGAGCTCACCGAGCAGGGCCATCACGGTGCCCCGCGCTTCGATGCGGTGGTCATCACCGCGGTGAGCGGCGGCAGCCACGCCGGCCTCATCCTGGGCAAGCAGCTGGTGGGTCTCCCCGGCGAGATCGTCGGCGTCCCGGTGGCCCGGCCCGCAGAAGCGGTGCGGCGGCACGTCACGGAGACGGTCGCGGCGGCGATCCGGCGGTACGGCTTCGCCATCGACGTGCCGAAGGCAGTGCACGTCCTGGACGGCTATCAGGCGGACACGGATACGCCGGCCGCGGCGGCGGACGCGGACCTGGAAGCCCTGGTCTCGCTCGCCCGCGAGGAGGGGATCCTCCTCGATCCGCTCTACACCGCGCGGGCGTTCCGGGCTCTGGTGGACACGCTTGCTCGCGATCGCAAGGCGCTCGGCCAGCGCGTGTGCTTCATCCACACCGGGGGGATCTACGGGGTATTCCCGGAACGAGCCCGTCTGGGCCGGCTGCTGGACCGCTAGGCGGGATCGCGGGTGGCGCGCCGGCGGCGCGTCAGATCGTGTAGGTCTTGCCCTGCTCCAGGATGTGGATGCGGCTCGGGTCGATCTTGGCCAGCTCCTCCGCCGTCTCCTGGTAGAGCTGCGGCTTGATGTGGTAGACCCAGATCGGCAGATCGGGCGGCATCTTGGCGATCTCCTGGCCCAGCATCTCCGGCGTGAGGTGCCCGGAGGCATTGGCCAGCGGGGCCAACCGGTTCGGGAAGGCGGTCTCCACGATCAGGGCCTTCAGGCCCCGCATCTCCCGGGCGATCTGCCAGATCCGCCGGGTGGGGCCGGTGTCCCCGCTGAAGACGAAGCCGGTCTCGCCGTCGTGGATCACGAAGCCGGCGGTGGGCACGGTGTGCTCGACCGGCACCGGCGTGACCCACAGCTCGCCCACGCGGGACTCCGCCTCCTCCGGCAGGGTGCGGAAGCCCAGCACCGACTGGGCGGGGGAGGGGATCGTGGTGAAGTTCGGCCACAGCGCGTCGTTGAAGGCGTGGGTGCGGAGGGCCTCCACGACCGGGGCGATGCTGCACGCGGTCACCCGCCGGTCGGCCGCGACCATGGCCAGCGTGTCGGTGAGGAAGGCCAGGCCCGCGGTGTGGTCCAGATGGGCGTGACTGATGACCGCGAACTGGATCTCGATCTGCTCGGCCACCGAGAGGGCTCCGCCGACGGTTCCCGCGTCGACCAGGACGCGATCGTCGACCAGGAATGCGGAAGGTCGCTGCCCCGGCCCCTCGCTACCGAAGGACCCCAGGACCTTAATCTTCACCGAAGGCGCTCATCTGGCCGCACGTCACCTTGTCCGGGATAGGGCAATTCTGCGAAGTCTAGTGTAGCAGCGTAAGAGCGGTCAAGAGCCAAGTATTCGATCCAGTGGGCGGAATCAGGCACGGACGCTCAGTCGCAGGAGGCCGTGGTCTGAAACCGCTCCGCGAATTCCTTGAGCTCCCGACAGGGGTCGTCGCGGTCCGGGGAGACGATCACGTCGCCCCGCCGGGCGGCCAGCACCACGCTCTTGAGGTAGGCGTACTGCAGCCGGACGGCCTCCGAGTACTCGAGCCCCCACCCGGTCATCAAGAGCTCGACGCTGGTGATCCGGGCCTCGACGGCGCACTCCACCGGGCGGTCCCGGCACCGGTCCTCGTCGTGGCCCAGGACGTACTGCGCGAGCGCCTGGCTCAGCACCGCCTGCGCGATGAGGTCGTCGGCCATCGCGGCGTGGTTCACCACGATGCGTCCCCGGCCGGCGTCCCGGAAGCTCGACCGATCGGTGTAGTAGCCGGCCGGCCGCCCCGCTCTCGCGAGGGTGGGATCGGCGCCGATACGGACTATCGGGGCCGGGCCCTTCATCCCGCGGGACTCCAGGACCTGTTCGGCCGCCCGCTCGTAGGCGTCGATCCGGGCCTGCTCGGGCTCGCTGAAGCCGGGCGTGCCCGTGGCGCAGCCGGCCAGAGCGGCGGCGATGGTCACCGCGAAGACGCCGCGCCATCCCCATCGCGTTCGTGCCATGGCCTTTCAAGCATGGCACGGACGCGGCGGGAAAATAATGCCCGCTCGGCGGCGCCCCTCGATGGCGGAGTCCGAGGGGGGTGTAGTAGACTTCCGACGTGATCTTCCAGCAGCTGCTGAACGAGGAGGCAGGCTGTCTCTCCTACCTGATCGGCTGCTCGCAGGCCGGCCAGGCCTTCATCGTCGATCCCGCCCGGGATCGGGTCGACGACTACATGGCGATGGCCCGGCGCAAGGGCCTGACGGTCGTCGGCATCGTGGAGACCCACGTCCACGCCGACCACGTCTCGGGCAACCAGGCGCTCGCGGCCAGGACCGGAGCGCGGATCCACATCCATCCCGCCGCGAATGCCGCCTTCGCCCACGAGCCGGTCGAGGACGGCCGGCGGCTGCAGGTGGGGAGCGTCGCGCTCGACGTGGTGCACACGCCCGGGCACACCCCCGATAGCATCTCGCTGCTGGTGACCGACCTGGGCCGGGGCACCGAGCCCTGGTTCGTCCTGACCGGCGACACCCTCTTCGTGGGCGACGTGGGGCGCCCGGACTTCGGCGGCGAGCAGGCCGCGGCCCGGCTCTACACGAGCCTCACCGAGCGGCTGCTGCGCCTGCCCGACAGCGTGGAGGTCTACCCCGCCCACGGCGCCGGCTCGAGCTGCGGGCGCGCGATGTCGAGCAAGACCGCCACCACCATCGGCTTCGAGCGGCGCTTCAACACCGCGCTCCAGGTCACCGACGTGGAGGACTTCGTCCGCCGCCTCATGACCGGCCTGCCGCCCAAGCCCCCCAACTTCGACCGCATCATCGCCCGCAACCGGGCGCAGGCGGTCCCGGTGACCGGCAGCCCGCGGCCCCTCTCCGCGGCGCAGGTGCGCGAGGCGATGGAGAAGGGCGCGTGGGTGCTCGACGTGCGCTCGCCGGAGGAATACGGCCAGGGCCACATACCGGGCGCGATCAACGTGTGGATCGAGAGCCCCCAGTTCGCGAACCGGGCCGGCCTCTTCGCGACGCCCGACGCGCCGGTGGTCCTGGTGGTGGCGAGCCCGACCGATCTGGAGCGCGCGGTGCAGGGGCTCGGCCGCATCGGGCTCGACGCGGTGGCGGGCACGCTGCAGTGGGGCATGACCGAGTGGAGGAGCCAGGGCCTGCCGCTCGGCACCGTCCCGCAGATCACCGTGCACGACCTGGCCACCATGAAGGACGAGCGACCCGACCTCGTGGTCATCGACGTGCGCGAGCCCTTCGAATGGGACGAGGGCCACATCGAGGGCGCGCTCCATCTGCCGATGAGCGAGGCGCTCGCGCGCAAGGACGTGGTGCCGGCCGACCGGCCCAAGGCGGTGCTCTGCGCCGGCGGTCTCCGCTCCAGCACCGTGATCAGCGCGCTCGCCCGGGCCGGCCTCACCAACTGGTACAACGTCATCGGCGGCATGACCGCCTGGCAGAAGGGGGGCTACGGCACGGTGAAGCGAAGCGCGCCATGAGCGACGGCAACGGCTTCGACTATCCCGTGATGGCCCGGGCCCTGATCCTGGGCGACAAGGACACGGTGGCCCGGAAGACGCGCGAGGGCCTCGACCTCTCGATGGATCCGAAGGACCTGATCTTCCGAGGCCTGATCCCGGGCATGGACGTGGTGGGCGAGAAGTTCCGCCGCAACGAGTACTACGTGCCCCAGGTGCTGCTCTCCGCGCGGGCGATGTACGCGGGCCTCGACCTGCTCAAGCCGCTCATCACCCAGTCCGGCGCCGGCTCGCAGAGCCTGGGAGTGGTCGTGATCGGCACCGCCCAGGGGGACCTGCACGACATCGGCAAGAACCTGGTGGCGATGATGCTCGAGGGCGCGGGGTTCAAGGTGGTCAACCTGGGCCGCGACGTGGCTCCCGAGAAGTTCGTGGCCGCGGTGCAGGAGCACGACGCGCAGATCGTGGGCATCTCCGCGCTGATGACCACCACCATGCCCGCCATGAAGCGCACCATCGACGCGCTGGAGAAGGCGGGGCTGCGCGGTCAGGTCAAGGTGATGATCGGGGGAGCGCCGGTGAACCAGGCCTACGCGGACGAGATCGGTGCCGACGGGTATGCCAAGGACTCCACCCTCGCGGTGGTGCGCGCCAAGGAGCTGCTGGGCGTGCCGGTGAGCGGGTAGATGTCGGTGCGGGCGCGGGGCTGGGAGATCGTGGAGCGGGTGCGGGCGGGCGAGCGGCTCGTCTTCGACGGCGGCTACGGCACCGCCCTGTTCGACGCGGGCCTGGGCAACGGCGACTGCCCCGAGCTGTGGAACGACACGCACCCCGACGTGGTGCGCGGCATCCATCGGGGATACTTCGAGGCCGGCTCGCAGCTGGTGGAGACCAACACCTTCGGCGGCACCGCGCTCAAGCTGCGCGAGTACGACGAGCGCTACGGCCACGACATGGGCGCGCGGACGCGCGAGCTCAACGAGAAGGGGGCGCGGCTGGCCCGTTCCGTGTGCCCGCCCGGCGGCTACATCGCGGGCTCCATCGGGCCCACCAGCCACCTGCCCCTCGACTACGGCGTCGGCGACAACGTGGCCACCGACGACGAGTTCTTCGCCGCCTTCCGCGAGCAGGCGGAGGCCCTCGCCGAGGGCGGGGTCGACTGCTTCGCGGTGGAGACCATGATGTTCCCGCAGGAGGCGGCGGCCGCGGTGCGGGCCTGCAAGGCGGTGGCGGACCTGCCCGTGATGGCCACCATGTTCTTCCAGTACGAGGAGCTGCACGACCGCGACCGCACCATGTGGGGCGACAGCCCGGCCGACGTCGCCCGCCAGCTCATCGACGCGGGCGCCGACGTGGTGGGCATGAACTGCGGGCGCGGGCCGGACCGGGCCATCGTGATCATCCGCGAGATGCGCCAGGTCACGGACGTGCCGCTGATCGCGTACCCCAACGCGGGCCTGCCGGTGACCACCGGCGGGCGCACCACCTACGAGCTGGGCCCGGAGGCGATGGCCAAGGACTACCCGGCGCTGCTGGACGCGGGGTGCAACATCGTGGGTGCCTGCTGCGGCTCCAATCCGGAGCACATCCGCCTCATCGCCGACGTGGTGCGCTCCCGCCGCGCGCGGTGACCGCGGCCGCGCTCGCTCCTCTCTCCCCCACGCCGGTCGTCCTCGAGGGGCTGCCACTCGCCATCGACCGGGACGAGGTCCTGCGCTTCCAGGGCTACCGGCGCGCCGTCGATCTGCCCGACGCGACGGTGGTGGCCCTCCTCGAGGAGGCCCTGGCGCTGGGCGAGCGGTTGATGGAGCCGCGGCTGGTGTATCGCGCGACGCCGGTCGAGGAGCGGGGCGCGGACCTGCTCGTCGCGGGCGGCGAGCGCCTCGCCATCCCCCAGATCGGCCGGCTCTGGGGGCTCATCGAGGCGGTGGGAGCCGGTATCTGCACGGTGGGCGAGGCGATCGAGGCGCGCGTGCGCGCGCTGTTCGACGCGCGCGAGTTCCCCCTGGCCGTGATGCTGGACAGCGTGGGCTCCGCGGCGGCCGAGAGCCTGGCCGAGTACGCCAACGACCTGCTGTGCCAGGCCGCGCTGCCCGAGGGGCTCCGGGTGACCAACCGGGTGAGCCCCGGCTACGCCGGGTGGGACACCGCGGAGCAGGCGCGGCTCTTCCGTCTCTGTCCCGGGGAGCCGATCGGGGTCGCGCTCAACGAGGCGTGCTTCATGACGCCCGCCAAGTCCATCAGCTGGCTGGTGGGCGTGGGGTCCGAGGCGCGCGTGGACCACTACTTCACCCAGTGCCGGCGCTGCTGGATGCGCGATTGCGCCTACCGGCGGGCCCCCGCCGCGGTCACGGTGCGGCGACCCGGAGGTGATACGCTGGTGGCCTGATGGGCGACAACGTGATCCTGGTCGGCTTCATGGGCGCCGGGAAGTCCTCGGTGGGACGGCTCCTCGCCCGGCGCATGGGCCGCTGCTTCGTCGAGACCGACGACATGATCACCGCCCGTGAGGGTCGCTCGATCCCCGAGATCTTCGCCGACCGGGGCGAGGCCTACTTCCGCGCGCTGGAGGAGGAGGCGGTGGGGCTGCTCGCGCTCAAGTCGGGGGACGTCATCGCCACCGGCGGCGGCTTCTATTGCCGCGAGGGCCGCCCGGAGGCCCTGCGCGCGCTCGGCACCGTGGTGTGGCTCGCGGGCGACTTCGACGTGCTCTACGAGCGGGCGAGCCGCATGGGCCACCGGCCGATGCTCGCCGGGCGCAGCCGGGAGGAGGTGGCCGCCATCCACCGCGCCCGCGAGCCGTACTACCGCCAGGCGGATCTCACCGTCGACACCACGCACCGGACCGCCGACCAGGTCGTGGCCGAGATCCTCCGGGCGCTCCGCCCCAGCCTCTCGCCGTCGGGCACGGGAGACGCCTAGGCCGTGCCCTCGCCGCTCCTCACGCGCCTGGCCGAGCGGCCGCTCCTCTGCGACGGGGCGATGGGCACCATGCTGTACGCCCGCGGCGTGCCGCTCGACGCCTGCTTCGACGTGCTGAACCTGAACGAGCCGAAGGCGGTGCAGTCCATCCACGCCGAGTACATCCAGGCCGGGTCCGATTTGATCGAGACCAACACCTTCGGCGCCAACCGCTTCAAGCTCGCGGGGCACGGCCTGCAGAATCGCGTGCGCGAGATCAATCTGCGCGGAGCCAAGCTGGCCCGGGACGTGCGCGAGAGCATGGGCCGCGACGTGCTGGTGGTGGGCTCGATCGGCCCCCTCGGCAAGTATCTCGCCCCGCTCGGCACCATCGAGCCGGAGGAGGCGCGGCTGGCCTTCCGCGAGCAGGCCGAGGGGCTCCTCGAGGGCGGCGTGGACGCCTTCGTGATCGAGACGTTCTCCGATCTCACCGAGATGCGCCTGGCGGTCGAGGCGGTGCGAGCGATCACCGACCTGCCGATCGTGGCCGAGGTGGCCTTCACCGACGACGGGGTGACCTTCACCGGGCGCAGCGCGGCCGAGGTGGTGCGCGCCCTCCGCGAGCTGCCGGTGCAGGTGGTGGGCGCCAACTGCTCGGTGGGCTCGAGCGTGCTCTACGACATCCTGGAGCACATGCTCCCGGAGGCGGGGAACCTGCACCTGGTGATCCAGCCGAACGCGGGCCTGCCGAGCCGGGTGGGCGAGCGGCTCATGTATCTGTCGTCTCCGGGCTACATGGCCGACTACGCGGCGCGCATGATCACGGCGGGCGCGCGCATGGTGGGCGGCTGCTGCGGCACCACGCCCCAGCACATCCGCGCCATGCGCGAGGCGCTCGACCGCCTCGCGCCCGGGCGGGAGGCGGCGCGGGTGACCCCGGTGCGCCGGCCGCGCCCGGAGGTCGTCGAGCCCAGCGGGCTCACCACCGCCGCGCCGCCCACGCTCCTGCAGCGCCGGCTCGAGGCGGGCGAGTTCGCGGTGACCGTCGAGCTGGACCCGCCGCGCGGGCACAACATCGAGAAGCTGGTGCAGGGGGCCAAGCTGCTCAAGGAGCGCGGGGTCGAGATCGTCGACATCAACGACGGCTCGCTCGGACGGGTGCGGATGTCGGTGCTGCCCACCGCGATGCTGGTGCGGGACGCGAGCGGGCTCGACATCAACATGCACTTCACCTGCCGTGACCGGAACCTGATGGGCATCCAGGCCGACCTGCTGGGCGCGCACGCGGTCGACATCCGCAACATCCTCGCCATGACCGGCGATCCGCCGCGGGCGGGCGACTACGTGAACGCCACCGCCGTCTTCGACGTCGACGCGATCGGGCTCATCCGGGTGATCGCGGGCATGAACCGCGGCCTCGACGCCACCGGCTCCTCGGTCGGCGAGCCCACCTCCTTCTGCGTGGGGGTGGCGCTCAACCCCGCGGCCGCGGAGCCCGCGCGCGAGATGGAGCGCTTCCTGGCCAAGGTGGAAGCGGGGGCGCGCTGGGTCCAGACCCAGCCGGTGTACGACCTGGAAGTGCTGGAGCGCTTCTTCGCCACCACCCGCTCGCCGATTCCGGTGCTCGTCGGCATCATGCCGCTCCACTCCTCGCGCCACGCCGAGTTCCTCCACAACGAGGTGCCGGGCATCTCCGTCCCGGACGGGGTGCGCGCGCGGATGAAGGAGGCGGGGGAGCGCGGGCTCCGGGCCGGCATCGAGATGGCCCAGGCCCTGCTCCAGGAGGTGCGGGCCGGCTACGCGGGGGCATACCTGATGCCGTCCTTCGGGCGCTTCGAGGTGGTGGCCGAGGTGCTGGACGCCCTGCGCTGACCATGGCCGCTCTCCACGAGCTCCGCGCGAGCGAGGCGGCCCGCCGCATCAGATCCGGCGCGCTGTCGCCCTCGAACCTGGTGGCGGCCTGCCTCAAGCGGATCGACGCCACCGAGCCCGCGGTGGGGGCCTGGGTGCGCCTCGACCGGGACGCCGCCGCCCGGGTGGCGGTGCAGCGCGACATCGAGGCGCGCGAGGGACGCTTCATGGGGCCGCTGCACGGCGTCCCGATCGCGCTCAAGGACATCTTCGACGCGGCGGGCGTGCCGACCACGTCGGGCGCGCCCGACTGGGCGACCCGGACGCCGACGGTGGACGCCCCGGCGGTGGCTAGGCTGCGCGCGGCCGGCGCGGTGCCGATGGGCAAGCTCACGACCACGCCCTTCGCGTTCCTCGATCCGTCCGCGACCCGCAATCCGTGGAACCCGGAGCACACCCCGGGCGGCTCGTCCAGCGGGCCCGCGGCGGCGGTGGCGGCGCGGATGGTGCCGCTGGCGCTGGGCTCGCAGACCGTGGGCTCGGTGCTGCGGCCGGCCGCCTACTGCGGGGTGGTGGGGCTCAAGCCCACTTACGGGCGCATCAGCGCCGCGGGGGTGCTGCCGCTGGCCGCGAGCTTCGATCACGTCGGCCTCTTCGCCCGCTGCGTGGAGGACTGCGCGCTCGGGCTCGCGCTGCTGGCCGGGCCCGATCCGGCCGATCCGCCCGCGGCCGCGGTGCCGGTCGACGACTACGTCGGGGCGATCCTCGATCCGGCGGCGCCCCGCGTCGGCGTGCTCGGGGCGCTCGTCGCGCGCGCGGAGGCGCCGATGGCCGCGCACCTGGGGGCGGTGCGGGCGGCGCTCGAGGCCGCGGGCGCGCGTCTGGTCGACGTGGAGCTGCCGGAGTCGTTTCCGGTGCTGCGCGAGGCGGGCGACGTCGTGCTCGCGGTCGACGCCGCGCACGCGCACGCCGCGCGGTACGCCAAGCACGCGGCGGACTATCCGCCGCGCATCAAGGAGCTGATCGAGCGCGGCCGCGGGATCTCGGCGCTGCAATACCTGGCCGCCCAGGACGCGCGCGGCAAGGCGCGCGCGGCGCTGGCCGCCCTGGCCGCCCGCCACGACGCGCTCCTGGCCCCGACCATCGGCGCTCCCGCCCCGCGCGGGCTCGGGGCCACCGGCGATCCGTCGTTCTGCGCCCCGTTCACCTTCGCGGGGCTGCCGGCGGTGTCGTTGCCGACCGGGGTCGAGAGCGGGCTGCCGCTCGCGGTCCAGCTGGTGGGCGCCCCGTGGGGCGAGAGCCGGCTCCTGGCCGCGGCGGCCTGGTGCGAGCGGGTCATCGCCTTCGACGCGGGCCCGCCGCTCTGAGCGTCACGTGAAGATCGGGCGCCTCTTTCCAGACCTGCTCGCGAGCCTGGGCGGGGCCGCCTCCTCCGAGGCCGGGTTCGCCAGCAGCCTCAAGCGCCTGGTGGCACTCTCGGGGGCGCGCGCGGGAGCGCTTCGCTTCCGGCCGCGGGAGGCCGCCCCGGTGGACGTGGTCGCGGGAGCGCGGCGCGGATCGGCCCTGGATCGGTGGCTGCGGAATCGGCTGGAGGCGGCGGACCGCGGCGTGCGGCTCGAGCGGCTGCGCGAGGCCCCGCAGGGGACCGGCCGCGATGCGGTGCTGCTCGCGGCGGCGCTCGGCGATCCGGGACGGCCGATCGGCCGGCTGGTCCTGATCGGGCCGGGAGGCCCGCGCGGGCTGACGCGCGAGACCCTGCCTCCGGGATTTCCGGGCGAGTTCGGTCACGCGCTGGAGCACGTGTGGCGCCTGCACCAGCGCACCCTCCGCCTGGAGGTCATCAACCAGGTCACCTCGCTCACCGCGGGCACGCTGGCCCTGCCCCGCGTCTACGAGAAGGTGGCGGAGGCGGTCCGGCGGCTCATCGACTTCGACGCGCTCGGGGTCACCTTGCTCGACCGCGAGCGGGGCGAGTTCCGCCTGTTCGACGTGACCACCCGCACCGCGGTGCCGGAGGCCTTCGACCTCCGGATGGCCACCCCGGGCACGCTGACCGCGTGGGTGGCGAGCCAGCAGACGGCCCGCCGCATCGACGACGCCACCACCGACCCCTCGGTGCCGCCGGTGAGTCGCGAGCTGCTCTCCCGCCGCGGATTCCGCTCGGCGATCCTCGCGCCGCTCTTGTCCCAGGGGCAGGTGATCGGCACCTTGAACGTCACCCATCACAAGCCCAACGCGTTCACCGACGCCGACGTGGAGGTCCTCACCGACGTGGCGCGGCCGCTGGCCTCCGCCATCGAGCACTCCCGGCTGCACGGGGAGGCGACCCGGCGCGCGGAGGAGCTGGCCGCGCTCAACCGCACGACCCAGCTGATCACCGCGCGCCTGGACCTGCCCTCGGTGCTCGAGACCATCAGTCGCTCGGTGACCGCGCTGATGGGCAGCACCGGCTGCGGGATCGGCCTCCTGAGCCCGGACCGCTCGCTGATCGAGCACGCGGCCGCCCACGGCTTCCGCACGCCCGAGTGGCGCCACCTGGCGGTGCGGGTCGGCGAGGGGATCATCGGACAGGCGGTGTCCTCGGGCCGCGCGATGCGGTCCGACGATCTGCGCGAGGACGCGCGCTCGGCGCGGCCCGACGTCGACGAGAAGGAAGGGATCCGCTCGCTGCTGGCGGTGCCGTTGCGGGTGGGCGGTCAGATCATCGGGGTGATCTCCGCCTTCTCCACCGCGCCGGGCGCCTTCGGCGAGCGCCACCAGACCCTGCTGGAGAGCTTCGCGGACCAGGCCGGCATCGCCATCCAGAACGCGCGCCTGTTCGAGGAGGCGCAGCGGCGGACCCGGGAGACGCAGGCGCTGCTCCGCGCCGGCCACGCGGTGAACCAGAGCCTCGACGTCAACGAGACGGTGCGCCTCATCCTGAACCAGGCGCGCGCGGTGCTGGAGGTGCAGTCGTGCGGGCTGTTCACGCTGGACGCGGCCAGCGGCGAGCTGATCGCCACCGCGAGCCTGGACCTGCCCCCGGAGGACCTCCCCGCCATCCGGCTGCGGGTGGGGGAGGGCATCACGGGAGCCGCGGTCAAGGAGCGGCGGCCGACCCAGACCACCGATCTCTACGGGGACCCTCGCGTGCGGTACCCCCAGTCGAGCCTGCGCTCCATGCTGGCCGCGCCCCTCATCGTGGGCGACCAGGCCATCGGGGCCCTCACCGTCCTGCGCACCGACGTGCATCACTTCACCGCCGAGGAGGAGTCCCTGGTGTCGGCCTTCGCGGACCAGGCCGCGATGGCGCTGGAGCACGCGCGCCTGTTCAGCTCGGTGCGCACCTACTCCGAGCGGCTCGAGGCCATGGTGGAGGCGCGCACCCACGAGCTGGACGAGCAGAAGCGCTTCGTCGAGGTGGTGCTGGAGACCCTGCCGCTGGGTCTCTTCGTGCTGGACGCCGATCTGAAGGTGATCAGCACCAATCGGGAGGGCGCGGCGCTGCTCCCCGCCGAGCCGGCGGCGCGGCGTCCGTTCGCGGAGCTGATGCCGGCCGCCAACGCGCGGGCGGTGCGCTCGTTCCTGGAGGGCGTGGTGGCGGCGCGCGAGGTGCGCCGCGTGGAGCAGGAGCTGCCCGCGGGGGGCGAGATCCTCACCGTGCGCCTCACCGCGACGCCGCTCCGCGCCCCCCAGGCCACCCACCTGCTGGTGCTGGTGGAGGACATCACGCTGCAGAAGCGGCTGGAGCGGCAGATGCTGCTGACCGAGCGGCTGACCACCGCGGGGCGCCTGGCCGCCGGGGTCGCCCACGAGCTCAACAACCCGCTCGCCACCATCGCGGGCTGCGCGGAGGCGCTGCGCGAGCGGGCCCGGGACTCGCAGCTGCGCGATCTGGATGCCTTCAAGGACTTCCCCGCGTATCTGTCCCTGATCGAGGAGGAGGCCTACCGCTGCAAGGAGATCACGGGCAGCCTGCTCCATTTCGTCCGCGATCCGGGCAGCCGCCGCGCCCCCACCGACATCAACGTGCTGGTCGACAAGGTGCTGGAGCTGATCGGCCACCAGTCGCGCTATGCGGGCAGCCGCTTCGAGCGGCGGCTCGACGCGGAGCTGCCGGACGTGGTGGCCAACGAAGGCCAGCTCCGCCAGGTGTTCCTCGGGCTCGCGAGCAACGCGCTCGACGCGATGGACGGAAAGGGCATGCTCACGGTGACGACTCGACGGCGCAACGCGCGGGAAGTGGAGGTGACCTTCCAGGACCAGGGGCCCGGCATTCCGGAGCACGTGCTGCCGCGGGTGTTCGATCCCTTCTTCACCACCAAGCCGCCCGGGCAGGGCACCGGACTGGGGCTCGCCATCGCCCAGGGCATCGTGGCCGACCACGAGGGACGGATCGAGGTCGACACGCGCGTGGGCGCCGGCACCGCCTTCCGGGTGATCCTGCCGCTGCAGCCGGCGGGGACGGGGAGGCCGCAGCCGTGACCGCGCCGATCCGGGTGCTGGTGGCCGACGACGAGAAGAACCTGCGCGAGCTCCTGGTCCGCGAGCTGGGGCGCAAGGGCCACGCGGTGAGCGGGGTGGCCGACGGCCGCGCCGCGCTCGAGCAGCTCAAGGAGGACCTGCCCGACGTGCTGCTGCTGGACATGAAGATGCCAAACGTGGAGGGCATCGAGGTCCTGCGCGAGCTGCAGGAGTTCGCGGAGAGCCCGCAGGTGATCGTGATGACCGGCTTCCAGGAGGTCTCCACCGCGGTCGAGGCCATGAAGCTCGGGGCCTACGACTACCTGACCAAGCCGGCCCGCATCGAGGAGCTGGACATCCTCATTCGCAAGGCGGCCGAGAAGGGCCGGCTCATGCGGCAGAACACGGTGATGCGGGCCCAGCTCGAGGAGCCCGGCTATCAGGGCATCATCACCGGCAGCCCCCGCATGGAGGAGGTGCTCCGTCTCATCGACCGCGTCGCGCCGACCGACTCCTCGGTGCTGGTGCTGGGCGAGAGCGGCACCGGCAAGGAGCTGGTGGCGCGGGCCATCCACGACCGCTCCCCGCGGGCCCGGCAGGCCTTCGTGCCGATCCACTGCGGCGCGCTGGCCCGCGAGGTGCTGGAGAGCGAGCTCTTCGGCCACGAGAAGGGCGCGTTCACGGGCGCGATCGGGACGAAACCCGGCCTCATCGAGCTGGCCGACGGCGGCACCCTGTTCCTGGACGAGATCGGGGAGATGGAGCCCGAGAGCCAGGTGAAACTGCTGCGCGTGCTCGAATCGCACGCGTTCTTCCGGGTGGGGGGCACGCGGCGTCGCACCGTCGACATGCGCCTCGTGGCGGCCACCAACCGCGATCTCGCGGAGGCGATCAAGACCGGCGGCTTCCGTCAGGATCTCTTCTACCGCATCAACACCATCACCATCACGCTGCCGCCCCTGCGCGAACGACGGAAGGACGTGCGCCGGCTGGCCGAGCACTTCCTGGAGCAGAACGCGACCTACGGGCGCAAGCGTCTCTCCGACGCGGCGATGGAGCAGCTGGAGCGCTATGACTGGCCGGGCAACGTGCGCGAGCTGCAGCACGCGGTGCAGCGGGCGGTGATCCTCTCGCAGGGCGACGTGATCCAGCCGGCCGACCTGCCGGACGAGATCAGGGGCGGCCGAGCCACCCGGGCCGCTCCGGGCGGCAGCCTGGAGGACATGGAGCGTCAGCACATCATCGCCACCTTGCGCAGCGTGGGCGGCCACCGGGCCAAGGCGGCGACGGTGCTCGGCATCGACCCCAAGACGCTCTACCGGAAGATCCAGGCCTACGGGATCGGGCCCGAGCTCTACAAGTAAACGCGTCCGCGGGTTCCGGGCGCGCTAGCCGGTGGGACGCGCGGCAAAGTCCTCCGGGCGCGGAGGTCGGAAGCCCAGGTCGAACGCGAGCCAGCAGAGCTTGGAGTAGGGGTAGAGCACGATCGGGGCGACGATCATGCCCGCGATCCCCCCGTAGTAGAGCGCGTCCCAGGGCGGGCTCGGGTACGTCCACAGCAGCAAGCCGAACACCCCCAACGCGAACAGCCCCTCCGCGAAGGCCATGTTGAAGACGATCGCGCCGAGGAAGTAGTCCGACTCCCCCCGGTCGAGCCGGAGGCCGCAGCCGGGACACGCGGGCATGAGCCGGAACCAGCGCACCGTCATCGGCCCCGCGCCGCAGTTGGGGCAGCGCCGGCGGCAGGCGCGCAGGAACCGCAAAGGCGTCGACAGCATGCCCCGAGTGTATACGGTGGTGCGCGCCGGCCGCGGCGGGCCGACAATCAGCGGCATTCGGTCGGGCACAACGCCCGATCCTCGAACCGCGGCCGCGGCGAGGAAGCCTTCAAATCTTGCAAATATGCGCCCTTACCGGCTGTGCGCGTGGGTGGCACGACCGTTGAACCTTTTCCCCGGCTTCGAACCGTAGTCAAAAGGGGGAACGCAATGATCCGGGTGTTGACGATCGATGACAATCGCAGCCGCGCCCACGAGCTGGTGATGGAGTGCCTGGAGCACGGAGTGGCCGTGCGGGTCGCCGAGTCGGTGTGCGAGGGCGTGCGGTACCTGCTGGATGCCCCGGCCTCGCTCGTGCTGGTGGACGCGGGGGTGCTCCGGATGGCCGGTCCGGACCAGGCGCGTCTGTTCGACGCGGTGGCGCCGGGCGTGCCGGTGGCGCTCGCGGTGGACGCGGGCGCGCGGGTGGAGGATCGGGTGGCCCTCGAGCTCAAGGGCTTCCACGTGGTGAGCCGTCCGTTCGCGCTGCCCGATCTGCTGGTGAAGATCGAGCGGCCGGCCAAGATCGCCCCGGCGCGGAGCGGGGCGCGGGCGCAGGTCGAAGCGCTCTGCGGCTAGGGAGATTCGGTCATGGGCAGGCGCTGGATGTTCGCGCTCGTCACGCTGGTGGTGATGGCCGCTCTGATCGGGCTGTGCGCGTACTCCGGTGAGACGCGGCACCGTGCGCTCATGCGGACGGAGATCGGGCACCCGGTCACACCGGAGGCGCCGACCGCGCAGCCGGCGGTGCCGGAGCCGGAGGTCGGCCCCACCTATCAGGGCAACGGCCTGATGCTGACCTACTAGCGGCCGGGGGGCGCCGTGGCGGAGGTGCCGGTCCTGGTGTACACTCGGGCCGATGCGCCGCCGCCGCCGGCGGTGCCCTCGCCTCCGATATTGGCTCTTCCGAGTATTGGGGCGCGTACGAAGCGGAAGAGTGACCGAAGGAGAAACCACGATGGCTTCGAAACTGTACGTGGGGGGTCTGTCCTATTCCACGACGAGCGAGACGCTACGGGAGTATTTCGCGCAGTGCGGCACCGTGGAGTCGGCTTCCGTGATCACGGACAAGTTCTCGGGCCAGTCGCGCGGCTTCGGCTTCGTCGAGATGGCAACCGCGGAGGAGGCCCAGCGGGCGATCTCCGAGCTGAACGGCAAGGACCTCGACGGGCGGAAGATCACCGTGAACGTCTCGAACCCCCGGGCTCCGGGGTCGGGCGGCGGGCGCGGCCCGGGTGGGCCGCGTGGTGGTCGCGGGCCGGGTGGCCCTCGGGGCGGAGGCGGGGACCGTGGTGCCTACGGCGTGCCGCCGTCCAAGAAGCCCTTCCGCTGGTAACCGTCTAGACCGACCGGAACACCAGGGGCGCGGCCATCGTGGCCGCGCCCCTTTTCTTTCCTCTAGAAGATCCGATCGTAGCGGCCGTAGTCGTGGGCCGCGTCCATGAACCACTGCACGGCCTCCGGGCTCGACCGCGGTGGGATCTCGCACGAGGTCGAGAGGATGAAGCCGGAGTGCCGGGCCGCGGTGTCCACGCAGCGCCGCACCTCCGCTTCCATGTGCGCGCGGGTCGTCTTCTCGAAGATGGTGGCGTCCACGTTGCCGATCGCGACCGCGCGCCCCTTGGCCACCTGCATGAACCGCTCGAGCTGGTCCACGTGCAGGGCCGGGTCCGCCTGCTGGTCCAGGTCGAACGAGATGGTGGTGAAGCCGGCGTTGATCAGGTCCTCGAAGATCGGGTAGGTCACCCCGCAGATGTGGGCGGTCACCCCCACCTTCTTGGCCTTGAAGTACTCCACCAGCTCCTTGTGGTACGGCGCGATGAACTCCCGGTAGTTGTCCGGGGAGACCAGGCTGATCGAGGCGGTGGGCTCGGAGAACGAGAGCCCGATGCGGGTCTTCACGATCGCGTCGCCCCACAGCTTGCAGAAGTCGGTGGTGAGCCGCATGAGGTCGTGGATGAACTGGGGATCCTCGAACGTGTCGAGGAGCATCATCTCCGGGTTGCGCAGCAGCATCGCGATGGTCCAGGGTCCCACCGCCACCGCCCCGGTCGCGGCGGGCGGGGCCGCCTTCACCAGCGCCTCGCACTGCTCGAGGAACCCGGGCAGGCGCGCGGTCTTGTAGGGGTCCGGCATCCGGATCTTGGCGAGGTCCGCCTTGTCCTCCAGCACGTGGGTCTCGATCGAGGGCACCACGTAGTCCGAGTACTTCACCCCGCAGCCGAAGGCCTCCGCCTCCTTGGCCAGGTCGTTGTAGGCCAGCACCACGTCCGGCTGGTACCGCTCGTAGTAGTTCATCATCGCGGTGATGGCGCGGGTCGGGTTGGTGCAGTACTCCTCGATGCTGAGCCCGTCCAGGGTGCCCGCGAAGGAGGCCACGATCGGGTAGACCGGCACCCGGTCCGCGAACGAGCGCTTGTAGGCCGCCACCACCCGGTCGCGGTTGCTCAGGGTCGTCTTGCCCTTCTCCGCGTCCCAGAGCTTGTTCACCTCCATGTAGCGGGGCGGCAGCTTGGCCTCGTACTCCATGAACTGGGTGATCGGGTAGCGGATGCCGCCGTTGTGGGTGCCGCGCAGGCCCTCGACGATCTCCTCCATCCGCTCCCACGGGATCGAGAACGCCATCTCGTGGTCCTGGGTCTGGCCGAAGATGCGATCGCCCGAGCAGGGAAGGATGACCTGCGGCTCGCCCGTCTTCATCGTGGTGACGATGATGTCCGCGCACACCGCGCGCCCCTCGAACGACGACGTGAGACGTCCTCCCCGCTTCCACAGCGCGGCCTGGGTCAGGCGCATCACCTGGGCCGGGTTGGCGTAGACGCACACCACGTGCGGCTCGAAGGTGGCGCGGTCCAGCGGGGCCACCAGCACGCAGGCGTACTCGCCGGGGGCGAACTTGTCGATGGCCGCCTCCGACCGCTGGCCGGCCGCCTTGGTCTCGGTGTACATGCCCTCGCACAGGGTGCCCACGTTGTAGATGGGCAGCGGCTTGTCGAAGCCGATGGCGGTGATCCCGAGCGAGCAGATGTGGTCCTCCCGGGTGAGCGCGAGGGTCCAGCCGTAGCGCCGCGCCATGTCGATCACCTGGCAGGTCATGCTGAGCTTCTTGAAGTCCCGCGCCGGCCGGCGGGCACGCTCGGGGATGGGCTCGTCGGGCCGCAGCATGCGGATGGCGACCGGGAAGGTCTGCGGCCGCAGATACGTCTGCAGCTCACGGTCTGCCGTCTTCGCGTCGATCATGGAGTGGTCTCCTCAGGCTCGGAGGCTACGGGGGGCCTCCAGGCTTGTCAAGCGAGCGGGGCGCCTCCGGTACAATATGCGGCGCCATGGCGCGGGTGCGGATCGTCCGGTGGCGTGACCTGCCGGCTCTCGTGGAGGCCGAGGAGGGCGGCGAGACGGTGCGGGTGCCGCTCTCGCAGCGCTTTCAGGACCTCATCGACGCGGTCGCCATGCGCGAGGGCGGCAGCGGGAGCGAGGCATATCTCGAGGGCTGGGCGCCCGGTCCCGAAATGGAGCGACCCGGCGGCGCGGAGGCGGCGGCGCGCGCGGTGGCCGCGGAACTGGAGGCCGGATTCCAGGACCTGGTGGCGCGCCGGCTCCTCGGTCCCCCGCGGGAGCCGCCCGCGCTATAATCCGCCCCAGCCAATGAAGGCCGTCGAGCTGGTGCTGGCCTGCTTCGTCCTCTTCGCGGCCTGCCTCGTCTGGCCCCTGCTCGCCATCGCCAACCGGCCGGTACTCGTGCTGGGAGTGCCGGCGATGGTGCTCCATCTCTTCGGGATATGGACCGCGATGGTGGTGGTCCTCAGCGCGCTGGCCCGGCGGCTCCGCTCCCCCGAGGAAGAGCCGTGAGCGGGCTCTCCCCGACCTCCCTCCTCAGCATCGTCCTCGGCTATCTCGCGTTCCTGTTCCTGGTGGCCTCGGTGGCAGAGGCGTTCGCCTCCCGCCTCGGGCGCGGCCGGGCGCAGACCGTCACCTACGTGCTCGCCACGTCGGTCTACTGCACCGCGTGGACCTTCTACGGCAGCGTCGGGCTCGCCGCCAATCGCGGGCTCGAGTTCCTCACCATCTACCTGGGCCCCGCCTGCGTGGCGCTCCTGTGGCCGCTGCTGCTGCGCAAGCTGGTGCGGGTGTCGAAGGAGCAGCGCATCACCTCGGTCTCCGACTTCATCTCGAGCCGCTACGGCAAGTCGGCGGCCCTGGGGGCCCTGGTGGCGGCCCTGATGGTCTGCGGGATGATCCCGTACATCGCGCTCCAGCTCAAGGCGGTGTCGGCCTCGTTCAAGATGATCCTGCACGAGGAGTCGGTGCTCGACGTGTTCGACCCGACCCTGGTGGTGGCGGTGACCCTCGCGCTGTTCGGGATCCTGTTCGGGGCCCGCAACCTCGACTTCACCAAGCGCCAGACCGGCCTCATGACCGCGGTGGCGGTGGAGTCGGTGGTCAAGCTGGTCGCCTTCCTCCTGGTGGGCGTGTACGTGACGTGGGGGCTGTTCGGCGGCTTCGGGGACCTCTTCGGGCGGGTGGCGAGCCACCCGGAGTGGTCGAAGCTGCTGACCCTGGACCATCCGGGCACCGCCTCCTATCCGCGCTGGACCGCGATGCTCCTGATCTCGATGGCGGCGGTGATGTTCCTGCCGCGCCAGTTCCACGTGCTGGTCGTGCAGAACCCCCGCGAGCGCGACGTCAACGCGGTCTCGTGGTCCTTCCCCCTCTACCTGCTGCTGATCAACGTGTTCGTGCTGCCCATCGCCTTCGCGGGCCTGCTGGTCTTCCCGGACGCCGCCCCCGCCCAGGCCGACGGGTTCATCCTGCGCCTGCCCCTCTTCTTCCACAGCCAGCTCATCTCGGTGCTGGTGTTCCTGGGGGGCTTCTCGGCCGCCACCGCGATGATCGTGGTGGACTCGCTCGCGCTCTCCAAGATGATCACCAACGACGTGATCCTCCCGGTGCTGCTCCGTCAGCGACGTCGGGAGGACATCTACTGGACCACCCTCTTCTACACCCGCCTCGCGATGCTGGCGGTGGTGGCCCTCGGCTTCCTGTGGGCGCGGATGGAGCACGGCCAGCTGCTCCTGGTGGAGATGGGGCTGCTCTCGTTCATCGCGGTGGCCCAGTGCGCGCCCGCCATCCTGCTCGGCCTGTACTGGCGCCGCGGCAACCGGCGCGGCGCCTTCGCGGGCATCTCGGCCGGCTTCTTCGTGTGGTTCTACACGCTCCTGATCCCGGCCCTCGGGCGGGAGGGTGTGTTCGGCCCGACATTCCTGGCGGACGGGCCCTTCGGGTGGGGCCTGCTGCGGCCGACCGCCTTCCTGGGGCTCGAGGGCCTCGACACCATCAGCCACGGGGTCTTCTGGGCGCTCTTCTTCAACGTGGGGCTGTTCGTGATGGTCTCCCTGCTCACCGAGCAGGACGCCGACGATCGCGCCCAGGCCGCCGCCTTCGTGGGGGTGGCCGGTGAGGACAAGCCCGCGCCGGGCCCGCCGGCCATCCTCTCCGCGCCGGAGATCGAGCGCCTCGTGCACCACTACGTGGGCGACGAGGACGCGGAAGCGATCGTGCGCGAGCTGTTCGGCGGCAAGGCCCCGGCCGAGCTCTCGGTGCCGGAGCTGCTGGAGATGCGCATCCGCTTCGAGCGCCTGCTCGCCGCCTCTCTCGGCGCGGCGGCCGCGCGCATCATCGTGGAGGATCACTTCACGATCTCCAAGGAGGAGGCCGAGCAGCTCGTGGCCTCGTTCCAGCGCATGCAGGAGTCGCTGCGGGTGCGGGAGGAGGAGGTCAAGCGGGGGGAGCGGTTGCTGGCCTCGGTGGTCGAGAGCGTGGACGATTGCATCTTCACCGCCGACATCACGGGGCGGCTCGCGACGATGAACCCGGCGGGCCGGCGGCTGCTCGGCTACCAGCCCTGGGAGGTGAGTCGGCTCCGCTACCCGGACCTGCTCGCGGGAGAGGAGCGCACGGCCGCCGCCATCGTGGCCGCGCTGGACGCGGGCCGCGGCTGGGGCGGGCAGGTGATGGGGCGGACCGCCCAGGGCCGCGCGTTCCCGGCCCACGTGGCGATGACCTCGCTGTTCGACGACCGCGGCCACCGCATGGGCACGGTGGGGGTGATGCGCGACCTGACCGAGCAGGTGGAGACGCAGCGGCGGCTGATCCACCGGGAGAAGCTGGCCTCGCTGGGCGAGATGGCGGCGGGGGTGGCGCACGAGATCCGCAACCCCCTCGGCGGCATCAAGATGGCGACCAACCTGCTCTCCTCGCCGGAGGTCGACGGCAGCCCCCTGTCGCAGGAGATGACCCGGTCCATCCTGTCCGGCATCGCGGAGATCGAGGGCATCATCAACAACCTGCTCGACTGGACGCGCGACGCGCGCCTCGAGCGCGGCGAGTACGAGCTGCACCGCATCCTGGACCCGGTGGTGGAGGCGATGGCGGTGGAGGGCCGGACGCGGGGGGTGCGGGTGGGCTACGGTCGGCTCGAGCGTCTGGTCACCGCGGCGGTGGACGGCCAGAAGCTGCGTCAGGTCTTCACCAACGTGATGAAGAACGCGCTCGAGGCGATCGAGCCACGGCGGGGCGCCGGACAGGTCACGGTGGACCTCTTCGTGGACGGCGAGCGCGCGGTGGTGGAGGTCACCGACGACGGAGTCGGCATCGCGCCCGAGCATCGCGACCGCATCTTCCTGCCGTTCTTCACCACCAAGCCCGCGGGCACCGGGCTCGGCATGTCGATCGTGAAGAAGATCGTGGACCTCCACGGCGGCGACATCGCGGTCGAGAGCGCGCCGGGCCGGGGCACGCGGGTTCGCATCTCGTTGCCGGCGGCGGTGCCCGCGCCGCAGCCGCTGGCCGGAGGCTCGACATGAAGCGACGGCTGCTCCTGGTCGAGGACGACGAGGTGTTCCTGCGTCCGCTGCTCCGCACCCTGGAGCTCAAGGGCTACGAGGTCCTGCCCGCGTCGAGCGGCGAGGAGGCCCTCGAGACGATCAAGACCGAGGACGTCGACGCGGTGCTCACCGACCGGCGGCTGCCCGGCATGGACGGCGTGGAGCTGGTGCGCCAGATCAAGGCCGATCATCCCGACCTCGCGGTCGTGGTGATGACCGCCTACGGCACCATCGAGTCCGCGGTGGAGGCGATGCGCCTCGGGGCCGAGGACTATCTGGTCAAGCCGTTCGAGGCCGCCGAGCTCTTGCTGGTGATCCGGCGGGCGATCGAGGTCCAGGAGCTGAAGTCGGCGAACCGGCGCACGATCCGGCGCAATCAGGAGCGCTTCACCTTCGGCAACATCGTGGCGGCCAGCGCGGGCATGCAGGCCGTGTTCGATCTCCTGCGGTCGGTGGCGGATCTGGACACCACCGTGCTGATCTATGGAGAGACCGGAACCGGCAAGGAGCTGCTGGCGCGCTCCATCCACTTCTCGGGCGCGCGGCGCGACCGTCCGTTCGTGGCCGTGAACTGCGCGGCCATCCCGCAGGAGCTCTTCGAGTCCGAGCTGTTCGGCTCGCGGCGCGGCGCGTTCACCGGGGCCACCGAGCACCGGCGGGGCCACTTCCAGATGGCGAACGGGGGCACCCTGCTGCTCGACGAGATCGGGGAGATGCCGCTGCACCTGCAGTCGAAGCTCCTGCGGGCCATCGAGGAGCGGAAGGTGACCTCGGTGGGCGCGGACCGGCCGGTGGACATCGACGTGCGGTTCATCGCGACCACCAACAAGGACCTGCGGGACGAGGTGGAGCGCGGGACGTTCCGTCGTGACCTCTTCTACCGGCTCTCGGTGATGCCGGTGCGGGTCCCGGCCCTCCGGGAGCGGCCGGAGGACATCCCGCTGCTGGCTCGCCACTTCGTGGAGCAGGCGAGGCGGCGCCTGAAGAAGCCGGTGTCCGGGATCTCGCCGGAGAGCCTGGCGGCCCTGACGCGGTACTCGTGGCCCGGCAACGTGCGGGAGCTCGAGAACGTGATCGAGCGCGCGGTCATCGTCGCCCCCGGCGACACCCTCGTGGACGTGGAGCGGTTCCTGGCCCCCGCCGGGGCGCACGCGCCGGTGGACCTTTCGCTGCCGTTCCGGGAGGCGAAGGCGCGCGTGGTGGAGGAGTTCGAGCGCGCCTACATCCAGGGCCTGCTCAAGAGTCACGGGGGCAAGCTGACCTCGGCGGCCAAGCACGCGGACATGGATCCCAAGAACTTCTCCGACAAGATGCAGCGCTACGGGCTCCGCCGCTCGAGCCCCCCCGAGGGGCCGCCCGCCCCCACGCCCTAGAAGAAGAGCACGGTCACCAGGGCGAACAGCGGCAGCAGCACCGCGCCGCTGTAGAGGGTGTAGCCGAGGAAGCTCGGCATGCGGACCCCGGCCGCCTCCGCGATGGCCTTCACCATGAAGTTCGGGGCATTGCCGATGTAGGTGTTCGCGCCCATCGCGACCGCCCCCACGCTGATCGCGGCCAGGATCTGGTGCGGTACCCCCGCCACCTCCGCGGGCAGGCCGAGACTCCGGGCCAGCGAGAGGAAGACGAGGTAGGTCGGCGCGTTGTCGAGGAACGAGGAGAGGAGCCCCGTCGCCCAGAAGAACTCGGCCGGGGTCCGGATGCCCAGCTCGGCCCCGCGCCGGTGGAGCAGCTCCAAGGCCGGGATCATGGTGACGAAGATGCCCGCGAAGAGCACCGCGACCTCCACCATGGGCGCGGCGGTGAACTGGTTGGCGCGGTGGATCGCGGCCGGCGTCCGCCAGACCGAGAGCGCGGCGAGGGCCACGATCGCGAGCTCCCGCACCGGAGCGGGCAGGAGGGCCACCGCGGCGACGACCCCGACCAGGCCGAGCGCGTTGAACCCGCCGGCGACACGGAGCGGCTCGATGTGGGTGCGGTCGCGGCGGAGCGCGGCGGGACGCTCCCGCCGGTGCAGGACCGTGTCCCAGATCAGGTACACGACCAGCAGCGCGGTCACCATCACCAGCCAGTGCGACCAGAGCCGGAGGGTCCAGCGGAACGGCACGCCCGCCAGGTAGCCGAGGAAGAGCGGCGGATCGCCGAGGGGCGTCAGCATGCCGCCCACGTTGCCGACGAGGAAGATGAAGAAGATCGCGGTGTGGGTCACGTGCCGTCGCTCCCGGTTCGTCTGGAGCAGGGCTCGGATCAGTAGCATCGAGGCGCCGGTGGTGCCGATCAGGGAGGCGAGCGCCGCGCCCGCGGCCAGGAAGCCCGCGTTGACCGCGGGGGTCGCCTCCAGGTCTCCCCGCAGGAGGATGCCGCCGGCGATGGCGTAGAGGCCGCCCAGCAGGATGACGAACGAGACGTAGTCCCGCGCGGTGTGAGCGAGCGCGGCCGGCTCCCGTCCCAGGTAGACCAGGAGCACCGGGAGTCCGAGCACGGCGGAGACGAGCAGCTTGTTCCGGTTCGACTCCCACCGGTGCGGCGCGGCCAGGGGGAGGATCGCGATGGCCAGCAGCATCGCCACGAATGGCAGCGTCGCGTAGAGCGGCAGGGCCGCCGGCATGGAAGGCAGCTTACTCCCTTGCGGTTCCGCGACGGATGGTTTAGAAGTGGGTCGGCGGCGCCGATGCGCCGATCCTTCCCCACGACGAGGTACCTCATGGCGACCGAGAGCAAAGGCAGCAGCGCCGTCGAAGCCCTACTCAGGGAGAAGCGGAAGTTCGCCCCGCCCAAGGAGTTCGCGAAGCGGGCCGCGGTCAACCGCCCCGCGATCTACCGCGAGGCGGCCAAGAGCCCGACTCGCTTCTGGGAGAAGTTCGCGCGCGAGCTCGACTGGTTCAAGCCGTGGAGGACCACCTTGGTCTGGAAGGCGCCCTACGCCAAGTGGTTCGTGGGCGGCAAGCTGAACGTCTCCTACAACTGCCTGGACCGGCACGTCGCCACCGCGCGCAAGACCAAGGCCGCCATCATCTGGGAGGGCGAGCCGGGCGACACGCGGGTCCTGACCTACTGGGACCTCTACCGGGAGGTGAACCGGTTCGCGGCCGCGCTCAAGCGCCGCGGGGTGAAGAAGGGCGACCGGGTCACCATCTACATGCCGATGGTGCCGGAACTGCCGATCGCGATGCTGGCCTGCGCCCGTATCGGCGCGCCGCACAGCGTGGTCTTCGGCGGCTTCGCCCCCGAGGCGCTGCGCGACCGCATCCACGACGCGGAATCGCGCATCCTCATCACCGCGGACGGCGGCTTCCGGCGCGGCGGCACGGTGGCGCTGAAGAAGAACGCGGACGATGCCCTGCGCGAGTGCCCGGGCGTCGACACCGTGGTGGTGCTGAGGCGCACCGGGCAGGACGTCACCATGCAGAGCGGGCGCGACATCTGGTGGGACGACTTCGTCAAGGACGCGCCGGCCTACTGCCCCCCCGAGAACATGGACTCGGAGGACATGCTGTACCTGCTCTACACCTCCGGCTCCACCGGCAAGCCCAAGGGCATCGTGCACACCACCGGCGGCTACCTCACCGGGGTGTATGCGACCACCAAGTGGGTGTTCGACCTGCGCGACACCGACGTGTACTGGTGCACCGCGGACATCGGCTGGGTGACCGGGCACTCCTACATCGTGTACGGGCCGCTCGCCAACGGCACCACCACCGTGATGTACGAGGGCACGCCCGACTACCCCGACAAGGACCGCTTCTGGCGCATCGTGGAGAAGTACGGGGTGACCATCTGCTACACCGCGCCCACCGCGATTCGCACCTTCATGCGCTGGGGCGAGGAGTTCCCGAAGCGCTGCGACCTCTCGAGCCTGCGGCTGCTGGGCTCGGTGGGCGAGCCCATCAATCCCGAGGCGTGGGTCTGGTACTGGAGGGTGATCGGCGGTGGGCGCTGCCCGGTGGTCGACACCTGGTGGCAGACCGAGACCGGCCACATCATGATCACGCCGCTGCCCGGTGTCACCACGCTCAAGCCGGGCTCGGCCACCCGGCCGTTCCCCGGCATCGAGGCGGAGGTGGTCAACGACAAGGGCGAGCCGGCCAAGGCCGGCTACCTCGTGCTGAAGAAGCCGTGGCCGGGCATGCTCCGCGGCATCTATCGGGATCCCCAGCGGTTCGTCACCCAGTACTGGAGCAAGTACCCCGGCATGTACTTCACCGGCGATGGGGCGAAGGTGGACGAGGACGGCTACTTCTGGCTGCTCGGGCGCGTGGATGACGTCATGAACATCTCCGGCCACCGGGTCTCCACGATGGAGGTGGAATCCGCCCTGGTGGACAACCCCCACGTCGCCGAGGCGGCGGTCATCGGGCGCCCGCACGAGATCAAGGGGCAGGCGATCGCCGCCTTCGTCACCATCAAGGACGGGACCAAGCCCAGCAAGGAGCTGATCGAGGAGCTGAAGGCCCACGTGGCCAAGAAGATCGGGGCCCTCGCGCGGCCCGACGACCTCATCTTCACCTCTGACCTCCCCAAGACCCGCTCGGGCAAGATCATGCGCCGGCTGCTGCGCGACATCGCCGAAGGCAAGGTCCTGGGCGACACCACCACCCTGGCCGACCCCGGGGTGGTCGCGGCCATCAAGGAGAAGTACGGGGAGGAGGAGTAGGACCTCCCCCGGAGTCCGGCGGCCAGCGTCGCCGCCCGGGTCCATCCGGGCCTGGAAGCCCGGATGGACCCGTCCGGACGGGCCGAATCTGCCCGAAATCGGCTGTGTCAACCCGAAATTGACACAGGGAGTGCCGAATTTTCCTACCCGGGTCCCCGGCGATCTGCCCGCCACCCGTGACGCCCATTCTAGATCACTGCGAATATTGCGCGTTTATGGCCGTCTCTGTCCTGAGGCGTCCGGGCATAGGCCTTGCACCTTGGGGCGCGCAACCGGGCGGGCCGGGTCGAGTCGATCCGGCGCCCAGGAAGGGAGAACAGGGACGATGGACGAGATCAGGAAGCACCTGGAAAGAGAGCTCAGCCACACGGTGCAGCGGATCCGGCACATGGGTGGCGTGATGACGTTTGAAGAGCTGGGTGGCGGTCGAGGTGACTCGCCGCTGGCCGACGAGGTGGACGTGATCCGTGTGAACGAGGACCGGGAGATGAGCTTCGCCACCCGGAGCCTGCTGGTGGAGCGGGCCAACAAGCTCGCGGAGGCTCTGGAGCGTCTGCGGGGCGGTGACTACGGGATGTGCGAGGAGTGCGGCGAGGCGATCGCGCCCGCCCGGCTTCGCGCCATGCCGGAGGTGACCACCTGCGTGCGGTGCCAGGATCGGCTCGAGCGCATGATGCCGCGGCTCGAAGCGGTGGGCGCCGCCGCCGACGTCGACGAGTCCGAAGACGAGTAGCCGCTGACCGTCCCTACCGCCCGAGCCGGGCGCGCACGGCGCCCGGCCGGTCGGTGACGATTCCGTTCACGCCCCACTTCACGAGCCGGTCCGCGAGGGCCGGCTCGTGGACCGTCCACACGTAGCACTCCCGTCCCGCCGCCCGGACCTCCGCCACCAGATCCTCCGTACAAGCCTCCGTCTCGGGGCAGATCGCGTTCGGCCCGTCCGCGCCCAGCGCGCTCCGGTCGGGCGGCCGCCGTGCGAGCAGCAGCCCCACGCGCAGCGCGGGTTGCAGGCTCCGCACCGCTTCGAGGGCCGCGCGGTCGAAGGACTGCACGAGCACGCGGTCGATCACGTCGTAGATCTCGAGCATCGACACCACCCGCTCCTCGAGGCCCGGATACACCTCGGGCCCGCCCGTGAGCTGCAGCCAGAACCGGGTTCGCTCGCGGAACCGCTCCAGCACCTCCTGGAGCGTCTGCACCCGCTGGCCGGCGAAACGACGCCCGCGCCAGCCGCCCGCGTCGAGGCGCTTCAGATCCCGGACGCGAAGGCCGGCCAGCACGCCGGTTCCATCGGTGGTGCGGTCGACCGTGAAGTCGCCGAACACGATCGGATGCTGGTCGGCGGACAGGTGCACCTCGAGGGCGAGCCCGTCCGCGCCCTGCTCCATCGCGAGCTCGAACGCCGCGATCGTGTGCTCGGGGGCCTCCGCGGAGGCGCCCCGGTGCGCGATCACCGCGGGAGCGGGGGAGGCCATTGGCACGTTGCGGCCGCGCGTGGCACTATCGGCGCGTGCGCACGCCCCTGGTCGACGCGTTCCGGCCGATGGTGTGGCTGGGCGCGCGGCTGTACTTCCGCATCCGCTTCGAGGGCGTCCAGCACATCCCGGCGAGCGGGCCGCTCCTGATCGTCCCCAATCACGTGACCTACGCCGATCCGGTGCTCGCCACCATTCCGGTGCGTCGACCCGTCCACTACATGGCGTGGGACGCGCTGTTCCGGGTGCCCGGACTGTCCTGGCTCATCCGCCGGCTGCGCGCATTTCCGGTGGATATCGACGCGGCCGACGCGGGGGCCACGCGCACCGCGGTCCGCCTGCTCGGCGCGGGCGAGGCGGTGATGATCTTTCCCGAGGCCGGACGCAGCCAGGACGGTCGCGTGCAGCGGTTCCGTCCCGGAGCCTTTCGCCTGGCCTGCTCCCTCGGCATCCCGGTGATGCCGGTGACCATCGTCGGCGGCCACGAGTCTTGGCCGCCGGGCCGGCGCCTGCCCCGCCCGGGACGCGTCAGGATCGTCTACCATCCCGTGATCACGCCTCCTTCGGAAGGTGACGTCAAGCAGGCGGCCCGCGCGCTGGCCCGGCGCGTCCACGCGGTGGTGTGCTCCGGGCTGCCGGACCATCAGCGGCCCGATCCCACGCGTGAGGCGTCCGGCTGACGCGCGAGCCCTACGGAGCGCGATTTGGCGACGTTGCCGCCGCGGTGTATTCTCTCCCACCAATGGCACGCCGCCCCCCCGCCGTGTCGGCCATTCTCGTCCTCCACGGCCCGAACCTCAACCTGCTCGGCACCAGAGAGCCGGCGGTCTACGGGCAGGCTTCGCTCGCGGACGTGAACCGGGCCGTGCAGGACCACGCCCGGCGCCGCGGAGTCCGCGCCGTCTGCCGGCAATCCAATCACGAGGGGGAGCTGGTGGACTGGATCCAGGCGGCGGCGCGCGAGGGATTCCAGGGCATCGTGTTCAACCCGGGGGCGCTATCGCACTACTCGATCGCTCTGCGGGACGCGGTCGCCTCGGTGCAGGTTCCGGTGGTCGAGGTGCATCTGTCCAACATCCATGCGCGGGAGGAGTTCCGCCACCGGTCGGTGGTCGCCGCCGCGGCGGTCGGTCAGATCTCCGGCTTCGGCCCCCGCAGCTATCTCCTGGGCCTCGACGCCCTGCTGGACCGGGCCTCGAGCCCGTCCGGGGCTCGCGCCGCCTCGTCGCAACGGCGGTGAATGCGGGCCCGCCTCCTGGCGTCGAACTGGCTGTCGGGTAAAGGACGCGAGGGCCACGACCGGCCCCGGCAGTGATGGGGCCCGAGACGCCGCCCGGCTCGACCGGTACCGCCGGTGCCCCCGCTCCGCCGGACATCGACGAGCGCGCGCTCATCCAGCGATGTATCGCGGGTGACGCGGCGGCCTTCGAGCCGCTCGTGGAGAAGTACCGGCAGCGGGTGTGGCGCCTGGCCTTCCAGGTGCTGCACGATCGCGAGGAGGCGTGGGACGTGGCCCAGGAAGCGTTCGTGCGGGCATTTCATTCGCTGTCTTCGTTTCGCGGGCAATCGGCGTTCTACACGTGGCTGTTCCGCATCACGGTCAACGTGGCCACCGACCGGCATCGGCAGCGGGGAGCGCAGGCGCGCGCCTTCGGGCCCGAGCGTGTCAGCGAGGAGGAGTGGGCACGCACGACGCCGGATCCGGGCGGGGGACCCGAGCAGCAGGCGGCGCGCAAGGAGCAGCGGGAGCGCATCCGGAGCGCCCTCGATGCCTTGCCGCCCAAAGCCCGAGCGATTATCATGCTGAGTGACGTAGAAGGTCTTTCGTACCGCGAGATCGCCGAGGTGCTGAACTGCCCGATCGGAACCGTGATGTCCAGGCTGCATAACGCGCGCAAGCGCCTCAAGAGCCTCCTCGGACCCATGCTCGCGCTGATCGTTGCGTTCGGTCTCACCCTGATGCTGGCCGGCGTCGTCCAGGCCCAGCCGGTCATCCGCTTCGGCGTTCGGATCCTGGAGGCCTCCACCGGCTCCAAGGGCACGGCGAGCACGTCGGCGCCCAAGGCACCCGAGGTGGAGCCCGACGAGCGGCTTCGCAAGATCATCCCGCGGCTGCAGACCCTGTTCCGCTACACCGACTACACGACGCTCGACCGACAGCGGGTCGAGGGCCCTCTCGGCACCCAGCAGCGGTTCGCGGTGCCCGGGGAGCGCTGGCTCGAGGTGACGCCCGATCAGATGCAGGGCAAGTCGGTGCGCATGAAGGTCCGCCTGCTGCGCGGGGAGCACCCGGAGATGAACGCCAACATCCTGGCCGCGCCCGGTGCGCCCGCGGTGCTGGGGGGACCGCCCTACGGCAACGGGGTGCTGATCATCATTCTCTGGGCCAACCCCAACCCCTGACCGCGATGAGCGAGCAGCGGTACCGGCAGGAGCGGGGGCGGATCGAGCAGGGCCATCTCAAGTACCGCGACAAGCTGAAGGAAGAGGGTAAGCTTTTCGTCCGCGATCGCCTGAAGCTACTCCTCGATCCGGGCACCGAGTTCCAGGAAGACTTCCTGTTCGCGCGCAACCAGGAGGCGGACACCCCCGCCGACGGGGTGGTCACCGGCGTGGGGACGGTGGCGGGCCGCACGGTGTGCGTGATGGCCAACGACTACACGGTCAAGGCCGGCTCGTGGGGCGAGAAGACAGTCCAGAAGATCATTCGCATCCAGGAGCGCGCCCAGCGTCTGCAGGTGCCGCTGCTGTACCTGGTCGACGCCGCGGGCGGCCGCATCTCGGAGCAGATCAAGATCTTCCCGGGCCGCTTCCATGCGGGCCGCATCTTCTACAACGAGGTGCAGCTGTCCGGGGTGGTGCCCCAGGTGTGCATCCTGTTCGGGCCGTCGCCCGCCGGCTCCGCCTACCTGCCCGCCCTCACGGACTGCGTGATCATGGTCGACGGCAAGGCGAGCCTCTACGTCGGCTCTCCCCGCATGGTGGAGATGGCGATCGGGGAGAAGACCACGCTCGAGGATCTAGGCGGAGCGCGGATGCACTGCACGGTGTCGGGGTGCGGTGACGTGCTCGCCGCTTCCGACGAGGAAGCCATCGATCTCTGCCGTCGCTACCTGGGCTACATGCCCGGCTCCTACCGCGAGCGGCCCCCGATGGTGGAGGCGACCCCGCCGGTGCCCGGCCGGTCCATCGAGGAGATCGTCCCCTACGACCAGCGCAAGTGGTTCGACATGTACGAGGTGATCGAGCGGCTGGTCGACGCGGGCTCGTTCTTCGAGATCAAGCGTCTGTTCGCCCCCGAGATCATCGTGGGGCTGGCCCGTCTGGGCGGGCGCGCGGTGGGAGTGGTGGCCAACCAGCCCAAGGTCAAGGGCGGCGTGCTGATGGTCGACTCCTCGGACAAGGCGGCGCGCTTCATCAACCTGTGCAACGCCTACAACATCCCCCTGGTGTACCTTGCCGACGTCTCGGGCTTCATGGTCGGCACCAAGGTGGAGCGCGCCGGCATCATCCGCCACGGGGCCAAGATGGTCTTTGCGACGTCGCAGGCGACCGTGCCCAAGATCTGCGTGGTGGTCCGCAAGTGCTACGGGGCGGGCCTCTACGCGATGTGCGGCCCCGCCTTCGAGCCCGACGCGGCCCTCTCGCTGCCGCAGGGCCAGATCGCGATCATGGGGCCGGAGCCCGCGGTGAACGCGGTCTACTACAACAAGATCATGGAGCTGCCGGAGGCCGAACGCGCCGCGTTCGTGCAGCAGAAGCGCGAGGAGTACGCGCAGGACGTCGACGTCTACAAGCTCGCCTCGGAGATGCTGGTCGACGGCATCGTGGGCGGCTCCGAGCTCCGCGACGAGCTGATCCGCCGCCTTGCCTACGCGGAGTCCAAGCGGCTCGAATTCCCGCCCCGCCGCAATCCCGTCCTGCCCGTCTGAGCGGCGTGATCGCCGCGGTGGCTGCCGGATGCGATCCCTGATCGTCGCGGTGCGCTTCCTCACCGTGTTGCCGGTGCCGGGCCGGGAGGCGGACGGTGCGGTCGCGCTCGGACGCGCGGCGTGGTGGTTCCCGGTGGTCGGGGCCGCGCTCGGGATCGCGCTGGGCGGGTTCCTCCACGGCCTCGAGCGGCTCTTCCCGCCCATGGTCGCCGCGGTCCTCGTGGTCGCGGGATGGAAAGCGGTGACCGGCGGCATCCACCTCGATGGGCTCGCCGACCTGCTGGACGGGCTCGCCGTCGGCGATCGCTCCCGGCGCCTGGCGATCATGCGTGACAGCCGCATTGGCGTGTTCGGGGCCGTCGGCCTGATCTTCGCAGTGTCGATCGCGACGGTTGCGGTGAGCGAGCTATCGGATCCGGGGCGCGCTTCGGTGCTGCTGCTGGCGCCCCTGGTCGGCCGGACCGCGCCGTTGCTCGCCGGGGCATGGCTTCGCGCGGCCACGCCCGGTCTGGGGCTGGGCGCCGGCTTCGTGGCGGGCCTGTCCCGCGGGGCCGGGGCGTGCTGGGCGGTCGCGACGCTCCTGGTGGGCTGGGCCCTGCTGGGGCCGGCCGGCACCGTCCTCGTCGTGGTGGGCCTGGTGAGCGCGATCGCGCTGGCGCTCGGCGCGTCGCGACGGCTGGGCGGCGTCACCGGCGACGTCCTGGGCGCGGTGGTCGAGGTCGCAGAGCTCGGGGTCCTCGTGGCCGGCACCGCGCTCCGGCCGAGTGGGCTCTGAGCGTGACCGTGGTCTACCTCGTCCGCCACGGCAGCGTGGTCGGGGCCGAGACCCGCCGCTTCATCGGCCACCTCGACGTGCCGCTCTCCCCGCTGGGAGAGGCGCAGGTCGCCGGGCTCGCCGCTCGCCTGCGGGCGGCCGCACTCGACGCGATCTACTGTAGCGACCTTCTCCGGACGCGCCGCACCGCCGAGATCATCGCGGCCCCGCATGGGCTCACCCCGATCGCCGATCCGGCGTTGCGCGAGTTCGCCATGGGGCGCTGGGATGGGCTGACCGCGGACGAGATCCGCGCGCTCGATCCGGCGGCGTTCGAGGCCTGGATGAGCGACGTGGAGCGCTTCCAGTTTCCCGAGGGGGAGAGTCTGCCGGACCTCGAGGCTCGCGCGTGGCCGGCCTTCGAGAGGATCGTTGCGCGCCACGCCGGCGGCGCGATCGCCATCGTCGCGCACGGCGGCAGCCTCCGCGCGATCCTCTGCCGCGCCCTCGACCTCGGGCCCGGCCGGCTCCTCGCGCTGGGCCAGGACTACGCGGCCCTCTCCGTCCTGGAGGGGCGCGGAGAGGGCTGGACGCTTCGCCTCCTCAACCAGTTGCCGCCCTTCCCGCGCCCGTCTCGCGGCTGACGCATCTCGTAGGTGGCCTGTCACAAGTTGTAGAGCGCCCACTCCGCAAGCTCTTCACGGCCCGGCTCCGCTCGAAGTAATACGGGTAGTTGCGTGCATCCCGGGGCGACCTAGCCCGCATTCGCTCTGGCATTCGTCTTGCTCTCTAGCCCGCCCGAGGCAGGAGGTCCAATTCATGCACGCATTGCGCCGACTGACGAAGGGCCCGGGACAGCAAGGCTTCACGCTCGCCGAGATCCTCGTGGCCTGCGCGATCATCTCCGTGGGCCTGGTCGCCGTCGCGACCGGGTTCGGCTACGGAGTGGACGGTGTGGAAGCGGGACGGCAGCAGAGCACCGCGCTGTTCCTGGCCGAGCAGCGGATCGAGCAGGCCAAGGAGCTGGCGGCGCGGGCCTCCAACCTGGCGGACCTGAACACCACCAACCTGCCAGCCTCGGAGGGGTACGGCACCATCAGCGGGGCCCCTCCCGGCTATCGCCGTACCACGACGATCACGAGCAATCCGGGCGGCATCAGCGGGGCTCGCGTGGATGTGAGCGTGTTCTATCGCCCGGTCACCGGACGCGGCGTGCTGACCACCGAGCGGGTGGTGAGCCTCTCGATCTTCCTGGCCAACCGATGAGCCGGAGCGAACCCATGAGCAACGAGCGCGGCTATACCCTGGCGGAGATGATGGTCGTCTGCGCCATCGTCGGACTCGTGATGGCGAGCCTTCTCGGGCTCGTGATGACGGGGCAGAGGGCGTACTGGTACGGGACCACCCAGGTCGACGCCCAGCAGACGGCCCGGGTCGCGGTCGAGCGGATGGTGAAGGAGATTCGGGAGGCCGGCTACTACCCCCAGGCGCCCACACCGATCACGACCGGCGCCTGCGCCACCATGCTCTGCTACCAGTACAGCTTCGACGCGATCGGAAACAGTCCCTCCGCGACCTCCCTCACGCTGCAGTACGACTGGAACGGTGATGGAGTGAGTGCCGCGTCCGGCAAGGTCAATGACCCGATCCTGTGCGCCACCGGTAGCGGGTGCCGCGGTGAGCGGATCACCTATTCGTTCTCGGGTGGCGCCCTGACGCGTCAGGAAGTCGGGGTGGATTCCTCGCCGCTCACCATCGCCTCTGGCATCACCTCGCTGGCCTTCACCTACTTGGCGGCGGACGGTACCGTGACGTCCACCCCGTCGGAGATTCGCACCATCGGCGTGAGCGTCACCGCCCAGACGGATACCAAGGGGGCGTACGTCACGATGTCGGACCGTATCCGGTTGCGGAACCGTTGAGTCAAGTCTACGAGCGGGAGGCTGGCATGAACCGAATCTCTACCTGGATCCGTGACGAGCGGGGGGTGGCCCTGCCACTCGCGATGATCCTGCTGATGGTCCTGACTCTCATGACGATCACCTTCATGTCCCTGGGGGCGGTGGAGCCCCAGATCTCGAAGAACCTGTCCGATGCGGCCAGGGCCCGGCAGCTCGCCGAGTCGGGAATCGAGTGGGCCATGAGCACCCAGATCGGCAACCAGGACCTGAACAGCAGCACCCTCCTGGGCGGCACCATGACCACCGGCGGCGCCTGCGGCACCGGGAACACCTGCCGGGTTTTGGCGACCGCGGGAACGCTGCCCGGCCTCACGTCCAGCGCGGGAACGTTCGCGGTGACTCTCCGCAACGACCTCAATACCAACGCGGGCGATCAGCAGCTCATCGGGACCAACGTCACCCGTGACAGCAGCACCACCGTCGACTCGAATGGGCTGGTGATCCTCACCTCGACCGGAACCTACAACGGCGCCGTCCGCAGCATCACGGCGGTCGTGTCCCGCGGGAACCTGAACATCAATGCCGCGGTCAGCCTCCCGGGCGTCCAGACCGACACCTACACGGACGCGCCTCCCTGCAGCGGCTGCTACAGCATCGATGGCCGTGACTGGAAGCTGGCTGACACCAGCAGTCCGACCGGCGCCACGCCGACCAAGCTCGGTATCGCGACCTACACCGGTACCGAGACCAATACCGGGCTCAGCTACGAAGCCAACGCGGAAGCGGGCTTCGACTCGTCGGCCAAGCGGGGTTACGTCCAGGGCAAGGACGTCAACGACGGCAGCGGCGATGCATCGGGCACCGGCCGGCGCACCATCGCCGCGGATAGCAGCCTCACGCCGACCATCATCCAGAACTTCGTGTCGAACCTGGCCGCCAACCCCCTCACCCAGGTGTTGAACAGCACCCAGGCCTGCCAGTATTCCAGCGGCAGCTCGAGCAAGCCCGAGGGGCTCCGGATGCAGTCCACCTCGACCGCGAACGTGGTGACGGTGAAGAACAACTGTAGCGGCGCCGATCAGATCAACCAGACCGTCAACCTCGGCACGGCCACCTCACCCGCCTTGCTGTACATCAAGGGCGAGTTCGATCCCAGTTCCAACTTCATCGGGCTCGCGGTGAGCGGCAGCCAGAACATCACCGGCTACGGCATTCTCGTCGTGGAAGAGGCCGACCTGTCGTTCTTCCAGACGAGCCAGTTCAAGTGGAACGGCATCGTGATCGTCACCGGCCGGAACGTGGGCGTCGGCTTCCGGGCGAACAGCAACACCGAGATCCGCGGGGCCCTCATCGCCAACGAGACCTATGGAGCGGAGGCCGGCGGCTACTTCGAGTTCCTGAACCAAGCCGCTACCATGAAGATCCGCTACGGCAAGGAGGCAATCGATCTCGCTCTCCGTGGCCTCTACAACACGCGCATCTCCGGCTATCGAGAGAACTGACCGTGCGACGAGTCATCCTGCTGGCGGTGGCACTGTTGCTGGGGGCCGCCTGCCAGCAGGGGCCCGTCTCGACTCCATCCGGCTCGCAAGACGTCTCACCCCTCGAAAGACTGAAGGCGGAAGGCGACGCCCTCGTCGCCAACGGTGACTACGTCGGCGCCATCGAGAAGTATCGACAGGCGGTCGACCTGGATCCGGACGCGATCGGCCCGCACTTCGGACTTGGCACTGCGTTCTCGTTCCTCGACAAGCGCCCCGAGGCGATCGCGCAGTTCCGGTGGGTGCTGGGCCGAGCCGACGCCTCTTCCGCCGAGTATCAGGAGGCTCACCGGTGGCTCTCCCGCACTGGCGCCTTGCCGTCGCCGGTGGTCGTGGAGACCGCCCCCCAAGAGGAGCCGAAGCGCACCGTCGACCCGGCCCTGGTCGGCCGGCTCGTGGGCAAGACCGAGTGGCCGGGCATCACGCCCCAGCGCCGCCTGGTGAGCGGGGCGATGTACCTCACCGGCGACGAGCCGGTGACCCAGGACGTGAAGCGCCAGCGCGCGTTCCGGCTGGGAGATGCCTACGAGTTCCGTGACCTGCCGGGCGGCCGGTATCGGATCGTCGCGGTGATCGACGGCACCACCGTCTGGGACGAGAAGGTGAACGTGGAGACGGGCAAGGACACCAACCTGATCCTGAGTCAGGCGACGAGCCCGGTGCCCGCCGAGAAGTTCACGCCGCCTGCCGAGAAGCAGGACACGGCGGCGGTGCCGACCGCGGCTGCGCGCTAGCCAAGCGCGCCCCGCCTATTTATCGGCGGAGGGCCAGCGCGCCTCCGCCGATCATCGCCACCGCCAGCGAGACCACCAGCAGGACCAGCACGTACTCGTAGCCGCTCGGGCTGCTGTGCGCCCAGAAGCCGTTCTTCAGGTGGACGAACCACAGCGCGCCCAGCATGGCCAACACATTGGCCAGCGCCGCCCAGCGCGTGAACAGCCCGAGCACCAGGCAGAGCCCGCCGAGGCCGTGGGCCAGGACGAGGTACACGGTGGCCAGCTCGGGGTAGGGCACGCCGTTCTTGGCCTGGTACGCCACCATCCCGGCGAACCCGAACACCGCCACCGCGAGATAGGCGTGCATGAGGTACACGACGCCCAGGATCAGCCGGAGCAGCGTTGCACCGTAGGCGGCCATCGCCCCTCCTCCCGCGACTAGGGCTTGCGGAACAAGATCTCGCCGAAGAACGACTCGGCACTCGAGCTGGTGTCGTTGGAGTCGATCGCCAGTGAAATGGCGCCCACGTCTTCGCCGGGGGCCTCGCCGTAGATCTTCTTGAAGTCCTCCCGCACGTTCCGGCTCTCGGTCATCCACTTGCCGAGGTCGGCCGGCCCGGAGCGCACCACCACGTAGGTGACGAGCCCGGTCTTCTGGCTCTTGAAGACGGCGCCGACCGGTGCGGTGGTGTCCCAGATGTACGAGATGATCCGGGACCGCACCGCGGTGGGGAAGCGCGGGAACGTCACGTAGATCTGCGCCGCCTCGTCATCGGTGGCCGATCTGCGCGCGTCGCCACCTCGGGGCAGCGTCACCACCCGCCAGCTCCACTGGAGCACGGGCCAGGTCTTGACGTCGATCTTGACCTCCTTGGAGATCGTGGAGCTGTCCCCCGCGCTCTTGAGGTGGATGACCTTGCGTCCGCCTTCGGTCACGATCCGGAAGTCGTACTTGGGGCTGCCCCAGTTCTGGCCCCGCCAGCCGTCCGGGATCCCGGCCTTGCCTTCCGGCTGGCTCGCCCAGTCCTCGACCGGCATCGTGGATGGATCGGCGGCGCGTAGCGGCGCCGGCCCCCAGGTGAACAGCATTGCGATGCAGGTGGTGCTCGTCGCGAGCGTGATGGCGGTCCGTAGCATGGCGGGGGTCAGTGTCTCACGCGGCCCCTGTGCTACGGTAAAAACCTGATGTCGGACGTGCGCGTGGACAAGTGGCTGTGGGCCGCTCGCTTCTTCAAGAGCCGGATGCTCGCGGCCACCGCGTGCGCGGGAGGGAAGGTGGACATCAACGGCGACGCGGTCAAGCCATCCAGGCTGGTCCGCCCGGGCGACCTGGTGCAGGTCACGCTTCCCCGCGGTCGACGCATCGTCCGCATCGTCGCCCTCAGCGAGCGGCGGGGCAGCGGCAGCGAGGCCCAGCAGCTCTACGAGGATCTGACGCCGCCCCCCCCGCCGAAGGAATCCCGCCCGGTGCCGCCGGCCTACCGGCCCCCGGGCGCGGGGCGGCCGACCAAGCGCGAGCGCCGCCGCATCGATCGACTATCGCGCTGGTAGCGCGCCGCCGGCGCCCCGGCTTGCCTTCGCTCCGGCGCTCTGTTACGGTCGGCTCCGACATGGTGTCCGGGCGGCCCGCCAGGCGCGGGCCCCAGGGAAGGCGGTGCGAATCCGCCGCGACCCCGTCACTGTAATCGGGGACGAAACCCGCGATCGGCCACTGGTTCGGCTCGAGCCGGACCGGGAAGGGGCGGGGAGTAGGACGATCCGAGAGCCAGGAGACCTGCCCGACACTGCCACCCCTCACCGGTCTTCGAGGGAGGACCCGGGTGACGGCCGTGCATCATTCGCATCTCGTCCTGGGGGGCGTCCGGAGCGGCAAGAGCCGGTACGCCCTGGATCAAGCCCGCCAGCGTCGCGGTAAGGTGGCCTTCCTCGCCACCGCGCGCGCGCTCGACGGCGACCTGGCGGCGCGTATTGCGCGGCACCGCGCCGAGCGCCCGTCGGCGTGGACGACGATCGAGGAGCCCCACGACCTCCCCGCGGCCTGCCGGCGCGCCGCCCGAGCCCACGACGTGATCCTCGCCGACTGCGCCACGGTCTGGGTCGCGAATCTCATGGAGCGCGGCGACCGGGACGCGGCGGTGCTGGCCGCGGCGGACGATCTGGCCGCGCTGCTGCGCGAGCGCCTGGTCACGATGATCGTGGTCTCGAACGAGGTCGGGCAGGGCGTGCACCCACCCACCGAGCTGGGCCGGCGCTTCCGCGATCTGCTCGGTGTGGTCAACCAGCGCCTCGCCGCGGCCGCGGACCGCGTGACGCTGATGGTCGCCGGGCTTCCCCTGACCCTGAAGGACGCCCCGCTGCCCGCAGCCCCCCATGTCCGCTCTCACGAAGCTCCGTAGTCGCATCGGCCCGCCGGACGCGGGCGCGGAGGTGGAAGCCCGGCGCCGGCTCGATCAGCTCACCAAGCCCCCGGCCAGCCTCGGGCGGCTCGAGGAGCTGGCGGTGCGGCTCGCCGGGATCACGGGCGCGTGTCCGCCGCCGCTGCGGGATCCGGTGATCTTCACGCTGGCCGGTGACCACGGCGTGGTCGCGCAGGGCGTGAGCGCCTACCCGCAGATCGTCACCGCGCAGATGGTGGAGAACTTCCTCCGCGGCGGCGCGGCGGTGAACGTGCTCGCGCGCCAGGCGAAGGCGCGCATCGTGGTGGCCGATCTGGGCGTGGCCACGCCGCTGCCGCTCCACCCGGATCTGAAGGCGCTCAGGGTTGCGCCAGGCACGGAGGACATGACGCGGGGGCCCGCGATGACGCGCGATCAGGCCATCGAGGCGATCGAGGCCGGCATCGGCCTCGTGGAGGCCGAGCGGGCGCGAGGCGCGGATCTGGTCGGCACCGGCGAGATGGGCATCGGAAACACCACCGCGGCGAGCGCCCTGGTGGCCGCCCTCACCGGCGCGAGCCCCGAGAGTGTGACCGGGCCGGGCACCGGGGTGGACGCCGCGGGCCGACGGCGGAAGGTCGAGGCGATCCGCCGCGCGCTTGCCCGGAACGCCCCGGACCCGGCCGACCCGCTCGACACGCTGGCCAAGGTCGGCGGCTTCGAGATCGCGGGCCTGGTCGGTGTGATCCTGGCCGGCGCGGCCCATCGGTTGCCGGTGGTGCTCGACGGCTTCATCGCGGGCGCGGCCGCGCTCGTCGCGGTGCGCCTCGAGCCGGCCGCTCGCGGAGCGCTCGTCGCCGCGCACCGCTCCGCCGAGCCCGGGCACGGCCGGGTCCTGGACGCGCTCGGGCTCGAGCCCTACCTGGACCTCGGCATGCGTTTGGGCGAAGGGACCGGCGCGGCGCTCTGCATCGGTCTGGCACGGGCCGCGCTCGCCGTGCTGACCGAGATGGCCACCTTCAAGTCGGCCGGCGTGACCGACCGGGCCGGCGGCCCGGGGGCGCCGTGAGAGGCGTTCTCGCGGCGGTCGCGCTGCTGGTGCTGCTCGCGGGGCCGGCGCGGGCGCTCACCGTCACCGATCAGGTCGGCCGGCAGATCACGCTGCCGGCCGCGCCGGCCCGCATCATCTCGCTGGTGCCGAGCGTGACCGAGATCCTGTACGCGATCGGCGCCCAGGACCGCCTGGTCGGCGTGACCGACTTCTGCGACTACCCTCCGGAGGCGCGTCGCAAGCCGCACGTCGGCGGCATGCTGGCCCCGAGCCTCGAGGGCATGGTCTCGCTCAAGCCGGACCTCGTGATCGCCACCAGCGCGGGCAATCGGCAGGAGACGTTCGACCAGCTCGATCGCCTCCAGATCCCGCTCTACGTGGTCGACCCGATCACGGTGGCCGACGTGCTGGATCTGATGGGCCGCCTGGGGCGTCTGGCCGATCGCGCGGAGGCCGCCGACCGCACGGTGGCCGACCTGCGCGAGCGGATACGCCGGGTGACGGCCCGCCTGGAAGGCCGCCCCCGTCCCCGCGTGCTCTACGTGCTCTGGCCGGATCCGCTGATCGTGCCGGGTCGGGACGCGCTCGTGTCCGAGCTCATCGGGCTGGCCGGCGGCCAGTCGGTGACCATCGACGGCGGAGAAGGCTACCCGCGCTACAGCCTGGAGGCGGCCCTGGCGCGTAAGCCGGACGTCATCGTGCTGGCCAGCCACAGCCCGGAGCGGACCCCGCTCAGCCGGGACAAGTGGGAGCGATTCCGGCAGGTGCCCGCCATCGCGGCGGGCCGGCTCTACACCATCGACGGCGACCTCACGCACCGGTACGGACCGCGCATCGTCGACGGGCTCGAGCGCCTGGCCCGGCTGATCCACCCGGAGGCGTTCGGCGGGGGGGAGGCGCGATGAGACCCGAGGGGCCGGCCTCGAGCGCACGGCTCGCGCTCCTGCTCGGGGGCCTTGCGCTGCTGGTGCTGCTGATCGCGCTGGGCAGCCTCTTCATCGGGAGCGCCCGGGTCCCGCCCCGCGACGTGCTGGCCGTGCTCACCGGCCACATGAAGGGCGTCGACCAGGTGGTGGTGCTGAGCCTGCGGCTGCCGCGCATCCTGGCCGCCCTGCTGGCAGGCGGCGCGCTCGCGGTGGCGGGCGCCGGCTTCCAGGCCCTCACGCGCAACCCGCTCGCCGAGCCGTCCGTGCTGGGCGTCTCGAGCGGCGCGGCCTTCGGCGTGGTGCTGGCGCAGGTGATGGGTCTCGGTGGGGGGCTCCTGGAGACGCTGGGCCTCGCCGCCTGCGCCTTCGCAGGCGCGGTGGTGGCCGGGGTGGCGGTGTACCTGATCGCGGCCCGCGCCGGGGCGCTGCCGGTGCACACCCTGCTCCTGGCCGGGGTGATCGTCGGGATCTTCTTCTCCTCGACCATCACGGTGCTGATCTCGATCGTCGACTTCGATCGCCTCGGCGGGATCGTCCACTGGCTGCTCGGCAACCTGAGCCCGATTCCGCCCCGGAGCCTGGCCGTCTTCACTGCCCTGCTCGCCGTGGGGGGCTGGCTGGTGATCGGCGCCGCCCGCCGCCTCAACCTCCTGACCCTGGGAGAGGAGAACGCGGCGCAGCTCGGCGTCGACGCCGAGGCGCTCAAGCGCCGCATCTTCGCCGGGGCCGCCCTGCTCACGTCCGCCGCGGTCGCCTTCGCCGGGCCGATCGGCTTCGTCGGCCTGATCGTGCCGCAGGCGCTGCGCCTGGTGCTGGGGCCCGACAACCGGCTGGTGATCCCGGCCGCCCTGCTGGCGGGCGGCGCCTTCCTCCTCCTGGCCGATACCGTGGCCCGCAACGTGATCGCGCCCGCCGAGCTCTCCGTCGGCGTCATCACCGCCTTCTGCGGCGCGCCGTTCTTCGTCTACCTGCTCCGCGCCCGCACCGACACCACCCCGCCATGACCGCCCCACTGGTTGCCTGCCGGGGAGTGACCTTCGCCTACGGGGCTCGGGAGGCCTCCCGGGCCGCCTTCACGCTCCGGGATGTCTCGTTCGAGGTGCGGGCGGGGGAGATGTTCGGCGTGATCGGTCCCAATGCCTCCGGCAAGACGACGCTGGTCCGTCTGCTCTCCCGCGTACTCACCCCGGCGGCCGGCCGCATCGAGGTGGACGGGACCGACCTGGGAGCCCTCAGCCGCGCCGCGGTGGCCCGCCAGATCTCGGTGGTGCCCCAGACGTTGCCGTCGGGCTTTCCCTACACGGTGGAGGAGCTGGTGCTGATGGGGCGGTACCCCCGCGCCCCCCACCGATTCTTCGAGAGCGAGGCGGACCGGGCGGCCGCCCGGCGCGCGATGGAGGCGGTCGGCGTGCTGGACCTCAGGGGGGCCGTGCTCGACCGCCTGAGCGGCGGGGAGCGGCAGCGAGCCCTGCTCGCCCGGGCCATCGGCCAGGAGCCGCGCCTGCTCGTCCTGGACGAGCCCAGCGCCCACCTGGACCTCCGCTACCAGGCCGAGTGCGCGGGACTCCTGCGTCGCCTCAACCGGGACCGACGCCTGACGATCGTCCTGGTCTCGCACGACCTGGGCTTCGCGGCCGAGCTCTGCGACCGCCTCATGCTGATGGCGGCCGGCGCCGCGGTGAGGGTGGGCCCGCCCGAGTCGGTGCTGGAAGAGGCGGTGCTGGAGGCCGCGTACGGCTGTCGGGTGATCGTCGACAAGCACCCGATCAGTCGACGACCCACCGTACACCTGGTGTACCCGACCGCGTGAGCCCGGTTCGAGCAGCGAAGGAGGTGATGACCCGCAAATCTCGCTAGCCCAAGAAATCGGCCGCTGCCATTTGGAAGCCGGAGAGGCCCGCCTGGGCCGAAGCCGGCACGGTCCCGCCACTGTGTGTGGGGAGTCACGCCCGACCCCGAAAGGGAGCCACTGGGCCGCCCGCGAGGCGCCTGGGAAGGCCGGGCCACGACGCCGATCCACGAGTCAGGAGACCTGGCCGCGGTCAGGACCTTACCCCTTTCGAGGCAAGAGGAGCGGTCGATGCGGAAACGACTCGTGTGGCTGCTGGCGTTGTCCCTGACCGCGCCGGCGGTGGCAGCAGGGCAGGAGCAGAACCCCGAACAGAAGGCGGTCGAGCCGGTCGTGGTCACGGCCACGAAGGTCGAGACCCCATCGGAGCAGATCGGGGCTTCCATCAGCGTGGTGAACGGGGACGACTTCCAGACCTATCACTACCCGACGGTGGACGAGGCCCTCCGCAACGTCCCCGGGGTGGAGATCCGGCGCTCCGGATCGTACGGCAAGACCTCGAGCATCACGATCCGCGGGGCCAATGCCAACCAGGTCCAGGTGATGGTGGACGGGGTGCGGGTCAAGAGCCCCACGCTTGGTCAGGTGGACCTCTCCGACCTGTCACCCGATCTGATCGAGCGCATCGAGATCATCCGGGGCGCCCAGTCGACCCTCTACGGAGCCGATGCGATCGGCGGCGTGGTCAACATCATCACCCGCAAGGGGAGCGGCAAGCCCATCCAGGCCTCGGTGCAGCAGGAGGTCGGCAGCTACGACACGCTGGTGAGCCGCGCCACCGTCAGCGGCGCCTACAAGATCCTGAACTACGCCCTGGCGGCCTCCCACCTGGAGAGCAACGGTCAGTTCCAGAACGACGACAGCAACATCAACGCGCTCAGCGCGCGGGTCGGGGCGACCCTGCCGCTCCAGTCCTCGCTCGATTTCATCTTCCGCTACAACAAGAACGACACGGGAGTCCCGGTGAAGGGCGTCTTCCCGGGACCGCAGCCGATCGTGCCGATCATCAACCCGAACGCGCGGCAGCAGTCGGAGACCACCATCTACAGCCTGCAGGGCAAGACCCGGCCGGTGGAATGGTGGGAGACCCAGGGCCGGCTCTCCCGGTACGAGAACACCGCGGGCTTCCGGGACCCGGAGGACCCGGGCGTCGCCTTCGACTTCACGAGCCGCTCGCAGATCGACGTGGTGCGGAAGGAGGCGGAGTGGGTGAACTCCTTCTTCCTCGGCAAGTGGAGCACCAGCACCGTCGGTCTCGAGTACCGCCGGGAGGAAGGGGAGAACAAGGGCGTCTTTCACACCGCCACCGAGACGAGCTCGGCGTTCTTCGAGCAGCAGGTGCGGTTCTTCGAGCGGCTGTTCATCACCGGCGGCTTCCGCGTCGAGGACAACAGCGTGTTCGGCACCAACACCACCGGCCGCGGCTCGGTCGCGTTCGTGATCAAGGAGACCGGCACCCGGCTGCACGGCAGCGCCGGGATGGGGTTCCGCGCCCCCACCTTCAACGACCTCTTCTTCCCCGACTTCGGCAACCCGAACCTGCAGCCCGAGAAGAGCCTCTCCTACGACGCCGGCGTGGATCAGAATCTCTGGAAGGACCGCATCCGGCTCGGGCTCACCTACTTCCAGATCAATTTCTCGAACCTGATCACCTGCTGCGTCCCGCTGCCGACCGCGCCCTTCGGGGGGCCCATCAACGTGGGCCGCGCGCGCAGCGCGGGGATCGAGTTCTTCTCCGAGGTGGACCTGCTCCCGAACCTGGTGGCGAGCCTCAACTACACGTACACGGACTCGGAGAACCTCGCCACCGACCGGCCGCTGCCCCGCGAGCCGCGGCACCGGTGGAACATCGGCCTCACCTGGGAGCCGATCTCGCGCCTGTCCCTGTTCACGCAGGTGCACGTGGTGAGCGAGCAGTTCGAGCCGTTCGGGGAGGTGTACAACAGCGGCTACACCCGCGCGGACGTCGGCGGCACCTGGCGGATCCTGGAGCGCATGGGGTGGCTGCAGAAGCTCGAGATGACCGCGCGCATCTCGAACCTGCTCAACGAGGGCTACGCCGAGGTACGCGGCTTCCCGGCGCCGGGGATCAACGCCCTGGTGGGCCTGCGGGCGTCGTTCTAGGCGGGGCCCGCATGATCCCCGGAGTCTCCGTCGAGGTGGGGCCGGCCGCGGTGGTGCTCGTCGGCGAGCGTCCGCTGCGGGTCCTCTCCTCGGCGGTGCTCCGGGGTGGCCTGACCGAGGCGCGCGCGATCGTGAACCTGCACGTGCACAAGGACGACCCGTGCCGCGACCCCGGCGGGATGATCGACGCGTTCGCCCGGCGCGTCGGCGTGCCCGCCCCCTGGGTCGGGCTCCTCACCGGCGCCCTCACCGAGCGCGCCACCGTCGGATGCGAGACCGCCGACGGCTGCCGCGCGCTGGCCGTCACCACCGTCGGCCTCGGCAACCTGGTGGCGGCCGGACACTCGCCCATCGCAATGTGCCCGCCCTCGACCATCAACACGGTGGTGGTCGTGGACGCCGATCCGGAGCCCGCCGCGCTGGTCAACGCGGTGATCACCGCGACCGAGGTGAAGGGCCTCGTCCTCCGCGTCGCGGGTCTCGTGGCCCCCGACGGGGCCGCGGCGTCCGGCACGTCGACCGACGCGGTGGTCATCGCCGCCACCGGCCGCGGGCCGGCCGCGCGCTTCGGGGGCCCGGCCAGCCCCCTCGGGTGGGCCGTGGCCCGCGCGGTGCGCGCCGCGCTGGAGCCCGCCATCCGCGACTGGCAGGAGCGCAACGGGTGACCACGCTGGTTCGCGCGGGCGGGTTCGTGCTCTCGCTCGCGGCGCACGTGCTGGCCGGCGCGCTGCTGCTGACCCTCTCCGCGCCCGAGTGGACGCGCCCCCTGTTCGTCGATCTGGTGCAGCACGCCGAGTCGATCGGGAGCCCCCCGGGCGCACCCGGGGGCCCGTCGGGGCAGGCGGGCGGCCGGCACCACGCGGGAGCCGCCGCCGCGGGTTCTTCGGACCCCTCGCCGTCGGCCCGTCGAGGCCATCTTTGGCTTCCAAGGAGACAGGCCGAGCAGGCAAATGCCACGAGGTCTTCAGAGCCCCAGGCTACGGCTCAGCTCAAATCCGATCCGCAGGACGGAGCGACGCGGGACTCCCGGCCGCTCCCGCGGGCCGTCCCGACACCGGGGCCCGAGCCTTCTCCCCAGGTCGAGCCGCGGGCCGCTTCGCCGCCCCTGCCGACGAGCGCGATGCCTTCGCCGGCCGAACCGCCCGCCGCGCCGGTACCCGGACCCGCACGTGAACCATCGCGAAACGGACCTGCCGCCGAGGCGAGACCGCCCTCCCAGACCGGACCTGCCGCCGAGGCCGGACCTCTCGCCGAGGTCGCGGCACGCCCGTCCACGGCGGCGGGCCGAGGCGCCACGGCGGGCGGCAGCCCGCGCGGGCAGGGCCAGATCCGGGGCGACGCCGGCTCGTCCCCCGGCGGTTCTCCCGGGGCGGCCCTGGCGCTCGGTACCGGCGGCGGGATCCCACCCGAATACGGACCCTATCTCCAGCGCTTCCGGCGCCACGTCCAGGAGTCGCTCGTGTACCCGCTGGCCGCCCGCCGCCAGAGCCTGCGGGGGACCGTCGAGCTGGACATCACGCTCGACCCGAGCGGCCGCGTCCGGGACGCCCGGATCGCGCGCTCGTCGAGCCACGGCGTCCTGGACGACGCGGCGCTCGATGCCGTGCGTCGGCTCGATCCGCTGCCGCTGCCCGAGTCGCTGCCCCGCCGCCCGCTGCTGATCCGCCTCCCGCTCGTCTTCGAGCTCCGATGAGGCCGATGCGCCGGCGCCGGCTCCGATGACGGTGCTGGCTCTGGCGGTGGCCCTCGACCTGCTGGCCGGAGAGCCGCCCAACCGCTGGCACCCGGTGGCGTGGCTCGGGGCGCTGATCGCCCGGAGTCGCCCGCGCGCGCCGCGCTCCCGGTGGCGCCTCCTGCTCCGCGGGGCGGCGGTGCTCCTGGTCACGGCGGCCCTCGCCGCCGCGGGAGCGCTCGCGGCGGACGCGGCCCTCGGGCTCGCGCCGGTCCCGCTCGCGGTGCTCGGCCGCGCCTGGCTGCTCAAGGCCACGCTCTCCATCGATGCGCTCTTCGCCGCGGTCCTGCTGGTGCGCGGCCATCTGGTGGCGGCCGACCTGCCGGGGGCGCGCCAGCAGGTGGCCCGGCATCTCGTGAGCCGCGACACCGGCGACCTCGACGCTCCCGCAATCGCGTCCGCCGCGATCGAGTCCCTGGCCGAGAACCTGACCGATGCGGTCGCGGCGCCGATCGCCTTCTACGTCGCGGGCGTGCTGCTGCACGGCACCGGGCTCGGCCTCGCGCTGGCCTGGGCCTATCGCGCGGTGAACACCGCCGACGCCATGATCGGCTACCGTCGCGACGAGCTGCTCTACCTGGGCCGCGCCGCCGCGCGGACCGACGACGCGCTCAACTACGTGCCGGCCCGGCTCGCCGCCGCCGCCATCGTGGGGGCGGCCTGGTGGGCCGGCGAGTCGGCGGCCGGCGCCGTCCGCGCGTGGCGCCGCGACGGCGGCCGGACCGAGAGTCCCAACGCGGGGCAGACCATGGCCACGATGGCGGGCGCCCTCGGCGTCACGCTGGAAAAACGTGGGCACTACCGTCTCGGCGAGGGGTCGGCGCCCGACGTCGCGGCCATCGATCGGGCCCTGCGCGTCGCACGGCGCGCGGTCGCGATCGGGCTGACCGCGGCCGGCGTCGCGCTCTGCGCCCCGTAAGCGCCCGAAATTTCTTCGGTCGTGCGGAGGGCGGCGGTATCATCCATGAATCGTCGCCGCGGTCGGAGGCGATCGGTGTCTTTGAACATCACGGACTCTCTCTCGGACGCGTTGAGGCACGCGCTGGACGCCGCGGGGCTGCCCGCACCCACCGAGGTGCAGTGGGAGATCCCGCGCGAGGCGCGCCACGGCGACTACGCCACGAACGTCGCCCTCACCCTGGCGCGTGAGGCGCGGCGGCCGCCCCGCAAGATCGCGGAGGCGGTGGTCGCCTCGTTCCCCCGGACCCCGGTGGTGGACCGGCTCGAGATCGCGGGGCCCGGGTTCCTCAACGTGTTCCTCTCGCCCGCGTGGTGCGCGGAGGCGCTGCACGAGGTGCTGGCGGCGGGGGAGGAGTACGGGCGGACCGACGCGGGCAAGGGCTCCCGCGTGCTGCTCGAGTTCGTGTCGGCGAACCCGACCGGGCCGCTCGTCATCGTGAACGCGCGCGCGGCCGCGGTGGGGGATGCGCTCGCGCGCATCCTGCGCGCCCAGGGCTACGCGGTCGAGACCCAGTACTACGTCAACGACGCGGGCAACCAGCTCGCGGCCCTCGCGCGCTCGGTCGACGTCCGGCTCCGGCAGGCCCTGGGCGAGCCGGCGGAGCTGCCCGAGAACGCCTACCCGGGCGAGTACCTCGTGGACATGGTCGCGGAGTGGCTGCGCCGCGACGCGGCCGGCATGCGCGCGCTCGCCGCGCGCCCGGAGGCGGAGCGGCTCGAGATCCTCGGCCGGCGCGCGGTGGCCGAGATGGTGGAGGGCCAGCGCCGCGTGCTGGAGGCCTACGGCACCCGCTTCGACCACTGGACCTACGAGCAGCGCGACGTGCGCGACGCGGGGCGGCCCCTCGCGGCCATCGAGGCTTTGATCCGCGCCGGCCACACCTACGAGCAGGACGGGGCGCTCTGGTTCCGCTCCACCGAGTTCGGCGACGACAAGGACCGCGTCCTGCGCCGCTCGGACGGCGAGCTGACCTATTTCGGGGTCGACATCGGCTTCCACCACTTCGAGAAGTTCGGGCGCGCCGAGCACGTCATCAACTTCTTCGGGCCCGATCACCACGGCTACATCCAGCGCCTGCGCGCCGCGATGCGGGCCCTCGGCCACCCGGAGGAGGCCTTCGACGTGCTGATCGTGCAGCTGGTGACGCTGCTGCGCGACGGCCAGCCGGTGCGCATGTCGAAGCGCCGGGGCGAGTTCGTGCTGATGGAGGAGCTGCTCGAGGAGGTCGGCCGCGACGCGGCGCGCTTCACGTTCCTCACGCGCCGGCACGACAGCCCGCTCGAGTTCGACCTCGCGGTGGCCACGCGGCAGACTTCCGACAACCCGGTGTTCTACGTGCAGTACGCCCACGCCCGCGTCGGCAGCCTCTTCCGGAACGCAGCCGAGCAGGGCGTGGTGGTGCCGGCGTGGAGCCACGTCGACATGCGCCCGCTCACGCTCGACGAGGAGCAGGGGCTGATCAAGCGGCTGCTGCAGTACCCCGGCCTGGTGGCGGGAGCCGCGCGGGCGCGCGAGCCGCACCGGATCGCCTACTACCTGACCGAGCTGGCCGGGCTCTTCCACCCGTACTACAAGGCGCACCGCATCATCACCGACGACCGGGCCCTCACGCTGGCGCGCCTCGGCCTCTGCGCCGCGGTGGCCCAGGTCGTACGCAACGGCCTCGAGCTGCTTGGCGTCTCGGCCCCCGAGAGCATGAGCCGGGCCGCGGAGCGCGACTAGCCATGGCGCCACCGCGGCGGCGGACGAGCGGGCCCGGCCTCGGGCAGTGGATCGCCCTGGGCGGCGCGGTGGTGGTGATCCTCGGCCTCACCTTCACGCTCGGCATGCTGGTGGGCCGTCAGCTCGCGCGGTCGAACCTGGTCGCCCTGGGTCCCTCGCCGTCGGAGGCCGCGCGGAAGGGGCCGGCCGCCCCCGCGCCCCGCCGCAGCGGCATCGCGGCCGAGACCATGGCCGACCGGGCGCCCGAGCCGACCGAGAAGCTCACGTTCTACCAGACGCTCACCGAGCCGCTCGGCGCCACCGGGTCGCCGCGGAGCGAGCCGAAGGCGGTAACCGTCAAGGTCTCGGCGCCCGAGCCGAAGGTCGCCGCGCCGCCCGCCTCGCCGAGCGCGCCCGCCCTGCCACCCGCGCCCAGGGGGGCCGCCGCGTCCACGACCCCCGCGCCCAACGGCTGGACGGTGCAGGTGGGGGCCTTCAAGAGCCGCCATCAGGCCGAGGAGACGCGCCAGCACCTCGCGGCGGCGGGGCTCGAGGCCTACGTGGCCAGCGTGAGCGCGCAGGACGGCCAGCCGCGCTTCCGGGTCCGGGTCGGCACGTACCGGACGCGCGAGGAGGCGGCCGCGGTCGCCCAGCGCCTCCGCTCTCAGAAGTCGCTCACCGCCTTCGCCACGCCGCGCTAGGGCGTCTCCGGTGGACCGGCAGCTCGGCCGCATCCTGATCCCCCGGGACGAGATCGCGGCGCGCGTGAGCGAGCTGGGCGAGGCCATCGGCCGCCACTACGCGGGGCGGACGCCGGTCCTGGTGGGGGTGCTCAAGGGGGCGGTGGTGTTCACCGCGGACCTGCTCCGGGCCATCCCGTTGCCCGCGGCCATGGACTTCATGGCGGTCTCCTCCTACGGCTCCGGCACCCGGTCCTCGGGGGTGGTCCGCCTCACCGCCGACCTGTCGCTGTCCATCGAGGGCCGGGACGTGATCATCGTGGAGGACGTCATCGACTCCGGCCGGACCATCAGCTACCTCCGGCGGAATCTGGCGACCCGGCACCCGCGCAGCCTGGCCCTCTGCGTGCTCCTCGACAAGGTCTCCCGCCGGGAGGTCGACGTGGACATCGACTACGTGGGCTTCGTGATCCCGGACGAGTTCGTGGTGGGCTACGGCCTGGACTTCGACGGCTGGCATCGCAACCTGCCCGATCTCGCCGTCCTGGAGCCGGTGACGCGCCGCTGAATCCCCTCGGCGGCGCCCCCGCCGCGCTGCGTTCCGTATGGTATGATTCCCGGCATGAATCCGTTCTACAAGAATCTCGCCCTGTGGATGGTGATCGGCCTCATCGTCATCCTCCTGTTCCAGCTGTTCCAGCAGAACCAGTCGCCCCGGGGCGAGATCGTCTTCTCCGACTTCCTCAAGAAGGTCGAGTCGGGGGAGGTGCGCGAGGTCACCCTCAAGGGGAACAACGTCTCCGGGCGCTTGAGTGACGGCTCCTCGTTCCGGACCTTCACCGCCGACTACCCGGACCTGGTCAAGTCGCTCAAGGACAAGGGCGTCAAGATCGACGTGAAGCCGCCCGACACCAACTCGTGGCTGGCCATCGTGCTGCAGTGGGTGCCGATGCTGCTGTTCATCGGGGTGTGGATCTTCTTCATGCGCCAGATGCAGGGCGGAGGCGCCAAGGCGCTCTCCTTCGGCAAGGCGCGGGCGCGGCTGATCTCGGAGAAGCAGAACAAGGTCACCTTCCAGGACGTGGCCGGCGTCGACGAGGCGAAGGAAGAGCTGCGCGAGATCATCGAGTTCCTGAAGGACCCGCCGAAGTTCCAGAAGCTCGGCGGCAAGATCCCGAAGGGCGTCCTGCTCGTCGGCCCTCCCGGCACCGGCAAGACCCTCCTGGCCAAGGCCATCGCGGGCGAGGCCAACGTGCCTTTCTTCTCCATCTCCGGCTCCGACTTCGTGGAGATGTTCGTGGGGGTGGGCGCCTCGCGCGTTCGCGATCTCTTCGAGCAGGGCAGGAAGCACGCCCCCTGCATCATCTTCATGGACGAGATCGACGCGGTCGGCCGGCACCGCGGCGCGGGCCTGGGCGGCGGTCACGACGAGCGCGAGCAGACCCTGAACCAGCTGCTCGTGGAGATGGACGGCTTCGAGACCAACGAGGGCGTGATCCTCATCGCGGCCACCAACCGGCCCGACGTGCTGGATCCGGCCCTGCTGCGCCCCGGGCGCTTCGACCGTCAGGTGGTGGTGGCGCGGCCCGACGTGAAGGGGCGGGAAGAGATCCTCAAGGTCCACGCTCGCCGCATCCCGCTCGCGCCGAAGGTGGACCTCAAGGTGCTGGCCCGCGGCACCCCCGGCTTCTCGGGCGCCGACCTCGCCAACCTGGTGAACGAGGCGGCGCTGCTGGCCGCGCGGCAGGACAAGAAGGTCGTGGAGATGCTCGACTTCGAGAACGCCAAGGACAAGGTCCTGATGGGCGTGGAGCGGCGCTCGATGATCATCTCCGAGACCGAGAAGAGGACGATCGCGTACCACGAGGCGGGCCACGCGCTGGTCGCGGACCTCCTGCCCGGGGCGGACCCGCTCCACAAGGTCACGATCATCCCGCGCGGCCGGGCGCTGGGCCTCACCCAGCAGCTGCCCGCCGACGACAAGTACAACTACTCGCGGGAATACCTCGTGAATCGGATCACGATTCTGCTCGGCGGGCGCGCCGCGGAGGAGATCGTGTTCCAGCAGCAGACCACCGGCGCCGGCGACGACCTCGAGAAGGCCACCGAGATGGCGCGCAAGATGGTCTGCGAGTGGGGGATGTCCGACAAGATGGGCCCGCTCACCTTCGGCAAGGGCGAGGAGCACATCTTCCTCGGGCGCGAGGTGGCCCGACCGAAGGACTTCAGCGAGGAGACCGCGGTCCTCATCGACTCCGAGATCAAGCGGATCGTGGTGGAGTGCGCCACCCGGGCGCGCCACATGATCGAGACCAATCTCGAGAAGCTCCACGCGCTGGCGCGCGCCCTCCTCGAGCGCGAGTCGCTCGACGGCGAGGAGATCGCGCGCATCCTGCGCGTGCCGCCCCTGCACGAGGCGCCCAGCCCCGCGTAGCAGGGTCGCGCGCGCAAATTCAGGGCGCGCGCGAGGCGGTGGCGATGATAAGTTGGTGCTGGAGCCCCCTCCCTCGATGAATCGCGCGACCGTGGCAGGCGTATCGGTAGGCGATGGCCTGGAAGTGGCCGTCGTGGGGGCGCTCAACGTCAGCCCGGAGTCCTTCTACTCGGGCTCGGTGGTCACCGACGCCGACCGGCTCCTGCACGCCGCCCACCGCATGGCCGAGGCGGGCGCGGCCTGGCTCGACGTGGGCGCCATGTCGACCGCGCCCTACCTCGAGGCCCGCATCCCGGAAGCCCAGGAGGCCGATCGGCTGCACTGGGCGGTCGGGCTGCTCACCAGCAAGCTCGATCTGCCGGTGTGTGCGGACACGACCCGCCCGCTCGCCGCCCGGGCCGCGCTCGAGAGCGGCGCCCGTCTCCTGAACGACGTGAGCGGCCTCGCCGCCGACTCGGACGTCGCCCGCCTCGCCGCCGAGTCCGGGGTCGGCCTGATCCTGATGGCCTCACCCGGGGCCGCGGTCCGCGCGGGCGACCCCGTACAGACCGTCCACGCCACGCTCGCCGCCAGCCTGGCCCGGGCGCGCGCGGCGGGCGTGCCGGACGATCGCGTCCTCGTCGACCCGGGCATCGGCTTCTTCCGCGCGGAGGCGATCGCCTGGGCCGAGTGGGACTGTCGCGTGCTCGCCGGCCTGCCGGCCCTGCGCGACCTGGGCCGCCCGCTCTACGTCGGCGTCTCCCGGAAGTCGTTCATCGGCGCCCTCGCGCACGTTCCGGATGCGGCGGATCGGCTGCCCGGCAGCCTGGCCGCCACCGCGGCCGCGGTGCTGGGCGGCGCGCACGTGGTCCGGACACACGACGTGGCGGAGACGGTGCAGGCGGTGCGGGTGGCGCAGGCGATCGCCCGGGCCCGGGGAGGGGTCGCGTAGCGATGTGGCCCGCGCTCCAGACCTTCCGGGCCCGGGACGCGGTCGACATTCTCGTCGTCGCCTTCGTGCTGTACCGGATCTTCGTCATGTTCAAGGAGACCCGGGCGGTCCAGATGCTGCTCGGGCTGGCGGGCCTCATGGTGGCCTCGTTCCTGGCCCGCCACTTCGAGCTGTTCAGCACCAGCTGGCTCCTCGACAACTTCTGGTCGGTCTGGGTGCTGGCCCTGGTGGTGCTCTTCCAGCCCGAGCTGCGGCGCGCCCTCACCCGCCTCGGCGAGAGCCGGCTCTTCCAGGGCATGGCCCTCGGGGCGCGGGAGGAGCGCATCCAGCTCATCGACGAGGTGATCAAGGCGGCGGACGCGCTCGCGAGCAAGCGCATCGGGGCGCTCATCGTGCTGGAGCGCAGCACCGGACTGCGCAACTATGCGGAGCTGGGCGTGCCGCTCGACGCGGTGGTCTCCTCCGATCTGCTGGTGAGCCTGTTCCTGCCGTACTCGCCGCTGCACGACGGGGCCGCCTTCATCCGGGGCGAGCGGGTGGCCGCCGCGGGCTGCTTCCTGCCCCTGTCCCGCAACACGCAGCTCGGCCGCAACATGGGCACGCGGCACCGCGCCGGGCTGGGCCTCGCCGAGGAGACCGACGCGGTGGTCCTGATCGTGTCCGAGGAGAGCGGCCGCATCTCGCTCGCGGTGGACGGCCAGATGGAGTCCCCGCTCGACCAGGAGTCGCTGCGACGCCGTCTGGGTGACCTGTTCTCCCTCGAGGAGCCGTTGCTCCCGCGCCGCGGGGCGTGGTGGGAGCCGGCGCGGGAGTGGCTGCGCAAGTGAACCCGCTCACCCGCCACTGGGAGCTGAAGCTGATGGCGCTCGCGGTGTCCATGGTGCTCTGGGCGTTCGTGATGACGTCGGAGCGCGCGGACATCGTGGTGGCGGCCCCCATCGAGCTCGACGGGATCCCGGAGGGGCTCGAGGTGAAGGGGGAGCGCCCGGACACCGTCGACGTGCAGCTGCACGGCCTCCGGGGCGCGCTGGATCGCCTGAGACCCGAGCGCGTCCGCGCCCGCCTGAGCCTGGTCGGCGTGCAGCCCGGCGAGGTGACGCTGCGGGTGCTGCCCGAGCAGATCACGGTGCCGCCGGGCGTGACGGTGGTGCGCATCAATCCGCCGCGCGTACGCCTCGTGCTGGGATCCGAGCGCTCGTGAGCCGCCTCTTCGGCACCGACGGCATCCGCGGCCTCGCCAACCAGCCGCCGCTCACCACCGAGCTGGCCTTCCGCCTCGGGCGCCAGCTGGTGGCGACGCTGCTGGAGCACGCGGGGGGCGGCAAGACCCGTCTCGTCGTCGGGCGCGACACCCGGCTGTCCGGTCCGATGCTGGAAGGAGCGCTGGTCTCGGGGGCGCTCTCCGCGGGCGGCGACGTGTACGCGGTCGGGGTGCTGCCCACGCCCGCGATCGCGTACCTCACGCGGCGGCTCGAGGCCCACGGCGGCGTCGTCCTGTCGGCCTCGCACAATCCCTTCGAGGACAACGGCATCAAGATCTTCTCGTCCGAGGGGGCCAAGTTCCCCGACGCCTGGGAGGAGGAGATCGAGGCGCGCCTGAGCGGGCCCGACACCGCGCCCTGGCCCACCGGGGTCGACATCGGCCGCCTCGTGCAGCACGACGCGGCCGAGGCCGACTACATCGACCACGCGCGCGCCACCTGTTCCTGCGACCTGCGGGGCCTGCGCGTGGTGCTCGACTGCGCCAACGGCGCCACCTACCGGGTGGCCCCCGAGGTCTTCCGGCGCCTGGGCGCCGACGTGCGCGTGCTCAACGCGAGCCCCGACGGGCAGAACATCAACCGGGGCGTGGGGGCCCTGCACCCGGAGATGCTCCAGAAGGAGGTGCTGCGCGCGCGGGCTCACCTCGGTCTCGCCTTCGACGGCGACGGCGACCGGCTGATCTCGGTGGACGAGCAGGGCCACATCCGCGACGGGGACTACGTGCTCGCCATCTGCGGCCGGCACCTCGCCTCGCGCGGGCTGCTCAAGGGCTCCACCGTGGTCACCACCGTGATGGCCAACCTCGCCCTCGATCGCGTGCTCTCGCGCGCGGGCATCGGGCTCGCCAAGGTGCAGGTGGGCGACCGCTACGTGCTGGAGGAGATGTTGCGGATCGGAGCCAACCTGGGCGGCGAGCAGTCGGGCCACCTGCTGTTCCTCGACCACACCACCACCGGCGACGGCATCGTCTCCGCGCTCCAGCTCATCGGGGTCATGCGGGAGACCCGCTCCACGCTGGGGGAGCTCTCCGCGTGCCTGGTGAAGTTTCCCCAGGTCCTCCTCAACGTGCCGGTGCGCGAGAAGCCGCCGGTGGAGACCATCCCCGGGCTCGCGGACCGCGCCCGCAGCATGGAGCTCGAGATGAACGGGGCCGGCCGCATCCTGCTCCGCTACTCCGGCACCGAGCGGCTGCTGCGCGTGATGATCGAGGGCGAGGAGCAGGCGCGCATCCAGGCCATGGCCGAGGAGCTGGCCGATATCGTGCGACGGAGCATCGGCGCGTGAGCCGCGTGCTCGGCATCGGCGTCGATCTCACCGAGATGCCTCGGATGCGGAAGGTGGTGGCGCGCTGGGACGACCGGTTCCTCCAGCGGGTGTTCACCGAGGAGGAGATCGCCTATTGCCGGCGACGCCGCGATCCCATCCCGCACTTCGCGGCGCGCTTCGCGGCCAAGGAGGCGGCGCTCAAGGCGCTCGGCACCGGGCTGCGCATGGGGGTCAACTGGCGCGAGCTCGAGGTGCGCCGCGAGCGGGGGCAGGCGCCCACCCTGGTGCTGCACGGCCGCTCCCGGGCCATCGCGCTCGCCAAGGGCGGCGACCGGGTGCTCCTCTCGCTCACCCACGACGGTGACTACGCGATGGCCCAGGCCATGCTGATCGGGGCCGGCGCGGATGACGAGGCGCGGGCCCGCTAGACTGGTGCTCGGCCTCGCCCTCATGCTGCAGGGCTGCGCCGGGCTGATCCCGGGCAAGGAGTCGATCGAGGCGCCGCCTCCCGCCCCGCCTCGCGCCCCCGCCGCGCCGGCCGGCGGCTCCGTCGAGATCGAGAAGGGGCGGCCCGGCCTCGTGATCGCGGCCCCGCACGGCACCTCGGACGCGGCCACCGATGTCATGGGGCGAGAGCTGGCCCGGCTCACCGGCTTCGGCCTCGTGGTGGTGACCGGCTACACGCGCGTCGACGGGGCGGGCCGGCGCTACAACGTGAACCGCCCCACCGAGAGCGCGCCGGGCGCGGCTGCCGCCCAGGAGGTCGAGAGCGCCGCCGCGCGCGCGGTGTACCAGACCTACCGCCAGCAGGTCGCGGCCGCCGCGCAGGGCCCCGTGCGGCTCTACGTCGAGGTCCACGGCAACGCGCGGGAGGCGAGCGCGGGCCGCATCGAGATCGCCACCGTCGGCGTGAGCGGGGACGACGCCTGGCGGCTCAAGGCCCTGCTCGAGATGATCCGCGACGCGCGCCTCCCCGCCGAGGACGGCACCCCGCGGCTCGACGTGTGGGTGGAGCCGCAGGACACCCTCTGGTACACCGCCTCCGCGGCCAAGCAGTCCGGCATCCTGGCCGAGACCCCGCTGGCCCTGCACATCGAGCTGCCGCGCGCGGCGCGGACCGCCTACCGGGACGCGTACACGGCGGTGCTCGCCGACTTTCTCATCCAGTCCGCGGCGCTCCTGCTGCCGGCGGCGCGCTGAGCGATGCGGCCGATCTTCACCGCGGCCGAGATGCGCGCGCTGGACGCGCGCGCGATCCGCGAGCTCGGCATCCCGGGAATCCGGCTGATGGAGGCGGCCGGCTCCGGGGCCGCCGCCCTCATCGGGCAGTGGTTCACGCCCCTCCGGGGCCGCCGCGTGGTGGTGGTGTGCGGGAAGGGCAACAACGGCGGCGACGGCTTCGTGGTCGCGCGCCGCCTGCGCGCCCGCGGCGCGGCGGTGCGGGTCTTCCTGGCCGGCTCGCGCGGCGAGGTGCAGGGCGACGCCGCGGAGGCCCTCGCGGCCTGGCGCGGCCGCGTCGAGGTCATCGACGCGGGACCGGACCCGGGCGCCCTCGTGCGGGCGCTGGAGCCGGCGGAGCTGGTGGTGGACGCGCTGCTCGGCACCGGCGTCACCGGACCGGCGCGCGGGCAGGTGGCGGCGGCCATCGAGGCGATCAACGAGGCGGGCCGTCGCGGCGTACCGGTGGTCTCGCTCGACCTGCCCTCGGGGCTCGACGGGGACCGTGGGGTGGCGTCGGGCCCTACCGTGAAGGCCACGCGCACCGTCACCTTCGCCGGCCTCAAGCGGGGGCTGGTCCTGCACCCCGGCGCGGCGCTCGCGGGCCGGGTCGACGTGGTGGACATCGGCATCCCCGCCGCGGAGGTCACGCGCGGGGTCACCACCTGGGGCCTCGAGGAGGACGACGTGCGCCGCTACTTCCCGGCGCGCGAGGCCGACGCCCACAAGGGCCGCTTCGGCCATCTCCTGATCGTCGCCGGCTCGCGCGGCAAGACCGGCGCCGCCGCGCTGACGGGGCGCGCCGCGCTGCGCGCGGGCGTCGGCCTCTGCACCATCGCGGCGCCCGCCTCCCAGCAGCCCATCATCGCGGCGCTGGCGCCCGAGTACATGACCGAGGCCCTGCCCGAGACCGCCGCGGGCAGCCTCGCGTCGGCCGCGCGCGACCGCGTGCTCGAGCTGGCGCACCGCATGGACGCGGTCGCCCTGGGTCCCGGGCTCTCGCTGGACGGCGAGGCGCAGGCGCTGGCCCGCGCGCTGGTGGCCGAAGTGGAGCGGCCCCTGATCGCGGACGCCGACGCGCTGAGCGCGCTGGCCGGCCAGCTCGAGCTGCTGCGCCGGGCGCTGGGCCCGCGCGCGCTCACCCCCCATCCGGGTGAGATGGCGCGCATGCTGGGCGTCGCCATCGACGCGGTGCAGTCCGACCGGCTGGAGGTCACCCGCCGCTTCTGCCGCGAGCACCGCGTGGCGCTGGCGCTGAAGGGCGCCGGCACGGTGGTCGGCGGTCCCGACGGCCGCATCGCGGTCAATCCCACCGGCAACCCCGGCATGGCGAAGGGAGGATCGGGCGACGTCCTCACCGGCATCGTGGGAGCGCTGCTGGCGCGCGGGCTCGAGCCGGTGGCGGCGCTCGAGGCCGGCTGCTACCTCCACGGGCTGGCCGGCGACCTCACCGCGGCCGCGCGCGGCGAGGTGGCGATGGTGGCCGGCGACATCGTGGAGGCGCTGCCCGCGGCGCTCCAGCGCCTCGCGGGTCCGCGCCCATGAGCCGGCGGACCTTCGTGTCGCGTGACGCGGCGGCGACCCAGGCGATCGGCGAGGCGCTGGGCGCCCGCCTCGGGCCCGGTGCGGTGGTCGCGTGCACCGGAGAGCTGGGCGCCGGGAAGACGTGCTTCCTGCAGGGACTGGCGCGCGGCCTCGGGGTCACCGGGGACGTGACGAGCCCGACCTTCGTGCTGATCAACCACTACCGCGGCCGCCTGCCGGTCCACCACCTCGACGCGTACCGTACCGGCAGCCTCACCGAGCTGGTCGACCTGGGGCTCGAGGAGCTGCTCCACGGCGACGGCGTCACCGTCATCGAGTGGGCCGACAAGCTCGTGCCGCTGCTCCCCGCGCACACCATCCGGGTCCACCTGGAGGGGCTCGGCGACGAGCCCCGCCGGATCACCATCGACGAGCCCGTATCCGATCCGGCGCATTGATGCGGCGCGGGCCCGCGTGGTAGCAACGCGCATGGGCGCGACGACGGCCGCGATCGGCGAGGGGCCCGCCGAGGACCGGCCGCGGGAGCGCCTCTACCACAAGGGGCCCGACTCGCTCGCCGACGCGGAGCTGCTGGCCATCCACCTCGGCACCGGCCTCGCCGGGCGCAGCGCGCTCGACATCGCGCGCGATCTGCTCACCCGCTACGGCTCGCTCTCGGGGCTGGCCGGCCGCGGCGTGGCCGAGCTGGCCACCGTGCGGGGCGTGGGCCGGGTCAAGGCGGTGCAGCTCGCGGCCACGTTCGAGATCACGCGCCGCCTGCGCTCGCGCAACGGCGCGCGGCGGGTGGTGCTCAGCAGCCCGGAGCAGGTGTACGCCCGCTACGGCCCGCTCATGGAGGACCTGCAGAAGGAGGTGTTCCAGGTGGCGCTGCTGGACGCCCAGAACGGGCTGCTGCGCGACGTGGTGGTCTCCGAGGGCACGCTGTCGGCGAGCCTGGTCCACCCGCGCGAGGTCTTCAAGCCGGCGATCCTGGAGTCGGCCGCCTCCATCATCCTGCTCCACAACCATCCGAGCGGCGACCCGACTCCCAGCCGGGAGGACCTGCGGCTCACCGCGCAGCTGGTGGCCTGCGCGGATCTCCTCGACCTGCGCATCCACGATCATGTCATCATCGGCCGGGAGCGCTTCATCAGCCTGGCCCAGCGCGGCGCGCTGGAGAAGGGGTGACCTCGTGGGCCACACCGTCATCGCGGCCCTGCTCGGGATCGTCGTCCCGGGGCTGCGGCCCGCCTGCTCGGTGTCACCCGCGCGGGTGGAGCAGATCCAGCGCGCGTGGGATGAGCGCGACGCCGAGCGGGCGCGCGGGTGCGAGCGGGTCGGCCGTCGCTTCGTGACGGACGGCTGCGGGGGCGGCGGCGGTCCCTGAGGCGGGCGCCCGTGGGGGCCGAGGCGGCGTGCTGCCCGGGTAGCCGATTCCCCTCGGGACCGCGCGGGACCCGGCGACCCGCACGGGCAACCGCGAGAGCGGCCTAACCTTTGGCCAGCTTCTCGACCTCCTTCTTCGACATGGACTGGATGCGGGCGAGCAGGCTCTTGACCTTCCGCTCGGAGGCGTGGTCGGCCAGGATCAGCTTCTTCGACTTGGTCCCGGTGACGATGTAGGCGACCCAGTCGTCCAGGCTGGGCGTGCCCCGCCACGCCACGGTGAGCCCGTTGAGCCGCATACGCTTCCGGCCCTCGATCTTCGCCAGGGGCTTCCGGCTGACCTCCATACCGATGTTCTCCTCCTTCCGAGAAACACACTGTGCGGCGCGACGACGGTGGAAACGTGGCGAGTGCGCGACAACCTTAAGAACCGGTCCAGACGGTGTCAAGGCTTCGTTTGACCGCATGAAATGCGCGTTTGCTCGCACGCGCATCCGGACAGCCGCGTGAATGCTGCGCGCGCGACGAGGGCCCGCGTCGATCCACGATGGGAGCGGTCATTTCTCGCGAATGCCGCACGCAACGCGCGTGAACACGCGATCTCACGCGGATTGTGGATGAATGTGGATAAGTGGATAACTTGTGGGTTAATCCGGCGGCGGTTCCCCGTCACCGCCGACGACGGAGCGCGCGATGCGGGCCGGGAGCCGTCGCCGCGAGCGGCTCGCCCTACCGCCGGTCGGCCAGCAGCGCGTCGAGGATGCGCCGCGGCAGCAGGGGGCCGCGGGTGATGAAGCCGGTGAAGATCCCGCACGCGGTGGCCCCCGCGTCCAGCACCTGTCGGGCCCGGGCGGGCGTGTCGATGCCCCCGGTGGCGATGAGCTCGAGCCGGTCGCCGAAGCGCTCGCGCACCCGGCGCACGTTCTCGAGCGTGGTGGCGAAGAGCGCGGGGCCGGAGAGGCCGCCGGAGCGCTGCGACAGGCGCGGCTCGTCCACCCGCCGGGTGTTGCCGTAGTTGATGATGGTGATGCCGGCGTCGAGGGCGGCCGGGATCGTGATCTCCTCGTTGGTCTCCCGGAAATCCGGCGAGAGCTTCACGATCAGGGGCTTGGCGGTGGCGGCCCGCACCGCCCGGAAGAGGTCCTTCAGCTCCGCGGGCCGGGTGGACCAGCCGTAGACGAGCTTGGTGTTGGGGGAGGAGATGTTGACCTCCACCAGGTCGCCGAACTCCTGCAGCCCTTCCACGACCTGCACGTAGTCCTCGGCCGACTCGCCGGCGGCGGCCACGATCAGCGGCACCCGATGCGGCAGCGCGGCGAGGGCGCTCCGGTACGCGGCGAGCCCGGGGTTCTTGAAGCCGTTGCAGTTCACCAGCCCCGGACCCTCCGCGGTGCGGATACGCACCAGGTTCGGCTCCGGATGTCCGGGCCGCGGTCCCGGGGTGATGCTCTTGGCGGTGACCGCGCCCCAGCCGAGGCCCATCGCGCGGCGAAGGATGGCGGTGTCGTAGTACATCGAGGAGAGGATCAGCGGGTTGGCGAGCCGCACCCCGCCGAGCGTCGTGGCCAGGCGCGGGTCCGGGTTCCTGAAGACGTCGAGACGATCGAGCGGCAGATGACGCAGCCCCCACTGACCGATCGCCACCGCGCAATGCTCCGGCATGCGCTCGAGCACGCCGCGATAGAGCGCGCGATAGAGGAGATCGAGGGCGGCCACCATGTCGGGAACCGAGCGCATGATATCCTACAACCATGTCGCAGGACACCACGCGTCGCCTGTTGAAGGAGCTCGGCGTCGCCGTCACCAGCTTCGAGGACGCGGTGGAGGCCGGGCACGTCGAGGCCGCCCGCAAGGCGGAAGGGCTGCTGCGCGAGCACCTCAAGGAGCTGATCGGGCTCGTCGAGCGCCTGTCCGAGCAGGCGGCGAAGCGGTAGGGTCCGCGCCGGTGTCGGCCCGGCGCATCGTCTCGCTCATCCCCAGCATCACCGAGATCCTCTTCGCCATCGGCGCGGGCGATCGCGTGGTCGGCTGCACCATCTACTGCACCGAGCCGCCGGAGGGCGTGGCCACCAAGACCCGGGTGGGGGGCGAGAAGAACCCGAAGCTCGAGCTCATCCGCGAGCTGGGCGCCGACCTCGTCATCGCCAACGTCGAGGAGAACGTGCGCGAGCACGTGGAGACGCTGCGGGGCTGGGGCATTCCCGTCCACGTCACGTATCCACGCACCGTCGCCGACGGCATCCGCCTGGTCGGCGAGCTGGGCGCCCTGCTCGAGATCGACGGCCCGGCCCGGGAGCTGGAGGCCGCCCTGCGCGAGCAGTACGAGGCGGTGCGCGCCGCCCGCGCGGGGCGCCCGTCCCGGCGGGTGTTCTGTCCGATCTGGCGCCGGCCCTACATGACCATCAACGCCGACACCTACGTCCACGACATGCTGACCGTGGCGGGAGGCGCGAACGTCTTTGCGGCGGCGTCGAGGCGCTATCCGGAGGTCACGCTGGAGGAGGTGGCGGCCACCGGGGCCGAGGTGATCCTGCTGCCCGACGAGCCCTACCGGTTTCGCGCCGTGCACCGCCGGGACTTCGACCCGTATCCCGGCTTGCCGGCGGTCCGGGACGGACGGATCCACCTGGTGGACGGCAAGCTCCTGACCTGGTACGGCCCGCGCATCCGGGAGGCGCTCCGGGTGCTCCCTCCGCTGCTGGACTAGGCGCGATCCGGCGCCGACATCAGCGGCGCAGCTCGCGCAGCACCTCGGACCTCTCGCAATGCGCCGGCACGCCGCGGCGCTCCCGGAGCTGCTCCGCCCGCTGCCGGCACGTGGTCTCCTCGATGTACGGGCCCTCCAGCACGGGGGGCCACGTGACCCACCGGCCGTTCGGCTCCTGGACCGTCGTCGCGGGAGCCACGACGTAGTACCAGGCCAGTACGATCCCTGCCATCTCGAGCCATCGACGCATCGTCTCTCGCCCTTCCTTTCCGGGCACGCCGGCGGCTCGCGGGTGTCCTGCGGGGGCCGCAGGCGTCTTCGCGGATGCCCGGGCCGGCGGCCCGGCCCCGCTCCCAATAAAAATTATGCGCCCGTGCAGGAGAGGCGGCGGGCCGGCATGCCGCAGATCGTCGCCGCGCACCCGGAGGCCAGGGCGATGCGGATGGCGAGGCGCTCGCGCTGAAGGGCGCCCCCGGGGTCGGACGCCGGGTGCGGCCGTCCCGGCGACCGGAGCGCCGTCGCCGTGTCGCCGAGGAGACGGAGCGGCCGGTCTACGGGCGGCGCTTCTTCGCCGTGCGCGCGGCCGCCGCCCGCGCGGGACGACGGGCGCGTCGGCGGCCCGTCGGGCCGGCGGAGACCTCGAGGATCATCTCGATCTCGACCGGGATGCCGGCGGGCAGCGAGCCCATGCCGACCGCGGAGCGCGCGTGGCGGCCGTTCTCTCCGAAGACCTCGACCATCAGGTCGGAGAAGCCGTTGATGACCTTCGGCTGGTCGCCGAAGCTCTCCACCGCGTTCACCATGCCCAGCACCTTCACCACCCGCTTCACGCGGTCCAGGCTGCCCAGGATCGAGCGGGCCGAGCCCAGCAGGTTGAGGCCCACCTCGCGCGCCACCTTGTAGGCGTCCTCGGTGGAGAGGTCGCGGCCCACCTTGCCGCGCGCGCTCGGGTTGCCCTCGATGCGGATCGGGCCGTGACCGGAGAGGAACAGGAGGTTGCCGCTCAGCACGCCGGGCACGTAGTTGCCCATCGGCTTCGGCGGGTTCGGAAGCGTGAGACCGAGCTCCTTGATCCTGGCTTCTGCGCCCATGGAAGTCTCCTCGTCGAGGAAAGGGGAAGGGCCGCTACGACGGTGCGGACGACGGGGCCACCGACGAACGGGGGCCCACGAAGAGGAACACGGGGCCGTCGGCGTCCGCCCGCCAGACGATCGCGTCCACCTCCACCGGCCATGCCGCGGGCGGCTCGATGCGCAGGCGCGCGGCGAGGCCCACCTCGAGCGGATCGCCGTTCGTGCGATCGGCCAGCGAGACCTTGAGGCCGTGAGCGCTGACGTTGAGCGAGTGGAGGCGAAGCCGGCGATCGCCGGCCTGGATCGTCACCGGCCACGACGCGACCTGGCGCGTGTCTCGGCGGTGCTCGGTCGGCGCCGGGTTGATCGCGTGGTGCGGGCTCTGCACGGCGCCGAGTCTCCCATCGACCCGGCCGCTTCTCAAGTGTCTTTTTTTGACCGCGCCGGTCCCGGCGGGCCGTGTCAGAATGCGGGCGATCCCGGTGACGCCGCCGCCATGAGCCCGCCCGCAACTCCTGCGCCCGCTGCCACCCTGGTGTTGCTGCGCGACCGGCCGGACGGAGCCGCCGAGATCCTGCTGATCCAGCGCCACGGGCGCAGCAAGTTCGCGGCGGGAGACTACGTGTTCGCGGGCGGCAAGGTCGAGGCCGACGACATCCCGGACGACGTGGAGCGCTTCTGCCCGGCCCTGGGGCCCGCGGAGGCCCGCGCCCGGCTGGGGGGCGACCTCACCGCGCGCCAGGCGATGGGGTTCTGGGTCGGCGCCATCCGCGAGGCCTTCGAGGAGGTCGGCGTCCTGCTGGCCTATGACCGGAGCGGCGCGGTGGTGCAATTCACCCCCGAGAACCGCGCCCGCTTCGCGGCCCATCGGGCGGCCTGCCAGAAGGCCAACCCCGCCTTCTTCACCATGCTGCGCGAGGAGGGCCTCACGCTGGCCACCGAGCGCCTGACGTACTTCGCGCACTGGATCACCCCGGAGGAGCAGCCGCTGCGCTTCGACACCCGCTTCTTCGCGGCGGAGGCGCCGGGGCAGGAGCCCGAGGTCGACGGGCACGAGATCGTCGCGCTGCGGTGGTCGACGCCGGCCGAGGTGTTCGAAGCGCTTCGTCGCAAGGAGATCACGCTGCGGCTGCCGACCATCAAGAACCTCGAGCTGCTGCAGCAGGCGGGCACCCGCACCGGCGAGATCCTGAGCGCGTTGCGCGATCGCGCGGTGCCCACCATCCGGCCGCGCGTGCTGCAGGTGGACGGCAGGCCGCTCGCGGTCCTGCCCGGCGATCCGCGCTGGTACTAGGCGCGCGCCGGCCCGCCTCGGGGCCGCGTGCTATACTCGCTCCACCTCGACGTCCGGAGGCACGGCGATGCGCGTGGACCAGCTCACGGAACTCCTTCCGCCGCACGAGATCGAGCGCCCGAAGGCCTGGACGCGCGCCACCATCTGCCCCGGCCGCTGGACGATCGCGGTGCCGCCCGCGTGCGTGGCCGAGCTGGACGCGGTGGTCGCTTCCCTGCGGGCCGAGCCCCGTCCCATCGAGAGCCTCGCGCCCGCCGCCTTCTCCCTGCGCGCCTGCTCCGCCCTCATGTCGCAGGTGCGGGCCAAGCTCGTGACCGACACCGGCCTCGCGGTGGTGGATCGCATCCCGGTCGAGCGCTACTCGGTGGAGGAGAACCGGGCGATCGGCTGGCTGCTCGCCTCCATGCTGGGGCAGGTCGTCGCCCAGAAGTGGAACGGCACCCGGCTCTACGACGTGAAGGACACCGGTCAGGCGCTCGGCTACGGGGTGCGCCGCTCGGTGACCAACCTCGGCCAGCCCTTCCACACCGACGGCGGCTGGCTCTGGAAGGCGCCCGGCTTCGTGGGCCTCTTCTGCCTCGAATCCGCGCGGGAAGGCGGGCTCAGCCGGTTCACGAGCCTGGTCGCCGCCCACAACGCCCTGCGCGCGAGCCGGCCCGACCTGCTCGCGCGCCTCTACAGCCCGTTCGCGTGGGACCGGCAGGGCGAGCACCCGCCGGACGCCCCGCGCTTCAGCTGGCATCCGGTCTTCGAGTTCGCCAACGGCGTCCTGAGCGCGCGCTACTACGAGGACTACGTGCAGAGCGGCTACCGGCTCGCCGACACCGCGCTCGACGACCGTGGGCGCGAGGCGCTGGAGGCCCTCCGCGTCCTCGTGGACGACCCGGCCCACTGGGTCGAGTTCCGGATCGAGAAGGGACAGCTGCAGTACCTCAACAACCGCCAGTTCGCCCACAGCCGTACCGCGTTCCGGGACGCGGCCGGGCCCGGCCAGGCGGGCGCCCGCCACATGCTCCGGTTCTGGAACCGCGACGAGGGCTCCTGGCACCTCGAGGGCCGTCCCGGCGACTGATCCGCTCCGCCCTCGTGCCCCCCATCGAGATCGCGGTCTTCTCCGCGCTGGTCCTGCTGCTCGCGTACTGGGTGCGGGGCATGGCCGGATTCGGCTCCGGGCTCATCGCGGTGCCGCTGCTCACGCTGATGTGGCCGGTGACGGTGGTGGTGCCGCTGGTGGTCGCGCTCGACTACCTGGGCTCGGCCAGCCAGGGCGTGCGAAACGTGGAGCGGGTGGCCTGGCGTGAGCAGCTGTGGCTGATCCCGTTCATGGTGGTCGGCGTGCTGGCGGGGCTCTGGGTGCTGAGCCGGGCCGGCTCGGGGCTGCTGGCCCGCATCCTCGGCTGCTTCGTGGTGCTCTACGCGATCTACCAGATGCTCCCGCTGCCCGACCTGCGCGGCTCGCACGTCGCGGCCACCTACTGTGGCTTTCTCGGCGGCCTCGTCGGCACCCTCTTCGGCACCGGTGGGCCCTTCTACGTGATCTACCTGAACCTGCGCGGCCTCGAGCGGCTCGCCTTCCGCGCCACCTTCGCCATGAACTTCCTCATCGACGGCGGCGTCCGGCTCGCCGCGTTCGCGGCCGCCGGGCTCTTCGGCCGCCAGACGCTCGGCTACCTGCTGGCCGCGCTCCCCATCGCGGGCGCCGGGCTCTACGTGGGCGGCCGCGTGCAGACCGGGCTCTCGCAGCGCGCGTTCCAGGTGATCATCCGGATCCTGCTGCTGGTCTCCGGCGTGGCGCTCCTGCTCAAGGGCTGACCTCCGGCGCGGCCGCGCGCGGGCGCCCCAGCAGGGGCAGGGCCAGGCCGGCCGCCACCACGCCCTGCGCCAGGGCGGCCAGCGCCATGCCCTGGTAGCCACCGCTGCCGATGGCGGCCGCGCCGACCGCCGAGCCGATCACGAGCCCGCTCTGGTTGGTGAGCGCGATGAGCCCGAAGAGCGCGCCGCGCTGCCGCGGCGCCAGATCGGAGCCGTAGGCCAGGAAGGCGGGGCGGCTCGCCGAGTTGCAGAGGGTCAGCGCGACCGCGAGCGCCACCACCGGCGCAAAGGGCAGCCCGGCCCCGAACAGCGCGAACCCGAGCGCCGCGCTCACCAGCTGAGCCACCACGAAGATCGCGGGCTTGTGGAAGCGATCGCCCAGCCGGCCGCCCAGCACGTTGCCGCCGATCGCGCCCAGCGCGACCAGGGTCAGCACCGGCGCCACCCCGACCGCGCTCATGTGGAAGCCCAGCATCACGAAGGCGGGCAGGTAGATCGCCACCATCGCGAACAGCGAGCGCTCCATCAGGTTCGCGCCCAGCAGCGGGAGCAGGCGGGGGACGCCCCCGACCGCGCGGTAGGTCGCGAGCACCCCGATGCCGCCCGCCACCGGAGGGATGCGGGGGAACCACGCCTGCACCGCGGCGGCGAGTGCGGCCATCATGATCGCGATGGCGACGAAGGCCCAGCGCCAGCCGAAGACGCCCGCCACCGCGCTCATGAGCGGCACGCCGCCGATCGCGGCGAAGCTGAAGCCCATGTTGAACCAGCCCATGGCGCGGGCGCGGCGGTCCGCGGGGAAGAGATCGCCCACCGAGGCCATCAGGCTCGTGGGGGCGAGCGAGCCGAGCAGGCCGGCCAGGAAGCGCACCACCGCCAGCGCGAGGAACGAGGGCGCGAGCGAGGCCGCCGCGCTCAGCACCGCCACGCTGGCGAACGCGGCCACGATCATCGGCTTGCGCCCGAGTCGATCGGAGAGCAGGCCGGAGAACGGCGAGAAGAGCGCCTGCGGCACGCCCGCCGCCGCGGCCAGCAGGCCCGCCTGCCCGAGCGACACGTCGAGGTCCCGCGCCACGTCCACCAGCAGCGGCCCGATCATCGTCACCGAGGTCACGATCCCCGTGACCCCCGCGGTGATGATCAGCATGGGGTCAGGTCTTACATTCATACATTTTCCACGATCCAGCCCTCGACCTCGCGGACCACCCGCTCCTCGGCGTCCGAGAGCCCGGCGGGCCGCGCCAGGCCGCGCGCGAGCGCGTCCGGCCGATCGAGCGCCCAGTCGCGGACCGCCGCGACCTGGCAGGCGTCCTTCACCGTGAACGGCTGGGAGCGGCAGTCGATGAGGCTCGGCCACATCTCCGCGATCACGATGGTGTCCTCCGCGATCGCCCGGTCCCACTCGGTCTCGAAGGGCCAGAGCCGCGTGCGCGCGGCGAGCGCGGGGTCGACCAGCAGGCGATGCACCGCGGGCAGGCCCAGCAGCGTCTGCGAGCCGACCGCGCCCACCGTGAACAGCTTCCACGGGCTCTGGATCCCCCGCGCGCCGTATCGCCGCTCCGCGAGCCGGCCGTCCGGCAGGCCCGCCGGGAAGGGCCGCGGCCGGGTGGGGGCGAGGTCCGGATAGACGCGACCGGGGGGATGGCCCCAGAACGGGCCCGCGCACGTGGTGCCGAACGTCTTCCGGATCTCGCGATTGAGCACTCCGGCGACCTCGAAGCGATTGTTGGTGCCGTCGGGCTCGTCCTGAACCATGGCCGCCAGCCGGGCGCAGAGCGCGCGGCCCGCGGGCAGCCCGGCCTCCACCGGATAGCCGAAGGCGAAGTCGAAGCCCAGCAGCACACGCCCCGGCTCCGAGCAGAGCAGCTCAGAAATGCCGGCCAGGGCTTCCGGCCGCGTGCGGAAGTACCGGGGCTCCGCGCGCGCCCCCCCGCGCCGGGAGGCGGCCGGGCGCCCCCACGCCAGCCAGCACCGATCCCGCGTGGGCCGCGCGGGGCCACGGGTGGAGGCCGCCGACCAGTCGGCGATGACGACGAGCCGGAAGCTCAGGGGGTGAGGACGATCTTGCCGAACTGCCTGCCCTCCGCGAGCCGTCGCTGGGCCTCCACCCCGTCGCGCAGCGGCATCACGGTGTCCACGATGGCGCGCAGCCGGCCGGCGAAGAGCTGGCCCATCACCGTGTTGAACTCGGCGTCGGTGGCCATCGTGGAGCCGATGATCGAGATCTGCTTCCAGAACACGAGCCGGATGTCGGTCTCCGCGATCGGCCCCGAGGTGGCCCCGCAGGTGACGATGCGCCCGCCCTTGGCCACCGTGCGGATCGCGCCCTTCCAGGTGGCCGCGCCCACGTTCTCCAGCACCACGTCCACGCCGCGCCGGCCCGTCTTCTGGCCGATCACCTTGACCCAGTCCTCCCTCGCGTAGTTGATGCACTCGTCGGCGCCGAGGGCCCGCGCCCGCTCGAGCTTGTCGTCGCTGGACGAGGTCACCCACACCCGCGCCCCGCAGAGCTTGCCGATCTGCACCGCGGTCGAGGAGACCCCGCCGCCCACGCCCAGGATCAGCAGGTCCTCGCCCGCGCGCAGCCCGGCCCGGGTGACCAGCATCCGCCACGCGGTCATGTTGACGAGGATGAAGGCGGCCGCGTCCTCGTAGGGCAGGCCGGCGGGCAGCCGCACCACGTGACGGCCCTCGACCTTCACGTACTCGGCGAGCCCGCCGTGGGTGTGCTCGCCCAGGATGCCGTAGCGCACGCACAGGCTGTGCTCGCCGCGCAGGCAGAACTCGCAGGTGCCGTCGTAGAGGTTGGGGTTCACCGCGACCCGGTCCCCGACCGCGACCCCGCGGACCTCGGCCCCCACCTCCGCCACGTCTCCCGCGATGTCGCAGCCGGTCCAGAACGGCATGGGCAGGGTGAGGCCGGGCAGCCCTTCGCGCACGAACAGATCGAGGTGATTCAGCGCGACGGCCCGCACGCGCACCAGCACCTCGCGCGGGCCGATTTGCGGATCGGCGACGTCCTGGTACCGGAGCCGGTCGAGGCCGCCGTGCTCGCTGAAGGCGAGCGCCTTCATGCGCGCCGATGCGGCCGCGTCACGAGGCGCCCAGCCCGGTCTTCGGCGCGTTCACCAGCACCGCCATGTTGCCGTGGGGGTGCTTGTTGTCGAGCATGAGCTGATGGCACTCCGGCAGCTCGTCGAAGCCGTAAGTCTGCGACAGGCACGGATCGACGCGGCCCGCGTCGACCAGCCTCGTCACCGCCCGCGCCTGCTCGTCGTTCGAGAGGTGGCTGCCCTGGAAGCGCTTCTGGCGCATCCAGTGGTAGCGCAGGTCCAGGGTCACGTTGTAGCCGGTGGTGCCCGCGCAGATCACGATCATGCCGCCGGTGGCGCACACGAACTCGGAGGTGGGCAGGGTCGCCTCGCCCGGGTGCTCGAACACGATGCGGGGGTTGGTGCGCTCGCCGAGCGCGTCCCAGATCGCCTTGCCGAAGGCGCGGGCGCCCTTGGCCCAGTTGCCGTACGCGCGGCCGTCCTTGGTGTCCGGCATCGGGCCCCAGTGGTCGAACTGCGAGCGGTTGATCACCCCCACCGCGCCGTGGTCCAGGCAGAACTTCCGCTTGGCCTCGTCCGAGACCACCGCGACCGCGCGGCCGCCCTGGGCCCGCACGATCTCGAGCGCGAGGCTGCCCAGGCCGCCGGTCGCGCCCCACACCAGCACCACGTCGCCCTGCTCCACCGTGTGCGGAGGCCAGCCCATCAGCATGCGGTAGGCGGTGGAGGCGCAGAGCAGGAAGCAGCCCGCGGCCTCCCAGGTGAGGCGCTCGGGCTTGGGGATGCACTGGTGCGCCTGCGCGCGCGCGAACTGGCAGTAGCTGCCGTAGTTGGTCTGATAGCCCCAGATGCGCGTGGACTCGGCCAGCATCGGGTCCTTGCCGGAGAGCACCCACGGGTCGTCGGGGCGCCACCAGCCGCTGTGCACGATGACCTCGTCGCCGACCTTGACGGTCTTGACGTCCTTGCCGACCGCCCACACGATGCCCGAGCAGTCGCTGCCGCCGGCGTGAAAATCCTCCGGCTCGCCGAGCTTCTGCCGCTCCGCGATCACGTCGAGGGGCTGGCCCAGGGCGGCCCACACGTTGTTGTAGTTGATGCCCGACGCCATCACGTAGACCAGCACCTCGTCGGGGCCGATGGTCGGCGTGGGCAGCACCTCGCGCTTCCAGGCGTCGCGGGGCGCGCCGAAGCGGTTCTGCCGCACCGCGAACGCGTGCATGCGCTTCGGGACTTCTCCGAGGGGCGGCTTGTCGCCCAGGTCGTAGAGATCGGCGGCCATGGAATCCTCCAGAGGTGTGGGGCGGGTCCGGTGAGGCCTACTTGCCCTTGAAGTCGGCGCGCGTGCGCCGGGCCGCGGCCGCGAGGCCGGCCTTGCGGTCCTCGGAGAGCAGCGGGCCCGAGGCCTGCGCGGTCTCCCAGTCGAGCCAGGCGCGCATGTCGCCGTAGTAGGTGCCGTTGATCGCGCGCTTCGCCGCCTGCACCGCGAGCGGCGCGTTGGCCGCGATCTCCGCGGCCAGCTCGGCCACCCGCGCGTGCAGCTCGCCCGCCGGGTACACCGCCTGCACGAGGCCGATGCGGAAGGCCTCCGCCGCGTCGAAGCGCCGCGCGGAGTAGATCAGCTCCTTCGCCTTGCCGATGCCCACCGTGCGCGGCAGTCGCTGGGTGCCGCCCATGTCGGGCACCAGCCCGAGCTGCACCTCCGGGATCGAGAACAGCGTGCCCTCCGCGGCCAGGCGCACGTCGCAGCAGAGGGCCAGCTCGAGCCCGGCGCCCATGCACGCGCGCTGGATGGCGCCGATCACCGGCACCCGCAGCGCCTCCACCGCGGAGAACGAGGCCTGGTGGCCCTCGAGGTGCCGGCGGATGTGGGCCAGCACCTGGCCGGGCGACATGCCGTCGAGCGCGTGGCCGAGCGTCGAGCCCGCCTTGACGTCCAGGCCCGCGCAGAAGCAGCCGCCCGCTCCCATCAGCACCGCCACCCGCACGTCGGGCGCGGCGTCCACCGCGCGGCAGGCCTCGCCGATGCCGTGCCACATCTCGTTGTCGAGCGCGTTCAGGCGCTCGGGCTTGTTCAGCGTGATGGTGGCGACGTCGCCCTTGATCTCCACCTGCACCTTGTCGGTCATCGCGTCTCCGATCCCCCTCACCCTGCCCTCTCCCCCGAGGGGAGAGGGATTCGAGAACCCTCGCCCCCGAAGGGGGAGAGGGCAGGGTGAGGGGTGGTCACCCGTTGAACGCCCGTACCATCGCGGGCAGGCGCGGGTCGTCGACGTTCTGCTGGTACGGCTGGTAGAGCCCGGTGCGGTCGAGCAGGCCGCGGTAGCGCTCCAGGATCTTCGCGTGCAGGTTGTCGTAGGTCGCGGTCACCGCGTAGGTGTCCAGCATCTCGTCGGTGATGAGGTCGGCCATGCCCTTCCAGTCGCCCTCCACCGACTTGCGGTGGAGCTGGGCGGTGAGGTTCTCCCAGCCGTGGGCCGCCAGCACCGGGGTGTAGGTGCGCGTGGAGCCGTAGAACGCGATCTGCTGCTTGACCATCTGGGCCTGCGCGGCCCGCTCCTTCTCGGTGTCGCCCACCACCACGAAGGTGGCGGTCGCGAACGTGAAGTCCTCGCGCGAGCGGCCCGAGCGCTTGAGGCCCTCCTCCACCGCGGGGTGCACGATCTCGCGGAGGTACTTGGGCGAGTTGAACGGATGCACGTGCATGCCGTCGCAGAGCTCGCCCGCGATCCGGCACATGAGCGGGTTCACCGCCGCGACGTAGATCGGGATCTTCGGATGGTCGATCGGCCCCGGGTTGAAGAACGGGGTCATGACGTCGAAGGTGTAGAACTGGCCCTTGAAGTTGAGCCTGGTGCCGTTCTGCCAGCAGTCCCAGATGGCGCGGATGGCCCGGATGGCTTCCGCCATCTTGGGGCCCGGCGACTCGAACTTCACCGAGAAGCGCCGCTCGTTGTGCGCCTTCACCTGGGTGCCGAGCCCGAGGGTGAAGCGCCCGCGCGAGGCCTTCTGCAGGTCCCACGCGGTGTGGGCGGTGATCATGGGGCTGCGGGAGAAGACGGTCGCGATGTTCGTCCCGAGCTTGATCCGCGAGGTCGAGGTCGCGGCCACCGCCAGGGGCAGGTAGGGATCGTGCTGGGTCTCCGACGACCACAGGCAGTCGTAGCCCATGGCCTCGACCTTGCGGGCGTAGTCCGGGATGCTTCCCAGGTCGTGCGTCAGCATGGACACGTCGAGCTTCACGGGCGCTCTCCTTTGACCGGGAGTCTACCGCACCCTCCGCCGCGAATCACCCCGGCCGGCCCCACTCCACCGCTCCCCTCTGGGGAGCGGGCCGGGTGAGGGGGTATGGTGGTCACGATGGCGGGCGCGGTAGCCCTGCTCGGCGTGATCACCGCCCCGTGGCAGCTCTTCGCCGTCTACCTCGTGATGGCCACGTCGTGGGCCTGCCTCAGCTCCACCGGCCTCAGCAGCACGCTGCTGCCGTGGTTCGGCCGCCGCCAGGGCGTCGCCATGACGCTCGCCCTCACCGGCGCCAGCGTGGGAGGCATGGTGCTGGTCCCGATCCTGGTGGCCCTCACGCAGCGCCGGGGCTTCGCGTTCGCCCCCGGCGCGCTGGCGGCCACGCTCCTCGCCATCGGCCTGCCGCTGGTGCACGTCGTGATCCGGGACCGTCCGAGCCCGGCGGACGTCGCCCGCGAGCTCGCGCGCGACGGCGCCCCCGCGCCCCCGCGCGAGCGCGGGCTCACCGACCGCACCTGGACCCGTCAGCAGGTGCTGAGGGTGCCGCGGCTCTGGACCACGGTGGCCGCGCTGCCGGGGCGCATCGCCCTCGGCGTGCTCGCGGATCGCGTGGACCTCCGCGCGCTCTCGGCCGTGAACATCGGAGCGCAGGGCGCGGCGCTGGCCGCGATGGCCGCGTGGCCCACGCCCGCGACGCTGGTCGGCGCGAGCCTGGTCTTCGGCCTGGGCGTGGGCAACCTCATCACGTTCCCCCCGCTGCTGGCCGCCCGCGAGGAGTTCGGGCCGCGGTCGTTCGGGACCGTGTTCGGGCTGTTGAGCGCGGCCACCCAGGTCGGGGTCGCGCTCGGCCCCGGCCTGATGGGCCTGCTGCACGACGTGCTGGGCTACCGCAGCGCGCTGTGGTGGCTGGTCGCGCTCGAGGCGGTCGCCGCCGTCTCGGTGCTGGCCGGTCGCGCCGCACCGCGCGATCCGTGATATACCCGACCCGGGAGGAGAGCCACATGGCCACGAAAGGCACCGGGCTCCTGATGGTGTGGGCGGACGTGCCCGCCGACCGGGAGGACGAGTTCAACCGCTGGTACAACCATGAGCACCTGCCGGAGCGGATGGCGATCCCCGGCTTCCTCGGCGGCGCCCGCTACGAGGCGGTGAAGGGCGGGCCCAAGCACCTGGCCTGCTACGAGCTCGAGAGCGCGGCGGTGCTGGAGAGCCCGGCCTACAAGAAGGTGCAGGCCAGTCCCACCCCGTGGACCCGGAAGATCGGGCCGCAGGCCATCGGCCGCCCGTTCATCCGGAACGTCTACACCATGATCCATCCGGCCGCGCTCACGCCCGCGATCGCCTCCGCCCCGATGGCGCCCGCGCTGCAGATCGGCCGAATGGACGTGCCGCCGTCGGCGGAGCGCGAGTTCAACGAGTGGTACAACACGATCTACGTGCCGAACTACGAGAAGGTGCCCGGGGTGATCCGGGGTCGGCGCTACCGCGCGGTGGAAGGCGCGCCGACCTACCTCACGCTCTACGAATTCCAGAATCCCAAGGTGTCGGAGACCCGCGCGTGGCAGGCCCAGCGCGAGGCCAACCCGCTGAACGCCAAGATGCGGCTGCACATGCTTCACGCCCCGGGCTCGCCCGGCGTCTACGTCAAGACGGTCGAGCTCCCGCGCTAGCCACGCCCTGCAGCCTCGTGATGAAGCGACGGACGTTTCTCGTCGGCGTGGCCGCCAGCCTGCTCGCGGCGCCCCTCGGCGCGCTCGGGCAGTCGCGGCGGACCTGGCGCGTCGGCTTCCTCTCCGGGGGCGCGCGGCCGCCCGACGAAGCGTTGCCCGCGCCGCTGCGCGAGGCGCTGCGAGGGCTGGGGTACGTGGAGGGGCGGAACGTCACGTACGTCGGACGGTGGGCGGAGGCGCGCCAGGAGCGGCTGCCGGCCCTCGCGACCGAGCTGGTCGGGCTCCGGGTCGACGCGATCGTCACGGTCGGGGGCCCGTCGACCGCCGCGGCCAAGCGGGCCACCTCGACGATCCCGATCGTGATGGCCCTGGTCGGCGACGCCGACGGCATCGGGCTGATCGAGAGCCTCGCCCGGCCCGGCGGCAACGTGACCGGCGTCACGGATCAGTCGGTGGAGCTCTCCGCCAAGCGCCTCGAGATCCTCAAGGAGGCGATCCCGAAGGCGACGCGCATCGCGGTCCTCTGGAACGCGGACGACCGCGGCATGACCCTCCGTTTCCGGGAGGTCGAGAAGGCGGCGCAGGCCCTCCACGTCTCGGTGCAGCCGCTGGGCGTGCGCGAGCCCGATGATTTCGACACCGCGTTCACGGCCATGGTCAACAGCCGGCCGGACGCCCTGTTCCTCGTCACCGACGCGCTCACCCTCCTGAACCGAAAGCGAGTGATCGAGTTCGCGGCGCAGCACCGGATCCCCGCCATGTTCGAGTTCAACGTGCTGGTGCGCGACGGCGGGTTGATGTCGTACGGGGCGAGCCAGGACGCCAACTTCCGCAGGGCGGCCACCTACGTGGACCGCATCTTCAAGGGCGCCGCCCCGAGCACGCTCCCGGTCGAGCGGCCGGAGCGCTACTACCTCACCGTGAACCTGAAGACCGCGAGGGCCCTGGGCCTGACCATGCCCTCCTCGCTGTTGCTGCGCGCGGACGAGGTGATCGAATGAGCTACGACTACGTGATCGTCGGCGCCGGCTCCGCCGGCTGCGTCCTGGCCAACCGGCTCTCCGCCGACCCTGCGGTGCGCGTGCTCCTGCTCGAGGCCGGCGGCCCCGACGTCTCGCCCTTCATCCACACCCCGGCCATGATGGGCTTCCTCCCGGACGGCCCGCACGACTGGCGCTACCGCACCGTGCCCCAGCCCGCCTGCAACATGCGGCGCTTCGCGTGGCCGCGCGGGCGCACCCTCGGCGGCTCGAGCTCGATCAACTACATGATCTACATCCGCGGCCACGCCGCCGACTACGACGGCTGGGCCCGGGCCGGCAACAAGGGCTGGAGCTACGAGGAGGTGCTGCCGTTCTTCCGGAAGTCCGAGCACAACGAGCGGCTCGAGGACCGCTATCACGGCCGCGGCGGCCCGCTCAACGTGATGGACCATCGCTTCCGCCACCCGCTGTCCGAGATGTTCGTGGTCGCGGCCGAGGAGACCGGGGTGCCCGCGAACGCCGACTTCAACGGGGCCACCCAGGACGGGGTCGGTTTCTATCAGGTGACCCAGAAGGACGGGCGGCGCTGGTCCACCGCGAGCGCGTTCCTGCGCCCCGCGCTCGGGCGTCCGAACCTCACCGTGATCACCGGCGCGCTCGCCTGCCGCATCCGGTTCGAGGGGCGGCGGGCCACCGGCGTGGCCTACGTGCGCCACGGGCAGTCGGCCCTGGCCGACGCCGACCGCGAGGTGGTGCCCTCGGGCGGCACCATCAACTCGCCGCAGCTGCTCATGCTCTCCGGGGTGGGGCCGGCGGACCATCTCCGCGCGGTCGGCGTGCCGGTCGTGGCGGACCTGCCCGGCGTGGGCGGCAACCTGCAGGATCACCTCGGGACGTTCCTGCGCCAGGAGATCACGGTCCCGGTCTCGCTCTACGGCGCCACCCCGGAGCAGCTGGCGGCGGTGCAGACGGAGTACGAGGCCACCGGGCAGGGGCTCCTCACGTCGAACATCGCGGAGGCGGGCGGCTTCCTGCGCACCGGGAGCGGCGACGGCCCGCCCGAGCTGCAGGGGTTCTTCCTGCCGTACTGCCTGACCGAGTCGCCGCTCGACGCGTTCCAGCCCACCCGTCACGGCATCTCGTTCGTCTTCTACGTGAACCGGCCGGCCAGCCGGGGGCGCATCACGCTGGCGTCCGCCGACCCGCTGGACCAGCCGCTGATCGATCCGGGATACCTGACCGACCCGGCCGACATGCCGCACTTCGTGGCGGGCATCCGGCAACTGCGCGAGATCTTCCGGGCGCGGCCGCTCGGCGACATCCTCGGACGCGAGCTCGGGCCGGGGCCGGAGGTCCGGACCGACGCCGAGATCGCGGGGTACGTCCGCGAGCGCGGCTCGGGCACCATCTTCCACCCGGTCGGCACGTGCAAGATGGGGAGCGACGAGCTGGCGGTGGTGGATGCGTCGCTGCGCGTCCACGGCGTGGACGGTCTCCGGGTGGTGGACGCCTCGATCATGCCGACGCTGGTGGGCGGCAACACCAACGCGCCCACCATCATGATCGCGGAGAAGGCGGCGGCGATGATGCGTGCATGATCCTGCTCCTGCAGAGCCCGGGTTACGCGCTCGCGCTCCTGCTCGCGCTCACGATCGTCCTCCACGCGGTGCTCATCTGGGCGCGTCCCCAGTCCGCGGTGTTCTGGAAGCGCAGCGACTACGTGTGGCTGTCGCTGGCGAGCGTGGGGCTGCTCTCGGGCGCCGGAGACGTCCGGCGGCTCGTCGACGGCCACGCGATCGACGCCCAGGCCGCGCGCACCGAGTTCGACTTCAAGTTCCTGAAGGACCACGTCGAGGCCGCCGAGGCGGTGTACTGCCGGGCCACCCCGCGCGGCGGCAAGTCCTCCGCCGCCGTCGAGGACGGCGAGCGCGATCGCGCCTCGCTCTGCCGCTGGTACGGTGAGATCCGCCGGCAGCTGCCCGCCCGCGTGGGCCCCGAGTTCCCGCTGATCACGCTCCCCGAGGGCGGGCCGGGACGCAGCCTGGAGGGCCAGTCCGCGCAGGCGAGCGTGTGCAAGATCCTCCGCGAGTACGAGGACGGCCGGATGGAGATACTTCGGCTGCGCGGGCAGACGCGGGGCGCCGAGCTCGACTCGCTCCTGCTGGCGCTCGGCGCGCCCGCGCTGATCGCCGGGCTCGCGCTCCGGCTGACCAAGGCCACCGCCGAGGTGCGCATGGAGCGGGACCGGCGACGCCACCGGCGCGTCTTCGGGCGCTCGGCCCCGGACGAGGACTGACGGGGCGGACCCCTATCCGAGCCCGATCGCGCGCGCCAGCGTCTCCAGGTGCAGGGGCGCGTCGCCCATGTCCAGGGAGGCGGCGAGGATGCGCTTGTGAAGCAGATGCACCGGGTGCTCCTCGCTGTAGCCGATCGCGCCCATGATCTGGTGGCCGCGACGGGCCACCCGCAGGGCCGCCTCCGCGCCGTGGACCTTGGCCGCGGCGACCGTCGTGTCCGCGTCGGGCCGGCCCGCGGCGAGCGCCCACTCCGCTTCCCAGGTGAGCCAGCGCGCGCTCTCCACGTCGCGATAGAGATCCGCGCACGCGTGCTGGATGGCCTGGTGGGAGCCGATCGGCCGCCCGCCCTGCACGCGGACCCGCGCGTGCTCCACGCAGAGCTCGAGCACGCGCTGCGCGGCGCCCGCCATCTCGGCGCAGCGGGCGAGGGTGCCCGCGCGGAGCGCGGGGCCGAGCACGGTCCACGCCTCGCCCGGCACGGCGAGCAGGTCGTCGGGGCCGACCGCCACGTCCGCGAACGACAGGGCGAAGAGCTTGTCGCCGGTCATGCTGTCGAGCGGCCGGACGGTGAGGCCCGGCCGGTCCATGGGTAGCAGGAGCGCGGTCGGCCCCGCCGCGCCGCGGCCCGCCACGATCACGTCGGTGGCGGCGTGGGCGTCCGGAACGAAGAGCTTGCGGCCGGTGAGCCGCCCCGGGACGGCGACCGGCAGCGTCATGGCCTCGGGGGCGAGCCGGCCCGGCGTCTCCAGCAGCGCGAGCGTGCAGATGCGCGCACCGCCGGCGAGGCCGGCCAGCACGTCCTGGGCGCGGCGCCCGCCGGCCCGCCCGAGCGCGGTGGCCGCGACGATCGCGCTCGGCACGAACGGGCCGGGGAAGCAGGCGCGTCCCAGCTCCTCCATGAGGGCCAGGGCCTCACCCAGCGAGGCGCCGCTGCCGCCGTGCTCGGGGGCGATCAGCAGGCCGGGCCAGCCGAGGACGGCGATCTCCTTCCAGAGATCCGCCGCGAAGCCGAGCGGATCGAGCGCGAGCGCCTGCACCCGCTCGGGCGGGCAGCGCTGCCGGAGGAACGTGCGGGCCGACTGCTGGAGCAGCGTCTGCGCGGGCGAGAAGGCGAGGTCCACGCGATCACCGGACCCGCGGCTCGGCGGGCAGGCCGAGCGCGCGCACCGCGATGGTGGTGCGCTGGATCTCGGAGGTGCCGCCGGCCAGGGTGTGGCCCCAGGAGGTCTGGTACTGGTGCTCGATCTCGCCGCGCAGCCGGGCCTCCGGCGAGCCCGCGCGCAGCGCGGCGTAGGGCCCGAGCAGCTCCATGCCGAGGGCGCACACCCGCTGGCCCAGCTCGTCGGCCATGAGCTTCGCGGCGGAGACGGGCCCGGTGGCGGTCTCGCCGCGCTCGATGAGCCACGCGGCCCGGTGGAAGAGCGCGCGCAGCGCCGCGATCTCCGCGGCGGCCTGCGCGAGGCGATGCCGCGCCACCGCGTCGTGCGGCCGCTCCGCGCGCACGTGCTCCACCAGGAGGCCCAGGAGGCGCCGCAGGAACGGCGCCTTGTAGAGCCGGCCCCAGAAGCGGTCGGTGTCGAGCCCGCGGAGGAGCTGGGCGAAGCCCTCGCCGGGTCGGCCCATGATGTACTCGCGCGGCACGCGGACGCCGTCCATGAAGACCTCGTAGTGGTACACCTGCCCGGTGAGGCTGCGGATCGGGCGCACGTCCATGCCGGGGAGCCGGTTGTCGACCATCAGCATGCTGAGGCCGCGATGACGGGTCGACGCGGGATCGGTGCGCGCGAGCACGGTGCCGTGGGTCGCGATGCCCGCGTGGCTCGACCAGATCTTGCGGCCGTCCAGCACCCAGTGCTCGCCCTCGAGGCGCGCGCGGGTCTCGAGCGCGAGCAGGTCCGATCCCGCGCCCGGCTCGCTGTAGCCCTGCCAGAACGTGGCCTCGCCGCGCGCGACCCCCGGCAGGATCTCGCGCTGGAGCGTCGCGGAGCCGTGGCGGATGATCGACTCGGAGACCTGGAGGCAGCCCGAGAGCGGACCGAACGGCGCGCCGGCGGCGGCCAGCTCCTCCAGCAGCACCAGCACGAACCCCATCGGCCGCTCCTGCCCGCCGTGCGCCCGCGGCCAGGTGAGCGAGAGCCAGCCGCGCTCGCCCAGGGCGCGCATGAAAGCGCGGGAGTGGGCGCCGGAGCCGTAGCCGGCGTCGGTGCCGTCGACGGGGAAGGAGTCGGCCGGATGCGCGCGCAGGAAGGCGCGGACCTCCTCCGCGAAGGCCGCCTCGTCGGGGGAGCGCCCGAAGTCCACCGCGGCCTCTAGGGACGCATGGGCGTCAGCGATCGGCCTCGCGGCGGGCGGTCGTCACGCGAGCCGGTACACCCGCCGCGCGGCGCCCGCGAACATCGCCTCGCGCTCGGCGCGGGAGGCGCCCGCGGTGATGCGCTTGAAGGTGTTCCACAGCGCGACCCAGCCGATGCCCATCTTGTCGACCGGGAAGTTGCTCTCGAAGAGGCACCGGCTCGGCCCGAACAGCTCGATGCCGGTCTCGAAGTAGGGCTTCCAGAGCGCGGCGAGCTGCGCGGAAGCGGGCGGCTTCGGCTCGGTGCGGTAGTCGTAGGCGGCGAGCCGCATCATCATGCCGCCCAGCTTGAGGCTCACGTTCGGGCAGCGCGCCAGCTCGGTCATCTGCGTCTTCCAGGCCGTGAAGACCTCGTCGCGCTTGCCCGCGTAGCGACCGTAGCCGAGCACGCCGCCCACGTGGCCCAGGATGATGTTCGCGTCGAGATGCGCGCGGGCCAGCTCCACCACCTCGCCCAGCTGCGGGTGGAACACCCACGCGTCGAGCGACAGCCCGAGCCGGGTGAGGACCGCGAGGCCGGCCCGGAACTCGGGCCGCCGGTAGAGGTGCGGCCCGCCCGCGGCCTCGCTGTTGCCGATGACGTCGTCGGCGTCCCACGCGGCCGAGTGGCGCACGCCGCGGAACCGCCCGCCCCCCGCGCGCAGGTGCGCCTCCAGCACCGGCTCCACGCGATCGCCCAGCGTGAGATCGGCGAAGCCCACGATGCCGGCCGCCACGCGGGTGGGCCCGTACCTCCCGCTGGCGCTCATGGCGGCCTGACCGGCCACGAACTCGGTCTCGCCCACCGGTCGCATCTCGGGCGGACCGTCGGCGCGGTACATCGAGTGGCACTCGAGGAACACGGTGGCCACCACGTGGTGGCCGGTGGCCACGTCGGCCAGGTAGTCGTGCAGGAAGTAGCGGTGGCCGCCGCGGTCCCACAGGTGATGGTGCGTGTCGATGATGGGCAGGTCCGGCTCGAGGACCGCCTCGGGCGGGCTGCCGGCGAGCCACGCCTCGTCGGGCGGGTGGATGCGGCCGAACGCGGTCGGCCGGGACGCGGGCGGGGTCATCGCGCGCTCACTCTGTTCATTCGGCGAGGCGGCGCAGCCACGCCTCGCTCGCGGCGTCGGCGGGGAAGAAGCACTCCACCCGCAGCTCGTGCAGCGTGATGTCGTACGGCACGCCCAGGCTCGCCAGCGTGGAGAAGAACTTCACGTGGAAGTCGCCCTTGCGCATCTCCACCGCCAGGTAGGGGACCGGGGCGATGTCGAGGTCGAGATGGTGCCACTTCTTGGGCACGTCGGGGTAGGCGAGCAGCTCCTCGAGCAGTCGCCGCGTCTCGTCGTCGCCGATGCCGCGCGCCACGTCGCGGTGCAGCCACTGGATCAGTGCGGCCGCGGTGGGCTCCCAGTTGACGACGTAGGGGCGCATGCCGCGCGGGTGATAGAAGAGTCGCATTGCATTCGGCGGCCCCGGCACCGCGGCCACGTCCTCCGGGGAGAGGAAGCGTGCGACGAGCCGCTGGGCGCCCTGGTTGCTCATGAGGAGGTTCCAGTGGCCGTCGACCGCCAGGGCCGGGAACGGCTCCTGCTGGCGCAGCATGAAGTCCAGCGCGCGCTTGACGTCGGCCATCTGCGGCGCGTCGAGCGCGGTCTCCCGGTACACCGGCGCGTACCCCGCGGCGGCGAGCAGATCGTTGCGCCCGCGGGGCGGCACGTCCAGGGCCCGCGCCAGGAGCAGCACCATCTCCCGGCTCGGCTGCGAGCGCCCGGTCTCGATGAAGGACAGGTGCCGGGTGGAGATCTCCGCGTCGACCGCCAGGCTCAGCTGGCTGAGCCGCCGCCGCTCCCGCCACTGCCGGATGAGCCGGCCGACCGCGCTGGCCCGCGGGCGGCGGACGCTGGGAGTCGCCTGCTTCATGCGGGGACAGTACACCGGGGACGGGCCGCTCCGCCATTACCTTCGAGGTAATTGAACTGGCGCCACCGCCGGGCCAGGATACCGGGGGCCGGCCGCCCGAGCGCGATGCCCCAGGAGGACAGTCCATGACGATCGATCCCGACCTCATCAACGAGCGCATGCGCGGCACCCTCAGCACCCTGCTGGGCCTCCGGATCGTGGAGGCGAGCGCGGACCGGGTGGTGGCCGAGCTGACCATCCGCGACGACCTCCGCACGGTGGGCGGGGCGCTCCACGGCGGCACGTTGATGGCGCTGGCCGACACGGTGGGCGCCACCGCCACGGTGGTGAACCTGCCCGCGGGGGCGAGCACCACCACGCTCGAGTCCAAGACCAACTTCTTCGCGGCGGGCCGGAGCGGCGTGGTGCGCGCGGAGGCCACGCCGCTGCACCGGGGCAAGCGCACCCAGGTCTGGCAGACGCGCGTCACCGACGAGTCGGGACGGCTGCTCTCGCTGACCACCCAGACTCAGATGGTGCTGATGTGAAGGTCGCCTTCGCGGGCGTCTTCGCGGGCCACGTCGCGGGCCGCGTGCGCGAGCGCGTGCGGATTCCCTGCGAGGTGGTGCAGGGCGGCGAGCGCGAGATCCTCGCCCGGCTGGGCGACGTGGACGTGCTGGTGACCATGGCCTTCACGTCGGAGATGGCGGCCGCCGCGCCGCGGCTGCGCCTGGTGCAGGTGCCGGGCGCCGGTCTCGACCGTATCGACCGCGCCGCGCTGGGCCCGGCGACCGCGCTCGCCAACGCCTACGGTCACGACGTCGGCATCGCGGAGTACGTGCTGGGCGCGATGCTGTCCCTCGCCCGCGACTTCCGGCGCATCGACGCGAGCCTGCGCGAGGGGCGCTGGGAGTCGGTCTGGTCCGGCGCGCCGGTGCCGCTCTGGCGCGAGCTGGCCGGCAAGACGCTGGGCATCGTGGGCTACGGGCGCATCGGACAGGCGGTGGCTCGGCGCGCGCTCGCCTTCGACATGGAGGTGCTGGCCGTCCGTCGCGATCCGAATCGGCCGGACCCGAACCGGCTCGCGGCCGTGCGCGGGCCGGAGGGGCTCGACGACGTGCTCGTCCGGGCCGACTTCCTGGCCCTGACCCTCGCGCTCGGACCGGACACGCGCGGGCTCATCGACGCCCGCGCGCTCGCCCGCATGAAGCCCACCGCGGTGCTGATCAACGTGGCGCGTGGCGAGGTGGTCGACGAGGACGCGCTCTACGCCGCGCTGGCCGGCGGCGCGCTCGGCGGCGCCGCCCTCGACGTCTGGTATCGCTACCCGCAGGGGGCGGGGCCCACGCTGCCGTCCCACCGGCCGTTCCACACGCTGCCCAACGTGCTGATGACCCCGCACGTGTCCGGGTGGACCGAGGGCATGATGGACGCCCGCGCCGCGGTCATCGCGGAGAACATCCACCGGGTCGCCCGCGGCGAGCCCCCGGTGAATGCGGTGGCTTGCGGCGGCGGTGCCTGAACAGGGCAGCCGGGGTGCCGCGCCCGGTAGGGTCGACGTGGCCGGGCCGCCGGTAACTCCGCGCCACGCTTGACGCGGCGCTTGGCATCGCGCTTGCGGATCCGATGGCCCATGGCGATCGGGCCGGTCTCCGAGCAGATCCGGGGCGTGTGCGCGTGCGGGCACATGCCGAGCATGCACTGCCGGGTCGACGGCTCGGGGCCCTGCGCCGAGCCGGGCTGCGCGTGCGAGGGTGCCACCATCGAGGCCCGTGACGGCCAGCATCGACCGCGCGACGATCGAGCGCACGCATAGCCTGATCCGGCCGCACATCCGCCAACGAACCTTCTCACGCGCCGGATCCCGCCCGCGGGCGTGGCGGCGGCCTCGGGCGGCAACCACGGCGCCGCGGTGGCCGACGCGGCGATGCGCCTCGGGATCCCGGCGCACATCTTCGTGCCCAGCGTCTCCTCGCCCGCCAAGATCGATCGCATCCGCGGCTACGGCGCGGACCTCGTGGTGGGCGGCGACCGCTACGCGGACGCGCTGGCCGCCAGCGAGGCGTTCGCGGCCCGCTCGGGCCGCGCTGCCCGTGCACGCCTTCGATCAGGAGGCGACGCTGCTCGGGCAGGGCACGATCGGCCTCGAGCTGGCGCGGCAGGCGCCCGAGCTCGACACCCTGCTGGTGGCGGTGGGCGGGGGCGGGCTGATCGGCGGGATCGCGGCGTGGTGCGCGGGGGCCCCGCGCGTGATCGGGGTCGAGCCGGAGACCGCGCCCACTCTCACGCGGGCGCTCGCGGCGGGGCGACCGGTGGACGCGGAGGCCGGCGGCATCGCGGCCGATTCGCTGGCGCCGCGCCGGGTGGGCGCGCTGATGTTCCCGATCGCGCGCGCCCACGTCGCGCGCGTCGTCCTGGTGCCCGGCGCGGCCATCCGGCGCGCGCAGCAGGCGCTCTGGGAGGGCCGGCGCGTGGTCGCCGAGCCGGGCGGGGCGGCCGCGCTCTCCGCGCTCCTGGCGGGCGCCTACGTGCCGGAGCCGCGCGGGCGGGTCGGCGTGCTGGTGAGCGGGAGCAACACGACTGCGGTACACTTCGAGCAATGAGCGCCCGGGAACCGGGCGCATCACCACTGGAAATCTGGCAATGACCGCGCCAGCGCCTGACGATCGATCCGCGGCCCTCGCGAAGGCCCTCGCGCACCTCGACGCGGGGGAGTGGCAGGCCGCCCACCAGATCGTCCAGGCCGACAAGTCCACCCTCGCGGCGTGGATGCACGGCATCGTCCACACCATCGAGGGTGATCTGGATAACGCGCGGTACTGGTACCGTCGGGCCCGGCGCGAGTTCCCCGGGCCGGACGCGGTCAAGCAGGAGATCGCGGCCGCGCGTCGGCGCCTCGGGACGGCTTCGTAGCGCGCGGGCGGCGCGGTCAGCGCGCCGGCCGGTTCTCGGCCAGGAACATCTCCCGCAGACGTCCCTTCTGCACCTTGTCGCCGTGCGGGCCCGGCGTGCGCGGCACGTCGGCCACCACGCGCACGTGGCGCGGCACCTTGAACGAGGCGATGTGGCCGCGGCAGTGCGCGATCACCTCGTCCTCCGTGAGGTCCGCGCACCCGGGCCGCGGGATCACGTAGGCGACCGCGGCCTCGTTGGTCTTGGCATCCGGCACCCCGATCACGAAGGCCTGCAGCACCTTCGGGTGGGTCTGGAGATACGCCTCGATCTCGCCCGGGGCCACCATGAAGTGGCTGATGCGCAGCACCTCGCGCAGCCGGCCCAGGAAGATCACGCGGCCGTCGGCGTGGCGCACCGCGAGGTCGCCGGTCCGGAACCAGCCGTCGGGAGCGAACGCCTTCGCGGTCTCCTCCGGCTTCTTGTAGTAGCCCCGCGTCACGAGCCGGCCGCGCAGCCACAGCTCGCCGCCGGTGCCGGCGGGCTGGTCGCGCCCCGTCTCGGGATCCACCACGCGCGCCTCGATGCCGGCCGCGGGCCACACGCCCGCCTCCGCGAGGCGCTCGGGCGGCTCGTCCAGGTCGTGCACGAGCGCCATCGCGTTGACCTCGGTCATGCCGTAGGGCTGGAAGCCCTGCCGCAGACCCAGCCGCTGCACCACCGCCTCGAAGAGGCCGTCGACGCCGCCGCCGGTGGCCGCGAAGCCGCCGGTGCGCAGGCGCGAGCGGTCGCGCTTCGCGAGGTCGGGGTGCTCCAGCATCGGGACCGCCATCGCATCCACCCCGTTCCACACCGTGATGCGCTCGTCCTCCATCAGGCGCAGCGCGACCGCGGCGTCGAAGGTCTCCATCAGCACCAGCGTGGCGCCGTGGGTGAAGGTGGCCAGCGGGATGCAGAGCCCGCCCCACGTGCCGGAGAGCGGCAGCGCGTGCAGCACGCGGTCCGGCTCGCTCATGCGCATGACCTCCCCGCACCACCAGCCGTGGGGCAGGCAGTTGCGATGGCTGATCACCGCGCCCTTGGGGAACGACGTGGTGCCGGACGTGTAGAGGATCGTGAACGGGTCATCGGGCCCCACCGCGGCGCGGGCGGCCTCGAGCGCGGGCGCGGTGCCCGGCTCCTCCGCGGCGTCCATCACGTCGCGCCAGGCGAGGCAGCCCGGATAGGGGTCCTCCGCGTGCACGATCACGCGCCGGAGCATCGGGAAGTCCGGGAACGCCAGCTCGCCGGGCACGGCCGCGCCCAGCCCGGGCAGCACCTCGACCAGCGTCTCCAGGTAGTCGACCGGGCCCGCGTGATCGGTGCAGATCAGGGTGGTCGCGTCCGACTGGCCGAGGATGTAGCGCAGCTCGTGGGCCTTGTAGCGCGTGTTGAGCGCCACCGCCACCGCGCCCAGCAGCCCGCAGGCGTGCTGGGCCACGAACCACTCGGGCCGGTTCGGGAGCCAGAGCGCCACCTTGTCGCCCTTGCCGGCGCCGCACGCGATGAGGCCGCGCGCGAAGCGCTGCGCCTGCTCGTGGAGCCAGCGATAGGAGCAGCGCCGGTCGGTGGCCACGATCGCCTCGTGGTCGCCCACCCGCGCGGCCTGGGCCGCGAGCATCTGGCCGATGGTGGCGTCGCGATACGGATTGCCGTCGTCCGGAGGCAGCATCGGCCCCATGCTAGTGTCCTGTCCCAGAGATTCGATGACAAAATCGAGCTACACTGGCCAAGATCTCGTCGGCGGTCTTCGTCCACACGAAGGGCTTCGGCGCCGTGTTGGTCAGGGCGATATAGGTGAGGATCGCGGCCTCGAGGGTC